>NZ_CP119392.1:2859920-3476150 GCF_029224025.1 Rhodanobacter sp. AS-Z3
GCGGCGCAGGGTTGATCTTGATCCGGCTCAACGGGCCACTGGGCACCGTAACGATCACATGGTCGGCATGATAGCGACGTCCGCCACGACAAATGACTTCGATGCCGCGCGAACCCTGCTCGATGGAAACCACTTCGGTGCGCAAGATCGGTGGCGACTTCAGCGAGGCCGCCATTGCAATGGGCAACGCCTGGCTGCCACCGGTAACCCAGCCCGGCACATCCCTTCCGCCGAAACGTGGTTCGGCATTGCGACGCAAGGCATCCAGTGCGCTGATCGTGCGCAACGAGGTGTAGCTGTTGGCCACATCCATCCAGTCCAGCGCCTGCCCCGACCAGCCCTTGCTGGCGAGATAGTCGCGCAGTGGAATATCCAACGCGAGGTTGGCTGGGTCGTCCCAACCAGCCAGCTTGGGCAAAGCCGCCTGCGCCATCGCCGCATACAGCAGACCCGGCGGCGGAATGACATGCTCGCGACCTTTCAAAGTGTTCAGCGGACTGTCGCGCCAATCCGTCGATGACAACGCCTGACCTGAAACCAGCAAGGTGGTAGGCCCACCCAACTGCACATCCACCTTTGGCGGCGCGATAGTCACGCCCACCCGCTTGGCATGCGCATGAATGCGCGTGTAGCCGCCGCCCACCTGCACCCCGCCCACTTCGAAACGCATACCGTCATGTTCGATTGTGTGCAGACGTCCGCCGACGCGATCATTCGCCTCCAGCACGGTGACCCGAGCCCCGCTCGATTCGAGCGCATAAGCCGCGGCCAACCCGGCCAACCCCGCGCCGATCACGATGACATCGCTACGCTGCGTGCCCGAACCCAGTGCCATCGCCGTGCCCTCACCCAATCCGATTGCCGCCACACCGGCCATCCCGGCAACCCCAACCGCGCTCTTGAGAAAATTTCGTCTGTCCATTGTTCATCTCGCTCAGCTTCCAGGAAGGGAAGACCAGCCGTGAGGAAGAAACAACTCGACACATGGCAGGTCACGTTTAATATGATCTATGAATATATCATTAAATCAATATTGTCCACTCGACAGACTCAGCTGCGACAAATTGCCCAGCAGAGTGCTGCGCAAAAACAGGGAGGCTTTCCTTCCACCGCCGATTCGCCCGTCCCAATCGCTTTGCCACAAAAACTTGCAGTTGCATTTGTCCGGACATTAAGCCTATGCTCGAAAGACTGCAACCCGGCACATGCTCACCCGTGCCAAGAGAGCCCCTGCATGGCATTCAAAGCCTCGTTTCTGACACTCTCACTGGCGCTTGCCCTCGGCTCTTCTGTCTTTGCTGCGGAGTTGCCCAGCGCGATTGAATTCCCCGCAGGCGTGCACCAGTTCGAGATCGACCGGATCACCAAGGGCAAGTTCGTCCGGGTAGCCGACGGCACCCACGCCGCAACGGTAGTGATGACGGGTCAGCACGGACTGGTCATCAACGGTGGCCACTTCAGCACTGCCAAACCCGTGAATTACGCCCGTGGCATCGAGCTTGCGCGTGGCAAGAGCATTTCGCTCTACAACAAGGAAAAGCCGACACAGCAGCCCGGCAGTCCTGAAGCGAGTTACAACCTATATACCGCCGACGAGATCAAGAGCATCTTCGCCAGCGGTGACAAGGAGCGCATCAACAACGCGTTCACTTCCAGCGACGCAAACAAAATGGCGCCGGTGCAGCTCACCGAAGCCAACGCGCTTGCAGCTTTGGCGGCGGCCAACGAAGTCGCGGCCGCCCGGGAAAAAACTGCGTGGAAGTTGACCAGCAGTAGCGGAAATCTTGAAGTCAACAGCGGCAACTTCAACTTCCACTCGGTCAACCAGAACATCATCTCGGCCGATGCCGGCCAGTTGATCTGGAACGGTGGCGAACTGGTATCCAGCGGGGGCGGCGGTGACACCATCCTGCAAGGCAGCAGCGGTATCGACATTCTCGGTGGCAACATCACCAGCAACGGAACCGTCGATGGCAAGCCGACCGCCGTGCAATACGACGATCGGCACAAACTGAATCGTGATCGCTGGACGCTGGGCAAGTATCTTTCGCTCGCCAGCAACGGTGACATCAACGTGGGGCTACAGGGCCAGCCTGGCCCGGTCATCCATGTTTCGGACGGCATGCTGAAGATCGGCGTGGTTTCCGCGGCACCAGCAGGCAATGCGTCAGCGCAGGCCCATTACTTCAATCTCAATAGTGGCTCGGTCACCCTGCAGGGAGACTACCGTTCCACCCTGTTGGCGCTTGAGCGTACCTATGACCTCGTTGCCACCATCAAAGGCGGGGTGCTCAACATCAGCACCGGCGAGAAACTTGCACACACGCCCACCGAAAGCCCCTCCATGTGGAACATGAAGACCCTTCTGGAAGGCGGCGTGATCAACCTCGTCAATGGCGAAGTGATCGGACCGAACAGCGCCATTCGCGGTGGCTTGCTGAACATGATGGGCCGCTCCAGCTTCAGCAGTCCGATGGGCAGCCTGACCATTTCCGGCGGCACGATCAACGTCGGCCCGCAGTCCTTCATCGGCGCGATCCGTGGCGACAGCAAGGCGCAATCGACCTACCCGACCAGCCAGCAGGATCTCACCATCAGCGGCGGAACCCTGAAGTTCAAGGTGGCCGCACCCGCACACGGTTCTGAACTCAAGGTAGGAACCGACATTGGCGGCATTTTCGCCGGTGACAACAACCCAGCCAGGCCCAGCCAGCCGACGCTGACCATCGCGCCGGAGACGGTGATCAAGCTGGATACGTCGGCGCTCAACAAGGGCACCTATACCGCGGCCAACTTTGCCTCAGTCGACGAGGGTGACGGCAGCTTGCATATTGCGGCACCCATGCAGATCGGCGGCCCCGAGCTTCCCTACAGCGGTACGCTGGACACCAGCGGATTGCTGACCATCATGGTCCACTGATTCAAGTTCATTCCGTTGCCGGTGTTTGTCCCCACAATCACCAGCGACACCCCACGGCAAACGCGTTTCCCGTTCGCAGCACGGAGATATCCAATGAGCCAACAAACTCCCCCACCCAGCTGGCAGCATGTCGGTCGCCACGGCGTCTTCCCCGAAAGCGGGCATGACGACACCGCACGCTTCGACTTCCTCGCCAACATGAATGGCTATCTGTCCACCCAGCTCAGTCCCAAAGTCCGGGTGGCCTACGAAAAGCGTGCCAAGCCGGCGTTCGAGAAGGAACAGGGACGCGAGCCGCAGACGCGCCAGGAAGTACGCAAGGCGATGCTCGGTGATTCGATCTATCAGACCTGGAGCGCGCTGCGCCGCAATACCATGGAGATGCGCCAGCAGGCCGGCCGCGCCCTGGTGTTCCGCCAGCTCAAGCCCTTGCTGGCCAAGGCACGCGCACTCAACACCAATGCGCCGACGCTCAAGCTCGATCCGTCGGTGGTGATCCCGCGCCACGTCAGTGCAGTCGACATTCACTGCATGCCGGGCGGCTATCACACCGAAGTGGTGGCTGAAGACATTTCCGCGGGCGCCAACTATGACGCGGGCATCTTCGCCACCACCGGCGGCATGCTCGGGCGCTACAACGATGGCGGCGGCCAGGCACTGGCGCAGTGGCTGAAAGAGAAATACCCGGATTTCAAACCCAAGCGCATCCTCGACCTTGGCTGCACCGTCGGTCACAACGTCGTGCCACTGGCGCAAGCGTTCCCGGATGCCGAAGTGATCGCGATCGATGTGGCCGCGCCAATGCTGCGCTACGCCCACGCCCGTGCGCGTTCGATGGGCGTCACCAATCTCGAATTCCGCCAGGTCGATGCCGAATCAACCGGCTATCCGGACGGCCATTTCGACCTGATAAGCAGCGCCATGTTCTGGCACGAAAGCTCGGCCAAGTCGATGCCAAAAACCTTGCGTGAAGTCGAACGCTTGCTCGCGCCGGGCGGCCTGACGGCACACCTGGAGCAGCCGCAGTACCCCGGCATGGACCTGTACGAGCAGTTCGTGCGCGACTGGGACGCCTACAACAACAACGAGCCGTTCTGGAGTGTCATGCATGAATATGACTTGCGCCAGATGATGATCGACGCCGGCTTCGACCCAGCGAAGTATTTCGAGACCAAGGTGGCCGGCGTGGTCGACCGCAGCATCTTCCCGGTCGCCAGCAACGAGGGCGAGGACTTTGGTCGCGCCGCACTATGGACGATGTTTGGAGCATGGAAATGACCGATATCGATTCGATCGACCCGATCGCCCTGGCCGGTTCTCGCGCCAAAGGCAAGCGCCCCTATTTCTTTAAAGACCCCGACGTCGAGCGCGTGCTGTCGATTGCGATGGTGATCGCGATGGAACATTCGGTCACCCGTCAGCGGCTGGATGCACTGGAACGCGTGATGGAAAGCAAAGGCCTGTTGAGCCGTGCCGAAATCGAGCAGTTCCATCCCGATGCCGAAGGCGAAGCCGAGCGTGGCCGCTGGATGCAGAACTACATTGCCCGCGTGCTACGCATCGTGCAGCAGGAAACCGAAGCGCTCGAAAACGGCTCGGCCGAGCCACCGCTGGCCGACATGATCGAGCAGATGCGCGAACACTGAATCATTACCCGCCATACCCTGAAAAGAGGATTACGCATGATCGACATGAAACGGCACATGCCCGCACTGGCCCGCCACGAGGGCGTATGGGACGGTGACTATCGCTATTACGACACCGAAGGCAACAAGACCGACGAGCACCGCTCGCGTCTGATCTGTCGCATCACCGGCGACGACAAGATGCCCTACCACCAGACCAACCAGTACAGCTGGGCGGATGGCCGCACCGAAGTGCGCGACTTCCCCACCACGTATTCGTTCGGCCGGATCATTTTCGACAACGAGCTGATCTACGGCTGGTGCACGGAAATTCCGGAAGACGACTTTCATCGCACCTTGATGCTGCACTGGAGCCGCAAGGGCGAGGGCGACATCGAGCTTTACGAGATGATCCAGTTATCCGATTGTGGCAATTACCGTCACCGCACCTGGCAGTGGTACAAGGGCGGCCGGCTGATCCAGCGCACCCTGATCGACGAACACCGCGTCAGCCACAACTGGAAACAGATCCCCGGCGTGAGCTTTGCGGGCGAGCCACTGGAGCCTTGATCCAATCCCCCGGGCGGAAGGCATGTCGCCTGTCCGTCCTGCCCGTTCGTTGAGGGCAATTCACGCAGCTTCGGGAAATTCCATGGATAACTCACGACGCAAGTTTCTCTCCAGTACCGCAGCCACGGCAGCAAGCGCCGCCGTAGCTACCATGGGCGTGGTCGCGCCAGGTGTGCTTGGCATCGGCGGCGCGGCCCACGCTGCCACCCCGACAAAGACCGGCAAACCCATCGACATGCGCACCGACGGCACCTATGACACCGTCGAACTGGCCAAGCCAAGCTGGACGCTGGGGCTGGTGCAGTCGCGCGTGCACTCGTTCGATGCGAGCAACTGGAAAGCGGGGATGAAGGAAAACCTCGCGCATATGCTGCGCTTGATCGACAACTCGTTCTACTACGGCGCCAAGCCTGACCTGCTGCAGTTTCACGAGTTCCCGCTGTCCGGCTGGCGCAGATGGGATCGCGCGGAGATCAACAAGTTCTCGATCGAAATCCCCGGTGAGGAAACCGAGGCGCTGGCCAAGAAAGCGCGCCAGTACGACACCTGGATCGTGTTCGGTGCCTACGCCAAGGACCCGGACTGGCCGGGTCATGTGTTGTCCATCACCACGGTGATGAACAACAAGGGCGAGATCGTCGGCAAGGACTGGAAGGCACGCAACATCAAGGGCGTGTTCCCCGACTTCGAGTTGTTCACCACAACCATCAACGATGTACTTGACCGCTACGTGGAAATGTACGGCCGCGATGCCGTGCTGCCGGTACACCGCACGCCACTGGGCAATATCAGCACCAGTTCGACCCAGCGCGAACCGGAGCTGTTCCGCGCACTGGCGATGAAGGGCGCCGAGGTGTTCCTGCGTACCGCATCGGGTGGCTTCTCGCCGATGGATATCGGTGCCACTGCGATGTACAACGGCGTCTACAGCTCGGTCGTCAACAACTCGATCTCGCCGGACAACGGCCCGTTCTTCGATGATCCCGGCGCAGGCGGAACCGCGTTCTACGGCCCCAGTGGCGAGCCGATGGCGCAGGCCACCAGCAAGGACGAACAACTGGTCGTCGGACGCGTACCCATCGCCGAGCTGCGCGCGCGCCACCGCCAGCCGATCGTGCACATGGACCTGTATCGCGATGTGTTCGATACGTACGTTCCGCAATTCCCGCCTAACCTGTGGTCAGCATACCTGCCGACTTCGCTGGAAGATGCGGGCCGTTACGTGCGTGGAAAATCACGCTGGAAGTAGGTTTGCCGGTAGTCGCGACCAAACGAAACACGCCCCGTTCGGGGCGTGTTTTTCTATCCGGCATGACATGCGCCGACTACTTCAGTTTCAGCTCCGCCAGCACGTCCGCCGTCGAAGCACCCAACGCGTCGAGATGGGGATTGATGCGACCCGGCTCGTTAGCAAAACGGATCGGGATGCCCAGATGCATACCGCCATCAGGCGCTTCCCAGACCATGCCACGCTGTTGCGTATGCGGGTCGTTGAAGGCCTCGGTCAGCGTTTTCACCGGCGCCCAGCAGACGTCGAGCGTTTCCAGCAACGCGCACCAGTGGGCCAGCGTCTGCGTGGCGAACGTTTCAGACAAAAACGCCTTGACCGGATCCTGGCCGCTGCCCGGTCGCAATTGACACAGCGGCGCCAGGTCCGACCGCCCCAACGCAGCCAGCAGGTTGTCAGCAAACTTGTGCTCGGCGCCACCAAGCGCCAGCCAGCGATCATCACTGCAGCGATACAGGCGATACATCGCGTTGCCGCCCCAACTGCGCTCTTCCTTCACGACCGGATCGCGATGCTCGGCAAAGGGCGGGCCAAGCACATTCGGCAGCCACGCCATCAACGCGTCCTGCATCGACAGGTCGATGTAGTCGCCCTGCCCGGTTTTCTCGCGGCGATACAACGCCATCAGGATGGCGGAAAGCGCCGTCAGCGAGCCAGCC
The DNA here is from genome assembly GCF_029224025.1 of Rhodanobacter sp. AS-Z3. Classification (NCBI taxonomy): domain Bacteria; kingdom Pseudomonadati; phylum Pseudomonadota; class Gammaproteobacteria; order Lysobacterales; family Rhodanobacteraceae; genus Rhodanobacter; species Rhodanobacter sp. AS-Z3. The sequence continues at coordinate 2,866,983 of NZ_CP119392.1, forward strand.
ATGTCGGCCACCGGCATATGCGGCGAAGCCGGCGAACCGTCCGGCCCGAGGTTGAGGCTGACCACCCCGCTGTCGGCCTGCATCGCCAGATCATGGGCGGCCCGGGTGGCCTTCGGACCGGTCTGCCCGAACGCACTGATCGAGCAATAGATGATGCGCGGATTGATCGCGCGGCAATGCGCGTAGTCAATGCCCAGACGCAGGGCTACCCCGGGGCGGAAGGCCTCAACCACCACATCAGCCCACGCGACCAGCTTGTCGAAGGCTGCCTTGCCGTCGTCGCTCTTCAGGTCCAGCACGATGCAGCGCTTGCCGCGGTGGGTGTTGCGAAACCACGTGGACACGCCAGCCTGTTTCAGGCCGACTTCACGCACCGGCTCGCCAGTGGGTGGCTCGACCTTGATCACATCCGCGCCGTGGTCGGCCATCGTCATGGTCAAATGCGGACCCGGCAGGAACAGCGACAGTTCGAGTACGCGCACGCCTTCCAGTTTCATCAGAGTCTCCGGGCAGTGCTGTCGATCATCGTGGCAACGATGTACTTACACCACACCCTGCGATACCAGTTGCCCGCGTTCCTGCGCGGAGTAGCCGAGTTCTTCCAGCAAGGCATCGGAATCTGCACTCAGCGGTGGACAGGCCGTGCCGGAAAGCCGCTCGCCGTTCAACTTGATCGGACTGCGCAGCATCCGTTGCGTGCCCTGCGGGTGCTCGACTGACTGCAGCATGTTGATCCGCTCCACGTACGGATTGTCCAGCGCATGGGCGACATCCAGTACCGGCGCAATCGGAATCTTGCCGGCAAACTGCGCCACCCAGTAGGCGGTGTCGTGGTGCATCAGCGCTTCGTCGACCAGTGGCGTCAGCGCCTCGCGGTTGGCGCGGCGTGCCGGGAAGTCGGCGAAGCGTGCATCAGTCGCCAGTGACGGGCAGTCGATGCCGGCGATGAAGGTTTGCCAGAACTTCTCCAGCATGCACATCACCATCACCCAGCCATCAGCCGTGCGGTAGACCTGACACGGCACCGTGCTGGGATGCGCCGAACGCTCCAGCCGGGTGGTCTCGTGCCCCTCGTTGAGATACCAGGTGGCCGGATAGCTGAGCTGATGCAAGGCCACGTCGAACAGGCTGACATCCACGTCACGACCGATTCCGCTGCGTCCAGCGCCAAGCAGCGCCGCCAGCAGCCCCATCGCCATCGTGGTGCCGGTCATGTAGTCAACCATCGACAGGCCGAAGCGCGACGGCGGCTGACCCGGTTCACCGGTGAGCGACATGAAGCCAGCCTCGGCCTGCATCAGATAGTCGTAGCCCGGCCACGCGGCACGTTCGTTGTCACGCCCGTAGGCCGACAGGTGGGCGCAGACGATTTTTGGATTGAGCTTGCCCAGCGTGGCGTAATCCAGCCCCAACTTGGCCGGCTGGTCACCACGAAGATTGTTGAGTACCGCATCAGCCGTGATGACGAGTCGCTCAAATACCTGGCGCCCGGCAGCCGTCTTCAAGTCCAGTCGCAACGAGCGCTTGTTGAGATTGAAGGTCTGGAAAAACTGACTGTCGCCTTCACCCAGGAAATACGGACCGGTGGCGCGCGACACATCACCACCCGGCGGCGACTCGATCTTGATCACCTCCGCACCCAGGTCGGCCAGATGCATCGAGCCGTACGGGCCGGCGCCGTATTGTTCGACTGCGAGAATGCGAATGCCCTGCAGCGGAAGAGAACTCATGAGGCTACCTGTGCGTGAATGGCTGCCAGCGTGCGCTCACGCGTGGCAGCGAAAATCGTCCAACTCCGGGAAGCCTGGCAATCCGGCACCACTCAGATCGGGTTACGCGCCACCAACTGCTTGGAAATGATGATGCGCTGCATTTCGTTGGTGCCTTCACCAATGCACATCAGCATCGCGTCGCGATGGAAGCGCTCGATCTCGTACTCGGTCGAATAGCTGTAGCCGCCGAAGATGCGCATGCCCTCTTCCGCGCAGAACGCGCCGGTTTCGGTGGCGAAATACTTCGCCATGCCCGCTTCCATGTCGCAGCGCTGGCCCGTGTCGTAGGCGCGCGCGGCGCTTTCGATCAGCAGCTTTGAGGCTTCCACGCGCGATGCCATCTCTCCGAGCTTCAACTGGATCGCCTGATGCTCGCAGATCGGCTTGCCAAACGTCTTGCGCTCCTGCGCGTAACGAAGCGACAACCGCAACGCACCCTGCGCAATGCCCGCCCCACGTGCCGCGATGTTGATGCGGCCCAGCTCCAAGCCACCGACGGTCTGCTGGAAGCCCTTGCCTTCTTCACCACCGAGCAGGCAGTCGACCGGTACCTTGTAATCCTGGAACACCAGTTCACAAGTATCGATCGCGCGGTAGCCGCTCTTCTTCATCTTCTTGGCCACGATGAAGCCTTCGCCCTTCTCGGCGATCAGCATGCTCATGCCCTTGTGCCGCGGCTGCGCATCCGGATCGGTTTTCACCAGCAGCAGGATCATGTCGCCGTTGAGTGAATTGGTGATCCACGTCTTGGCGCCATTGACGACGTAATGATCGCCTTCACGCCGCGCAACAGTGCGGATCGCCTGCAGGTCGGTGCCGGCATTCGGCTCGGTCAGGCCAAGGCCGCCACGCAGCTCGCCGGTGGCCATCCGCGGCAGGTACTTCTGCTTTTGCGCCTCGGTGCCGCAGCGCTCGATCGCCGACGCCATGATCAGGTGCGAATTGAAGATGCCGGTGGGCGCCATCCACACCGACGCGATGCGGGTGACGATCTTGGCGTAGATACCTGCTGGCAAACCCAGACCGCCGTACTCCTGCGGAATGGTGGCGCCGAACAGGCCGAGCTCCTTCATCTCCTCGACCAGCGCGTGCGGGTACTTGTCTTCCTGGTCGTATTCCATCGCGATCGGCGCGACCGACTTTTCGACCCAGGCATCGATGGTATCGAGCAAGGTCTTCTCGTCGTCAGCGCTCCACACGGGCGTATCGGCGGCATTCACGGGTGCATTCATGGCAGGGATGCTCAGTAGTTGACCTTGTCTTCGATCGAATGGCCTTCGCGCGCGATCAGCATGGTGCGGCTGAACGTGCTGACCAGCTTGCCGTCCTGATTGAAACCGTCGGTCTTGCAGGTGACGATGCCGGCGCCCGGACGCGACTTGGACTCGCGCTTCTCCAGCACCTGCGATTCGGCATACAAGGTGTCACCGACAAACAGCGGATGGGTCATCTTGATTTCCGACCAGCCGAGATTGGCGACCGCCTTCTGGCTGACGTCGGTCACGCTCATGCCGACCATCAAGGCGACGGTGAACGGCGAGCAGACGATGATCTTGCCGAACTCGGAGGCCTTCGCGTATTCCTTGTCGAAGTGCATGGGATGCGTGTTCATCGTCAACAACGTGAACCAGGTGTTGTCGGTTTCGGTGATGGTGCGACCCGGGCGATGCTCGTAGATGTCGCCGACCGTGAATTCTTCGAAGAAGCGACCGAAGGTTTCACGGTAACGGTGCTCACCGACTTTCTTGACGTTCTGAACCATGGGGAGTGATTCCTGTAGTGTTGAATGGCCTACGTGATCGGGCCGGATCTGGATGACGTATGGCCGTCTGGCCAGACATTGGATAAGCGCTAATGACTCAGCCTTCGCGTGCACCATGCGCACCGAGCGCAATCGCACGCTCGGCCGCAATTTCAATCGGACGATCCACCAGCTTGCCGTCCAGCTGGATCGCCTCGCCGCGGTTTGCCTGCAGCGCGGCCACGACACGGCGTGCACGCTCCAGTTCATCCACGGTGGGCAGATAACGCTGCTGGATCGGGCCGACCTGGGCTGGATGAATCGCCGCCTTGGCTGTGAAGCCCAACGCAATCACCCGATCGGTTTCCGCCACCAGCGCGGCTTCATCCTTGATGTCGAGGAACGGCACGTCGATGCAGCCGATGCCCGCCTCGGCGGCGATCACGGCGAGCTGCACGCGTGGATGGAAAAAGCTTTCCCAGCTGGCGCGACCGCGCAGCGCCACGATGAAATCGAAGCCGCCAAACATCAGTGCCTGCAGCCGTGGCGTGGCAGCGGCGATCTCGCGGGCATCGAGCAGGCCGCGCGGCGTTTCGATCTGCGCGATCAGCAAGGTGTCGCGACCGGCCAGTACGGCGTCGGCCTGCAGCAATTCAGCGGCACTCTCGACCTTGGGCAGCATCACGAACGCCGGCGCCAGGCCGGAGTCTTTCAGTTCGGCCAGATCCTTCTGCCCCAATTCGGTGGACAACGGATTCAGGCGCAAGCCGATCTCGCTGCGTGAGGCGGGCGCATCGGCAAGGAAGGCGAACACCGAAGCGCGCGCACTGTCCTTGTCGCCCGGCGCCACCGCGTCTTCCAGATCGATGCAGACCTGATCGGCATCGGTGGCAATCGCCTTGGCGTAGCGCTCCGGACGCGAGCCGGGCACGAACATCAGGCAGCGACGCGGATTGATGAGGGCGTTGCTCATCGCGACGCCACCTCTTTGACGAAGTGTTCCGCGATACCACGACGTTTCGCATACCAGACGCCCTGCTTGTCGGCGACGTACTTCAGGAATTTCTCGAACGCGGCAATCCGACCCGGTCGGCCGATGATGCGCAGGTGCAGGCCCAGCGACATCATCCGTGGCGCATCGGCGCCTTCGGCGTACAAGGCGTCGAACGTATCAATCGCGTATTCGAGCCAGTGGCTGGGCAGATACGACGGCGCCAACCACATCTTCATGTCGTTGGTGTCTAGCTGATAGGGCACGATCACCATCGGCTGGTCCGAGCCTTCGACCGGCGCCCAGAACGGCGCATCGGCCGAGTAGTCGTCCATGTGGTAGAGGAAACCCTCTTCCTGCAGCAGGCGACGAGTCACGGCCGTGTGCAGGTAGCGCGACAGCCAGCCCACCGGACGCGTGCCGGTGGTGCGTTCGATGCTGTCGGCGGCCTTGCGAATGAACTCGCGTTCCTGCGTTTCGTCCAGCCGGAACTGATGGATCCAGCGCCAGCCGTGCGAGCACGTCTCGTGCCGACTGTGGTGCAGATAGGCGGCAATTTCGGGTGCACGCTCCAGCGACAACGCGGCGGCGGTATAGGTCGCGGTGACGTTGTACTTGTCGAGCAGCGCGGCCACGCGGGCATGGCCCTCGTTCACGCCATAGCGATAGTTCGACTCGTTGCCGTAGTTGCGTACCGGCTTGGTCAGATGCACCGCCAGCTCATCCACCGGCTCGGTGATCTTGTCGCCTTCGCCGACGTTGTATTCGGAACCTTCCTCGACGTTGACGACGATCGACAGCGCGAGTCGCGCTTTGTCGGGCCAGCTGTAGACGGGTTTTGACATGACAGGTTCTCTGGGGTCGCCGATTAATGATTTTCTTCGCCGCCGGAAACGTTCATCGCTTCGCCGGTGACGTAGTTCGCATCGTCCGAGCACAGGAACGCACAGGCGGCGGCGGTATCGTCCGGCAGGCCGGGACGACCCAGCGGAATGCGCTTGCGCATAGCCGCGAGATACTCCTCGACGCTCACGCCCTGCGCCTTGGCGAAGTATTCGTTCTGCCACGCGCCCAGGCCGGTGGTGACATGGTTCGGGCAAATCGCGTTGACGGTGATACCGTGCTGCCCCAGTTCCACCGCACCGACGCGGGTCAGCCCCACCAGTCCATGCTTGGACGAGCAGTAAGCGGAGGCAAAGGGGAAGGCCGACTTGGCGGCCTGCGAAGCGATATTGACGATGCGGCCACCCCGCCCCTGCGCAATCATCGCCTTGGCGGCGTGCTTCATGCACAGGAAGCCGCCACGCAGGTTGACGCCGAGCACGGCATCCCATTCGGAAGCCTCCATCTCGATGATCGGCTTCATCAGGTAACCGATGCCGGCGTTGTTGACCAGGATGTCGAGGCCACCGAAGCGCGCCACCACATCGGCAATCGCCGCCTGCACCTGGGCTTCTTCCAATACATCCAGCGTGATCGCCGTGCAGTCGCCGCCTTCGGCAACGATCGCTGCCGCCACCTGCTCCAGTGCTTCGTTGCTGCCCACCGCCGAAGCCGGCATCTCGGCACCGCGCACGTGGCCGATATCGGTGACCACGACGCGACAGCCTTCGGCGGCCAGTCGGCGGGCAATGCCCTCGCCCAGGCCACCAGCCCGACCGGCGCCGGTGATCAGCGCAACCTTGCCTTTCAATTCGGGATAACGGGACATCGGATCTTCCACACGTTGAGAGAGTTCAAGAGGGCAGCTCGCGCTGCTCGACCATCACACTGACTGCGTCAGGATGAAAACAGGGTTATCGGCAAACTGCTGGAACTGCGCCGCACCCTCCTGCACCGCCGGTGCACCCAGATCAGCGCCAAACGCGGCCATGTCTGGCACCCGGATGATTTCGACATATTCATAAGGCGGCTTGCCGTCGCCGATCAGCAGTCCGCTGCAGCGCAACACCTCGAAGCCATCCACTGAAGCCAGCGCATTGACGGTCGGCAGGTCACGTTCGCGCGCCCAACGCTCGTAATCGTCGCGGCTTGCGCCGGCTTTGAGGTTGAAAAGTACGATGACGGTATTCATGGCTTCCTCCTTGGCAACAGATTGTGGCACACTTTGTCCGGACAAAGTTTAGACATACGGATTGCTCGCGGTCAATGCCAACAACGCAGCAATTCGCCAACGCATGATGATCACCGTATCAAGCTGCTCGCCACCCCTGACTTCGATCTCCCGAGAGGTTCAACGATGAAACGCTACTACCCCTGGCTGATCGCGATTCTTGGCTTGTTGATGCTGATGGTCAGCAATGGCCTGACCATTACCGGCATCACCGCCTTCGATCCGTCGCTTCTCTCTGAATTCGGTTGGTCCCGCGCCGTACTGAAATTCCGTGACCTGCTGACCCTGCTGCTGGCCGGGCTGATGGCGCCGTTCCTCGGCATGCTGATCGATCGGGTCGGCCCGAAGCGGCTGGCGCTGGTCGGGTCGCTGATGCTCGCCGCCTTGTACTTCGCCTACGGCTACGTGCATTCGATCGGCATGGTCTACCTGATCCATGTTGGCTTCGCCGCGGTTCTGGTCGCAGCCGGACTCAACGTCGCCGTGATCATGGTTTCGCAATGGTTCGTGACCAAGCGCGGCGTCGCGCTCGGTATCACCCTGGTCGGCACCAGCCTGGGCGGCGTGGTGTTGCCCAAGATCATCGTGGCGATGCTGCCGGCACTAGGCTGGCGCGAAAGCTTCATGTGGCTGTCGGTGGTGCCACTGGTGCTGTTCGTGCTGGTGCTGTTGCTGGTACGCACCCCTGCGCAGATGGGCATGCAGCCGTACGGTGCCCGAGACGCGAAGGCCGGTGCTGGTGAGACTGCCGCCACGGATGAACTGCCGGACATCGGTTATGCGGCAGCCATACGCACACCCACCTTCTGGGCACTGGCGATGGTCGCGATGACGACCTTCTACAGCATCCTGTCCGTGTCGGCCCATCTGTTCCTGTACATGCGCGACATGGGTTTCGACCTTGCCACCGCGGGCAACGCCATGGCGGTGATGTACGGCATGGCGATGATCGGAAAATTCGTGCTGGGTTTCCTCGCCGACTACTACGCGCCCAAGCGGGTGTTCCTGATCAACATCGCGATCATGATCGGTGGCGCGGTGCTGCTGGCCGGCATGAAGCCCGGACTGATCTGGTATGCGCTGGTGCTGTTCGGGCTGGGCTGGGGCGGCTTGTACACGATGATCCAGCTGCTCGCCGTCAATGCGTTCGGACTGTCCTCGGCCGGCAAGATCCTCGGCACGATCACCTTGCTCGACGCCACCAGCGGTGGTCTGGGCATCTGGATCACCGCCTTGTTGTATGACCATTTCGGCAGCTACCACGTGGCCTTCCTCGTCATCGCCGTGTTGATCGTCGCCGCCTTCATTGCCGGCTTCAGGGTGCGCAACGAGCGCCAACAGCTGGTGCTGCAGGACGCGCCCAAGCCAGCCATGCGCTGACTGCAGCCGCCCATCAAATCCCACGTATCAGGAGAACCCACATGCCCGTGATGGAAACCTCAAGTCTGACTGCACGTGAATACTGGGAGCAGGTCAAAGCCAGGCCGAACCGCGCGAAATTCGGCTTCGGCAAGCGCCCGGCGCTGCTCAATATCGACGTGCAACGTGCCTATACGGACCTGGATGCGTTCAAGACCGCGTACCAGACCGATCCGCGCCAGATCGAATACATCAATAGGCTGGCCGTGCTATTCCGCGAGCGCAAGCTGCCGGTGATCTGGACCCACGTGGCCTACCTGCCGTCCGCCGAAGATGCCGGTGTGTGGGGCACGCGCACCGACACCGTCGACTCGCTGCAGAACATCAAACACGGTTCCGAGCGCGCCGAATTCGACCCGCGCGCGCAGATCGAGCCGAGCGACATCGTCATGCACAAGCGCATGGCCAGCCCGTTCTTCGAAACCAATCTGTGGTCGCTGCTGACCTTCCATCACATCGACACGCTGATCATCACCGGCGGCTCCACCTCCGGTTGCGTGCGGGCCTGCGCCATCGACAGCCTGTCGCGCGGCTTCCGCACCACCGTGGTGGAAGAATGCGTGGCCGACAAGCACGAGATTCCCCACTTCGCCAACCTGGCCGACATCATGCTCAAGTACGCCGATGTCGAATCCATCGCGACGGTGGAGGAAGAACTGCGCAAGGTATCGCCATGAACACGCCGCTCATCAAGACCCCGAAGTCCGATCCGGGCCTGTTCGACTACCTGCCGTATGACAGCCGCCCGAAAATCAGCTGGCCAAGTGGTGCACGGGTCGCATTGTGGATCGCGCCAAATATCGAGTTCTACGAATACGCGCCGCCACCCAACCCGCAGCGCAAACCGTGGCCACGCCCGCTGCCGGACATACTCAGCTACGCCACCCGCGACTACGGCAACCGCGTCGGTCACCAGCGCATGATGCGGGTGATGGACAAGTACGGCCTGCGCGGTTCGGTCTCGCTGTCGGCGGCCACGCTGATCCATCACCCCGAAGTGATCGAACTAGCGGCGGCGCGCGACTGGGAGTTCTTCAGCCACGGCATCTACAACACCCGCTACACCTATGGGCTGGACGAGGCGCAGGAGCGCGAGATGATCGAGGAGTCGATGGCGCTGATCAAACAGCACACCGGCCAGCACTGCGACGGTTACCTCGCGCCCGCGCTGTCGCACTCGGAAAGCACCATCGACCTGTTCGCCGAAGCCGGCGGAGCGTACACCTGCGACCTGTTCCACGACGATCAACCCACGCCGGTGCATACCCGCAGCGGCAAGCGCTTTGTCTCGGTGCCGTATTCGCTGGAACTCAACGACACGATCACCTACGTGGTCAACAAGATCGAGCCGCGCCGTTACGGCCAGATGATCAAGGACGCGTTCGACCGTCTGTACGCCGAAGGTGAACACAGCGGCACGGTGATGTGCGTGCCCTTGCATGCCTACCAGGTCAGCCATCCGCACCGCATCCGTGCATTCGAAGAAGCGATGGATTACATCTGCAGCCATGCCGGCGTGTGGAAGGCGACCGGCCGCGAGATCGCCCAGCACTATCTCAAGCACAGCTACGACGATGCGCTGGCCGCGATCGCAGCCGTGGCAAAGGAGGACGCAGCATGAGCATGGACCGCAGCTATCTCGAATATCCGATGCGTCGCCACGGCATGGACCAGGACCGCTACGCGTGGTCGATGCTGGCCGATCGCGCACCGGTCAACTGGCCGCAGGGCAAACCGCTGGCGCTATGGTTGAACCTGAGCCTGGAACACTTTCCGCTGGATGCGCGCGGCGAGGGCTTCAAGGCGCCGGGCAACATGACCATGCCCTACCCCGACCTGCGCCATTACACGCTGCGCGACTACGGCAATCGCGTGGGCGTGTTCCGCGTGCTGGATGCGCTGAAGAAACACGACCTGCAAGCCAGCCTCGCCGTCAACGGCGAGCTGGCGCAGCGCTATCCCGCACTTTTGCGTCGACTGCACGCCACCGGCTTCGAACTGCTCGGTCACGGCTGGAACATGGACAGCATTCATTACGGCGGCCTCGACCCTGCGCGAGAGCGCGAATGGATCGAGCGCAGTCTCGCCGCGCTGGCGCCGTATGCGTCACACCCGGTCCGCGGCTGGCTGTCGCCGGCGCGCTCGCAATCGGAAAACACGCCCGAACTGCTGCGCGCCGCCGGACTCGACTGGTGCGCGGACTGGGTCAACGACGAACTGCCCTACGCCTTCCACACCCGCGAAGGTGACTTGTCCATCATGCCGCTGTCGCTGGAACTGGAAGACCGCTTCATCGTCGGCGACAACCTGCATGCCGAATCCGACTACGCCGACGAGATCATTGACGCCTGCGACTTCCTGCTCGACGAAGCCCGTCGCACCGGCCACGGCCGGATGCTGGCGTTGAACATCCACCCGTGGGTGATGGGCCAGCCGCATCGGATCAAGCATCTCGAGAGGATCTTCGCTCACTTCGCCACGCACACCGACGCGATCTGGAACGCCGCACCGTCAGAGATTCTCGCCGCCGCCCATCCGGCAAAGTCGCCCGCGTGACCCCCGCCACAACGTCACACTTGTCCACCCACCCATCCATCACAAAGGCGGTTCCAACCATGACCACCCTCCCCAGTCCCGGTGCCAACTTCCGCCAGGCGCTCGCCGATGAAAGCCCGCTGCAAGTGGTTGGCACCGTCAATGCCAACCATGCCCTGCTCGCCCAGCACGCCGGTTTCCGCGCGATCTATCTCTCCGGTGCCGGCGTGGCTGCCGGATCGCTGGGTCTGCCGGACCTGGGCATCAACACGCTCGATGACGTACTGACCGACATCCGTCGCATTACTTATGTCTGCGATCTGCCGCTGCTGGTCGACATCGACACTGGCTTTGGCCCGAGCGCGTTCAACATCGCGCGCACCGTGCGTTCGTTGATCCGGGCTGGTGCCGCGGCATGCCACATCGAAGACCAGGTCGGCGCGAAACGTTGTGGACATCGGCCGAACAAGGAAATCGTCTCGGCCGGCGAAATGGTCGATCGGGTCAAGGCTGCCGTCGACGCCAAGACTGATTCAAACTTCTTCCTGATCGCGCGCACCGACGCCATTGCGGTACAGGGCGTGGATGCCGCGATCGAACGCGCGCTGGCCTGCGTCGAAGCCGGTGCCGATGGCATTTTCCCGGAGGCTTCTTACGACCTGGAAACCTATCGCCGCTTCGTCGATGCAGTGAAGGTGCCCGTGCTGGCCAACCTTACCGAGTTTGGCCAGACCCCGCTGTTCAGCCGCGACGAACTGGCCACGGCCGGTGTGGCGATGCAGCTGTATCCACTGGCGGCATTCCGGGCAATGAACAAGGCCGCCGAGAACGTCTATGCGGCCATTCGCCGCGACGGCCACCAGCGCAACGTGGTCGACACCATGCAGACGCGTGAAGAGTTGTACCAGTGCATCGGCTACCACGAGTTCGAGCGCAGCCTCGACAGGGTGCTGGCTGCCAAAAGGGTCAATGACACCAACAACGGAAAGTAATCCGGGATCGACATGACCCATTTGCTATACCCGACCCTGCTGTTCGCGCACCTGCTGTTGTTCGTCCTGTGGCTGGGCGCCGACGTCGGCGTCTATCTGCTCGGCCAGCATTTCCGCAAACGTGAGCGCTATACGCTGGACCAGCGTCTGGCGCTGCTGAGGCTGTTGGTTGAAGTGGATATGGTGCCGCGCACGGCGTGGGCGCTGATGGTGCCGATATCACTCAGCCTGGTCACTGTGGGTCGCTATTGGATCGTGCCGGGATGGGGCCTCGCGCTGGCCTGGATGGTCGGCGCGATCTGGATTGCGCTGGTGTGGGACGCGCATGCCCATGATCAGACCCCGCGTGCGGCGCGCGACCGCAGGATCGAATCGGTGTTGCGCTACGCGCTGGCGATTTTCTATCTCGGCCTGGGGCTGGTCTCGCTGTGGCGCGGCGCCCCGCTGGCGCCGCACTGGCTGGCCACCAAGGCGCTGATGTTCGGCGTGATCTTTGCCGCCGCCATCATGATCGACGTCCGCTTTCGGCCGGTCGGCCCGCAGTTGCTCAAGCTGATCCGGGAAGGCTCCAGCGACGCCACCGAAGTGCCGTTGTTGCGGACCATGAACCGCACCCGGATCTGGGTCTGGATCGTCTATCTGATGTTGCTGGCTACGGCGTGGCTGGGCGTGGTCAAGCCGTTTTGACTGCCGAGTACGGCCACACGGCAGTCACTGCCGCAGCGCATGTCAATGGGGACTATCGGGTGATGAAATGCATCTGCAATTCGAGCGCTTTACCATTTTCTGCCGTGACCTGCAGGCGTCGCTGGCGTTCTACCGCGATGTCCTGGGTCTGATCGTCGTCGAGGAAAAACTCCTCGAAGGTGCGGCAGCGGGTGCACTGTTGCAGCTACCGCCGTGCCGCATGCAGATCGCCTTGCTGGCTGCCGCCGTCGACGCGCCGGTGATCGTCGGCCTGTTCCAGATCAGCGATACACCCATGGCAACGCTGCAGCCGCCGCTTGTTCAACCCGCCTGCAGCCAGACGGCGCTGGTGCTTTCCACCAGCAATTTCGACGGCCTGCACAACGCACTCAGTGCGGCCGGCAGCCGATTCCTCACGCCACCGGTGCGCTATCCCAAGCGTCAGGCCAGTGAACGTTCTCCGGCAGGCGTTTATCGGGAAATGATCGTCTACGACCCGGACAACATCCCCGTCAGCATCCTGCAAGTGGAACCTTTCGCAGAAGCTGGAGCGAACTAGCATGCTTCTGCAGACGCTACTGGTCGTGCATATCGCCGTACTCGGCTACTGGCTGGGTGCCGAACTGGTGATCAACAGTACCTACCGCTACGTTTCTTATGGCAGCGAGATACCGTTTGCCGAACGCAGTCGGCTGATGGAACACGTGATGCATGTCGACCAGCATGTGCGTTACGCACTGGTGCTGCAGGCTGGACTGGGTTTTGCACTGGCTGCCTTGTATGGGTTCGTGCCAGGTGGCGAACGCACCGCGTGGCTGGCTGCAGGTCTGTGTGCCCTGTGGCTGGCGTTTGTCGAGGCTACACACCGCTGTCGCCATCGGGCGAGCGGTCGTACCTTGGGTGCCATTGACCGTGGCTCGCGTTATGTCCTCATCGCGCTGCTGCTTGCCATCGCCATCGGCCTCATCGGCGGAAGCTGGCCGATGCCGCGGTGGTTGCACCTCAAGCTGGCGCTGTACGCAGGCGTGATGGCCAGCGGCATCGGCATCCGGCTGGCCCTGATCGGTCACTTCCGCACCTGGCAAGTGATGGCCCGCGAAGGTCCCGATGACCTTACCAACGCCATCATCCGTCAAACCTATGTACGCGCGACTTCAGTATTGGGCGTGCTGTGGCTATTGATTCTCGCGATCGTCGTGGTCAGCGTCTGGAAACCGGGATGAGCCAAGACGCAGCCTGATGAGCGTGTCAAATGCGACGCGTGTCAACACACACGAGGCCGCCGGGAACTGGCGTCTCGCCTAACCTTCAGCGACTGACTGAAGCCGATGCACCTCACATGCACAGCCACTTTCATGCCAGACCAACGGCTGCCTGCCCCTACCCGTTCATTGCTGCGTCGCGGCACGAACGCCTTGCCAAATAGTGTTCAAACCTTCTTGATTGTCCGGACAAACTAAAAGATACTGCGGCGACATTGTTATAGATGCATAACATTAAGATCAATACTCGAAATACCACCCGTCCACTGTCGTCGAGGTAATTATGAGCATGTATCTGAGCCGCAATCTGCTGGCCTCGTCGATCTTTCTGGCCATGCTGGCCACCCAGGCCTACGCGCAGGACCCCGCCAGCTCAACGCCATCGAATGGTGCGCCGGCAGCCGGGCAGGAATCACCGACAAGCCAGGCTCCGGTGGCGGAAAAGAAAGCGGTGCAACTGCAGAACGTCACGGTCACCGCTCAACGTCGCCAGGAATCGGTCCAGAAGGTACCGATCAGTATCACCACGCTGGACTCGATCCAGCTGCAGCGGATGAACGTCACCCGCATCGACGACATGAAGTTCGTGGTGCCCAACGTGGTGATCGAGCAGAACACCGCTCTCAATACGGGGCTGAAAATCTTCATGCGTGGTGTTGGTCAGGATGAATCCATGTTCACCGCCGAGCCTGCCGTCGGCCTTTACCTCAACGACGTCTACATTCCCCGGATGACCGGCGCGATGCTTTCGGTCTTTGACGTGGAGCGCATCGAAGTGCTGCGTGGACCCCAAGGTACGCTGTTCGGCCGCAACGCCACCGGCGGCGCGATTCGCTACATCACCAAGAAGCCCACCGGTGAAACCTATCTGAAGCTGAATGCATCGGTGGGCAATTACGGTCGCCGCGACCTCGGCCTGAACTTCAGCACGCGGCTCGGCAAGGATATCGACGTCACCGGTGCCGTGATGTCGAGCAATCGTGCGGGCTATATCCACGACCTTACCCACAATCGCGATGTCAACAACGTTCACCAGAACGCCGCGCGAACGACCGTGGCGATGCCCTGGGGCGACAGCACCTATGCCACGTTGAACCTTGATTACACGCGCGACACGTCCGGCGCCACCTACGCCGTGCCGGTCAAGCTGGATACCAACGGCAAGCTGGTGCCGGTGCTGGGCAGCTTTTACGACACGCGAACCAATACGCCCGGCTCCAATATCCTGCGCAGCTGGGGTTCGTCGTTGACCACCGACACCGACCTCGGCACCGTGTCATTGCGCAATGTCCTAAGTGCCCGCGGCCTCGACAATGAGTTCTACGAAGACCTCGATGGCACGGAACAGACGCGTTACCACCTGTACCAGAATCAGAAAGAACGTTCGTACAGCTATGAAGCGCAGTTGATCTCCCAGCTAACAGGTCCGTTCAGTTGGGTGGGCGGTTTCTACGCCTTCCGCGAGACCAACTCGCAGCCCACCCGCAACGACATCTTCGGCCCCGGCGCCACCAACTACATCAGCCAGCAGGACAATGCCTACGCACTCTACTGGCAGGGCGACTACGCCTTCACCGACCGTCTGAAACTGACTGGTGGCGCGCGCTACAGCATCGAGAAGAAAGACTTCCTGGTGGTCTCCGTGAGACCCAATGGCAGTCAGGCCTTCACCGTTGCGAAGAGCAATCGATGGAAGCGTCCGGACTGGAAACTGGCGCTGGACTACGACTTCGCCGAAAACGTGATGGGCTACGCCAGCCTGACCACCGGGTTCAAGAGCGGCGGCTTCAACGGTCGCGGAACCACCGTGGCAGCATTGGGAAGCTTCAACGCGGAAACCCTCACTGCCTACGAAATGGGCATCAAGAGTTCCCTGCTCGACAATCGTGTCCGCTTCAATATCGATTACTACCGTAACGACTACGCGGGTATCCAGCTGTCGGCCGTCGATCCCAACGGTGTGTTCTCGGTCACCAATGCCACCGGCGCCGTACTGTCAGGCGTGGAGATGGATGCCCAGGCACAGGTGACCGATGCATGGCAGGTTGGCGGTGGTTTCGGCACCATTGATGCGAAGTACCAGAACTACGCCCCGGTAAACGCTGCCACATTCGCCGGCATGGACTTGAAGGATGCGCCCAAGTTTCAATGGCATCTTTCCACGACCTACATCCAGTCACTGGCCAATGCCGACCTGATCTGGACGGCGGCAGTGAAGTACACCGACAAGTACTACGAGAACCAGGCGCTCTCCCCGATCATCATGACGCCGACCCATCTCGACGCGCGTGCACGCATTTCGTACGAGCCCAGAAACGCCAACTGGTCAGTGGCCCTGTGGGGCAACAACCTCACCAACAATCACATCTCGGCCGGCGGCTTCGACATTGCCGGACTCGGCATCGCCGTGATCTATCCAACCATGCCCCGCACTTATGGCGTGGATTTCAAATATCGCTTCTGAAGACAAGACCCTCCCCGGCGTCTTCTCTTGGCTCCCAATCCATGCGGATTGGGGGCCAATTTTTTGTCCGCGAATCGCTGGCAGCGTTTGACGGAAGATACCCAAGAAGCCCCTGCGCCCGCCGGGCAGGAGCTCCACGAACATCGCCCTCAACCGCCGCTCATGGCTGCGCTTTGAACCACCACGGGTCTTCAACACCCGGATTGATCAACAGCGCCTGCGCGCGCAGGAAGCGACGAATCGACGGCGCACCCATGCGTGAACCACCCATGCCGGATTGCTTGAAGCTCTGCTTTTCCTCGCTGTGGATCAGCCCGGTCAGGCTGGCATCGTTGATGCTGACGCCGCCTGCCTGCAGTCGTCGCGCCACCCGCTCGGCACGCGCCTGATCCTTGCTGAACACGGCAGCGGACAAACCATAGACCGAGTCGTTGGCGCGCGCGATGGCCTCTTCTTCATCGGCAACCACCATCACCGGCAGGATCGCGGCGAAGGTCTCTTCCCTGACCACCTTCATGCTTTCGTCCACGTCGACCAGCACTGTGGGCGGGCACCATTGTCCGCCCAGATCCTTCAACTCACCGCCCGTCAGTGCCCGCGCGCCGTGTGCCTTCGCGTCGGCAAGATGTTCGCGCACGATGTCCACCTGTGCGGCAGAAATGATCGGGCCGATTTCGCCATCGCGCGGTTGTGGATGAGCCAGCCGCAAACGGCTGGCTTCCTCGACCAAGGCAGCGATGAACACCTCGGCAATGCTCGCATCGACATAAACCCGTTCGAGCGACATGCAACTCTGCCCGCCGTTGACGAAGCCGCTCCACGCAATCGCACGCGCTGCGCGTTGCGGATCGGCGTCGGCCAGTACCAGGGCCGGGTCCTTGCCACCCAGCTCCAGCGATGCTGGAATGAAGCGCGCGGCGCAGGCTTCCCCGACACGACGCCCGGTGCGCACGCTGCCGGTGAAACAAATCATATCGACGGCCGCGATCAAGGCGCTGCCGACGACACCATCACCAATCACCACACCGATCAGCTGATCCAGTGCAGGTACCTCGGCCAGCGCCAGCCGCAAGACTTCGACGAAACGCGAGGTGACCTCACTGGGCTTGACCAGCACCGCACAGCCGGCAGCGAGCGCCGGGATCGCGTCAATCAGGCTCAGCAGCAGCGGGAAATTCCAGGGGCTGATCACACCCACCAGCGCATACGGCACCAGGTTCACCCGGGTCTTGATGAAAGGGATGTTGCCTGGCGCTTCCGCCGGTACTTCAAGACAGGCCGGCGCGCCGGCGGCCCAGCGACGCAAGGTGGCCAGCGTGCTGTCGAACTCGAGTACCGATTCGTGCCAGCGTCCGGTGTCACGCAGCAAGGCGTCGGTCATGGACTCGCGCCGGCGCTCCAGCGCATCGGCCAACGCCAGCAGCGCATCGCAGCGGAATTGTACCGGTTGCGCTGCCCACGCTGGTTGCGCGGCGCGCAGCTTCGCCACCAAGGCATCCAGCTCCGCCTGGCTGGTGACTGCCAGTTCACTATCGATCTGACCGGTGCGCGGATTGCGCATCTTCAACATGCGGATTTCAGTCATGAGCCGAGGACTCCGGAGGTTTTGAGGGCGGCGATGGTAGCCCGCTGACGTTGTGCAAATTGGGCGCGCTCGGGTATCTGCAATTGTCCGTCCGCGATCAGCGCGTTCGGCTGCAGCGGCGCCGGTGCCAGTCCGGCAGCGATCGCCGCCTGTGGCAAGCGCGAAAGTATGTGACCCATGCCGGGTCGCTCACGCCGCCGGCGCAAGGCATCGATATCGATTTCCGCATGCGCCACCATCGACTCGCCGGTGCCTGCGGTAATCAGCACCCGACCCTGGTCATCGACGATCTTCGACATGCCGTCGGTGCTCTGGCCGGGAAAATCCAGATCAACAATGCCGGCGGTATTCGCCGACACCACGTAAGCCATGTTCTCGAAGGCACGCGCACGCTTGGCGACATCCTTCGGCGTGAGATCCGGGCTGCCCACCTCGCTGGTGGAATGCAGGAACACCTCGGCACCGCGCAGCGCCAGTGCGCGCGCAATCTCCGGGTAGAGAATCTCTTCCGACGCGACGCAGGCCAACCGGCCCAGCGGAGTGCGCGCGACGGGAAACACCCCGTCGATACCATAGATGTCGAGGTAGCGATCCCATACGTCGTACGGCGACGGCGCGAACAGCGAGACCATCCGCCGGTAACGCAGCACGAGGTTGCCGGCATCGTCGAACACCACGCTGGCCTGGAAGTACAGCGAGGGAAAGTTCGGGTCGGTCTCGTAAGCGTTACTGACCAGATAGACCTTGTTGTCCTGCGCAATCCGCGCCAGCGCGTCGTACTCGGGGCCGTCCATCGCAAACGCCGCCTTCTGCGCCCAGCCGGGGATGGTGTCACCCATCGGGAAACTGGTGGCGAAATATTCCGGCAGCACCACCAGCCGCAGGTCCTGGCCGATGAAGCCCTTGCTGGCGCGAATCTGCCGACCGACGCGGTCGATATTGCTGGTGATCTTGGCGCGAGCCGTGGCGTCATCCGGACAGTCGTTGACCGCGTGACAGGTGGTTTGCAGTGCCAGTGCGCGGTAGGCGTCAGTCATGGAGTTGTCCTGTGGTCGTGCATCAAACGTGGTTGGCCACGTCACTGAAATTGCGGCGGGCGCTTGGCCAGAAACGCACTCGCGCCCTCGGCGAAGTCGGCACTGCTGAAAGCATCATTGAACGCGGCGGTGGCCGCGGCATGATCGACGTGATCATCGCCGCCGAGATAGGCCAGTACCTGCTTGATGCCGGCACGCGCGCTGGCCGAGGTCTGCTGCAGCTCAGCGACCATCGTCGCCACCACCGCAGCCAGTTCGTCATCGGCCACCAGCCGGTTCAACAGGCCCCAATGCAGCGCGGTCGGTGCGTCGAGCAAGCGTCCGGTCAACAACATCTCGCGGGCGCGCGCCAGACCAACTGTGTTGGCCAGCCGGCGGCTGTCTTCGGGGCTGTAGACCAGGCCGAGCTTGGCCGGACTCAATGCAAAGCGGCTGCGTGCCGTACCGATACGGAAATCACAGGCCAGTGCCAGTCCCAGACCACCACCGACACAGGCACCATCGATGGCCGCGATGGTGGTCAGCGGCGAGCGCTGCAAGGCCAGCTGGGTGCGCTGCACTTGCGCGTTGCTGGCAGCGAACGCATCGGGCTCGCCGAGCAGCCTGCCCAGCTCGTCGATGTCAGCACCGGCACTGAAGGCACCGGGGACGCCTTCAAGCACCAGCAGCGTTGCCGTGCTGGCATGGATCTGGTCAAGGCAACTTTCGAGCGCTGCCCAGTGCACGGTGGCCAGCGCGTTGCGCTTGGCTGCGCGGGCAATAGCCAGACGGGCCACGCCACCATCAAGCTGCCAGCCAATCACTTCGCCGCTGGATGATGCATTGTCTGACGACATTGTCACGCTTCCATCTTGCAAATATGGTATATCGTTATAGCATTAAGGCACGGAGGATGGAACCAGATGCGTAAAACGGCAATCGATCAATTGCGGTCTCCGGGCCAGAAGAAGCTGTTGCACGCTGACCTGCCCGCCCCGCTGTACTACCAGATGTTCACGATTCTGCGTGACCACGTGCTCAGCGGTGAAATCACGGTAGGCACGCAGCTACCGACCGAGTTCGAACTGGCCGAGTCGTTCGGGGTTTCACGAATCACCGCCAAGCGCGCGATGGATGACCTCGCTGCCGCCGGGCTGGTTGAACGGCGCCGCGGGCGCGGCACCCACGTGATCCACCACGCCACGCCCAAGCCGTTGCGCGGCCCGCTTACCGGACTGCTCGAAAACCTCGAAATCCTGGCCGAGGCCACCGACGTCAACCTGCTGCAGTTCAGTCGCGAAGCGCCACCGGCACCGGTGCGCGCGCTGTTCAAGCTGGACGCCGAAGAAACGATGGTGCACGCGGTCCGCATTCGCAGCCGCGCCCGTACACCGTTCGGCTACTACACCAGCTGGACGCGCACCGATCACCGTGAATTCAACGAGGCCAACCTTGCCACCACCTCTCGACTGGTCTTGTTCAAGCGCTGCAAGATCGACGTCGCTCGCGTCGATCAGACCCTGTCTGCCGTTTCGGCCGACGCCCAGAGCGCCCTGCATCTGAAGGTAAAACCCGGGACGGCCTTGCTGACCCTGGAACGCCATTCGTTCAATGCAGCCGGCGACCTGGTCGACCTGCTGAATATCCAATATCGCCCCGACCAGTTCCGTTACCAGATGAGCCTGGACGTCGAGAACTGGAAATCGAAGGAGTAACACCTTGGCTTCGACACTTGCCGAAAAGATCATTGCGCATGCGTCGGGCCGCGAGCGGGTGCGACCGGGCGAAATTGTCACTGCCGCCATCGACCTGTTGATGATGCACGACTCCGGCGGCCCGCGACGGGTCGCCTCGCGGCTGGACACGCTGGGTGCCAAAGTGTGGGACCCGAGCCGCGTGGTCGTGGTGAGCGACCACTTTGTTCCCGCCGTGGATATCGAAGGCGCCGAAATTCTCGCGCTGACCCGGCGCTGGGCGCGGGCCAACGGCGTGCGTCACTACGATGCCGTGGGGATTTGCCATGTGGTGCTGCAGGAACACGGACACATCCAGCCCGGCATGTTCTGCGTGGGCGGCGACTCGCACTCCCCCAGCGGCGGTGCGTTTGGCGCCTTCATGATGGGCGTGGGTTCCACCGACATCACCGGTGCACTGGTCACCGGTGACATCTGGTTGACCGTACCGCAGACCGTTCGAGTGAACTGGAGCGGTGAATTGTCCGCTGGCGTCAGCGCGAAAGACATCATGCTGTTCCTGTGCGCCAAGCTCGGCATGGGCAATGAAAACCAGGCCTTCGAATACGATGGCTCGGCCGTGCGCAAGATGTCGATGTCCGAGCGCATGACCTTGTGCAACATGTCGGCAGAACTGGGCGCGGCCACCGGCATCGTCACCGCCGACGCAGCCACCCTGCGCGCACTGGAACTGGCCGGACGTCCATTCGCCGGTGACATCGCGCAGTGGCAGAGCGACCCCGATGCCACCTGCCTCGCCGTGCATCACTTCGACGCCAACACGCTGGAGCCGCAAATCGCCGCGCCGCACAGCCCGGCCAACAGCCGTGCGGCATCAAGCTACGAACGCATTGCGATCGATCAGGCGTATATCGGCGCCTGCACCGGCGCCAAGCTTGACGACCTGCACATGGCCGCCGAGGTACTCAAAGGCCGCAAGGTAGCGCGCAACACGCGCTTGCTGATTGCCCCGGCGTCCACCGAAATGACCGCCCAAGCCGCTGCCGATGGCACGCTGCAAATCCTCACCGAGGCGGGCGCCATCCTGCTGCCTACCGGTTGTGGTGCCTGCCCCGGCATGGGTGCGGGCATCGTGGCTGCCGGTGAAGTCTGCCTGGCCACCACGGCGCGCAACTTCAAGGGACGCATGGGCTCCCCGGATTCGCTGGTCTATCTCGGCTCACCGTACAGCGTCGCTGCCGGCGCCGTGAAAGGCGAGATCTGCGACCCGCGCGAACTGTTGATGGAGACCGTATGAACGTTCGTGGCCGCGCCTTCGTCTTTGGCGACAAGATCGACACCGACCTGCTCGCCCCGGGCCCGTACATGCGCAGCCCGATCAAGGTGCTGGCCAGCCATTGCCTGGAAGCGATCGACCCGAACTTCGCCAGCGAAGTACAGCCCGGCGACATCATCATCGCCGGCGACTCGTTCGGCATCGGCTCGTCACGCGAACAGGCGGTGCAGGCACTGGCGCAACTTGGCGTTGGTGCGCTGCTGGCGAAGTCGTTTGCGCGCATCTTCTATCGCAACGCGCTCAACCTCGGCATGCCGGCGCTGGTCTGCCCCGAACTTGAAGCCAGTCGCGGCGACGATGTGGAAGTGCGGGCCGCCGAAGGCATCGTGATCAACCACACCAGCGGCCATCAGTTCCGCTGCGAAAAGATGCCGGCCGAACTGCTGGAGATCGTCGCCATGGGCGGGCTGATGCCGTGGCTGGAACGCAAGCTGGCACGCGAGCGCGCCTAGCGTGGTGACGCCAGGGAGATCGAGCTGAAGTCGCCCGGCCCCGAATCACGCGATTTAACGAGGATTGCTCCATGGCCCGACCGCATATTGAATTCCTGCAAAACCAGTCGCTGCCGTGGGAAGCCGAACCGCTGCTGCCCGGCGCCTGGACGCGCACCCTGAGCCGCGATGACGAGACGGGCGCCTGCACACTCCTGTCGCGCATGGACCCCGGCCTGCACTTTGAAAAAGGCAGTCGCATCGCCGCCGACGAAGAGTTCTACGTGCTTTCCGGTTGCTACTACCTCAACGGTTTCGAGTACGCAGCAGGATGCTACGGCTACTACCCCGCCGGCCATCCGCGTGCGCAGGCCTACTCCTCCGAGGGCGCCGTGATCCTGCGTTTCTTCGATGCCGAGCCTCGGCTGATGGCGGCCGACGAACCCGCACCGGCAGACCACGCCCCCGCCATTCCCTTCATCGATGCGATGCGCATGCTGTGGGATCGCAGCGTGTTCGACTACCGCCTCAACCACCTTGCTGCCGGCCGGAAAATTCTGCGCATCGATCCGGTCACCCAGCAGAAGACCTTTCTGTTCATGACTGCGCCACAAACCCACCCGACCAACTGGCGTGGCCCGAAGGAACATCACCCCACGCCCGAGGAAGCCTTCCTGATTGCCGGCGACCTCACCGGCGAATACGGCACGATGCGCCCAGGCTCGTACTTCTGGCGTCCGCCCGGCATTCCGCATGGGCCTTACGGCTCGCGCGGTGGTTCGCTGTGCCTGATCCGCTTCGTCGGCGGTGCGCACGTCAATCACTGGAGTGAATCCCAGCATACGTTCGACTACCAGCAAGCCTACGAACCGCAACTGCCGCCCGAACTGGCCGCACTGGCACTGCCACCGGCACCACTGGAAAATCCATTTTGACAGAGCCCACGACACGCCAAGGCATCCTGCACGCCACTGTGATCGCGCCCGATCTGCAGGCCGCCTGCCACGCCTATCTGACACAGCTAGGTTTGGACGTCTGCCAGCGTGGTGAGCTGGATGCCGACACTGCACAGCTACTCGGACTGGATGATTTGCGCGGACACGCCGTAGCATGGCTGGCCAACGAAGCCGGCGAACCGATCCTGCGCCTGATCGAAGATTCGCAAGCGTTGCTGCACGAGCCGATGTTCCATCACGGCTGGCTGGCGCTGGAAGTTCTGGTCGGCGATGTCGACACCCTCGCTGCCGGTTTGCGTGCGCCGTTCCGGGTGCTCGGCCCACCCGCTGATCTGCAGCTGAGCCAGGCGATCCGCGCCAGCCAGGTACTCGGCCCATGCGGCGAGTTGCTCTACCTCACCCAGATCAAGGCGGCGGTACCGCCGTTCGATTTGCCGATGAACGACGCGCGAGTATCGCGTCCCTTCATCGGTGTCATGTCCAGTCCCGACCGCGCGGCATCGCAAGCGGCCTGGTCAGCGCTGGCCCGTCACGCGGGCTGGGCGTTCGATACCAAGATCACCGTGCTCAACCGTGCGCTGGGCAAGCCGCTAGAAGGACAATATCCGGTGGCGGTGGTGCCGCTGGCGGGTCAGTGCATGGTGGAAATTGATCAGGTGGAGTCGTCGGCGGCAACCATCAACGAACGTCGCGCCGGATTGCACAGCATTGCGTGGCGACTGCCCGATGCTATTGAGGTGAGTCCGGAACACTGGGGAGTGGTGGGCACGTTCGACGACAGCAGCACCGGTGAACGTCGACTTGGGTTGCGTGGACCGGCTGAGGAACATATCGAGTTGCTCTGCAGGATGGACTCAGCCACGATTCGCTGAGCACAGGGCTAACATCGCGCGCCGCCTGCCAGCGTGACCTGTCAGGCGCGGATTCGCGAGTTCGTCAGGACGGCCACGCGGACATCAAAATTTTTTATTTCGACCGCTCGTGCCACCACCTGTGGACGCGGCAAGATCAGGCCGCCAAATCAAGCCACGGCAATGAGGGCACCCCATTGCCTTGCCGAGGCATACAGCTCGAGCCGACAACGAAATGCCGTGACTAGAGTGCTGGATTAGACTGCATTTTGAAATCCACTTAGGGTGAGCCCTCTCAACATGCACTGCGCGCTCTGCCTAGAAAAAAGGTGTTACAGGAATCGCACATCATTCCTGAGTTTCTCTATGGAGTGATGTACGACGAAAAGCATCGCTACAACGTGCTCAGTATTGCTCCAGACAGGCAAGAGCGGATCGAGCAGAAGGGAGCACGAGAGCCACTACTTTGCCGCGAATGTGAGCAGAAGTTCGCAAAGTTCGAGCGCTATGCGAGTTTAGTGATCAAGGGCGGCGCTCCCGGTATGAATGGACAAAGGAATGACAGCATCGTCTCCGTGACCGGCATCGACTACAGGCAATTCAAGTTATTCCTACTGTCGCTGCTTTGGCGCGCTGGAGTAGCCAAAGCTCGGTACTTTGAGCGTGTAAGGCTAGGCCCGCATGAAGAGCGACTGCGCGCCATGCTCCGCGATGACGATCCAGGGCCCTACCACCTCTATCCATGTATTTTCTGGGGCTTAAATCTAAAGCCAGACGAAATCCCGGAGCTAATGGTCCAGCCATGTAGGGACAAGGTATGGGGCCAGTCCACCTATCATTTCGTCGTACCTGGCTTAAAGCTTGTCTACTTCGTTTCTAATCAGCGTCTTCCCCGAAAGCGGAGTCAATTCGTGCTGCAGCACGATGGGTCTCTCGTGTTCCAAGTGAGGTCCGTTCTTGAGCTCCAAAGCGTGTCCGGCTTCATGAAACAGTTCGAGAGCAAAGACCTTCGTGTACAAGACGGGCGCCGCATCCAGCCCGAATCGCAAGACTGACCCACCCCACTACAACGAAATATCCCGCTCCCGCGTCTCCGGCATCAGCCACAACGCCAGCGCCGCGCATAGCGACGCCATCACGATCGGGTAGTACAAACCCGCATAGACGCTGCCGAAGTGCGCGCCCAGCGCCACCGTGGCGAACGGCATGAAGCCGCCGAACCAGCCGTTGCCGATGTGATACGGCAGGCCAATCGCGCTGTAGCGAATCCGCGTGGGAAATAGCTCGACCATATAGGCAGACGCCGGTCCGCACACCAGTGCGACGGGCACGGCCAACATCCACAGCACCATCAGCGCGGCCGTGAAATGGAGTTCCGGTTGAACGGCGGCGGCGAGCAGATGGAAGCCGGGCAACAGGCTGACCGCCGAAAGCACGAAGCCGGCGATGATCACCGGGCGGCGACCGTAGCGATCGGACAACCAGCCGGCCAGCGGAAACAACGGACCGGACAGCAGCAAGGCGCAGGCCATCAGCGTCGCGGCGCGCCCCACATCCAGACCGAGCGGCGATTGCAGAAACACGAGCGGAAAGTATTGCCCCGCATTCCACACGACGCCTTGCGCGGCGGTCATCGTGACGAAGGCCAGCAACATCGACTTCAGGTGCGTGCGCGAGGTGAACGCTTCTTTCAGCGGTGCAGTGGCCAGTTCGCCGCGTTGCTGCAGCTTGGCGAACAGCGGTGATTCGCCCAGGTGCAGACGCATGTACACCGAGAAAACCAGCAGCAGCACCGAGGCCAGAAACGGCAGCCGCCAGCCCCACGACTCGAACGCCGACTCACCGATCAGCGCACGCGTGCCCATGATGGACAGCAAGGCCAGCAGCAGGCCGATCGTGCCGGTGCCCATCACCAAGCTGGTGGTGAGACCCCGGTGCTTCGGATTGGAATGTTCCGCCACATAGGTCGACGCGCCGCCAAACTCGCCACCCACGGCCAGGCCCTGCAGCAGCCGCAGGATCACCAGCAGGATCGGCGAGAGCATGCCCACGGCATCGTAAGTGGGCAGAAAGCCGATGGATACGGTGGAGCCGCCCATCAACACGAGGGTCACCAGGAAGGTCTTGCGCCGACCGATGCGATCACCCATTCGGCCGAACACCAATGCTCCCACCGGTCGCACCACCCACCCCGCGCCGAACACGGCCAATGCTGCGAGCAAGCCGGTGGTGGCGTTGCCCGTGGGAAAAAACAGCCGTCCGAATACCGCAACGAGGCTGCCGTAGAGGAAGAAGTCGAACCACTCGAACACCGTGCCGGCGACGGCCGCGATGATCGCCCGGACCGAGGCCCGCGGCGTTGTCGTGGTTACGGCGACGCCTTCGCTGATCAAGGCGACTTCGCGCCCGCAGCAGGTTCAACCTGCGAGGTGGTTGGCGCATCGATCACGAACACGCTATCGGCAATCGGCTGGTTGACGTCGTACTGCTCCCAGGTGATGTCGTTGGTCAACGCACCGCGATAGAACAGCCGCACGTGCGTGGCCTGCTGGAAGTGCGGATGCTCGTGGTACTTGAAGTCCGAATAGATGCGTTCATGCCAGCCGCGTGGCGTGTCGAAGCCGACCTTGCGGATCGCGTAGTTCTTGCTGTCGATCCAGAACAAGGTGGTGCTGCCGGCCGGATCGCGCACCGACACATTGAACGATGGATGGCCTTCAACCTGATCATCGGCCAGCCGGGTGATGCTGAAGCCCTTGTCCAGCGCGAAGCGGATGATGCCGAAGCCGAAGGCCTCGGACCATTCCACGCTGGCCTTGGCACCGGGCACCAGTCCGTTCTGGTTGTAGGTGTTGTTGCCGTCGTAGGCAATCTGGAACAAGGTCTTGCCGCCGCTGGATGCGTCGATGCGCACCTTGCCGCTGGGGTTGTGCGCGGTGGTGTTCCACTGGGGGAATACGCGCCACATCTCGTAGTGGTCGGCAACCGTGCGGGTTGCCAGCACGCCGTTCTCGTAGACGATCGCGCGGCCACGCAGATGCAGGGTCACCGGTCGCTGCCAGACCGCACCGCCAGCGACTTCATGGGCACGACTGACAATGGCACTTCCACTCAGCGCGGCGTCAGCAGGCGCGGCCGCACTCACCGGGGTTAGCGTGGCCAGCCCCGCGCACAACGACAGGAACAGACTGAACAGCAAGGCGTACTTGCGCTGCGCGACAGATGGCATGACAACTCCCGGGTCGGTGAATCAGTGGAACCAGGCCTAGCCAGACAGAGCGATGACACCGGCGGCATCAAGCTCGGCCAGTGCGGCCGCATCAAGGCCCAGCATTTCCTGCAATACGTCTTGCGTGTGCGCGCCCAGCTCGGGTGCGGCGTGGCGGTACTGCACCGGCGTTGCGGAGAAGCGCACCGGGTTGGCCACGCCCGGCACGCTGCCGGCTACCGGATGCGGCAGCTCGATCTGCATGCCGCGCGCCTTGATCTGCGGATCATCGAACACCTGATCAATCGTATTGACCGGCGCACACGGCACCGTGGCCTGTTCCAGCGCGGCCAACCAGTCAGCACTGGGGCGGGTCACCAGACGTTGTTCCAGATACGCCACCAATTCGTCACGATGCGCCACACGTGCGGCATTGGTCGCATAACGCGGATCAGTCGCCAACGCCGGCTCACCCAACACGCTGCAGAAGCGCGCGAACTGACCGTCGTTGCCTACCGCCAGCATGAAATAGCCGTCCGCACTGGGCACCACCTGATACGGCACGATGTTCGGATGCGCCGTGCCCTGCCGCTTCGGCACCACGCCACCGACCAGATAGTTCATCGCCTGATTCGCCAGCCATGCCACCTGGGTGTCGAACAAGGCCAGGTCGATGTGCTGACCTTCGCCGTGTTTTTCGGCATGCCGCAACGCCGCCAGAATCGCTGACACCGCATACATGCCGGTCATCAGGTCGGCCACCGCCACGCCAACTTTCTGCGGTACGCCGCCGGGCTTGCCGTCAGGCTCGCCGGTAATGCTCATCAAGCCGCCCATCGCCTGGATCGCCGCGTCGTAACCGGCACGCTGTGCGTAGGGACCGGTCTGGCCGAAGCCGGTGATCGAGCAATACACCAGCTTCGGGTTCAGCGCTTTCAGGCTGGCGTAATCCAGCCCGTATTTCGCCAAGCCACCGACTTTGTAGTTCTCCACCAGCACATCGCATTGCGTGCAGAGTTTGCGGATCAGATCCTGGCCGCGCTCGCTGGTGAAGTCGATCGCCACCGAGCGTTTGCCGCGATTGGCACCCAGGTAATACGCCGACTCTTCGGTGAGTTGGCCATCGGTGCCGGCCAGCCACGGTGGTCCCCACTGACGGGTGTCGTCGCCACCTTGCGGGCGCTCGACCTTGATCACTTCGGCGCCGAAATCCGCCAGCACCTGGGTCGCCCATGGGCCTGCCAGGATGCGTGACAGGTCGAGAACCTTCACTCCGTCCAACGGTGTCATGACATGCCCCATGAGTGACTGGCGGCCGGCAGGCGCGGCTGCCAGCGCGTCGCATGCTGGAACGCCTCGGCCAGCGCGATCAGCCGCAATTCGTCGCCCACCCGGCCAACCAGTTGCAGACCCAGCGGCAGCTCGCCCTCGCCTACCGCCATCGGCACCGACAGCGCCGGATTGCCGGAAAAATTGGCGTAGCCGGTAAGGTCGGCCTGATTGGCCGGTACCGCATCGGCGAACGCAAATGCGCGCTGCGGCGTGGTCGGCGTCACCAGAACATCGCATGCGGCAAGCCACTGTTGCAGTTGCACCTGGGCCCGATCGAGCAGGCGTGACGCATCCACCAGATCCGCCGCAGAGCGACCTTCCGCGTAGCTCATCAGCTTGGCCAGCATCGGCGAAAAACGATCGCGCTGATGCTGCCAGTCGTGCCGGTGTTCGACCAGCAATTCGGCCTCACACACCAGCAAGCCGGCACGACGCGCGTGGCCGGGCGGAAATGCAGGTGCAGGCAGATCCACACGTCGATGGCCGAGACCAAACAGCACGTCGAGCGATCGCACAAACTCGGCGGCAACGTCATCGTTGCAGTGAACCGCATCGCCGAAATCCACAATGCCCAGACGCAACGGGCCAGTCGATGTCGGCAGCATGGTTATGCTGCGCGATTGCGCACTAGCCGGATCAAAACCCGCCAGTACCGGCAACAACCGACGCAGGTCACGGGCGGAGCGCGTCAGCGGTCCCACATGGTCGAGTCGGTGGCTCAAGGCCACGCTGCCATGCGTGCTGATCGCACCCCAGCTCGGCTTCAGTCCCACCACACCGCAGTAGCTGGCGGGAATGCGTACCGAACCCATGCTGTCCGTGCCCAGCGCCGCACTGCACAGGCCAGCGGCAACCGCCGCGCCACTGCCGCCACTGGAACCGCCCGGCGTGAAACCGGGCCGATGCGGATTGTGGCAGGCACCGAAGTGGGGATTGTTGTTGTCGGCGCCCAGCGCCGCTTCGTGCATGTTGAGCTTGCCGATGATGACCGCGCCGGCCTCGCGCAAACGTGCAACCGCGGTGCTGTCGCGCACAGCCACTGCCGCGTCGCGCCGCGTCGCCATGCCGGCCGTGCTGACCATGCCGGCCACGTCGAGATTGTCCTTGATCGCGATGGTCACGCCTTCCAGCGCCCGCGCCTGACCGGCCTTGCGCCGTGCATCGGAGTCGGCGGCCGCGGCACGCGCAGCGGACTCATCGATAGCCACATACGCATTCAAGATCGGCTGGCTCGCCGTGATGGCGGCCAGCTGCTGCTCCAGCAACTCCACGCAGCCGAGCCCACCCATGTCCAGCCGCGCCAGTTGCGCGGTCAGGTCCTCGCCCAGCAGCAGTGGATCGACGCGATTCATTTGAAGCGCTTGTCGATCAGGCGCACCGGTTTCTGGCGCACTTCCAGACCGGTCAACGGCGCCAGCGAACCGAGCTCGGCCAGCACGATCGTCATCTCCACGCCAAGGCGCTGACGCAGCAGCGCCGAAAATTCAGCCGACAGCGTGGCGTCGGTGACACTGCCGTTCACCTCGATATGCACGGCAAGGTCATCACGTCCCTTTTCGTCACGGGTGGCCACGCAGATGAACTCGCCAGCAAAACCACCATGTTCTTCCAGAATCGGCGCCATCGCCTGCGGGAAGATATTGATGCCGCGGATCTTGACCATGTTGTCGCTGCGGCCAAGGAAACCCTCGATGCGACGCAAGTTCAGACCCAGCTTCGACGGCGTGGTCAGCACGCGGGTGACGTCGTGCGTGTTGAAACGGATGATCGGATAGATGTCGTCCTTGTACAGACAGGTGACCACCATGTCGCCGACGTCACCGTCAGCCACCACCTTGCCGTCGTCGACGCCAAGAATCTCCAGGTACTGTGCGTCTTCCATCACATACATGCCATCCTGGTCGGGGCCCTGCCCGGCGATCGCGCCGGTGTCGCCGACGCCGTACCAGTCATACAACTGCGCCCCACCCCAGGCCGCCGACAACGACTCCCGCGACTCACGACCGAGATGGCCGCAAATCATCCGCACCTTGATGTCGCGGCCGGGCTCAAGGCCTTCCGCACGGGCGACGTCGGCCAGCTTCTTGATGTAGTCGGCAAAGCCGACGATGACGGTGGCGCCCATGTCGCGCATCAGCGAGACCTGCTGCACCGAACGCATTTCGATGCCGGTGCCGGCCGAGCAGAACAGCGCCTGGGTGAAATGATTCACCGCCTCGCGTACGTAGTGGCCGCCGTTGATCATGCCGTGGCCGTAGACCGAATGAACCACGTCACCCGCCGCCATGCCCTGCCAGCGATACAAACGCGCCAGCAGCAGGTTCTGGATCTCACGACTCTTCGGGCTGAACACCAGCGGCTGCGGCCGTCCGGTGGTACCGCTGGTGGTGTGGAACACCATCGAGGTATCGCCGGCCTTGGTGCCATCGTGCCAGCCGTGGAAATCACCCAGCGGAGGGCATAGTTCCACCGACGCCATGATTTCGTGCTTGCCGAATACCGGCAGCTTGGTGATGTCGGCCAATCCCTTGATGTCGCCCGCCTCGATGCCCGCGGCGCCCCACAGGCGCTGGTAGAACGGAATCTGCCATGCACGCGCCACGCAACGCCGGAACATCACATCCTGCTGCGCGAACAACTCGTCACGGCTGAGCGTGCGGAAGCGCTCGGCAAACTCCTGTTCCAGCGGAAAGTGCTTGAACAGCTCGTTGACGTCGAAGGTTTCGAAATAGGTTGGCGAGGTCATGGCATCTCAACAATCAGGTGATCGACCAGCTGACGCACGTCTTCGAGCGTCTCCAGTTGGTCTAGAAGGGACAACAGTTTGGTCCGTCGGTCGTCATCGAAAGGCCGGGCCGCGTGGTCCAGGCAGTGATGGAATTTTTCGAGCTGGGCTGCGCGCGTCAGCGGTCGCTGCGGCGAACCAAGTGCCGCTTCGCGATGGTTGTGCAACGTGACGCCGCTGCGGGTGGTGACAATCAGGCTTTGTGGCACCAGCGCGTTGGGATCGTCGCAATCGTTCGGGACCACCTGCATCCGGCTGGCAAACGCGGCGCGACGCGGATCGGTCAGTTTGTCGGGCGCATAGGTATCCAGCCCGACCCGGCCATCGATCAACAGGCTCGCGGTCAGATACGGCAGGCACAGGCGCGCATAACTGGAAGCCAGTCCATCGACATAGGGCCGCGACACCAGTCGCCGCACCAGTGGCGGTGCCTGCAATTCGATGCTGACCACGTCATCCAGCTGCAATCCTTCGCGCTCACGCAGTTCGCCGAGCATGTCGAGGCAACCATGCGCCGCGCCGCCGGTGGGGAACACCTTGTGACTGACCTGTTCCACCTGCGCGTCACCAGCGGCCAGGGCGGCCAGTGCCGGCGCGGTGTCGTAGCCGCCTTCGATCAGCGGCAGATAGCCGAACGGTCCTTCCAGCATGTCCCGTGGCGCGGGGAAGCCTTGCTCGGCGAACGCCCATGCGCTGAGCGCGGCGCGTGCATTGAAGCCGATCTGCAGGGCGAGCGTGGGCGAGCCTTCGACATGTGCTTGCATGGTGCCGGACAAGTGGCTGTAAGTCAGTCCGAGTGCGCGTTGCAGCAGCTCCGTATCGGCCCCGTACAACTGGGCGATGCCAGCCGTCGCGCCGAGCGCCCCGCACATTGCCGGCCGGAAGAAACGCATCGGCGAACGCGCGCTGATGCCCAGCAAGGTCGCCACGTCGATGGCGACGGATACCGCACTGATCAGGCGTTTGCCATCGATGCCACCGCGCTGCTCGGCTGCCGCCACCAGGGTCGACAGGATTACCGCCATCGGATGCACGACGGCGGGCATGTGCACGCAATCGAATTCCTGATTGTGGATCTGAAAACCATTGACCAGCGCCGCACTGGCAGCCGGCAACGCTTCACCGGTGACCCAGACGCGGGCGTCGTTGCCGCTGCCCAGCGATGCGGTGGCGCGGCGTACATCAGCGGTGAGTGGCACCTGCGGACCGGAACCGGAAATACCGACGGCCACCGAATCCATGATGAAGGTCTTTGTCGCGGCGATCGCCGCCGGCGACAAGTCGGCGTAACGCCGCGTGGTGGCATGGGCGAGCAGCGCTTCGGTCAACCGCATCGACGTATCTCCGCCAGAGCTGCACGCAGGGGTGCCAGCGAACCACCAGAGGGCAAGGCGCGCACGGCATCAAACAAGGTCGCCGCCAGTGTACGCGGCACGCCACCCCACTCGGCCAGGGCGAACGCCTTGTCGGTGATCGCCGCATCATCCATCGGGCATTCCGGATCGCCCCAGGCATCGACGCGCTGCGCCATCAGCACTTCGCCCGTCTTCAACTGCACGCGGACATTCGCGCCGTAGTGCGCGGGGAAGCGCGCACTGCACGGCGCATCTTCATTGACGAAGACCCGCTCACGCAGCGCCGCCAGGGCAGGATCATCCACGCTGGCCTGGGCGTAATGGGCAAGTTGCGGGCGACCAAAGATGATCACCGCCGCCAGCGCGTGCTGCAGGCTGAACTTCGCCTCCGCTTCGCTGACGGGCGTTGGCTTGTCGCAGAAGCGCAAGGCGTCGGCATAGGTTGCCACGTCGATGCGACTGATCGCATCCGCGTCCAATCCAGCCAGCTGCGGTGCCAGATCCAGCAAGGCATCGATGGCCGGGTGCGCATGCCGACACGCCGGCCACGGTTTCAGGCTGGTGCTGTGGATCAACCAGTCGGACTCCGCGGCAACCACCTGCTCCGGCTGCGCGTCCGGCGCGGTGGCGGCGAACAGGCCCTGCGGGCCTTCAAGAATGTAGCGCGGCCCCGGCACGCCCGCCGCGGCGAGTTGTGCCGCCAGCCAGCCGCTGCGCGCGGCTTCGGCGTTGTGGATCGACTTGGTCGGCACCGCTTCGTGGCGCATCTGCCACAAGCCACCCGTGCGACTGCCCGCCGTGCCGAGTGCGTCGGCCGTGGTCTCGGCGTCCAGCCCGAACACGGACACCGCCGCTGCCGCTGCGCCAAACGCGCCGGCAGTCGACGTGGGGTGCCAGTAGCGATAGTGACCGACGCCCAACGCGCGACCGATGCGGATTGTGGTTTCGTAACCGCGCACCACGGCGTCAAGTAGTTGGGTCGCGCCTGCCCCACTGGCTTCGCACGCCGCCAGCGCCAGCGGAATCACCACCGGGCCGGGATGCAGGATCGCGCCGCGATGCACATCATCCATTTCCAGCACGTTGCCGAGTGCCGCGTTGAGTAACAGCGCCGATGCCGCGTCATGCCGCCCGGCTGCGAGCGCCGTGGCCTCGCCCATGGGCATGGTCTCGACCAGCGCCGTCAATTGCGCTGCCAGCGGATAGCGCAGCGCGCCCAGTGCACAGCCCAGCCAATCGACCACCAGCGCCGCCGCCCGTTCGCGCGCCGCGGCATCGACGGGTCGCTGCAATTGCACGGCCAGACGTTCGGTAAGGCTGGAGCCCTGTTCGGTCATGTCGTACCAACCATCCTTCCACATTGCTTGAGATTGCCCGTGCGGTGCGCGGCGAAGCTTCCACCGGCTATGCAAGGGTACCTGACTTTGTCCGGACATTACCATATGATGAGGGCGCGGAAGCCGGATTCCCGCAACGAAGCATCGGCCGCACCGATCACAGAAGATCAACCCTTCATGCCCAGACAGCTCGACGCCAGCAGTATCTTCGACTACCTGCGCCCCGGCATGGAAATCTATACGCCCGGATGCGCCGGCCATTCGCTGCTGTTCGAATCGTGGTTGAGCCAGGCGCCCGAGCGTTGCGCGCAACTGCGCTTCACCGGCGTGCACATTCCCACGGTGAACTGCTTTGATTTCGCCGGCCTCGACTCGCAGACACGTCAGCGCACTATCTTCCTCAGTAGCGATTTGCGCGCCTCGTGGCTGGCAGGCAAGGTCGATTACCTGCCGATGACTTACAGCGGCACCTGGCAGTGGCTGGTCGAGCAGGTCCGTTTTGATGTGGCGCTGGTGCAGGTGGCTCCACCGGACGCCAACGGCGAATGCTCGCTGGGCGTGGCCTGCGACTTCACCCCGGCGGTGTGGCCGCAGGCGACCCGGGTGCTGGCGCACGTCAATCCGCGCATGCCGCGCACGCACGGTCCGTCGATTCCATGGTCACGCATTGATGCGGCTGTTGAACACGACAGCCCGCTGCTGCGGGTGCCTGATCCCGAGCCGGACGCGTCCATGGATGCCGTCGCTGCGAACGTTGCCGGGCTGGTCGACAATGGCGCGACCTTGCAGCTTGGTCTCGGTCGATTGCAGTCAGCCGTACTACGCGTACTGCATGACCGTCGCAACCTGCGTATCCACAGCGGCATGGTGTCGGATGGCTTGCTTGGTCTGATCGATGCGAACGCCCTGGCTGAAGATGTCGACGCTGTCGTGGCTGGCGTCGCCATCGGCACCGAAGCGTTATACGCCGCGGTCGCCGAGCGCGTGCGTTTCCGCGATGTCAGCCATACCCACGATCATGGCGTACTGCGCGCGATCCCCAAAATGACCGCAATCAACAGTGCGCTGTCGGTCGATCTGCTCGGTCAGATCAACGGCGAATACCTTGGCGGCCGCCAGCTCAGTGGCGTCGGCGGCCTGCCCGATTTCCTGCGCGGTGCGCGCCAGGCGCCCGGTGGCCGCGGAATCATTGCGCTGCCGGCTGCCACACCGAAGGGTGAAAGCCGCATCGTGCCGATGCTACCCGCCGGCCCGGTCAGCCTGCCGCGCATCGACGCCGACTGCATTGTCAGCGACCATGGCGTCGCCGACCTGCGTCACCTGGATGTACATGAGCGCGCCCGCGCTATCATTGCCATCGCCGACCCGGCGCATCGCGAATCCCTTGAACGCGGCTGGCACGAACTCACGCGACAGCTGTGAGCACTTAGCCACGCGTGACCGCCCCTTGAAGGATGATTGAATGACCGCAAAGCCACGCAGCAAACCCCGTTACGCCGAACTTGGCGATTTGCTGCGGTCGGGCATCGAACGTGGCGACTACCCGGTAGGCAGCCTGCTGCCCACCGAACTGGAGTTGTGCGAGCGTCACGAGGTCAGCCGACACACCGCCCGAGCGGCGCTGGCGCAGCTGATGAGCGCCGGGCTGGTCTCCCGTCGCCCGGGTGCTGGCACGCGGGTGATCGCCCAGCGCGAGGCCATGCGCTACGAACACGGCATCGACACCGTCGACATGCTGATGCAGTACGGCAATTCGACGCGACTGAAAGTGATGTCCTGCACCCGCAAAGTGGCTGACGAGGCCATGGCAACCCGGCTGGAAATGACCAAGGGCAAGGATTACCTGCACCTGGTCGGCTTGCGTCTGGAAGAGCCCACGCTCGATCCGATCGCCGTCACCGAAATGTTCGTGCCGGTGCGCACCGGCGTACCGGCCGAGAAAATGCTTGATTCCCATACCGCCAGTCGCGCCGTTGCACGCTTCCTGGACGCATCCCGGCTGTCGCGGGTGGAACAGGTTTTCGACGCCGCCTCGTTCACCCCTGATGAGGCCAAGCTGCTGGGCATCAAGCGCAACGAACCGGCCCTGCGCGTGCAACGTCGTTACCGAGGCACCGAGGACCGTCTGATGATGCTCGCCGTCAGCCTGCATCCGCCCGGTCGCTTTGCCTACAGCATGGTGTTGTCGCGCACTACGCGATGAGCATACGACGGCTTGCCTGCGGCCCAGCCACGCCGATGCATCTTCAGCGCGTGAACAGCAAACGCAATACCGAAGGCCGCAACGCCATCCACATCAACTGACGAAATTCCGCTGGCGTCAGGCTGGTCTTGCACGGCAGCATGCCCGCCACACCATCCATCACCAGCAAGCCATCCACCGATTTCACCTCGTTGATGCGCACGTCGAGCTTCATCGCTGGCGTTACCACCTTCATGCCACCACCTGCGCGTCTTTCCACGCGGCCAGGGCCACCAGGCCACGGCCCGCCGCACGACCGGAAATCATTGCCTCGGTCAGATAGGAACCGTTCTGGTAGAGGTCAGAGAACATCGAACCCAGTTCGCCTGCTTCATACAGTCGTGGCACTGCCCTGCCCGCATGATCCAGCACTTCGGAGGCGATGTTGCGACGCGCGCCACCGCCGGTGCAGACGATTACCGGATCGACCTTGATGGCATAAAACGGTGCTTGTGCAATCGGCATCAAGGTATCCGCCTTGCGCCCGAAATCGCCATCATGCTTATTCGCACATGCGGCGTTATAGCGATCCACCGTGGTCTTGATCAAAGCCGGATCGCGGCCGATCTTCTGCGCCAGTTCCTCGATGCTGTCGGCCTTGACGATCCAGCCCTTGGCGATTTCTGCAGCGTTGTCGTCACTCCACTGGTAACCACGCACCACCGGGTTCCAGGTCATCACCTCGGTAACCAGCTTGTTGTACTGACAGGTGATGGCGTCGAAGATCATGTGCACCGGCTGGGCGCGATAGTGCGGCGTGTCGACCCAGTGACCGTGCTTCTTTTCCTTGTAGTGGGTCAGCTGCAGCTCGGCCGTCTCGTTGTAGAAGCGCTCGCCCTCGGCATCGATCTCGATCCAGCTAAAGCTTTGCCAGAAGAAGTTGCGCAGGAATGCACTGCTGAAACCCGGTGGCTTGAAACCCGGCCAGATACCGCCTGACTGGCCCTGGTTGCGCAGGTGCCACAAGTCGGCGCCCGCCTTCTGCAGGATCTTGATGCCATCGCCGGTATTGTGCGGTGTGCCCAGCGGGTTCGCCTCGGACAGGCCGTAGTAGTCGCGCTGCATCTCGACGTTGGCCTCGAAACCACCGGTCGCCATCAGCACGCCACGATCGGCGCGCAGCGCCTGGCGCTTGCCGTCGATCTCGGCGATCACCCCGAACACTTCGAGCGTATCGGGGTCCTGAACCAGATCGCGCAGCGGTGCTTCATAGACAATCTGGATGCGCGGGCGCAGCCGGATGTTCTCGCGGAAGGCCAGGTAGACACCGCTGGGAATCGGCAGAATGGTGGCGGTGCAGTACACGGCATCACGCGCACCGAACTCGGGGAATTCCAGCACCGCGTCGCGTTCGCTGAAGCCGGTGCCATGAATGAATTGGGCACCGGCCTGCTGCGCCCGCTCCTGAATCCACGGTTCCAGCTTCGTCATCGCCTCGGCCCAGGCCAACAGCATCTCTTCGGGAATCGGATTGGCCGTACTCATCTTGCGCTGATAGTCCGCCAGCGCCTTGGCATCGCGCGAGATCAGCAACGACTGGCCCGCCACGCGACTGTTGCCGCCTGTCTCCGCCTCCGGTGCCTTCTCCAGAATCAGGATGCGGCAATCCGCATCGAGGTCATGCGCTTCGATCGCGGCACACATGCCAGCCAGACCGAAGCCGGCAATGATGATGTCCCACTCCTGATCCCACTGTTTGACGGAAGACAGACTTGCCATGACGCTCTACCTGTTGGAGTCAGCAGTACGCACTATCCGGCGCGACGCGGGCACAAGGCCAACGAATTCGAAGCACCGCTACAACCGCGCGTTGTAATGACTTAGGCTGAAGCCATGGATCTACGCCAACTCCGCTATTTTCTCGCGCTCGTCGAATACGGCAGTTTCACGCGTGCCGCGGCGATGACCGGGCGTACCCAACAGGCGTTGAGCAAGGGTATTCAGGCGCTGGAGCACAGCCTCGGCACACGCGTGGTTGAGCGCGGCACGCATGGCGTGCGCCTCACCAGCGCGGGGCGATTGTTGCT
Organism: Rhodanobacter sp. AS-Z3; assembly: GCF_029224025.1. Classification (NCBI taxonomy): domain Bacteria; kingdom Pseudomonadati; phylum Pseudomonadota; class Gammaproteobacteria; order Lysobacterales; family Rhodanobacteraceae; genus Rhodanobacter; species Rhodanobacter sp. AS-Z3. The sequence goes on from NZ_CP119392.1 coordinate 2,905,114, forward strand.
CGACCACGCACGCATCGCTGATGAGGCGGTACGCAGTTTCGAGGAGCGCCTGCAGGAGTTGCAAACCGGCACGGAGGGCGAGGTACGCATTGGGGTCGCACCTACCGGCGCCAGTGCGCTGGTCGCGCCCGCCGTGCTGGCACTACGGCAGCAATGGCCGGACATCGGCGTACGCGTGATCGGCGGCATCCTGCCTGATTTGTTGCCAGCGCTGCTGGCACGTGAGGTCGATGTGGTGGTGGCCCTCGACACGGTCAGCGAACCCGATCCACAGGTGATTCGAGACGTGCTGATGCAGGATGAATACCGGATCATGGCCGGCGCCCGGCACCCATTGGCAGGCCGGCGCGTGAACAGCGTAGACCTGCTGCAGTACCCATGGATCGTGGGGCGGCGCCTGGGTTCGGTGGAAGTCGAATTCCGGCAGCGCTTCGTCGAAGCCGGGCTGACGGCGCCGGCATCGGTGATCGAGTCATCCTCGGCCGAGTTCCTGCGCGCTCTGGTGAGTGCCGATCACTACCTCACCTTGTTGCCCAGCCTGCTGGTCCACGACGAACTGCGTTCCGGCCAGTGGGTTCGATTGAACGCACCGGGCTTCAGCTGGCAGCGCCCGCTCATTGCCTGCACGCGCCAGGGCGAGCCGCAGTCCACCCCGGTGTTGCGCTTGCTGCAGGCCCTGCACAACGCTGCCGCTTCCCTGCGGCAGACTGGGCAAGCCGGCGACGAGCCCAACAACGATTGAACGGCAGGGTTGGCCCGGGCCGAATCGTTGAGATGGACGTCTAATCGGGTAGTCCGTTCACCAACACCACATCAAAGTGCCCAGTCCCTGCACGCAACTGTTTCGCCTGCGTGTATTCGGGCGAATCCCAGAAGCGTCGCGCCGCTTCCATTGACGGCCACTCGGAAATCACCATCTTCCCTTCCGGCGCCTCACCTTCAAGGGCTTCCGCCACACTGCCAAGCACCCGATAGCGGCCACCGAACGCCGCCACCATCGGAGCGACGGTTTGGGCGTAGGCACGGAATGCCGCTGGATCGGAAATTCGTGCAGTCACCAGCATGAATGCAGTCATGGTCAACCCTCCTTCAAGCGTTGCTGACGAGCTCGGTCAGTTCGTATTGGGTCTGCATGTAGCCACCGACGCCACCCTTCAGGAAGATGTAGTTGCCGTCATCGGTACACCACACGTCATACGGCGGGTGTTCCTCGGGCAACTGGCCGGCGGTGTCGACATACCTGAAATGCAGCGCATCGAACGTTCCGGCCGCCACCGTGACTGACTCGCGCCCGACGAACTCCAGACCGAAACCCAGTCCGAACAACATCGGCCCGGTGGCGCCGCGATGGTCCGGCGAGGTCAGCATCAGATGCGGGTAGAACTGCCGCCCCGGCCCCTGGCTCAAGTCGTAGATGCGCAGACACAGTGCATCACCACAAATCGGGTGGGCACCAAGCCAGCGCACGCGTTCCGGCAGATCGATCCGCTGGGAAATTTTTCCGGCCGATCGATTGACGGTTTCGCACATGGCCTGTGTATCGGTGAAATGCATCTGACCGGTGCCCTCGAAGCGGTCACCCACCGTGAGCCGGACCGAACAGTCGATCGGATACCACTCAGGGTCCAGGCTCATCACGATGTCGCGAATGACATTCGGCTCATCGTCAATTTCGCAATGCGCGTGCACTACCCGCACGCCATCCGCCTGATCGGTGAGCATGAAGTATTCACGGCCGCGCTCCTGGCCAAGCCGCTCGGGCTTGGCGCTGGTATAGCGGATGGTTCCACGCAGAGTCTTGTGTTTCATGCAGCCTCCTTCAAAACGGGCAGCTTCAGAACGGTCGGCTTCAGAACGGTCGGCTTCAGAAAGGTTTGACGGCCGCGATGAACGCCACCGTGCCAATACCGATCCAGTACACATAGGCCAACAGGCGCGCCACGCTGATCGAGCGCTCCAGCGTTGCCTCAACCTCCGGGTTGTTTCCTTCCACCGCCAGGCGACGGAACATTTCCTGCCACTCACGCATCACGAAGCGCAGTTTCAGACCGATCACCAGCATCAGCGAATAGATCAGCACCTTCGCCGAGAACCACAACTGGTGTTCACCACCGGCAAACGGGCCATGACCGAGCAACGAGCTCAGCGCGCAGACGAACAGCAGCGGGATCAGAACGAAGCGGACTTTCTCATCGATCTTCGTCAGGGTGATGCCCATTTCGGAGCGGCGGAAAATGAAGGCCGACCAGCACAGTCCCAACCATGCCAGACCCAACACCCAGAACAGCACCAGCCAATTTCCATCGTAGGGCTGCACGCCCCAGAACGTCCCCATGTGCAGGCCCAACGGAAGCAGCAGGATGATGCCTGAACGCGCAAGGATGTCGATGCGGTAGGCGGTCTCCATGTGTCGTCGACGCTCTTCCATCGGCAACTTCCGATTCACCACGTTGTACGAGGTCTGGAATACCCCCCATTCCCCACCCAGCCAGTAAACCATCGCCAGGATGTGCACCCAGCGCAACATCCCCAGTTCATTCAGGACCATGGCTCTTCCCCTCTGATTGTTTTCAAGACAACGTGACTACGTCCGAACTCCCCACTACACCAGCACCCCCGGATTCATCAGACCGGATGGATCAAGCTGCCGTTTGATGGCATCGAGCAAGGCCAACGCCACCGGATCACGCCCGGCGCGATAGGTGTAGAACTTGCCGATCTGGAAATGCACTGCGCCGAGCCCACGCATGGTGTCGGCGATCTTGTGCTTGAGCGCATCAGCCGCCGCGCGTGCCGCCAGGTTTTCACCGGGACAGCCGATTCGCGCCAGGTGATCCGCGTCGACATTGCGGCGGTGAAATTCGGTGTGCGAATCGGGCCAGTAGATACATGGCTCGATCAAGGTGCCCTGCGCCCCTACCGTGGTCATCAAGGTACCAATGAACAAACCATGCTGATCCATCGTTGCCTGCTCGGCGGCAAACAACGCATCGAGCGCCGCCAGCAACGTGGTTGCTTTCGAATGCGGCACCACGGCGTGGATCGGCGCCCAGCGTTCGCCACCAGAGCCGAGCATCGAATTGAGTGCGGAAAACGGATTGGCCGCCATCACCTTGGGGATGCTGTTTTCCACTTCCTCGCCGAACGATGCCACCAGCTTGCGGGCTGCTTCGACCCGCGCCGCCACTTCGGCCGCCGAATCGCCTTCAAGGGTGACATGCAGCGAATACTGGGTCGGGTCCAGAAAATCGCGACCCTTGGCGACCAGCTTCAGGCCCTGCATCAGGCCGCCCTTCTTGATCACGTTGCCAAGCGTTTTGACGTCACTGCCAAGACTGGCCCGGCGCATGCGAATCTGCGACAGCTTTGGATCGAATGCCGCCACTTCCGACGGCAAGCCCGCACGTGCGAGGGCGCCCATCGCTCCGGTCAACCCTGCCGCCTCGTGAAATTGCCAAGATAGATAGTCGATATGCGAGTGCCGCGGCAGCAGGCGCAGGCTGGCGCGCAGCTTGATGCCGAGCAGGCCGCAATCGCCGAGGAACAAGCCGGTCAGGTCCGGGCCGAAATAGCGGAAGAATGGTGCCGAATTGCCCGATGCTGCTGAACCGGTTCGCACGACCTCACCATTTGCCGTCAACACTTCCACACCAAGCACGGCATCACCCGACGAACCGTAACGGCCGGAACCATGAAACACGCTGCCTTGCGACAGCGCACCACCGACCGTGGCGCGCAAGCCCGACATCGGACCGAAGTACGGCGTCCGCACGCCCTTCTCCGCCAGTGCAGCGTGCAGTTGCGCCCAGGTCACGCCCGCCTCGACCACCACGTACGCATCCTGGACATTGATCTCGACGATCCGGTCCAGCCCGGCGGTGTCCACCAGCACCGTCGGCTGGCGCGTAGCCAGATAACCTTCGGTGTAGCTCATGCCGCCACCGCGGGCGATGATCGCCACGCCCGCGGCGGTCAACTCGGCCACTACGGGGGCCAACTGCTCTGACGTGTGTGGACGCAGCACAGCCAGCAGCGGCTCACCGCGCGAATACACATCCTGCGCGTAATACTGCAGCTCGACCTGATCGGTGATGCAGCCCGAGTCACCCCAGTCACGATGAATACGCTGGATGATTGCTGTGGCGTTAGCTGGCATGGTCATGCGTGATATTCCTTCTGATGTTGCTTGTGCAGAAGCGCAGCGCGCCCCTGATAGTCGTCCTCTACCGCTGCGTCCACCTCCAGTGGCAACGGCAACCGTCGCAGGCGAACCAGCAGGTCCGCAGGCGTCGCTTCGCGGAACAATTGTTCGCAACGTGCGCCCAGGTGCAGCAGTTCCACCACGTTGTCATTGACCTCGTCGGTGGCTGGAGCAGCGACCCGTCGACGCGCCGCTGCCGTCGGTGCCAGCCAGGGCCACAACAGATGGCGTTCGCGCTCCCACTGCCATGCCTCGCCCAAATGACCACCGGCGCGGTCGAGTTGCGGGTTCGGCAACTGCGCCAGCAAGGTGGCCTGCTCACTCGCGTCAAGCAGCCATGGTCGATGCAGCACCACCCGTTCGACGCGTTGGCCGAGCCGTTCGATCAAGGCAGGAATGTAGCCCGCCGCTGCAGCATGGCTTTCGATTACTACGGGCAGTAAGTCGCTCATCGTCGCAAGCACCGCGGTCACCGCGACAAGCATGGTCTCCAGGCTCAGCGGCACATCGACTTCGGCAGACGCTCCATGTCCCGGCAGATCCACCGCGAGTACCGCCGCGTCACCAGCATCGAGTTGCGCCGGCGGCAAGGGACGCGTGCCCGGAGCGTGCAGATGCAGGTGCAGGCGACCGCTGCCAGCTCGACTCCAGCAGGCGATGTCACCCACGGGCGACTCCACGATACGGCGCTGCCACAGCATGTCTTCGACCGCAGGCGCCAGCAGGGTGGCCGCCGGCTCCCACGCCAGCGTGTCGGCGAGGATCGTGTCCATGTATTCGTGCAGCCCCGCAATACCGCCAGCCGCGACGCCCGAGGACACGTGCGCGGGCAATTTCGGCAGACGGCTGCGATGCGCCATCAACGGATCACCGTTGCGATACAACAGCCACGCTGGCGGTTTCAGCTGGCTGAGGTAGGCATGCTCGGTATAGCGGAACGCTGCGCCGTAGCCTGCACGGTAAGCGTCGCCGACCTCAAGCACATCCATCACGGTTTCATGCGTACTTGCCGTGGTTTGCGGATCGATCGCCATGGCACATTCGGCGCGACCGTCGTACCACGGGAAAAAGTATTTCTGCTCGCGCATGCGCGACCACAACCAGCGCAGATGCGCCCCGTCCCAGCTCGGTATAAACGGCGGCAGATAGCTTTCGCCATAGACCACGCTTTCGGCCGGTTCAAACGCGGCATAGCCGTCAACCACCAGTGCGGCAACCCGCTCCGGATAAAGCCACGCCACCTGCGCGGCGATCAAACCCCCGGTGTGCATGCCGAACACCGCAAAGCGCTGCAGGCCCAGCGCATCGGTCAGTTCGACGGTCGCTTTCGCCAGATCAGCAATACTCGGTTGGGCGGACGGCAGTGCGTCGGAGTAGCCAAAGCCGGGTGTATCCGGCGCGATCACGGTGTAGCGATCGGCAAAGCGTTCGATCATCGCCAGCCACATGCGCGAGTTCTGTGGCGATTGGTGCAGCAACAATAGCGCTGGACCGCTGCCCGCGTGGCGGTAATGCACGTGGCGCTGGCCAAGCCGCGCGAATTGACGATGAATCTTCACGAGAACTCTCCCACGCGTACCATCGCCTTACCCCGGTTTTTGCCCTGCATCAAGTCGACGAATACCTGCGGTGCGCTCTCCAGCCCCTGACTTACCTCTTCGCGATAGCGCACGGCGCCGCTGGGTATCAGCGGTGCAACTTCAGCCTGAAATTCAGCGAACCGATGCAGGTGGTCGTAAACCACCAGACCTTCCAGCCGCGCCCGCGCACCAATGACCGGGCCGAGATTCGGGCCAGGCGGACGCTGATCCTGGTTGTACTGGGAACTCAATCCGCACAGCACTACGCGCGCATGCCGGCGCAGCAGGGATACCGCCGCTTCCAGCACCGCGCCACCGACGTTGTCGAAGTACACGTCGATGCCATGCGGACAAGCCGTCCGCAGCTCATCGACAAAGTTGGGGCTGAGATAGCTCACGCAGGCGTCAAAGCCGAAGTCGTCCAGCGCGATCTGGCGCTTGTCCTCCAGTCCGACGATGCCGACCGTGCGGCAACCGGCAAGGCGTGCGAGCTGTCCGACCACACTGCCCACGGCACCCGTGGCGGTGGAGACCAGCAAGGTTTCGCCGCGCTTCGGTCTGGCAATGGAATTCAGGCCCGACCAGGCCGTAAGCCCGGGTATGCCGAGCACACCCAGCGCCGTGGACGGTGGCGCCAGCGCCGGATCAACTGGACGCAGGTCGGCCGGATTGGCCACCGCGTACTCGCACCAACCGGTTTCGCCAACCACCCAGCTGCCAACGGAAAATGCCGCGTGGTCGCTTTGCACGACACGGGCCAGCCCCATGCCGGGCACGATCGTCGCCAGTGCAGGACGTGGCACCACATAGCGCCCGGCCAGCAGCGGTCGCAGGTAAGGGTCCATCGAAAGCAGCTGCGTCTGCAGCAGCACGTGGCCTGCCGCAGGTTGCGGTACGGGCCGAACGACCATGCCGAAATCGTCGAGCTGCGGCGCACCGACGGGATAGCGCAGCAATTGCACGGCCTGCTGAGTGTCGGGAGTCACCATCGACGGCTCCTGCATCAAGTGAAACGTGGACGATTCGGCACGTTGCTGGCGGCGAGCGCGAGCGACATGGCCCCAGTGCTTTCATTGCCGATGCAACATTAAATGTCCGGACATTTAGCAATGTACTGGAATTTCCTGCTCACGCCAACAGGTGCGACAAATTGACTGTTGGTGCGCCTCACGACGCGGCCGCCGCGAGCCTCCCTTCTGCTGGAAGCCTTGCGCTACAGGCACACGCTCACATCGGCCCAAAGCCCTCGGGCTGTGCAGGTTCTCCAGGGTTTCCATTGGCGCCTGCGAGCCGGTTTGGCCGCGGGTGACTCCGCAGCGGTCAGAGGCCGTACCAAGCGGTTGATCGAATCATCCCCCGCCGACGGCAGCAGCAAAGGGCACCTACAGCTCGCGCACCACGCGGAAGCCGACGCGGCCGCTGCGCGCGTCGCCGTTGGCGCCCTGCCGGTACGCCGAGTCGACCTGTTCGGGCGAACTGCCCCACGAACCGCCGCGCAATACATGGGCACTGCAGCCCGGATTGATCCAGGCGCTGCCGTCGGTGGGCGCACGCAGGTAGCTGTCGTGCCAGCAGTCGGCCACCCACTCGGATACGTTGCCGTTGATGTCGTAAAGACCAAACGGATTGGCCACGAAGCTCATCACCGGGGCCGGTCCCCAGTAGCCGTCGCGATAGCCGCGGAATGCATGACTCCAACGCCGGCCGCTGCGTGAACGGTCCGCGGAACCGGTCAGGTTTTCCACCGGCTGGGTCGGCACGCCATTGCCCCACCAGTAGCGCGTGGTGGTGTTGGCGCGCAAGGCGTACTCGAATTCCGCTTCGCTGGGCAGCCGATAGATTTTGCCGGTGCGCTGGTGCAGCCAGTCCGCATAGGCGGAGGCATCGCGCCACGACACGTTCACCACCGGCAGGTTGTCGTCGGCCTTGTGGCCGGCGTAGTCGTCTTCCCAGGTCGCCGAGCTGTCGTCGCGCAACGCACCGCTGCGCTCGTCGTACACGCTGGCGCCGCCGAGCTTGATCGAATCGGGCACGTAGCCGCTGGCACGCACGAACTCACGGAACTGGCCCACGGTAATCGCACTGCGGGACATCGCAAAGCCGCTGGCAAGGGTCACCGTGTGTTGCGGCTGCGCAGACTCCACGCCACTGCCCTCGCTGGCACCCATCAGGAAGCTGCCGGTGGGAATCACCACCATCGCCGGGGTCTTGCCAGGCAGGTCGACGTAATGGTCAGTGAAGACCTGACCAGGCCGGTGGCTGGCATACAGGCGTGCGTTGATGATTTGCTCGTCGAGCGCGGCCAGTGCCGGCAGTTTCGGGTCAATGCCGCGGGCCTGCTCGGCCAGCTTGATGGCCAGCGTCACATTGCCGGCATCCAGCGCCGTGTGCGCCTGAGTCAGCACACCGTTGGCGCGCTGCTCGCGCATGTCATCGACGCGCTGGTGCACGTCACGCATCTGTTGCGAGCCGGGGCGGATCAACTGCGCCGCCGCCAGTTCGCGATCGGCACCGGCAAAATCGCTTTGCGCCACCGCAGCCAGTGCACGATCCAGCACCGCCCGCTGCACCTGCAGGATGCCCTGCTCGGCCACCGCATTTTGCGGATCAAGCTGCTGCACCTCGTGATACAGGTCCAGCGCACTGGCGCCGGCGGGCGTGTCGGCCTCACCTTGCCGCAACAGTCCCGCCGCGCGGGCCAGCATCGGCCGTACTTTTTCCAGCGTCTGCAAATTGGCTTCCAGCTGCGCCACCTCAGCTTCGGCATTGGGCAGCGTGCGCAACGCATCCAGCAGCTCGCGGGCCGCATCCACATCGCCCACGGCAATGTCCTGATCAACTTCCGCCACCAGGCGTGCGCGCACGTCGAACAGACCTTGCACCGCGCGCCGACTATCGGGCTTCTGTTTCAACGCTTGTTCGAACAGTGTTGCCGCGCTGTTTTCGCTACCCGCGAGCGCACCCGCATGCAAGGCCTTGGTAGCCCGATCAAGCAAGACTTTCACTGCCGGCGGATCGACGCCCAACTGTTTCGGCAGGTCGGCCTTTTTGCTGTTGCGCGCGGCGATCACTTCAGCCGGCGCCAGGGTCAGCGGCGGCCCCGCGTTGAGTTCACTGATGGCGGCCACGCGTTCCGGCTGCAGGCCGCTGGCTGGCACCAGCGCACCCAGGGTCATCGAACGGCGCGGCGCCTCGGCCGGGTTGACATGGAAGAAGCCCGGGAAAAAGTGATAGGTCAACGCAAATGCAAGCACGGTCACGCCCAACGCACCACCGAGAAAACGCTGACGATTCAGGGTTGCGTTGTTCGGCATGGATGGGCGTCCTTGGCTGCGGCCTGTTATCGTGCGCTGCTCACCATAGGCACAAATTGCCGACAGGGCAATCCGTGTCCGCGCCATTCGTAAGGAGTACCGATGTCATTGCCCGAAACCCCTGCTGCCGACTGGATCGACACCCCCGAGGCACTGCAGGCCTGGCTGGCCACGATACCGGCGGACGCGGCCGTTGGCCTGGACACCGAATTCATGCGGCGCAACACCTTCTATCCGCAACTGGCCCTGCTGCAATTGGGTTGGCAAGGACGTTATGCGCTGATTGATCCGCTCGCCTTCGACATCGGCGCGGCACTGCAGCCACTGCTCGGCGCCGGTCCGGCCGTCACCATCATGCACAGCGCCAGCGAGGATCTTGAAACGCTGTCGCCGTTGCTGCCGGGCGGCCCGCATGCCCTGTTCGACACGCAGATCGCCGCCGCCTTCGTCGGCATGGGTCTGGGCATCAGCTATCGTGCACTGGTCGCCGAACTGGCCGGCGACGATCTGGACAAGGGCGAAACCCGTTCGGACTGGCTGCAGCGCCCGTTGACCGGCTCGCAGTACAGCTATGCCGCGCTGGACGTGGTCTATCTGAAAACCATCCACGAACAACTCAGCGAACGCCTGCAACAACGTGACCGCAGTGCATGGCATGCCGAGGACTGCGCGCGGCTGAAGCAGCGCGCCAGCCACCGCGACGGCGACCCGCAACCGCAACGCGCACTGCGTGGTGCCGCCGAATGGTCGCGCGAACAGCAAGCCCTGCTGCGCCGCCTGCTGCTGTGGCGCGACCGCAGCGCGCGTCGACTCGACGTGCCACGCCCGTGGCTGCTCGACGACAACCTCGCCCTTGAACTGGCCCATCAGCCGCCGGGCAAGCTGGCTGAGCTCGAACAGCGCAGCCGTGGCCAGCGAGCGCTGCGCTCGGCTCAGCGCAACGAGTTGTTCGAGCTAATCACGCCTGCCGTCAGCGCCGAGGAAGTTGCCGCCACCGCACGTATCCCCGCCCATCCCCAAGGCGAGGCGAAGAAAGCGCTGGGCGACATGAAGCAACTGGTCGACAACCGCGCCAGCGAACTCGACCTGCCACCCGGCCTGCTGTGCCCACGCAAGGTGCTGGAAGAATACGTGGTGACTGCCGAGTGGCCCGAATTCCTCGAAGGCTGGCGCCGCGAGGTACTGCACGATGCCCTGCCCGGGCTGCTGCCAGGCTGAGCCAAACACATTGGCTCTTGGCGAACACCCACACACGCTGCTAACATTCGCGGCTTCCGTGGGGCGGTAGCTCAGCTGGGAGAGCGCCACGTTCGCATCGTGGAGGTCGTGGGTTCGATCCCCATCCGCTCCACCACGGATTTACAAAAAAGCCTCCGGTCTCCGGAGGCTTTTTTGTTAGCTGCTCACTTTACAGGCGCACAAACCGCGGAATCACCATCAACACCACGCCGACGACGATCAACCACGCGGCGCCGCTGACGAAATACGGAAAGGCCATCAGCGCGATACCGCAGACCAGCGGCACGATCTCGCGCTGCTTTCTGCCGTAGATGAAGTAGCCCAGCCCGATCGAGCCGAACAGCAAGCCCCACCACAGTGTCGATGTGTTCAAGGCCACCTCGCGGCATGGCGATTGGGTTGATACGGTCGGTGCTGCTGCCGGCGCCTGCTGTGCGCCGGGGTATCGGCGTAGAGTAACGCGGTCTCGTCATACCGGTGAACGCCGTTCGCGTGTCGCCGATCCACCACCGCTCGATCAAGGGGTTGCCATGAAGTCCATTGGACTTGCCGCGTTGGGTTGCTGTTGTCTGCTTGCCTTGCCGTTGCCGTCGCATGCTGCCAGTACGACGCCCTCGTTCCAGCTGAGCGACCTGCAGAAAATCGTGCGGCTCAGCGAGCCGCAGATTTCACCGGATGGCAAACGCATTGCGGTCGTCGTCTCCACGCCGGATTTTAAAACCGACAAGAGCAAGGATGAAATTGATCTGGTCGATGTAACCAGTGGCAAGCGCCGCACGCTGACCTGGCATCGCGAGGATCTCGGCTCGCCGCGCTGGTCACCGGACGGCAGCCAGCTGGCCTTCCTTGCCAAGGACGAAAAGACCAAGGAAGACCAGCTCTACGTGATGCCGATGGATGGCGGCGACGCCCATTGCATCACCGAAGCCAAGCATGGCGTGGACTCCTTCAGCTGGAGCCCGGATGGCACGCAGCTGGCGTTTGTCAGCACCGACGAGCCGGCCAATGCCAAGGCGATCAAGGCGCATGACGATGCGTTCCAGGTCACTGACAATCACTTTCTTGCACGCGCTGCCCTGACCTCATCGCACCTTTGGCTGATTCCCAGTAGCGGCGGCACGGCCAAGCGGCTGACCGAAGGCAGCTTCAGCCTGTCCACCGACCAGCAGGATGGTGCACCGGAACCGGCGTGGAGTCGTGACGGCCACAGCATCGCCTTCACCCGTTTTCCGGGGCCGTATTGGGGACCATCGTTCCACTCGGTGATCGACAGCGTGGATGTGGCTGGCGGTGCGCCACATCCCCTGGTGACGGCGCAGAGCGTGATGGACCCGCGCTACGCACCCACCGGCAAGGCACTGGCCTGGCTGCGCCCGCGTGGTGGCGACCAGAACAACGGCAATGCCGTCTATGTTTCCGTCGACGGCCACCAGCGCGACGTCACTGAAGCACTGGCGCGCAACATCGGCAACTACGCGTGGCTGCCAAATGGCAAGCTGCTGCTGGCCGGCGGCGATGGCACGCATGCGGTGCTGTGGTTGCAGCCGCTGTCGGGCAAAGCCAGCAAGCTCGACCTTGGCGAGGTCGAGGCCGGCGCCGATGTCAGCATCGCGAAAACCGGCGTACTGGCCTTCATCGGCAGCACGGCCAAACACCCGGGCGAGCTGTATGTGATGAATGCGACGAGCGGCAAACCGCGCCAGCTGACCCAGCTCAACGCGTTCATCGATACGCTGGCGCTGGGCCGTACCGAATCGATCGACTGGGACGGCCCGGATGGCTTCCACGAAGATGGCGTGCTGACCTACCCGGTGGGTTATCAGAGCGGGCAGAAGTATCCGCTGGTGCTGGCCATCCACGGCGGCCCGGAAGCCGGCTCGACCGTGCAGTTCTCGCCACTGCCGCAGTTGCTGGCGGCCGCCGGTTTCGTGGTGTTCCAGCCGAACTATCGTGGCAGCACCAATCTGGGTGATGCCTACCAGCATGCGATTTATCGCGATACCGGCGAAGGCCCGGGCAAGGACGTGATGGCGGGCGTCGCCGCGGTGGAGAAGCTGGGCATGGTCGACAGCAACCGGATCGGTGTCAGCGGCTGGTCATACGGTGGCTACATGACCACCTGGTTGAGCGGCCACTACCCGTCCAGATGGAAGGCTGCGGTGGCTGGCGCCTCGCTTACCGACTGGCTCATGGATTACACCGTCTCGTACTACCAGACCGGCGACGCATATTTCTTTGGCGGCTCGCCGTGGGCCGGCAAGGACCGCGAGATCTGGCGCGAGCAGTCACCCATTGCATCGGCCGACAAAGTCACCGCACCGACCCTGATCATGGGCGACGTCGGCGACCCCAACGTACCGCTGGTGAACAGCTACGAGTGGTACCACGCGCTGCGCGACAACGGCGTGCCGGTGGAGTTTTACGCCTATCCGGTCGATACGCATTTCCCCAAGGACATCGTGCGCACTACCGACGTTTATCGTCGCTGGGTCGGCTGGATGACGGCGCACCTCAACTGACCAATCAGCGGTCGATCACCACCGGCAAGGCGGCGATGCGCGCCGCCTGATCGTCCAGCAAACGCGACACGGCGGGATCGAGCGAACGCATGAAGCGCTCGACCGCCCGTGTGTAATCCGCAGGCAGGCCAAGCTGCTGGTTGATCTCGCCGTGCGACAGGTCTTCTTCCAGCACGCTGGCCTGGCTGCCGAATGACCTGGCCTTGCCGACGAAGGCGTGCGACTGCGCACAGGAGTTCAGCCGCTGACTGGAACACACGGCAAGGAACGGCACGATGCGACCCTGCAGTTGCTGGAACGGCGAAGCCGCCCGCCAGTCTGCGGGGTTGGCGCCGAACGCTTCGTCGAATAGTGGAAAGTGCGGCGCCTGCATGGTCTGCACCACATCCAGGCTGCCGCCATCCAGCGAGATCGCGCCCAGCCACGGCTGCGCGCCTTGAGCCTTCGCCAAAGCCGGCGCGGCGCTGAGCAGTGCCACCAGATGCGCCCCCGCCGAATGGCCCATCAGGATGAAGCGCTGCGCATCACCGCCCCACTGCGCGGCCTGACGCTGGGCCATGGCCAGCGCGCGAGCCACGTCCTCGGCCTGTTGCAAGGGCGCCGTGTCCGGACGCATGCGGTAGTTGGTGGAGATGACGATGAAGCCACGCGGCAGCCAGCGTGCCACCTTGTTCGCCACCACGTTGTCCATCGCCTTGTCACCGCGACGCCAGCCGCCACCGTGCACCATGAAGATCACCGGCGCGTGCGCTGCCTGCGCCGGTGCGTACACATCAAAACGCTGGCGCGGATCGTTGCCGTAGGCCACGTCGCGGATCACGCGAGTGCCCGCAGGAAGTACCGGCGTGCCGGTATTGCCGGCAACCTGGCGGCGCGCCAGCAAGGTATCGCGCAGCGAACTGGCCGATGATTCGGCGCAGACGACCACCAGGGTCAGCAGCAGAACGCTGACAGCGAAACGCGACAATCGGACCATCACATGCTCCATGGCGGGCGCGGGCTAGATACCCATGGCAACGCGAGGGAACGAAATCGGTGGACAGCCAGGTTCGATCGGCTCAGTGGACGGCGCCGGTGCCACACAGCAAGGCCATCAACTCCGCCTGCATGTCATGCACCGGCTCACCAGCGACAGGCACTGGGCGCTGGTAGTCGCCGTCGGCCTGCAGGTGGTAGGTGCCCACGTTGTCGGCCAGGCACAGCTCCAGCGCATGATGAATACGTTGCTGCAGCTTGCGGCCGTCGATCGGGAAGGCCACTTCCACGCGACGATCGAGACTGCGCTCCATCAGGTCGGCGCTGGACAGATACAGCCGGGGCTCGCCATCGTTGGCAAACCAGTACACGCGATTGTGTTCAAGAAAACGGCCGATGATCGAACGTACCCGGATGTTTTCCGAAACTCCTTCGACGCCGGGTCGCAGGCTGCAGATGCCGCGCACGATCAGCTCAATCTGCACCCCGGCGATACTGGCCTGATACAGCGCGCGAATCACGCCAGGGTCGGTCAACGCATTGAGCTTGAGGATGATCTGCGCCGACCTGCCCGCCGCGGCATGCACTGTTTCCGCGGCAATCATTTCCAGCAGCCGGGGTTTCAGCGTGAACGGCGCATGCAGCAGCTTCTTCATGTGCAGCACCGTGCCCATGCCAGTCAGCTCACTGAACAGCTTGTGCACGTCCTCGCACAAGGCCACATCCGAAGTGAGCAAGCTGTAATCGGCGTACAAACGCGCGTTGCCGCTGTGGTAGTTGCCGGTACCCAAGTGGGCATAGCGCACCAGCTTGTCGCCCTCGCGGCGCTGAATCAGCATCATCTTCGCGTGCGTCTTGATGCCGACCACGCCGTAGATCACCACCGCACCCGCCTGCTGCAGGCGTTCGGCAAGGCTGAGGTTGGATTCTTCTTCGTAGCGCGCGCGCAACTCCACCACCGCGGTGACTTCCTTGCCCGAACGCGCGGCGTCGACCAGGGCATCGACAATCTCCGACTTCGCATTGGTGCGATACAGCGTCTGCTTGATCGTCAGCACCTGCGGATCGCACGATGCCTGCCGCAACAGATCCACCACCGGCGCAAACGATTCGTAGGGATGCAACAGCAGCACGTCGTGCTTGCCAATCACTTGAAACAGGTCATCCGCGTGCCGCAGCGCTTTCGGCAACGCCGGCGTGATCGGCGGATATTGCAGTCGCGGATAGTTGGCGTGACTGGCAATCAGGAACAGCCGGGCCAGGTTTACCGGACCGTTCACTTCGTAAAGTTCGGACTCGGCCAGACCGAATTGCTTGAGCAGGTGATCGGCAAGCACCTTCGGGCAGTTGTCCGCCACCTCCAGTCGCACCGCGTCACCAAAGCGGCGCGAATACAGCTCGCCACGCAAGGCCAGCGCGAGGTCTTCGACGTCTTCGGGGTCCAGCGTGAGGTCGGCGTTGCGGGTCAAGCGGAACTGGTAGCAACCGAGCACGTCCATGCCGGGGAACAGCTCTTCCACATGGGCATGGATGATCGACGACAACAACACATAGTTGTCGCCGCCTTCGCACACTTCTGCCGGCATCTGGATCAAGCGCGGCAATACGCGTGGTGCGGGCACTACGGCCAGCCCGGAGTTGCGACCGAACGCATCGACGCCATCCAGCTGCACGATGAAGTTGAGGCTCTTGTTGACCAGTCGCGGGAACGGATGGGTCGGGTCAAGCCCGATCGGCGTCACCAGCGGCGCCACCTCCTGACGAAAATGGCGCTGTACCCATTGCTTCTGTTTCGGCGTCCACTGCGAACGTCGCACGATGCGAATGCCCTGCTGCGCCAGCTCCGGCAGGATGCGCTCGTTGAGGATCGCGTACTGCCGCTCGATCTGCCGATGCGCGATTTCGCTGATCATCGCCAGCGCGCGTTTCGGCGCGATACCGTCCGGCCCGATGATTTCGTGGTCCAGCGCAATCTGCCCTTTCAGCCCGGCCACGCGAATCTCGAAGAACTCGTCCATGTTGCGCGAGAACAGCAGCAGGAACCGCAGTCGTTCCAGCAACGGCGTTCGCTCGTCCAGCGCCTGATCCAGCACGCGGACATTGAACTGCAGCTGCGACAACTCGCGATGGATGTATAGACGGCTGTCGGCCAGATCCACAGTCATTGCCAACGGCGCCGCATCATTGGCGGCGGCAGGCGAGTCAGGGCGAATAGTGCGGCTGTTCATCGGCAAATCATGCAGCAAGGACGGGGTGGCAGCCCATGGTAGCTTGCCTGCGGTGCCGCCAGTCGCGGCATGCCTTCCCGGGTCAGCTTGCACTCAGGCTGTGTTGCCTTGTCGATGACCGGCAACACAGGCCAGACGACGCGTGGCACATGCAGCACGCTGGCGAGTTGCCTTATCGTTGGCACCCCCACGCCGCCCCACACAGTCAACCACCTCATGCAGACCCGCGTCGAAAGCGCCTTGATCTCCCCTGCGGCAATCCCCGCCTCCGACGTTCCCGGACCCGCCAGCGAACGTACCCAGTTCGCGGTGCTCGGCGGCATCAGCTTCGCGCACATGCTCAACGACATGATCCAGTCGCTGATCCTGGCGATCTACCCCTTGTTGAAAGGCAACTTCCACCTGAGCTTCGCCCAGGTCGGCCTGATCACCCTGGTGTTCCAGCTCACCGCCTCGATGCTGCAGCCATTGGTGGGCATGGTTACCGACAAGCGGCCGATGCCCTACTCGCTGCCCATCGGCATGGGCTTCACGCTGTGCGGCTTGCTGTTGCTTGCCGTGGCGCCGAGTTTCACGATGCTGCTGCTGGCCGTTGCGCTGGTCGGCACCGGCTCGGCGGTATTTCATCCGGAATCGTCACGGGTGGCGCGGATGGCTTCCGGTGGACGGCACGGGCTGGCGCAGTCGCTGTTCCAGGTCGGCGGCAATACCGGCTCGTCACTGGGGCCGCTGCTGGCTGCGTGGATCATCGTGCCGTATGGGCAAGGCAGCGTGGCGTGGTTCTCGCTGGCCGCGTTGCTGGCCATCGTGGTGCTGCTGCAGGTCGGCCGCTGGTACGGCCGCCATCATGTGGCGCGCAGCCAATCGCCGTCACGCCACCTCAATGTGATTTCGCTGTCACGTAACAAGATCATTGCGGCGCTGGTGATTCTCGGCTTGCTGATCTTCTCCAAGTATTTTTACCTGGCCAGTCTCAGCAGCTACTACACGTTTTACCTGATCCACAAATTCGGCCTGTCGGTGCAGAGCGCGCAGGTCCACCTGTTTGTCTTCCTGTTCGCAGTAGCCATCGGCTCGCTGATCGGCGGCCCGGTGGGTGACCGCATCGGCCGCAAATGGGTGATCTGGGTATCCATACTCGGCGTGGCCCCGTTCAGCCTGCTGCTACCGCACGCGAACCTGCTGTGGACCGGCGTGCTGACGGTGATCATCGGGCTGGTGCTGTCCTCGGCGTTCTCGGCCATCCTGGTCTACGCGCAGGAATTGATTCCCGGCCGCGTAGGCATGATTTCCGGCCTGTTCTTCGGCTTGGCCTTCGGCATGGGTGGCATCGGTGCGGCGGTGCTTGGTGGACTGGCCGACAGCCACGGCATCGAATACGTTTACCAGCTGTGCGCGTATCTGCCGTTGATGGGGTTGATCACGGTGTTTTTGCCGAATATCGAACAGCGCACTGCACGCACCGCACGGTAGGGCGGGCACTCCCCGCCGGGCCTGGCGTGCCGCCATCATCAAAGCCGTATGCTTCCATCATGACCGTGCCTGCGAAGATGGTCATAGTGACGCCAGGCAGTGGAACGGGAAACGCTGTCTGCTAGTGCTGTGATCCCACCGCATCGCGATGCCTCAGCGAGACAGGAGCAAGTCATGTCCAGCGAATTGGATGCTGCACACACACCGGCGTGGGATGAACTGGCCGCAGCACTGCGTGGCCCTGTGCTGCGCCGTGGCGAGCCGGAGTACGAGCAACGCCGCCATGTGTGGAACGGCGCGATTGACCGGCACCCGCTGGCGATCGCTCGCTGTCTGGATGCCGAGGATGTCCGCGCCGCCGTCAGGTTCGCCACTCGCTCGCAGGTGCCGATGACCGTGCGCGGCGGCGGCCACAACGTGGCCGGACTGGCGGTGCGCGAGGATGCGCTGATGCTGGACCTGGGTGCCATGAATCGCGTCGAGGTCGATCTGCAATTGCGCACCGCAAGGGTCGAGGGCGGAGCCTTGTGGCGGGACGTGGACGCGGCGACGTCACCGCACGGCCTGGCTACCACCGGCGGTCTGGTCTCCAGTACGGGTGTCGGCGGCTACACACTCGGCGGTGGCGTGGGCTGGTTGATGCGCCACTACGGGCTGGCTGTCGACAACCTGCTCGAGGCCGACGTCGTGCTGGCGGATGGACGCAGCATCGTGGTCAATGAACGGCAGCATGCCGATCTGTTCTGGGCGCTGCGTGGCGGCGCGGGTGGTTTCGGGGTTGTCACGCACTTCACCTACCAGTTGCATCCCGTCGCCGAAGTGTTCGCCGGCGTGGTGTTTCACCCCATCGAAGGTGCAGCCGAGCTGTTGCGCGCATTCCGCACGTTCACCCGGAACGCGCCGGACGCGCTGACCGCGATGCTGGTTTTCACCACCGCACCGCCGGCGCCATTCCTCCCCCCGGCAACCCACGGGAAGCGTGCCATTGCGCTGGCTTATTGCTGGAGTGGCGAGCCCGCGGAGGGAACGCGGGTGCTGGCACCGCTTGCCGATCACGGCCAGCCGCTGGGTCGCCACGAAGGCGTGATGCCGTATGCCGCGTGGCAGCAGACCTTTGACCCCACGGCCCCGGCGGGTGACCACTATTACTGGACGACCTCGCAGTTCGATGCGCTCGATGACGCGCTGATCGATACCCTAGTCGCAGGCGCCGAAACGCCACCGGACCCACGTTGCGAGGTACACATCCACCACTTGGGCGGCGCGGTGGCCAGAGTCCCGCGCGATGCCACGACCTTCATGCAACGTGATGTTCCGTTCTTCATCAACGTGATCGGCCATGCGGGCGGCGCGGAAGGACTCGCCGCCGTCCGCGACTGGACGCAAGGTCTGCGCACTGCGTTTGCGCCCCATGCGCGCAGCGACATGCAGCCGAACTTTACCGGGGACGTAGCCGACCTGGGCACACGCAGCCACGATGCGGCCACGCAGCAGCGACTGGCGGCGCTGCGTGCGCACTATGATCCGGCAGGACTGTTGCTGCCCGTGCGCAAAGCTTAAGCCGTGGCGATGTCTTCCAGCAGCGCGCGAGCCTCATCGGCGATCTGCTCGAAGCGGGTCCCAGCACCGTCCCGTCGCACCTGCTCGAAGGTCTGCCCGAGCTCTTCGCATGACCTCCGCTGCGCCACCACTTGCGCGTTGCGCCACTGCGGCATGAGTGGCGACTGGGTCAACTCACGCAGGTGCGCGGCGGCGGCCAGGAAGCGGGCGGCGCAATGCGCGTCGCCGCGCTCGCTCGCCAGATAGGCCGCGCCCTCGACGCAGCCCGCCACGCCACGCCAGTGCTGCAGCCCAATGAAGATATCGAGGTCAAACAGCCAATCCTGTGCCGCACCCGGCAGGTCGCCCAGGTAGAAACGCTGCAAGGCACGATTGATCAGGATATAGGCCTTCTGGAAAGGATCGCCGCTTGGCGACGTCACCGCATCGAAGGCGTCGCCGAGACAGGCCTCTGCGTCACGATGCCGATTGTTCAGCGCATGCGTGATGCCACGACTCAACAGCGCCATCGAGCGCAACCAGGGGTCGCCTTGCGCTTCGGCGACGCTCAGTGCCGATTCCGCGCAAACACCAGCCTCAGTGAATTCCCCGCACGTCGCGAGCTCGAACGCCAGCACCGCCTTGCCCGCCCCGGCCAGCCACAAGTCGCCCAGTTTCATGGCCAGCGCGATGCCTTCGCGTAATTGCGGACCGGCCTGCTCGTGCGCCTGCATCTGGTGATTCATGATGCCAATGGCGATCAGTGCCTGCGCGCGCTGTCGTGTCTGTGCTCGTCCGGCACGCAAGGCCTGGTCCAGCCAGTTTGCCGATTCGACATAGTCGCCCCCCATCCGCAGGTACCAGCAAAGATTGCCACTCAAGGCCAACGCACTCTCGGCACCGTCTGGCCGTGACAGCGCATGATCGAATGCGACGCGCAGATTGGCCCATTCGCGCCTGACCCGCTCGGACCAAAGCTGCTGGCGATCCCCGCGAATGCTCTCATTGGCGTGTTCGGCAAGCTGGACGAAGTGCGCCAGGTGCGCATCCCTTACGCACGGTTCGTCGCCGCTTTCGGCCAGCTTCTCGCGCGCAAACAGTCGCACGCTGTCCAGCAGGCGATAGCACGGCGGATTGGTGGTGGTATCCACGGCAAGCAAGGATTTGTCGACCAAGCTGCCCAGCAGATCCAGTACCTGCTCGTCCACCAGACCGAACACCGCGCCCACGGCGTTGGCACCGCCGAGCGTGCAGGCACCGGCGAATACGCTGAGCCCACCGAGCAGGGACAATTCAGCTTCCGACAACAGGGTGAAGCTCCATGCGATCAGCGCATGCAGCGTCTGATGCCGCGCTGGCCGGCTCGGACTGGTTTCGGCGAGGTTGAGAAGATGGGCATCCATCCGCGCCAGCAATTGCTGCGGGCTGAGCAAGCGCAACCGCGCCGCGGCGATCTCCAGTGCCAGCGGCAAGCCATCAAGCCGCCGGCATATCTCGGCAACCGGGTGAGCATTGGTCGGCGTCAAGGCGAAACTCGAGGCAAACGCGCGCGAGCGCGTCAGCAACAATTGCATCGCGGGGACTTGCGACAGGCAGGCCACCTGCTCGTCCGTGGCCCACTCGCCCAGCGGGGGAACCTCCAGCGGCGGCAACCAGAAAAGTCCCTCGCCGGCGCAGTTCAGGCGATGCTGACTGGTCACCAGCACACGCACATCCGCGCAAGCTGCCAACAAGATCTCGACCAGCTTTCCCAGCGGTGCGGCGATGCGCTCGCAGTTGTCGAACAGGAGCAACAGATGGCGTTCGCGCAGCAGTTCACCCAGCCGCTCGATCAACTCCTGCGCCCCCATGGTGACGCGGATATCAAACAATTCGGCCAGACCGCGTGCGACTGCGATCTCGTCTTCAAGCATGGTGCAATCGCTCAGCCAAACCCCATCGGGGAAATCCGCCGCTACCCGTCGCGCGACCTCGAGTGCCGTCTGCGTCTTGCCTATCCCACCTGCGCCGATCACCGTCACCAGCCGGCCATTCTGCAATAGCTGCTGTAGTTGCTCGATGTCGTTCTCGCGCCCGATCAGCGGGCTCGTGCGCTGGGGCAGGCGCGCTTGCGCTGATGGTGAAAAACGCAACGCAGGCACACCTTCGACTTGCGGTTTCTGCAAGGAGGCGATGAAGCGATAACCCAGTGCGTGCACGGTCTGAATGCAGTGCGGGTTCTCGCTGTCGTCCGCCAGCGCACGCCGCAGTTGCGCAATGATCCGACTGAGCGTGCCAGGCGTTACGTAGTTGTGTCCCCAGACGGCATCCAGCAAGGCGTCGCGACTGAGCAGTTGGCCAGGGTGAGCCAGGAATTCCAGCAGCACGGCAAACGCTTTCGGCTCCACCGTGATATCGCGACCATCACGGGTCAACCGATGCGCATCCGCATCGATCAGCACATTCGCGAACGCGAACGCACCGGACGCCGCAGGATGGATCGGGTGCTTACGGTTTTCCATATCGCAGCATGCTCCTTCCGGATCAGGTCACCACTACGGTGACCACGCATCTTCTCGCAATTCCCTCACCTATCCATCATGACTGGCACGTGTAGAGAGCGCAGATTACTGGCCAGGCGAACAGCGGAGTCGCCCTTGCCATGCCACAGGAGAATCCCATGAAAACTCGTATGCAAGCAGCAATTACTCTGGCTGCCATCGGCCTTTCGACGATTGCCGTCAGCCACAACGCAAGAGCTTGCGATTTCGGCAACGTCCAGTCACCCACAAACCTGCACGCCACGATGCTGACGTACACGCAAGACTCACCGAACGTTGCTCTAACCGCGGCAATGCGACATGAAGATGGCCGAGGTTACGCCAATCCCCTGCAAAAGCTTGAGCCCATCACTGGCCTGTACCGCTTCACGTTCACCGTGCAAGGCAACGTGGCCGACCAGGGCTTTGTCACCTGGCATGCCGACGGTACCGAGATCATGAATTCCGGCAAGGCCCCGCAGACCCAGAGCTTCTGCATGGGGGCATGGACGCAGACTGGGCCGCACACCTACCGGCTCAACCACTGGGCGTTGAACTGGGACGCCACCGGCCAGACCTTCCTCGGCCCGGTGAATATCCGCGAGAACATCACGCTGGCTCCCGGCAACAATGCCTACAGCGGAGACTTCACCCTCACGCAGTACACGCCGGACGGGAAGCAGCCTGTGGGGCCCACGGTGCACGGCACGACCACGGCGATGCGCGTGAGCGCCAATTCAAACTGATCCATCGGCATGCGACATCCCGTCGTGAAGACAAGGCGGGCGCGGAGGTTCCACGCGCCCGGCTTGCTCGAAGGCGTGACCAGGATGGTTACTTGAAGGGCAGTCGAAGGAAATCAGATGCAGCCTGCCTCGACGTGCGGCCTAGCTCCCGATTACCACTGGCTCCGGTTCCAGCTGCACGCCGAACTTCTTGCGTACGCCTGCCATGACTTTTTGCGCCAACGCCCACAGTTGCGGACCGGTGGCATTGCCGTGATTGACCAGCACCAGCGCATGCCGATTGGAGATGCCGGCGTCACCTTCACGCAGCCCCTTGAAGCCGGCCGCTTCGATCAGCCATGCCGCCGACAGTTTGCTGCGGCCATCCGCTTGCGGCCACGCAGCCAGTTCGGGATGCTCGCGCTTCAGCGCTTCAGCCAGCGCGGCATCAACGATCGGGTTCTTGAAGAAGCTGCCTGCGTTGCCGATCACCGCCGGGTCGGGCAGCTTTTTCGTACGCAGGTGCACCACCGCTTCGGCCACGTGGAATGGCGCAGGCTTGTCGACACCCATCCGCGCCAGCTGCTCGTCGATGCCGGCGTAGTCGGTTCGCAGTGGGCGATTGCGCGGCAACAGGAAACGCACGGCGGTAACGATGTAACGACCGGGCTCGCGCTTGAACAGCGAGTCGCGGTAGCCGAATGCGCAGGTGGCGTGATCGAGAATCACCACGCGCTGTTCTCGGGTATCCCACGCTTCCACGCTTTCGACGAACTCGGCCACTTCGCAACCGTAGGCACCGATGTTCTGGATCGGCGCGGCACCGACGGTACCGGGAATCAGGATCAGATTCTCAAGACCCGCATACCCCTGACCCAAGGTCCAGCGCACGAAATCATCCCAGCGCTCGCCCGCAGCCACAGCGATGCGCGCACTATCGCCATCGCTTTCAACCTGCACGCCGCGGGTCGCCATGACCACCACGGTGCCGTCGAAATCGCCGGTGAACAACACATTGCTGCCCTCACCCAAGGGCAGCACGCAGCCGTTGCGGATAGCCAGGAATTCGAGCAGCTCGGGCAGCTTCGAGGCATCACGAATTTCGGCCAGCAGGCGCGCACGCGCGTCCACGCGCAGCGTATTTCGCGACGCCAGCGAGGCATGCTCGATCAGCGTATAGCCGCCCATATCTATTCGCTCTGCTGGCATGTCTATTCGCTCTGCTGGCATGTCTATTCGCTCCGCTGGCACGGCTGTTCGCTCCGCAGGCATCTCTACCCGTTCAATGGCCATGACCGGCCTCGTGATGGCGACGAATTTCGTTGACACATTCACCGATCAGATGCGGCCCGCGATAGATCAAACCCGAATAGACCTGCACCAGCGAAGCGCCTGCATCGAGTTTCTCGACCGCATCACTGCCTTCGAGAATGCCGCCCACGCCAACCAGCGGAATACGCCCCTGCAAGCGCTGGTGCATGCCGGCAAGTACCGCGGTGGAGCGGGCAAACAACGGTTTGCCGGATAGCCCGCCTGCTTCGCCTCCGCGCGGATCGTCAGCCACTGAATCGTGATCGATCGTGGTGTTACTGCAAATGACGCCGTCGATACCGGTGCGCAGCAGCACTTCAGCGATCGCATCAAGCTCGAGCTCCGAAAGATCAGGCGCAATCTTCAGCAACATCGGCTTGCGCTTGCCCTGTTGCGAGCCCAACCGCTCCTGTGCCGCGCGCAACACGGAAATGAATTTGTACAGCGTGGCTTCCTGCTGCAGGTCGCGCAGGCCAGCGGTGTTCGGCGAGGAAATATTCACCGTGATATAGGTGGCGTGTTCGTAGACCTTGTGCAGGCAGATCAGGTAGTCGTTGACCGCCTTCTCGTTCGGCGTGTCCTTGTTCTTGCCGATGTTGATGCCGAGCACACCGTGGTAACTCGACTTCTGCACGTTGCGCACCAGCGCATCGACGCCACCGTTGTTGAAGCCGAGCCGGTTGATGATCGCTTCGTGCTGCGGCAGCCGGAACATGCGCGGCTTGTCGTTGCCGGGTTGCGCCAGCGGCGTCACCGTGCCGACTTCAATGAAGCCGAAACCCAACGCATCGAGCGCGTCCAGGTGTTCGGCGTTCTTGTCCAACCCGGCAGCCAGGCCCACCGGATTCGGGAAAGTGATGCCGAAAACCGTGGTCGGCAGATCCGCCGGCGGCTTGGCGATCCAGTGCGCAAACCCACTGCGCTGGGCCACGCCCAACCCATACAGGGTCAGGTGGTGCGCCTTCTCGGCGTCGAGCTTGAACAGCAGCGGGCGCAGGATGTCGTACATGGGTTTCCGATCAATGAGCCACAGGAAAACGGTAGTCGTCGGCGAAGTCTAGCCTGCCAGTGTTCCGGCCGCCGTCACTCAGCCACTGAGCATCTGCCCGCCATCGACAACGAGGGTCTGGCCGGTGATCCAACCCGCCCATGGCGAGGCGAGGAACAGCGCCGCGTGGGCGATCTCTTCGGGCTTGCCGAAACGACCAAACGGAATTTTTGCCAGGGTGGCGTGATAAAGCTCGGGTTGTTCGACCCGGCGGCGATCCCACAAGCCATCGGCAAAGGCGATCGAGCCCGGTGCAATCGCATTGACGCGGATGCGATCAGCGGCCAGTGCCGCCGCCTGAGACATCGTGTATTGGCTGAGCGCGGCCTTCACCGCCGCATAGGCAGCGCCATTCGGACGCGGACGAAACGCGGCGATCGAACTGGTATGCAGGATGCAGCCGTGATCGGAAGCTTTCAGATACGGCAACGCAGCCCGCGAGGCACGCACGGCAGCCATCAAGTCGACGTTGAAACCAGCCAGCCAGCTTTCATCGCCCTCGCCGAAGCCGTAGCCACTGGCGTTGTTGACCAGCACATCGATACCGCCCAGCGCACTCGCCGCCTCAGCGATCCACGCGTCGATCGCCGTGCCGTCTGCGAGATCGCCAACTTTCGCATGTGCGATCACGCCATGCGCTTCGATCGCTTGACGGGTTTCTTCCAACGCCGTTGCACCGCGCGCACAGATCGACACCGCCGCGCCGGCCTCGGCAAAACTCAGCGCGATACTGCGACCGATACCGCGACTACCGCCGGCAACCAGCACGCGATAGCCGTGAAAGTTGAACGGAGTCGAAGACCGGTCGCTCATGCGTGGATCAATGCCAGCCGGCAACCGCGAAGCCGAAAAACAGCACGGCCATCAGCAGCAACCCAGCCAGTACGCAAAAGCCCAACTGCACGTAACCCAACACCAGACCGGCCACAGCCATGCCGTCGCCTTCCATGCGGTTGTCGATCGGGCTGCGACGAATTTCGCCACGCGCCAGGTGGCCGCAGACAATCGCCACCAGCGCACCAATGAAAGGCAGCAGGAACCAGGTCACGATGCCAAACACCAGGCTGACCACGGCCAGCGAACTGGTCGCATTGCCGGGCCGGTAGGACGGTTGATAGCTCATCGGGTTGCTCACTCGTCAGGAAGGTGGAACCACGCCGTCGTGCACGGAACCGTCGCAGGCAGTGAACCGCCTGCGACGGCTTGCTTGATTACACCGTGAACTTGATGCCCTGTGCCAGCGGCAGAGCATCGGAGTAATTGATGGTGTTGGTCTGGCGGCGCATGTAGACCTTCCAGGCATCCGAACCGGACTCGCGACCGCCGCCCGTTTCTTTCTCGCCACCGAATGCGCCGCCAATCTCGGCACCCGAGGTGCCGATGTTGACGTTGGCAATGCCGCAATCCGAACCGGCGGCCGACAGGAACTGCTCGGCCGAGCGCAGGTTGTTGGTGAAGATCGACGAAGACAGGCCCTGCGGCACGTCGTTCTGCATGTCGATCGCCTCGTCCAGCGTCTTGAACGGCATCACGTAAAGGATCGGTGCAAACGTTTCGGTCTGCACCACGTCATCGGAATTCTTCACGCCGGTGACAATGGTCGGCAGTACGAAGTTGCCCTTGCGATCGGTCAACGCCTTGCCGCCGGTGCGCACGGTGCCACCCGCAGCCTTGGCATTTTCCACCGCCTTCAGATAACCCTGCACCGCTTCCTGGCTGTTCAGCGGACCCATCAGCGTGGTGGCCAAGGTCGGATCGCCGATCTTGCCTTCAACCTGCTGATACGCCTTGACCAAGGTGTCGACCACGTTGTCGAAAATCGACTCCTGCACGAACAAACGACGGGTCGTGGTGCAGCGCTGGCCGGCGGTACCGACGGCACCGAACACGATGCCCGGGATCGCCAGCTTCAGGTCGGCGGTGTCGTCCAGAATGATCGCGTTGTTGCCACCCAATTCCAGCAGCGAACGACCCATGCGCTGGGCGACGCGCTCGCCGACCATGCGGCCGACCTTGGTCGAACCGGTAAAGCTGATCAGCGGAATGCGCTTGTCGTCGACGAAGCTCTGCGCCAGATCACTGCCCGCATCGTTGAACAGGAAGAACAGATCCGGGAAGCCGCCGTCCTTCAGCGCTTCGTTGCAGATCTTCATTGTGGCGATCGCCGACAACGGGGTCTTCGGCGACGGCTTCCAGATGCAGATGTCGCCGGCGATCGTCGCCAGCATCGCATTCCACGCCCACACCGCCACCGGGAAGTTGAACGCGCTGATGATGCCGACCAGACCCAGCGGGTGGTACTGGTCATACATGCGGTGGCCGGGACGCTCCGAGTGCATGGTTGCGCCGTACATCATGCGGCTCTGGCCCACCGCGAAATCGGCGATGTCGATCATCTCCTGCACTTCGCCGTCGCCTTCGGGCTTGATCTTGCCCATTTCCAGTGCAACCAGCGAACCCAGCGCGTCCTTGTGCTTGCGCAGCGCTTCGCCACACAGGCGCACCGCTTCACCGCGCAGCGGCGCCGGCGTGGTCTTCCACACCTTGAATGCCGCCTGGGCGCGCTGGACGATCACTTCATAGTCAGCCGCGCTGGACGCATGCACGGTACCGAGCACTTCTCCGGTGGCCGGATTCACCGGCTGCAGCGCGCCGGCGTCGGTGGTCTTGGACCACTCGCCCTGGCCGAGGTAGCTGCCGGACTGCTCGCCCTTGAGGTTGAGCGCGTTGAGGATTGCATGGGACATGGATGTCTCCTGAGACGTGCGGCGCCCGCAGGCACCGTGAATGAAAACTGTAATCCGCCATTCTAGCAGGGCTGGCCAACCGGCTCCCGCACCGCCTTTGCGGACGCTCCGCCAGCTGTCAACGCGCGAACCCGCGTGTGCGCGGATCGCGCCATCGTGCGATCCATGCCAAAATCCCGGCGATGCCCTCGTAGCTCAGTTGGATAGAGCGGCCCCCTCCTAAGGGGCAGGTCGGACGTTCGAATCGTCTCGAGGGCACCAAATGCCTGTTCCAGCCGGGGGCGCACGGCCCGCTACTGACCCCATGTGGCAAACATCACCACAGCGGCCGCCGCCATCACCAGGGTGGCCAGCCAGCCAACCAGTTTCAGTCGCAGCGAGATGACGAACTTGCCCATCACCTTGCGCTGCGCTGCCAGCAGCATGATCACCACCATCAGCGGCACCGCGATCACGCCGTTGATCACCGCACTCCAGAACAGCATGCGGATCGGGTCGATCGGCGAGAAGCTCAGCAGCACGCCGAACAGGGTCGCCAGCGCAATCGTGGCGTAAAACAAGCGGGCTTTGCGCGGCGCGAACTCCAACCCCGTCTTCCAGCGAAACGCTTCGCCCAGCGCGTAAGCGCAGGAGCCCGCCAAAACGGGCAGCGCCAACAGGCCGGTACCGATGATGCCAGCGGCAAACAGCCAGAACGCAAACCGGCCGGCGATCGGTCGCAGCGCGGCCGCCGCGTCGGACGAGGTCTGGATGTCGGTCTGGCCATGGGCGTGCAGGACGACCGCCGCAGTCAGGATGATGAAAAACGCCACCACTTCCGAAAACAGCATGCCGCTGATCGTGTCCACGTTGATCCGCCGCAACGCCGCCGGGCCTTGCTGCGGCGCACGCCGCAGCGCCTTGCGTCCAGGCGTGATGCGCACTTCGTTGGCCTCTTCCGAGGCCTGCCAGAAAAACAGGTAGGGACTGATCGTGGTGCCAAACACGGCCACCACCGCCACGGCATACTTGGCGTCCAGATGTATGGTCGGCAGAAAGGTGCCCTTGGCAACCGCGAGCCACGGCACATCGATGACCAGCACCGTGCCGACATAGGCGAACAGGCTGAAGGTCAGCACTTTCAGCAACGGCGAATATCTGGCAAAGGGAATGAACACCTGCAGCACGACCGACAGCGCCGCAAAGCCGACCGCATAGGCCACCGCCGGCCCACCGATCAACAGGTTCAGCGCCGCACCCATCGCGCCAATGTCTGCCGACAGATTGATGATGTTGGCGATGAACAGCAGAAACACAAAGCCCATCACTACCGGGGCCGGATATTGCGAGCGAATATTTGCGGCCAGCCCCTTGCCAGTCACCCGGCCAATCCGTGCGCAGATGGTCTGGATGCCGATCATCAGCGGCAATGCCAGCACCACCGTCCACAGCGTGCCATAGCCGTACGCGGCACCGACCTGCGAATAGGTGGCAATGCCACTCGGGTCATCATCGGCAGCACCGGTAATCAGGCCAGCGCCAAACTGACTCGGCAGAGACTTCTTCCCCGGGCGTTCGGAATCTTCCACAACGGCCTGGACCAACGGGCCTTTCAATGCAGCCATCGCCTGATACTCAATCTGTCGGGGTGAACGTGGCCGGCTGAATGACCCGGAAAGCATGCAGTATGTTCTGGCGATTGTCGGCTTGCCCCACTTCGCGGAGCTTTCGTCACCAGACGATGGCTAATCCAATCGGGTCCACGGCAACCAGCGTTCATCACAGCCACCGACGTCGACCGTCAGGAACTGCACGACAGCATCGAGCATCCGGCCTTATGCCTGGCCCAGTCCGGCCGCTTCTGCGCAAACGCCTCGCGACCGGGCTGGTCGTCATAAGGGCGGCGCATCACGTCAAGCAGCTCGGCAATCCCTTCGGCATCGCCCTGCATGGCACGATCGATCGCCTGCTGCGCCAGATAGTTGCGCAGTACATAACGCGGGTTCGCCAGACGCATCTGCTCGCGGCGTTGTTCGGGTGTCAACGCATCAGCGGCAAGACGCGCCGCGTAGCGGGTCAGCCAGTCATTGAGCGCCGGCTCCGCTTCACGCCGTTTCGCCTCGTCGTAAAACGCATCGTGCATCGGTGCCAGCGTCGGCGTGTTTCGATCGACCTCACCCAGCGCGCGAAACCACAGCGTCATATCGATCTCGGCCTGCTGCATCAAGGCCTGCAAGGACTGCATCAAGACCACGTCGTCGTCGCGACATTCGGCGAGGCCGAGTTTCGCGGCAATGTTGCGGCGATCAGCAGCGGCGTAGGCCGCCGCATAGCGATCCAGCCCCACCTGCAGCGGCGCCACGTCCGCGAACAAGGGCGCCAGTGCACCGGCCAGTCGGCTCAGGTTCCACCACGCCACGTCCGGCTGCTGGCCAAAACGATAGCGGCGGCGCTGTGCATCGGTGGTATTCGGCGTCCAGTCCGCGTCGTAATTGTCGACCCAGCCGTACGGGCCATAGTCGATGGTCAGGCCCAGGATCGACATGTTGTCGGTATTCATCACGCCGTGCACGAAGCCGACGCGAATCCAGTGGGCAATCATCGTGGCGGTGCGCTCGCACACCTGGGCAAACCATTCGGCGTACAAGGCTTCACCACTACCCGTGAGTTCCGGATAGTCACGCTCGATGGTGAAGGCGACCAGTTGCTGCAGCAGACCGACATCACCACGCGACGCCGGCAATTCGAAGTTGCCGAAACGAATGAACGACGGCGCCGCACGACAGACGATCGCGCCCGGCTCGGTCGCTGCGTTGCCGTCGTAGAACATGTCGCGCAATACCGGCTCGCCGGTGCCAACCAGACTGAGCGCACGCGTGGTCGGCACGCCCAGATGATGCATCGCCTCGCTGCACAGGAACTCGCGCACCGACGAGCGCAGCACCGCACGGCCGTCCGCACCGCGCGAATACGGCGTCAAGCCAGCGCCCTTCAATTGCAACTCCCAACGCTCGCCCGCCGCGTTGATCACCTCACCCAGCGAAATCGCCCTGCCATCGCCAAGCTGCCCGGCCCAGTGGCCGAACTGGTGGCCGCCGTAATTTGCCGCGTAGGGCTGCATGCCATCGAGCAACAGGTTGCCACCGAACACGCGAGCGAACTCGGCTGAGCGGACATCAGCCTCGGAAAGGTCCAGCACAGCGGCCATTTCCGCCGAATGCGCGAGCAATCTTGGCGCCGCTACCGGGGTGGGATCGACCCGCGAATACAGCGCACCTTCCACCTGACGCAGGCCGATGCCCTGCTCCGGATCGCCGGGCAGGTCACGTACGAAAGCATTGTCGAAGCGCCACTGGAACATGCCGAGATGACCGCAAGAGGATGCCGCTTATATTCGGGCGGCCGCGATGCGATGCAAGGCAGCGACACCAACTGCCCGCATCAGATGTCAGCGCGCGACAGGCTTGTGCCGGCGCGCAATGCGACGTTCTGCCTTCAATCGCTCATACACGGTAAGCACGGCCGTGCCGTAGCCCTTGGCCAGGCTTGGCGTGCGGCTGTGGTAGTAACCCACACCCATCACGCGGTCGCGGGTACGGTGCATACCGTCGCGCAGGATTTTCGCCGCTACCGTGATGTTGGTGCGCGGGTCCAGCAGAATCAGCGGATCGCGTACGGCATCGCGATGCATCGGGTAATAGACCTGCATGATGCCCACGTCCTGCACGGCCGAGCCAAACTGGCTGGCTGCCGCCATCTGCAATTGCACATGCTGGCGATCACCGCGCACCAGGTGGTCGTCAACCCGGAACAGCCACGGTGTCGGCGCCACCTTGCCGTCCGGATACAGCGATTTCGATTCGACCAGCGCCACGCTGTACAGCAGCAGCGGATCAATGTCATACGCCTTGCCCACCTGAGCCCACAGGCTGTGGCGAGACGTGATGTCCAGATTCGGATCAGCCATCGGCATCATCAGGTCCATCGTGCTGACTTCGCTCAGCAGCCGCTCGGCCGAGGGCGCAGCCGGGGCACGATCAACGGCAAGACCGGCCTCCGCCAGCGGCTCGTCATGCGTTGTCACCAGCGCGGTGGCAGGTGGAACCACCGTCTGCTCGACTGGCTGGACCACCGGTGGGGCCACGTTGGCCGTGACCGGCTGTACAGCCGCCACACCTGAGATCCTCGCTACCGGCACCGTCGAATGAGCGCCGTGCCAGGCCATGCCGCCCAGCGCTGTCGCGGCGCCCGCAGCAACAACCAACAAGGCGGCGATGGCCAACCGAGGCGGCGCCAACAGTACCGACTTCCGCGCAATCGCTTGCGCGCGAACAAACTGGCCACCGGAAGCCACTGCCGCACAGCCGCTCCCCGCCAACCTGACAAGCCATTGCCCGAATCCCACCGCGCGCCCGCGTAGCAGCGGAACGAGCGGCTGCAACGACGCCGACGATCGCCGCTGGCGTGCCAGCGCTGGCATCAAGACTTTCCAATCGGTGGCACGGTAGCGCGGTGCCAAGCGCGCTTTTTTCGAGCGAACTGGCGCGGCAAGCGCAAGCCGTGATCCAGAGCTCACCGGCAAGGCACGCGGGCTGGGTCGGCGCTGCGGACCGTGGAATCGACCCGTCGCCGAAGCGCACGCACGCGCAGCCGCAGCCTCGCCGCGGGCTGCGGCGGTTTCCGAACCCTCTGGTTTGTCGCCGGATTCGCGGTGCATCGCACCTGTCATCCGGCCGCTCGAACCATCCACGAATGAATCCTCGTCATGCCCCAGGGGGCTACGCACGATACGCCAGCTTTGCCACGGTTGCCCGTAACACGAGGCTGGCACACACCTTTCGGCCAGCCATCAAGGCGACCCTTTGGCCCAGTCTGTGGCAGGCCAAAGGGGCATGATCGCACGTGAACCGCCCAATCCAACCTCACCGTGCGCGCTGGCCCCGGCTATAGTCGCGCTCGCCATCACACCGGAAAGTTCATGAACACGCCCCCCGCCAACGATCTCAACGCCGACGCCCTGCCCGAGGACGCGCCCTATCTTGCCGCGACCACCCGCTGGGTGGAACGCGCGGTGATCGGCTTGAATCTGTGCCCGTTTGCCCGCGCGCCGCATGTGCAGGGCAAGCTGCGCATGCGGGTCAGTCAGGCGCGCGACACCGATGCCTTGCTCGACGACCTCTGCGGCGAACTGCAGTCGCTCAACGCACTGACCCCGGATGAATGTGAAACCGGCCTGCTGATCCATCCATTCGTGCTGGGCGATTTCCTCGACTACAACGACTTCCTCGACGTCGCCGATGCTGCCGTGCAAACGCTGGGTCTGGAAGGCGAATGGCAGGTCGCCAGCTTCCATCCGCAGTATCAGTTCGCCGACAGCGAGCCCGAGGATGTGGAGAACTACAGCAACCGCTCGCCCTTCCCCACGCTGCATCTGCTGCGCGAAGCCAGCATCGAGCGGGCGATGGAACAGATGAGCGACACCGACGCGATCTACCGGCGCAATATCGACACGCTGCAGAAGCTGGGGCCGCAGGGTTGGCAGGCGCTATGGGACGACACCACCGGCTGAGCAGTGGGCAGCATCCACCAAAAATTTCTAATGCGGTGAACCATCACCTTCGCCAGGACGCGTCGGGCACGTGGCGTGCCCGACGCGTGGTTCGAAAACGAGAGGTCTTTCGGCAACCGGCTAACCGCCTGCCGGAACCTGTCGGTTGAAGCCAGCGTCCTCCAGTTCGCGTGCTGCTGCATCGAGATCGTGACGGATGGCCGGGCTGGACAGAAAGTCGCGGACCAACGCCTGTCCCAGCACGCGGCCGGCGAAGATGTCCTGCGGCGTATGCACGCCACGCACCACCCGGCGCCAACCCACGCTCCGCGCGTAGCGATCCAGCGCCTGCGCACGTTGCGGAAGCAAGTGGCCGAGCAGCAGCGCGAAGACCGTTGCCCGCGTGCTGTGCCCACTGGGGTAGCCATAATCGCGGCTCTTCCAGTCGACAGCGTCACCTTCCGGGTCCCACTGGCATGAGTTGACCGGACAGGGCCGCTCGCGGTGCCAGGTCTGTTTGGCTTCGTTCTTGGCGAGATTCGTCTCCTTCTTCACCTCGGCGAACAACGCAGCGGTGGCTGGCAGCCGCTGCTCGGTGAACTCCGGACCCAGTACGGCAGCGAACGAGAACACCCCGAACTCCTCTTCCTGTTTCGACAGCGCGGCCTGCTCCGTTGTTCGCGTGGTGTAGGCCTGAAAGGTGACGGTGCGATCGGCGCTGTCTTCAGCGCTGCCCATGGCTGATGGCGCTGGAAGCACGGCGACGGCCTCATGCAGCTGGGCGTCACTGAGATAGTGTTGGGCGGTGCGCGCGTTGCCGATATTCAGCATCGACAGGCCAAGTACGGCGACACACACGCGGGTAAAATTCATGCTCATGCGACTGCTCCGCTGCATGTCAAAGTGCCAGCGACACGGAGGCAAACCAGCTCCGTCCGGGCAGCACGAGATAATAGGTATCGCCCTTCTTCACCGAGTCGGCGACCTGCTGGTTGGCGTCGAGCAGGTTGTCCACCTGCAGCTTCAGCTTGTAGCTCTTGATGAACGAGCCGCTGAGTTTCTGGCCGTAGCCCAGGCTGAGCGCAGCGCGCCAGAAGCCGCCACTGTTGCTGGTGGCGGTGACCGAATTGGCCTGATCGGGATTGAAGTCGCCGTTGTAGACCTTCTGCGCACCGATGTACTTGCCGCCCAGCGCTGCGAAGAAGCCGTTCTGGGCGTAATTCACGCCGAGCGCCGCGGTGCTGTCGGGGATGTTGGGGATATCCAGACTGGAGCGCTTGAAGCGTGCGTCGAGCAACGAGCCGTTGGCATACACGCTGACACCGCTGCCCACGTAATAGGTAGCTTCCGCTTCCACGCCGTGCATGCGCGCACCCTTGGCGGTGGCGTAGATGTCATCGTGGGTGACCGGATCGACTGCGGTGAGCGGGTAGTTGTTGTAGTCGATGAAGAAGATGTCGGCATCGGCGTTGAAGCGGTCGGTCTTGTATACCGTGCCGAACTGGTAGTTCATCGTCTGCTGTGGACGGGCGCGGTTGAGGCGCGGATCAGGCACGTAAAACTGGTTGAGGTTGGGGGCGAGAAAGCCCTGCGCGGCCTGCGCGTAGATGCTCCAGTCAGCGCCGAGGCGGTAGTTGCCGCTGAGGTAGCCCAGCGTCTTGCGCCAGGTCTGGTCGTACTTCAGCGGCAGCTTGGTGCCCTGGTTGTACGGCGTGTCGATGTAACGGGTGAAGCCGACGTTTTTCATGCCCGGAGCGATGGTGAGCGCTTCACTGGCCTGCCAGGCGTACTCGGCGTACAGCTGCGTGGTACGCAGGCGATCATTCATCGTGTATTTGTAGGGCGCGTAGGGGTTGCTGCCGCCGGGTTTGACGTCGGTCGCGCCGCCGCGACTGTAGTCCAGCGCTACGCTGGAGCGGTCGTTGCCGGTGTATTCGTACCAGCCGCCGGTACGAAACTGACCTTTGTCGTCGGTGTGCGCCAGCTCGAATGTGTCGCCCCAGGCACGGTAGTTGTTGACCTTGTAGTAGCCACCCATTGCCGTCTTCGAACTCTTGGTGCCCACGTAGGCGCTTTCGTGGCTGCCATTGGTATACGCGTACGTATACAGCTTGTTGTCGAGCTGCCAGGTCTCGCTGAAATCGCTGTGGACGCCCAGGTATTCCATGTCGGTATTCTTGTCCTGGTAGTTGTAGCAGTCGCAATCGGTGCTGGTACGGTCGGTATTGAGGCCGAAGTTGCGGCCCAGCGTGTTGATCTGCTGCTGGGTGAGCGTGCCCTTGTCCGGCTTGTTGAAGTGGATCGTGTTGTAGTTGCTGAGCAAGGTAATTTCGGTGTGCTCGCCCACCGGCTGCACGTACTTCAGGTAACCAGTGGTGCGCCGCATCGGTGCATGCGTATTGGCGGTATCGGTGTCGTTGTATTGCACGCTGGCGATCAACTTGCCGCCGCCCAGGCCATCGATGCGGCCGGTGTTGAGCTCCAGATGCGTCAGCGTAGTGCCATAGCTGCCGATGCTGAAGGTGGGGATGAACGAGAACGTGTCGCGCGCGTCCTTCGAGCGCAGCGCCACGGTGCCGCCGAAAGTCGCTGCGCCCAGCGTGCTGGCACTGCCGGGACCACGATCGATACTGACCTCGCCGATCATCTTGGCCGGGAAGTAGCTGCTGGTGTGGTGGCTGAAGTCGTTGGTGTCGCCGAACGGGATACCGTCATAACTGACGTTGTACTGGTTGTCGCTGAAGCCACGCAGGGTCATCTGCTTGGATTCGCCCAGGCCCGGACCGGCCGGGCTGATGTTGCTCACGGCCGGCGCGATGTTGGCGATGCTGGCGTAGTCGGCGGTGGGCGCCGTGTAATTGTTGATGTAGTCCAGGCCGATCACCGACTGCGGCTGCGTCGCATCCAGCTCACTCTGCACCGGCGCCAGGGTGATTGCCGAAGTCGTTACGGCGCGCACTTCCACTTCCTGCAGTTGCTTCGCCTCGATCATGTTCGGCGCAATGCTTGACGCCATTGCGGCGTTTGACACGTCATCCGTGGTGGCTGCATGGGCGCCGCCGACAACCAGCAGCGAAGAGGCGCACAAGAAAGCCACGCGATAGGATTGGCGGATCGCGGTAACCAGCGGGCGCCTGCGGAAAACAACGCGGCCAACGGCAAGGCCTGCATGCAAACATGACATCATGATCAAATCGTCCTGGATTGAGGCGGAAGGGCAAGCCCATCAAGCCTAGGGAGCTGATTTGACCGTTTTGTTGCAGCTGGCTTGCAGAAAAAGTGCGACTGAGCTGGCTCCGAAAGTTCCCTGCACTGAATGCGGGATGTGAGATGTGGGACGCAAAATCGTACCGAAGCCGATGCCTCAACATCCTGTTCATCGGATGGCTGTCACGCTGACGCATGACTGACCTCAGCACGCAACCCGACGACCCCTACGCCGAAAGCGTCGACCCCCGCGTGCATTGCAATACCTGCGAAGCCGTGTGCTGCCGCCTCACCGTGGTGCTGATGCCCGAAGACCGGGTGCCCACCTGGTTGATCGAGCGCAATGAATACGGCATGGAAACCCTGGCCAAGGGCGAAGACGGCTGGTGCGCCGCCATCGACCCCAAGACCTTCGGCTGCACCATTTACGACGAGCGCCCGACCATCTGCCGCAAGTTCGCGATGGGCAGCCCGAGCTGCCGCGACGAACGGCACAAATGGTTTGGCGCGAGCATCCCCACCGCGGTGCATGTGCTGTAACCGCAGGACCATCACGTCTCCCATCGCGCTCCGGCGGGCAGTGTCCGCCCTACGGGACGAAGTTGAGTTAGGGGTCATGGCGCACGCTGCAGCTCGTCGTTGGGCAGGCACTGCGCGCCGGCTTTTCGCCACGACCTGCTGCAAAGCGGCGTGCAGTGCCGCCCTAAGCCGCGAAAATCAGTGCGACTTCGCTGGCATCCAGCGGGCGCCATTCGCCCAGCGGCAAATCGCCCAGCACCAGCCCACCAACTGAAACCCGGCGCAAGGTCTCCACGTTGTTGCCGGTGGCGGCGAACATGCGGCGTACCTGGTGGTAACGGCCTTCGGTGACACTGAGCCGCGCATGACGCGGGCCGAGCACTTCCAGCTCAGCCGGCGCCAGCGGCTCCTTTTCCGATTCCAGCATCATCGTGCCGCTGGCAAACAGCTCACCTTCGTCGCCGCGCAAATCCTGCGCCAGCGTGGCCTCGTAGACTTTGGTCACCTGGGTCTTCGGCGAAATGATCCGGTGCAACAACGCACCATCATCGGTGAACAGCAGCAATCCAGTGGTGTCGCGATCAAGTCGACCGACGCTGGACATCGCCGGTGAGCGCACGCTGTAACGCGGCGGCAGCAGATCGTAGACGACGCGGCCCGGGTCCTTGCGCGAGCAGGTGATGCCCAGCGGCTTATTCATCATCAGCACCAGACCTGCTGGTGGGTCCAGCGGCTCGTCGTCGACGCGAATCGTGTCAAGCGGCACCACGTCGTCGGTGTACAGCACGTCGCCAGCGCCATCGGTGATGCGGCCCGAACGAAACAAGGCAGTGACATCCTTGCGGCTGCCATAGCCAAGATTCGCAATCAGCTTGACCAGTTTCATCCACGCACCCCTGTTGCTTCGATCACTTTGAACCCATCCTGCACGATCAGCGTGCGTACTAAATGAAAACGCGCGCCAAGCACCGCTTCGTAAGGCAAATGCCGATTGGCCACGAGCAGCAGGCGACCATTGGGCTGCAGCGCCTCGGCGGCGCTGACGATGAACGCGCGACCGAGTTCGGGCAGGTCGGCACGCCCCTGATGAAACGGCGGGTTGCTGACAATGACGTCATAACGCTGCGCCAGTCCGCGAGTGACGTCATGCCAGTGCACCGAAATCGCCACCTCACGCCCGGACTGCTGTTTCGCCCGGGCCAGATTTCGCCGTGCCGGTTCCAGTGCACGGGCTTCGGCTTCGTATAGATCAATGGCCTGCACGCGCGGGCAACGCGCCATCAACTGGCTGGCGAGATAACCGTAGCCGGCACCGAGATCCGCCACGCTGCCATGCAGATCATCTGGCAAGTGCTCGGCCAGCAAGGCCGAGGCGCGATCAATGCGGTCCCAAGCGAACAATCCGGGACGGCTGACATAGCCATAGACAATTTCGCGTGGCGCATCGAGCCCCAGCCAGTCGGCCAACAGTGGCTGGTCGATGTCGTTCGCTGCCGGCGTGCTCCAGAACACCCGGCATTTATGCTTGGACAGGTGCTGCACGGTCGTGGCGAGTTTCGCCAGATCCGCCTCGCCCGACTTCGCACCCTCGGTATTCGGCATCGCCGCCAGCACGCAGCCTCCGGGCTGCAAATGCGTCAAGGCGCGGGCGAACAACGCACGTGCCTCGTCACGCTGACGCGGCGGCAGCAGCAGCACCAGCGCAAACTTCTCGCCACTGGCCGGCTCGCCTACGCGCATGCCGTTTCGACCAAGCTCATCGGCAAATGGAAGGAAGCTTTGCTCGCACAGCCAGCCTGGCTGCGCCATCTCACGCAGGCGCACGCCAGCACGAGCGCGCAGAAACAGCACCTTGCCAGCAACCGGCAAGCTGAGGTCACGCGTCTCGAACGGAACGAACAGGGCGGCCAACGCCGCATCGGGCGCGGCCGCAAATACGCTGGCAGTCACGTCATATCTTCAGCACAGAATCGGGATGGCCATTGTACGTGGCCGCGCGAAGCAACACCGCGGCGACGCTTCAATGCGCGGCAGCCGGCAACTCGTCCAGCAGCTGGTTCGTCAGTGGCTGATAGCCGCCATCGAAATGATGATCACCCTTCTTGGCATGCACCGTCACCCACGCTGGCACGCCCGACTGGTCGCAGACGCTGTCGTCGGCGTCGTCCAGGCCGTAATAGCAGACCACCGGCGGCTGGCCCTGCAACGCCTGCAGCGGCGGCAAGGCGTCGTAGTGCTGGATCGGGTTGATGTGCTGCAGGACCTTCTTGAGATGTTCCTTGAACCAGCCCTGCTTGATCATGTAACCCTCCAGCTCGATCTCGAAGGTCACGTCGCGACTGGGTGACAGCAAGACCAACTGGGTGATGCGCGCACGATTGGCCGGGCTGAGCCTGGCCACGATGGTTGGCAGCACATCGGCACCGAAGGAAAACCCAACCAGCCAGATGCGCTGCTTGCCCCAGGCGCCGAGATACTTCGTCATCAGCGCATCTAGCTCGTGCGCCGACTGCTCCGGCGTGCGCTCGTGCCAGTAATACTTGAACGTGTTGACGCCCAGCACCGGAATGCCGCGATCGATGAAGGCGATGCCCAGGCGCCGATCCAGGTCGGCCCAGCCTCCGTCACCGGAATAGATGATCGCCATGACGTCATCCCGGCCCGCCGGCGGCGCCGTGCTGATGGCCGCCACCGGCAACACCACGGTGGCCTTTTCCAGACTGACGCGTGACCACGGATGCCACATCATCACCGCACCCAGCACGCTTGCACCCACCACAGCCAGCATGATTCGACTCCTGCGTGTCATCGGCGCACCACTCCGGAAAGCCCGCCGGAAATCAGGCTGGCAACATTGGTCAGGATCATCGGCAAGGCAATGCCGCGGGGCACGGCGATGTAACGTGGCTCCCAGACCGGGCCGAACTTTTGCTTGTAGTGCTGCAGCCCGCGGAAATTGTAGAAGCGTCCGCCGCGACCGAACACCAGCGCGCCGAAGCGATTCCACAGCGGTGCCTGGCGTCGGTTGTGCAACCCGGCCAGCGGTGCCATGCCGAGGTTGAACCACGTATAGCCTTCGGCGCGTGCCCACTGCATCAGTTCAACGAACAGATAATCCATGATCCCGGCCGGGCCCTCCGGTAGATGCCGCATCAAATCCACCGAGGCCTCCTGCTTGAACTCGGTCAGGAACAGATTGGCGAACGCCACCATTTTCCCGTCCTGCCAGACCACCGCCATCGGCGTGCGCTGCAGATACTCCGGATCGAACGCACCCAGCGAGAAGCGCTTCTCGCGCACATTTTTGCCTTTCAGCCAGGCATCGGAGACCGCTTTCAGTTGCGGCAGCAGCGGCGCCACAGCGGCAGCCGGCAGGATCTCCAGCCGCAGGCCGTCTCGGGTCAGCTTGTTCACCGTATTGCGCAACACTTTGCGCGACTTGCCGTCGAGGTTGAAATCGGCCAGCCGTACGCGCGCCTCTTCGCCCACCTTCAACAGGGTCAGACCGACTTCCAGATACATGTCCAGGTCCGCCGGGGTCACCTGATAGAACACCGGCCAGCCGCCAGCGTGTTCGCATTGCTCCAGGAAACCCCACACCAGCTCGCGGCGGGCATCCTCATCGCTGCCCACCGGATCGCCCATGGCCACCCAGCTGCGGCCGGCGATGTCGTACATCACGAACGCCTTGTGTGCGGCATCGAACAACAGACTCTTGTCGCCCACCAGCGCCAGATGTGCCTGTGCGGAGGGAAACTGCTTGATCAACGGCAACGCCAGTTGCAGTTCCGCCTCGCTCGGCGCTTCCCGATGCAGCTTCATTGGGCGGATCAGGCTGGCCAGCGCGAACAGCATGCCGGTGGCGGCCGCAGCAACCAACGCCCGCGCAGCGCGCGGTGCCGCGCCGTGGTTGAAGCTGAACTGCCACCACAGGTCGGCGCTGTAATCGACGTGCCGATAGCTGAACACCGCCAGCCACCCCGCGCAGCCAAGCACGGCAACGATTGCCAACACCCAGCCCAGCGAGAAGCTGGTGCTGAACAAGGAAGCCCGTCGATAGAACAGTCGGCGTGCCGGCGCCAACGCCATTGCCAGCAACACCAGCAGGGTGGCTTCCTCGTAATCGATGCCTTTCAACAACGAAAACAGCGCACCCGCGACAAGCAGGATCAGGGTCAGCCAATAGGCCGCGTCCAGCCTGCGTTGCAGCCCGCGTGCAAGGATCAGCAACAGCATGCCGATGACACTGGCCAGCAAGTGCGAAACCTCAAGCACCGTCAACGGCAGCACCTCCCGCAGCACGGCCATGCGCGCCGGCAATGCGTGGGTGGCTCCGGAAAACAGCAGCACCGCACCCGAGACCAGGGTCAACCCGGCAAAGAAGGCCGGCAGCAAGCCCATGAACCACGGCGACCACAACGACTTTTGCCTGAGGCCACGCGCCTCGCGCTGCAACACCAGCACCGTGGCCGAACACAGCGGCAACAGGTAGTAAATCACCCGGAATGCAGCCAGCGCACCCAGGATCGGCGCGGTCAGCGCCGGATTGCCGGTGGCACCGAAGCCGGCCAGCATCAGCGCTTCGAAGACGCCCAGCCCACCGGGAACATGACTGATCAGGCCGGCGATCTGCGCGATCACGAAGATCGCCAGGAAGTGGGCGAAGCCACTGTCGAGCTGATCCGGCATCAGCACATACAGCACGGCGGCGGCCAGACCCCAGTCGAGCGCGCCGACCAGCACCTGTCGCAACGCCACCATGAACGACGGCAGCCGCAACTGCCAGCGACCGATCTGCAACGGTCGACGCAGCAGGCCACCGGCAACGATCCACGCCAACGGAATCAGGGTCAGCAGCAGGCCCAGCGAAAAGCTGAAGCTGGCCAGCGGCAACGCCGGCGGCAACGGCACCAGCAGCAGGGTCACCCCGGTCAGCGCCAGCAGGCCCAGCCAGAAACTGAGCGTGCAGAACAGCACCACCTTTGCCACTTCGGTGGTGGACAAGCCGTTCTGGATATAAAACCGGTAACGGATTGATCCGGACACCAGCAAGGACATGCCGATGGCATTGCTGAAGGCATAACTGACAAAGGAAATCAGGCTCACTCGGCGCCATGGCAACGGCCGCTCGATCGACGCCAGCGCAAAGCGGTCGTACAACGTCATCACCGCAAAGCCGAGCAAGGTGAACAGCGCAGCCAGACCCAGCCGTACATGCGAGATACCCTGCACGTAGCGCCGCACCTGATGATAGTTCACGTCGCGCGCCAGCAAGTGCAGCGCCCACAACGCCAGGCACAACATGGCTACCGACAGCAGCGGCCCCGCCATCCTGCGCAACAGCACGGCACGCTGGCTCGGTGGCTCCAATGCCTGCTCCGCGGTCAGAGCGGCTTCAACTTCTTCTTGCTGCACGCGGCGCAGAACTCCACTGGGATCACCCAGTTTAGAGCCAGTCTGGTGACTTGCGATGAACGGCCATGCAGCCGTTCATCGCGGCAACCTTCAGGCAGCCGAGCGACGACCCATCCGCGCCACCCACAGATACAAACCGGTATTGACCAACACGAAGGCAAGGCCACCGAGCCAGATCGCTGCGGTGCCAAAGCCCGGACCAACCAGGGCCAGCGGCGCATCCTTGCCGGAGAACACCACGATCGCGGCGATCACCACGCCGATGATGCTTTCACCGACGATCATGCCCGAGGCCAGCAGCACACCCAGCTGCTTGGTCGCTGCCGGATCGCGTGCCAGCTCTGCACGCTTGTCGAAGTACCAGCCGACGATCGCGCCAACCACCACCATCAGCGTAGTCGAGGTCGGCAGGTAAATGCCCAGGCCCACCGCCAGCGGCGGCAACGATGCGGACTTGCTGCCGCGGCCAAGTGCAGCGTCGATGATGATCAACACCACGCCGATCGCGCCGCCCAGGATGATCAGGCTCCAGTCGATATTGCCCTGGATCACGCCCTGCGCCAGCGCTGAAATCAGCCCGGCTTGTGGTGCGGCCAATGCACGTGGGCCAGCGCCAGGCATGCCGGCAAAGCCATACGCCTGGTTGACCAGATCCAGCACCGGCGGAATCACCGCTGCACCCACCAGCACGCCGGCCACCAGCGCCACCTGCTGCTTCCACGGCGTGGCATCGACCAGCTGGCCGGTCTTCAGGTCCTGCAGATTGTTGTTGGCGATGGTGGCTACCGAGAACACGATCGAAGTGGCGAACAACGCGAATGCCACCAGCCCCTTGCCCGCGCTGACCGGCAATTGCGACTGCACGCCGGCGACCAGCAACAGCGCGGCGACGATCACCACCAGAATGCCCACGCCGGACAATGGACTGTTGGACGAGCCGATCAGGCCGGCCATGTAACCGCACACGGCGGAGACCAGAAAGCCCATCACCACCACGAATATCAAGCCGCCCACCAGCAGCAAGGCCAGGTGGTCGCCCAGCCCGGTATCGCGAGCGAAATCCCCGAGCAGCCAGGCAATCGGCAGCAGGCACAACAGACTGATCAGGCCGACAATGCCGATCGGCATGTCCAGCTCGGTGCGCGGCAGGCTGGCACCCTGGCCGGATTTACGCGCACGCGACGAGGCCATCGCTGCGGCCAGTCCGCCGATCACCGGCTTGACCAGCTTGGCCAGCGTCCAGATGGCTGCCACACCAATGGTGCCCGCACCGATGAAGCGGACCTTGGTGCTCCACGCCGCCTGTGCAATATCTGCTGCTGCGCCAGCCGCGCCCAGCAACGCGGTGTAATGCGGCACCGCCCAACCCCAGGCAATCACCGCACCGAACAACATGGCAAGACCGACCCACAAGCCGACCAGGTGACCGACCGCCAGCAGCGCAAACGAAAGGTTGAAGTCGTAGCCGGTCGCCGAGCCGCGATCACCCAGACGAAAATACTGGGCCACGTCACTGCCGAACACACGCGTGGCCACGACAATGGCGAACAAGGCCGACACCACCGAACCGCCCAGCACGGCCAGCAATCCGGCGCGAGTGCTTTCTTCGGACTTGGATTCCGCGCCCTCACCGCCGCCAACCTTCAGTACCTCGGCGCAGGCGACGCCTTCGGGATACGGCAGGTCCGAATCAGTCACCAGCGCCCGGCGCAGCGGGATGGTGTACATCACGCCCAGGATGCCGCCGGTGGCGCAGATGCCAAAGGTGATCCAGAACGGAAAGCCGGTCCACCAGCCGACCATGACCAGGCCGGGCAACACGAAGATGATCGCCGACAGCGTGCCCGCCGACGACGCAATCGTCTGCACGATATTGTTTTCCTGGATGGTCGAATTCCTGAAGTTGCGCAGGATCGCCATCGAAATCACCGCCGCCGGAATCGAGGTGGCGAAGGTCAGGCCGGCCTTGAGGCCGAAGAACACGTTGGCGGCAGTGAACACCAGGGTGATCACGATGCCGATGATCAGCCCGCGCACGGTCAACTCGGTGCGTGGCTCACTGACGGATGCTGGTTTTGCACTCACTGATGGCTCTCCCCCGGTTGGATGCTGCGGTGGAAGATAGCGTGGATAGGTCGCCAGGCGTTATCCGAAACATTCCCATGCCAGGCAGCCAACCCGTACCGCACCCAGCCGTCAGCGCAACACGAGCCGGCTTTCGAAGTTCCGTGGCATCCGCGACAGCGGATCGACGAACGTCAGGCCACGCGCCAGCAATTGCAACGGATGGGCAAAATCCTCCGGTGCTGCCACCGCGAGTTGTGGATAGCAGGAATCGCCCATGATCGGCGCGCCCAATGCCGCCATGTGCACGCGCAACTGATGCTTTTTCCCGGTAACCGGGTGCAGCGCATAACGCCACAACTCGGCACCGCGATCGAGCACTTCGATGCGCGTTTCGCTGTTCGGCTCCCCATCAACCTCGCACATGCGGAAGAACGGCTCGCCAGCAACGATCCGCGACCGACGCAGCAGCGGGAACGTCAGTTGCGCCAGCGGCGGCGCCAGCGCCTCGTAACGCTTGTCGATGCGCCGCTCGCGGAACAACGCCTGATACGCACCACGACTGGCCGGATTCGCGGAGAACAACACCAGTCCCGCGGTAAGCCGATCAATCCGGTGCAGCGGCACCAGTTGCGGGTTGTCCAGCCGGCGGATCAACCGGCGCAGCAAGGTCTG
Source organism: Rhodanobacter sp. AS-Z3 (assembly GCF_029224025.1). Taxonomy (NCBI): domain Bacteria; kingdom Pseudomonadati; phylum Pseudomonadota; class Gammaproteobacteria; order Lysobacterales; family Rhodanobacteraceae; genus Rhodanobacter; species Rhodanobacter sp. AS-Z3. The sequence continues at coordinate 2,949,939 of NZ_CP119392.1, forward strand.
CTCGACGAAACCACCGGCAGGGGTGACCGGCAGGAAGTGCGGCTTGTCGACCACCACCAGGTGCTCATCCACATGCAGCACCGTCTCGGTGAACGGAATCGGCAACTCCTCAGCCACCTCGCGGTGGTAGTGGATACGCATGCCCGCGCGATATGGCGTCTGCACGCTGATCGGCACGCCCTCTCCATCCAGCACGCGACCACGCGCGATCCGGTCCAGCCATTGCGTGCGACTGACCGTGGCGAAATGGTCGCTCAGGGCATCCAGCACGCTGACCCAGTGACCGGCCGGCAGATGCACGGTGCTGGCGTCGCTGTCTGGAACAAAAGCGGGGGTGGCAGGTTTGTTCATCAGGCCGGCAGTCTAGCCGGCTGCCTGCCCAGCGGCGCCAGCGCGTAGAATGGTGGGTTGTCGTCCGCAGGCACTCTCATGGCACTCAACTCCACCATCTACAAGGTCGAACTGCAGATCAGCGACATGGATCGGCATTACTACGCGACCCATGCACTGACGCTGGCCCGGCACCCGTCGGAAACCGAGGAGCGGCTGATGGTGCGCCTGCTCGCGTTCGCGCTGTACGCGGAAGACCGGCTGGAGTTCGGCAAGGGCATCAGCGACGAGGACGAACCGGCGCTGTGGCGCAAGGCGTATACCGACGAGATCGAGCTGTGGATCGAGGTGGGCCAGCCCGATGAAACGCGTATCCGCAAGGCCTGCGGTCGTTCGCGCCAGGTGGTGGTGATCAACTACGGCGGCAACACGGCGGAGATCTGGTGGAACAAAAATGCCAGCGCACTGGCCCGCAACAAGAATCTGACCGTGCTCGATATTCCGCACGCCACCGTGGCCGAACTGGTGGCGCTGCTGCAGCGTGGCATGCGCCTGCAGGCGCTGATCCAGGACGGCCAACTGCAATTGATGAATGATGCCGATGCGGCGGCGGTTGAACCGGTCAAGCGCATGCTTGCCGCCGAACTGGTGAGCTGAGCCGCGCCAGGCCCGTGAGCACCCGCTTTCCCGCATAATCCCTATCCATTCCCACCAGATTTTTCGGAGTCACCCATGCGCTGGTTGCTGCCCCTGCTTACCGTGTTCGCCCTCGCCGCCTGCAGCACCCCGCCCGCTGCGCATGCCAGCGGCAAGGTGGACAAGCTCACCATCATCGACACCAAGGTGGGCACCGGTGCCGAAGCCAAGCCCGGCATGGACGTGCTGGTGCAGTACACCGGCTGGCTCTACGACGACAGCGCCAAGGACAAGCACGGCGCCAAGTTCGACAGCTCCTACGACCATGGCGCGCCGTTCAACTTCCCGCTCGGTGCGGGTCGCGTGATCGATGGTTGGGACCAGGGCGTGGCCGGCATGAAGGTCGGTGGCAAGCGGACCCTGCTGATTCCCGCCGCGCTGGGCTACGGCGCACGTGGCGCCGGTGGTGACATCCCGCCGAACGCCTCGCTGGTGTTTGACGTGGAGCTGGTTGACGTCAGCACGCACTGAACTACCTTCCGTAGGAGCGCACCCTGTGCGCGATGCTCTTCGTCACGTCACGCAAAAGCATCGCGCACAGGGTGAGCTCCTGCAAAATCGCCAGGCTCAGTCTTCCTGCTCGGCCGCCTCACGGCCCTGCTGGCGGATGATCGCTTCCTCGCGCGCGTCGATGATCGACTGCATCACACTGTCCACGTCGGCAATGGTTTCATCGAATTCGAAGTGGCCGGTGAGTTCGCTGTCCGGATGCAGCTCACCCAGTTCAAACAGCGCCCACATTTCCTCGCCGTAATGGGTGTCCAGCAGCTCTGGCGCGAAGCGCGACAGGCTGATGCTGATATTGCCCACGTCACGCCGCAGCATCATTCGCGCGTTGTTGTTGCCCGAGGCGCTGACTGCTTGCGGCAAATCGATGATTACCGGGCCATCCCGCCCGACCAGCACGTTGTATTCGGAAAGGTCACCGTGGATCAGGCCCACGCAGAGCATCCGCGCCACCTGTTGCATCAAAAAACGGTGGTAGTCGCGGGCCGTGTCGGCGGACAACTCCACCTCGCCCAGTCGCGGCGCGGAATAGCCGTCGGCATCAGTAACCAGCTCCATCACCAGCACGCCACTGAAGTAACCGTAGGGCTTGGGTACTCGCACGCCGGCAGCAGTCAACTGGTACAGCGCATCTACCTCGGCGTTCTTCCAGGCGGCCTCGGCTTCCTTTCGACCGAACTTGGTCGCCTTGCCCATCGCGCGCGCCTGGCGGCTGCCACGCACCTTGCGGCCTTCCTGATATTGCACCCGCGCCTGGAAACTGCGCTGAGCCATGTCCTTGTAGACCTTGGCGCAGCGGATATCCTCGCCTGAGCGGACGACGTAGACGGAGGCTTCCTTGCCGCTCTTCAGCGGTCGCAACACCTGATCGATCACACCTTCGTCGATCAGGTCCTGCAGGCCCTTGGGGGTTTTCATGCGTGGAAAGCTTCGATAGTTCGGATGCCAACGCCCATTATGGCTGATTGCTGCCCGCCGCCGTGACTACCGCCTGTACGGGCCTTCTGGCAGAGCGCTCCGGCTGACGCCGCGCGGCTTGCCAGCGGGTCATGGCCTCACCGATCGGCAACGGCCGCGCAATGTGGAATCCCTGCGCCCAGTCCACACCCAGCTCACGCAGGGCTGTCGCCGTGGCGGCATCCTGAACGTACTCGGCTACCGTCTGGGCCCCGAACGCCTGTGCCACGGACACGGTGGCACGCACCAACTCCATGTCGCGGTGGGAGCGCATCATGTCGCAGACAAAACTGCCATCAATCTTGATGACGTCCACCGGAATCTGTTTCAGACGCTCGAACGACTGATAGCCCACGCCGAAGTCATCGATCGATATCAGGCAACCACGCTCGCGCAAGGCGGCAAACAACTGCTCCGACTCCCCGGCGTGGGTGATCGCATCGGTTTCGGTGACCTCGAAACACAGTTCATTCATCGGCACCACGAAGTGATCAAGCAAACCCAGCAACTCGCGCGCAAACACCCGCGAGGCCAGCGATTGCCCGGCAATATTGATACACAGGTGACCAAGGAACGGGGAATACGCGCCGCGTTCCTCGCGCAGCCAGCGATCGACCCGCCGTACCACCGCCAGATCCAGTTCGGCCATGCGGCGATCATTGCGCAGCGAGTTGAGAAAACTTCCAGGCAGCATCAACTCGCCGTCCGAGTCGCGCAGGCGACAAAGAATTTCACCCGAGACGCCTTCATCGCCCGCCCGCGAAGACAGCGGCGCATAGGGCTGGAAATGCAACTCGATCTCACCATCGCGAATTCGCGACAACACTGTTGTGGAAAGCTCAAGCACCCTTCGGTGGCGCTCCTGCGGCGTAGTGTCTTTCTGCAGCTCGGCGTGTTGCATGCACAATTCACCGCGAAGATGCGCGTCGATCGCCGCTTCGGACGCGCGCAGAATGCGGGCATCCAGGCTCTCACCCGGCAACTCGGTACCCGCCACCCCCAGGTAAGACAACATTCTGATGCGGTGTTCGTGCCAGACAAACTCACTGTCGTGCGCTCGCTTAAGCAGGCGACTCCACGCGGCATCGCTATCAGCCTGCGCATCATTCAGGACCAGCAAAAACTGACCCGTGCCAAAATAGTAAGTCTTCGCAATGCCTGCAGCCTGCTCGGCCAGCCATCGCGGAATCGCCGCCTGTGCCCGAAGTCCAACCCCAGCGTTTATCTTCGCGATACCGTCAATCAGCAGAAAACCCATGGAACGTGGCGGTGTTACCTCGCAATCACGGCGAAAAGCGGCAAGATTGGCCAGCCCACTGAGCGGATCAACCAGACTGGCCTGCTCGTGTCGCTGCAGGGCTTCCTCGCGCTCGCGGCCATACAGCAGCAGCAGCAGAACCAGCAGCTCCAGCATCATGCACTCAATGGCAATACGCAGCAGCGCGCTCGTCCCCAACAAATGAGTCGCATGACTTGCATAGTCCACCAGCGATGCAGCGAAAACGAATTCGACCATCACCAGAAGTGGCATGCTCCAGCGCAGTTTCAGCCCGAGTACCGCCAATACCAGCAATGCCGCCAACAGCAAGCGGCTATCGAGCAAGGCATCCAGGGCAAGCTCAATATTCCATCCCATCAAACCTGCGAAACGCAGCAGCGCAGCAGGAAGTAGCACCCCTATACCGAGCAACCGCCAGGGAATTTTCCGCCACGACAGGGCGGTATCTTCCGGATCGCCAGACAGGCGCCGAACCACCAGCGGCAACCCCAGGATCATCACGCCAAACGCCGTCGAGAAGAACGCCTCGATCGCATCACGGGTCATCGTTTGTCTGGTTGCCAGCGGATCAAACCAGAGGTTCAGAATGACGGTCGACAGCGTCAAAAGAAGTGGCACCACGACCACACCGAACAGCATGAATGGTGGTACATCTGCCACGCTGAAACGCCAATCATCGTGATGACCGCGCCGCAGCCAACGCGAACCAAGGTCAAACAGCACATACGTGAGAACAGCTGATGCTGCACCGAACGCGTAATAGGTCAACGTAAGATGAAGCACCAAACTCATCTTGACCAACCAACTGGCATAGCTGGCCATGACCGCCAGCGCCAGCGGCAGGCGGTCACGATAGATCACGGCCAACGCAAACAGAAAACCCAGGTGCAAATGGGTCAGCAGAATGTTTTCACCGACGCCGGAAAGGTGGACCTCGTAGGGAATTTCGACAACGTAGAAAGCACCGGCTACCAGTGCCAGCAATATCGCCGCTACCCAACGTGATCGTTGCATCCCAACCTCTTCAGCATCTCACTCGAACGATCCAGCTACCGGTCAGCAGCGACGATTTTCACGAAAAAACGGCCAGCTGCCAGCCATGCAACCTGAAAATGCCTTTGGCCGCAAGCCGCCAGGAGAACGGTTGAATGGGCCTCGACCACCCATTTCAGGCTCACCAGATGGCGCGGAATGGGTGCCATCTCAACCACAGCAAACCTGATCTCTCACACTCGATAGCGGCTGCCTGTGGGTAAACTGAACCACGGATTGCATCGCCGGCGGTTGCCCCGGAACCTGGAACGTTCGTCACATCGACACCGCCCCACTGTCAGGTCAACCGGCTACCATCAGCCCGGCGGCCAGTTCGAAGGAACGCCGACGCGCCGCATGTTCGAACACGTTGGTGGTGATCAACAGCTCATCCGGGCAGTGTCGCGCCATGAAAGCCGTCAGGCCCTCCTGAACGGATGTCGCGTCACCGACCACCGCGCAAGCCAACGCCCTTTCCATCATCAGCTTTTCCGGTGGCGTCCAATACGCCTCGATATTGTCGATGGGCGGTGGAATCAACCCCGGCCGGCCGCGCCGCAGGTTGATGAAGGCCTGCTGCTGGGTGGTGAACAGTCGCCGCGCTTCGGTGTCACTGTCCGCCGCCACCACGTTGATGCCGAGCATGGCGTACGGCTGTGGCAACCGTGCGGACGGCGTGAAGTCCCGCCGGTACAGCGCCAGTGCCTCGTCCATCGCGTCCGGCGCAAAATGCGAAGCGAACGCGAATGGCAGGCCGAACTGCGCGGACAGTTTCGCGCTGAACAAACTGGAGCCCAGCAGCCAGACCGGCACGTCGATACCGGCGCCCGGCACCGCACGCACGGGCTGGCCAGGTTGCGCCGGTTCGAAATAGCCAAGCAATTCCAGCACATCGTGCGGGAAGCTTTCCGCGCCGTCGAAATAGCGACGCAAGGCCCGAGCCGTGGCCTGGTCGGTACCCGGCGCCCTGCCCAGGCCCAGATCAATCCGGCCGGGGTACAGCGAGGCCAGCGTGCCGAACGCCTCAGCCACCTGCAGCGGCGCATGGTTCGGCAACATGATGCCGCCCGCACCCACGCGAATGGTCGAGGTACCACCAGCGACGTGGCCGATCAGCACCGCTGTCGCCGCGCTGGCAATGCCCGGCATATTGTGATGCTCGGCCAGCCAGTAACGCCGATACCCCAGCCGTTCGCCCAGCCGCGCCAGGTCCAGCGTATTGCGAAATGCCTCACTGGCGTCGCTGTCCTCGGTCACCGGGGCCAGGTCGAGAATGGAAAACGGAATCATCGCGTACTCTTGCCGGAAGGGTTGAACAAACGATGTGGGGACGCCCCGACGAATTGCCACCGGCTGCAGCAACTACAATGCTGCCACCTCACTCTGTGGCACCCCGATGACTGAAGCCATCCGCCTGTCCAAACGCGTCGTCGCGCTGCACCAATGTTCGCGCCGCGAGGCCGACCAATACATCGAGGGCGGCTGGGTGCGCGTCGACGGTGTCGTGGTGGAAGAACCCCAGTTCATGGTCGACACGCAACAGGTCGAACTCGATCCAGATGCCGTGCTCACCGCCACCGAGGCGGCCACCCTGGTGCTGCACAAACCCGCCGGTTACGACGCGGGCACAGGGGCCAATCCAGCCTCGGCGCTGGTCACACCGCTGACGCATTGGTCAGAAGACAGCTCCGGCGTGCGCCCATTGAAGCGCCATCTGCATCGGCTCGAAACGCCGCTGTCCCTGCCGACCTCAGCCAGCGGGCTGCTGGTGTTCACCCAGGACTGGCGGGTCAAACGCAAGCTGATCGAGGACATCGATCGGGTCGAGCAGGAGTTCGTGGTCGAAATCAGCGGCGAACTGGCCCCGAACGGGCTGGCGCTGCTCAATCACGGCCTGCACTTCAACAACTACGCGATGCCACCGATCAAGGTCAGCTGGCAGAATGAGCACAACCTGCGCTTTGCGTTCAAGCGGCTGTCATCCAGCCAGATCGAGCCGATGTGCAATGCGGTCGGTCTGACCGTACTGTCCATGAAGTGTCTGCGTGTTGGCCGTATTCCCCTGGCGAAATTGCCGCCAGGCCAGTGGCGCCATCTCGCACCGCACGAGCACATCTGAGACCATTCGCGACGATCCCGGAACAGTCTAAACTGCACCCGACAACAACCACCCGCAGGAGAGCGACATGAGCAAGGGCATGGATTCAAAGAAGAGCGAAAAGAAGAAACCGGCGAAAACCATGAAAGAGAAAAAGGCCGCCAAAAACGAGAAGAAAAAGGGCTAGTGGCCCCGAATGCTAAATTTTCGGCATCCGTGGCCGATAAGCCCGGATGCCGAACGCTGAAATAAACGGGAGTCTTATGGCGAGCATGTGGCAGCGCCTTTTCGGCCGCCAAAGCAATCGTGCGCGAGCAGCGCCGCAGGCAACCCGGCCGGCCGCGCCTCCCGCCGTGGCTCCCCGCCCCGCTCCCGTGCCCGACGTGCCCGAGCCGCCTGCCGAACAGGCGCTGGCCAGTCGTGTCCAGCTGGAGGAACTGTTCCATCGCTTCGTGCTGGATCTGCCGGAATCCTCCCTGGTCGAACTCACTCCGAACGAACTTGCCCTGGTCAAGCGACTGGACCTGCTCAGCGTGCGCTTCGACATGCGCAGCCTGCCGCGCCTGCCCAGTGTCTTGCCGCAATTGCTGCGTGAACTTCGCAGCGACACTGCCGCTGGCGCCCAACTCGCCAAGCTGATTGCCCGCGATCCACTGCTGATCGGCGAAGTGATGCGCGTCACCAGCAGCGTGTTCTATCGCTCGGCGCAGCCGATCACCAGCCTGCAACAAGCCGTGGTGCTGCTGGGACAGGACACCTTGCGTCAGGTGGTTGCCCAGCACGTGATGAAACCGATCCTGCAAGCGAATACCGGCTCGGGTGGGCAGAGTGCCGGCGTGCGCCTGTGGGAGCACGCCGAACGCTGCGCCCACGCCAGCGCGTTCCTGGCCCGCAACGCGGGCGGTGACGCGTTTGAATCCTATCTGGCCGGCATCATCGCGCGCACCGGCACGGGCGCCGTGGTCCGCCTGCTGGAAACCACATCCCCACTCAACGAGGCGCCGGTTTCAGCGGCGTTTCTGGCCGAATGCGACCACCTTGCGGCGCGTCTCTCACTGCAGGCGGCACAGCACTGGGAGCTACCGGCGCGCGTCGTCGAAGCCGTGGCGGAGATGCAACTGCAGGACGCCAAACCCATCAGTACACTCGGCAAAATCCTGGTCGTGGCCGACCTGCTGGCGATGGAACAGGTACTGGGCGAGCATGCACGCCTGCCCAAATCGGTCGAAGCCGACTGCGGCAACCTGCTGCCTGCCTCGACCGTGGAACGCTGCCGGAAGGATCTGCGCAGCAATTTCGAAAACACGCACGCCTGAACCCGCTCAGCGCCGGTCGCGTTGCAGTGGCGCCACGCTGAGACCGATCAGTCGCGACACCACCAGCGCCACGTACATCAGCCCGACAAACATCTCCAGCGCGGCCACGGCGCGGGTATGAACAGTGATCGGGATGACATCGCCAATGCCGGTACTGGAAAGCAGCGCGAAGCTGAGAAACAGCAGCTCGGTCCAGGTTCGTGGCGCCTGCGGATTCACCGCCGCGGAAAAGCAGCCGGGCTGCAAGGTCTGGCACAACACGAACACGAAGGTGAAAGCCCACGCGAGCAGGGTGAAGGTCGCCCCGGCCGCGAACAGCTCATCCGTGGTGGCATGCCGGTCGGCCAGCATGTAGCTGATCAGGCAACCGGCAGCATAGAAATAGAACACCGCTTCCAGCGCCGCCCACCAGGGGCGCAACAGCGGCACGTCCATGATCATGTCGATCACGTTCAACGCCACCGCCGGCACCGCGATGCTCAAGCTGATCCACGCGCGACCCGGTGTCCGCCGAACCATCGAAATGGCCAGACCAAGCACCACCACGCCAAAAGCTCCGAGCAAAGCCCGCGCCGGACGCGTCTGTTCGATGAACGGATACAGCAGCAAACCGGCCAGTTGCACCAGCAACAGAATGGCCGAGGGGTGGCGGATGATGCGCACCAACCAGCGCAGTTGGGTAAAGCGCAGCAGCTTCCGGGGTGTCAGGGTGTCGGCATCGCTCATGCGGGTTCCTTGCATGCGGTGGATCTGATATCCGCCGAGTGTAGCCGCTGAGATCGCGTGCGGCGGGAGGCATCCTGTGACTCCCGCCACACCCATCACTTACTGCGCAACAACCCCGACGTCGTCGATCACGAACGAGGTCTGCTGACTACTGTCTTCCTTGCCGTAGAAATTGATCTGTATCGCCTGTCCTTTATAGGCATCCAGATTGATCGTGCGCTGCTGGAAGCCGCTCGCTGCATCGACGTTTGAATAGCTGGCCAGATTGATGGTCTTGCCGGTGGAGGTGATCAACTGCACCTGCAAGGTGTCATAGGCCTTGCTGCCGGTCTCCGCGGTATCCACATGCAGGAAGAAACTCAGCGTGGCATGCGCGACACCGACGGGAATGCTGATCGCCTGGCGCACATAGTCGGTGTGGCTGCTGCCATAACCATCCAGCCATGCCTTCCAGCTTCCGGCATGGGCGGCTTCGCTGCTGTCGCTGGTGATCACGCCGCTGGTCTGCGTCCAGCTGGTCGAACCGCTTTCGAAGTTGCCATTGTTGATCAACTGGGTCGTGCCACCACCGCCATTGGATAGGCTGAAGTTGACTGATCCGCTGGTGCCGACGTTGCCTGCCGCGTCGTATGCTCTGGCCATCAGCGCATGCGTGCCGTTGCTGAGCGTGGTCGAGTCCAGCGTGACGCTGTACGGTGAGCTGGTATCGGTGCCCTTGAGTGCGCCATCCACGTAGAACTCCACCCGCGCCACGCCGACGTTGTCGCTCGCCGCGGCCTTCAACGTGATGCTGCCGCTACTGCCGCTTTCCGATGCACTCACTGTCGGTGCCGTGGTGTCGCTACCGCCACTGCTGTTGGACACGCTGAAGCCGACCGAATTGCTGCTACCGATATTGCCGGCTGCGTCATAAGCCTTGACGATCAGCACATGCGTGCCGTTGGCCAGCGTGGTCGAGTCCAGCGTGGCGCTGTACGGTGCGTTGCTATCAGTGGCCTTGAGCGCGCCATCCACGTAGAACTCCACCTTTGTCACGCCTATGTTGTCGCTGGCGCTGGCATTGAAGGTGATTGTGCCGCTGCTACCGGCTTCACTGGCAGTTGCCGTTGGTGCGGTGGTGTCACCCGAGCCAGCGCCCTCGCTCACCCAGACCGGCGCCGACCACAGCCGCAGACCGTTGGCCTGGGTAATTCTGGCGTAATAGAAGTGATCTCCTTCGGTCGGAGTGAACGTCGTGGTCGCCGTCTGAGTCAGTAGGGTCACCGTGCCGTTGCGTCCCGGGACACCCTCGAAGATCTCGACCAACTGGGCACTTTGCCCCGAAGCACTCGCGTAACTGACGTTCAATGCCAGCGGTCCGCTATTGGCAAAACGCTCACCCATCAGGTGCCCATTCGCGGTCAGTATGATCTGCGAGGTCTTGTCTTCGGTGGCAAACACGTGGCGTGCGCGCAGTGCCGCGACAAAGCTGTCCAGACTCAAGGCGGTGCCATTGGGTATCAGCACACCGGTACGGTTGCTGAAACTGGCGCCCCAGTTCGCGCAGTGATTGTCCTGATCGGAACTCGGTGCCACGTGATACCCACGTTCGAGAATGGTGTTGTAGGCAATCTCGTAGTTCGGGCGCGACGTTTCCGACTCGGTGGTGTTCACCGAGAACGCCGAACTGTTCAATACTTCGGCCAGCACCATGACCTGATCACCGTCGGCGGTGTAACCGAAGTCGGTGCCGTTGACCTTGAACTGCCCGCTTTGTGCTGGGTGATTGAACTGGCCGATCCAGTTCTTGCTGCGCATCAGGGTGTACAGCGACGCATAGTCGCCCTTGGCGATCTCGTAATCACCGATCAACTGACCGGCACTGTTTTTCTCCCACTCGATCAGGCCATCGGCGTTGAAGATGTTCATGTGGCCGCCGTTGCTGATCACGCCCCACTCCTGACCATAGATCGAGAGGAAATTGGGATGGGCGGCATGGAACGCCGTGGCTGCCTGCAAGCCCGAGGCAAACAGGTTGTGCGCGGTGGCGGGATTGGCCGAGGCGTTGGTACCGGTGGAGCCATCGAACATGTGGTTGTGCTCGGACGTCATCAACATGTCCAGCCCGTGATCCATCGCGTACTGGTAGGCGTCGGTCGGACCAAAGGCACTGCTCTGCGGACTCTGTTCGCCATGGCAGGTCGCCAGCGCGCCACCGCCGTCACTGTGATTGGTCTGACTGTGCAGATCGCCGTACCAGATCGTGTAAGGCAAGCCGCCGGTGGTGGCCGCAAGCGTATGCAGGTTTGCCTGCCGCGCCAGCGTCATGACCTGCGGCATGGCGGTTGCTGCAACCTGGCCCACCTGGATCTGCTGGCGTTGTTCGGTGATCGCGTCGGGCGCCAGGCGTGCTGCCAGGCTCAGCGCACGACTGGCCAGGCCGCTGCCAATCCGGCGCGCGTTGTCATTGTCCAGCGCGATCGTGCGCAAGCGCACCGTGTAGTAACCCGGCGATAGCGGCTTGAGCTGCGCGTCCAGTCCATCCCAACGGACGCTGGCCTGCGCCTGGCGCGTGTGCAACACCGAACCGCCATTCCATTCGCGCAACAGCTGACCATCTCGATCAAGCAGCGCGATCTGCCATGCCACCGGCGTGCCCGGGTTGGCTCCGGGGTATTCGAAATGCATCACGATGTCCCGGCCCGCAGCAACCTGAAACGGCACCTGCAGCGAGGCGTCAAACTCTTTGTGGTCCGGCAGCAGCGGAGTGGCCAAAGCTGACCAACAGGCTACGCATCCCGCGAGCACAAGGCTGCGGGTGATCTTGTTATTCCACGACATTGATAAACCCCTACGCGTTGGCAAGAACTCCCCCGGCGCGATTTATAGGCGACCGGAGCACGCAGCGGTATGACCAAAATTCTTAGTTGCCGCTGCAACCACCGTGACTAAACCGGTCAAGCCTTGCGTCAAAGGTACTGCGAGACGAGGTGAGTCAGAGCCGATCCAGATGCATCGACTGGGTCAGCAGACCGTTGTCGCTGAGCTTGGGCGGACCGCTGCACACAAAGCCCAGATGCAGATAGACCGGCACAGCCATCGCCGACGAATTCAAGGTGAAGCGCCGGGTGCCCGCGCGGCGCACGGCGTCGCGCATCGTGCGTTGCCACAACTGTCGCGCGATACCGAGGCGATGCAGGCGCGTACTGACGAAGAACTGGAACAGGTGTGAGTCATCACGCATCGCCGCCACACCAACGACCCGTCCGTCATCCGCACACGCCAGCTGAAAGCGCTGGCCAGCGAGGATCTTGCGGCGAATGATCCGTGCACCCATGCCATACAGAAGCGACGGTGCCGCACTCGCTGGTTGCTCCGGCAGTATCCAGCGGCGCGTCACCCGGCGCGCCACTAGGCCAATCGCACAAGCATCCTGCGGGCGACCGAGCCGATAGCGAATGACCATCACTCAATCCGCCACGCGAAACACCAGACTGCAACAGGTCACCGCACCTTCGGCCTTCTGCAGTTCGGACACATCCACAGAGGTTACCGCGAAGCCGGCATCGAGCAGTCGCTGCTGCGTGCGCGGGAAGCTCGCCGGCATCAGCAGCGCATCACCGATGCGCACCACGTTCGCCGCATGCGGCTCGGCCGGGTCGACTTCGATCACGCGGAAGTCAGCGAAGCGCGAGCGATCCACCCACGCCGGCTGCAACAATACGGTCTGATCATCGAGCTGGGTCACGGCGGATTTCAGATGCAGGCAGCCGTGGGTCGGCACACCCTCTACGGCGTAGCCATGGCCTACCAGCAACTCGCGCAACTGCGTAATGCCCGCATCATTGCTGCGCGCCGACTCACCGACGTAGAGGGTGCGGCCCAACCGCAGCACATCGCCACCGTCAATCGTTCCGGGCGCCTCGATCGCCAGCAACGGCCGCCAGCTTTTCAGCGCAGCGCCGATACTTGCCACCTCGTCACGACGAGACGACGCGCCGGGCCGGGTCAGCACCGCAACCTCATCCAGCACGATCGCGGCGTCCTCGACGAAAACCGAATCAGGCAACTGGGCTTCGGCTGGCAACGAAATCACCCGGCAACCAAGCGCCATCAGTGCTTCCCGATAGGCGTGATGCTGTTTGATGGCCTGCGTCACATCGATCGCGGAGCGCTCGACGAAGGACAATTCGCACGTACCCAGTGCCGGGCTGACGTCACGCGTGATGGCTACCCACATGCCTGCTTTCCTTTCTACGTTGAGGGATGACGCGCACGCCAGGCAGCCATCGCCGCCTCATGGCGGGCCAGTGCTTCGTCGTGTACATCGTAGACACAGCGTACGCAGCCCTCGCCGCAACAATCGGCAGCGTCGGGTTCGACGGGGCGTTGCGGTGGCGGATCATCCGGGTCCGACACCGCAGCGGCAGGCTCATTCGTACTCACGGCAGTTCTTTCTGCAGCAGCGGGAATCACCCCGATGGTGCAACCAAGCGCCGCCGCAACTCAAGCACCGAAGGTGTGCAAGCTCACTTCGCCGGTTTGCGGAAGCGGTAGATGAACTGGTCGGTGTGACCACGGATGGCCTTGTCGAACACCTTGATATCCAGTGGATCAGCCGCGTTGTGCAGCGCCTTGCTTTCGCCATCGAAGACGAAGCCGGCCGCTTCCACTTCCTGTTTCACCGCCGCCGGATCGATCCGATGCAAGGTATTGGTATCGGCAAAGCCGGAGCCGGCTGGCGCGACGTGATCGATAATCACGAACAGCCCTCCAGGCTTGAGTGCGTCGAAGACTTGATGGTTGAACGCCGCCATATCCATCGGGCCCATGAACGCATCGTGGAAGTCGTGGTAGTTCTGCACCGTGAACACCAGGTCCACTGGTGCTGGCGCCTGCAGCTTGGCCGCCGGCTGCTGCAGGATGCTGACATTGGCGTAGTGCGGCGTGGCCACCAGCTTCTGCCAGTTGCCCAGGCTTTCGGTGTCGAACTTGCCCATCTCGGTCGGCCAGACGGTGTAGACATGTCCCTTGGGACCCACGATGCCACTGAACACCCGCGTCCAGTAGCCGCTGCCGGGAACCAGTTCCAGCACACTCTGGCCAGGCTTGACCTCGGCGAACTGCATCACCTGATCGATTTTGCGGCGGCTATCGTCGACCTTGTCTGCCGCACGGGCTGGATCGTTCAGGGCCTTCTGCAGCACGGCCTGTGGCGCGGCTGCATGGGCATTCGGCGCGTAGGCCGAAGCAGCGGCGGGGACAGCAAGGCAGAACAGGGCTGCAAGCACGGTTGGTCGCATGACGCTTCTCCATCGCAAGAGGTCGTTCGATTGTGCTCCCGAATACGCGCAGCAACCTGTGCCGAGCGGCATGGTGCGTGCTGACGGAATCCCTGCCTGACTGATGGCCTATTCGCCGCGGCGCCTGCTCTGGCAAAGTGGGGGATCGGCCGGCTGTGGCCACGGGGAAAGCGATCATGCACAAGACCATCCGGTTTTCATGGGGAATGCTGTTCACGCTCGGCGTGTGCGCGGCTCAGGCGGCCAGTGTGAGCGTGGCTAACGACTATGCGCGTGCGCCGGACCAGCCGCTCGACCAGGCCTATACCGCACAGATCCTGAAGTTCACGACCGATCCGTCGTTCAACACACCGCTGACGAACTACCTGCCCGCCTCCGCCACGGTACCTACACCGGAGAAAGTGCTGGGCCATATCGCCGGCGCACCGAACTACCTGCCCTATAGCGCCGACGTATCCCGCTATTTTCGTGCACTGGCCGCCGCCAGCCCACGGGTCAAGGTGTTCAGCATCGGCAAGAGTGAGGAAGGCCGCGAGATGATCGCGGTGGCGATCGCCGATGAAAGTCTGCTGGCCGACCTTGATGCAAACAAGGCGCGCCTGGCCAATCTGGCCGATCCACGCGCCATCGGCATGGACGATACCAAGGCCGACCAACTGATCGCACAATCCACCCCGGTCTACTACATCACCGGCTCCATCCATTCCACCGAAACCGGTTCGCCCACCGCGTTGATGGAACTGGCCTACCGCCTCGCGGTGGATAACGCGCCCTACATCCGTCACATCCGTTCGCATGTGATCACCCTGATCACGCCGGTCGTCGAGGTCGATGGCCGCGACCGCATGGTCGACCTGTACAACTGGCATCTGGCGCACCCCGGGCAGAACTATTCGCGGCTGCTGTATTGGGGCCACTACGTGGCGCATGACAACAATCGCGACGCGATGGGCATGTCGCTGGCGCTTACCCGCAACGTCGCCGACACCTTTGTCGGCTGGCATGCGCAGGTGCTGCACGACCTGCACGAGTCGGTGCCGTTCCTGTACGACAACACCGTGGGCGACGGCCCGTACAACGCGTGGATCGACCCGATCCTCACCGGCGAGTGGCAGCAACTGGGCTGGGACAACGTGCAGCAAATGACAAGGCTGGGTATGCCCGGCGTGTTCACCCATGGTGACTTCGATACCTGGAGCCCGGGCTATCTGATGTTCATTGCCGCCATGCACAACGGCATCAGCCGGCTGTATGAAACCTTCGGCAACAACGGCGCCGATACCGTGCAGCGCATCCTCGATCCGTCGGAATACGCGCGCACCTGGTACAAGCCCAACCCGCCGCTACCCACCGTGCTGTGGTCACAGCGCAACAACAACAACTACCAGCAGACCGGCCTGCTCACCGCGCTGAATTATTTCTCCAGCAACGGCCAGCAGTTCCTGAAAAATTTCTACCTGAAGGCCAAACGGTCGATCGAGAAGCCGCAGCAGGCTGGCCCCGCCGCCTATGTGTTCAGCGCGAGCGATCCGCGCCCCGGCTCACGTGCCCAGCTGCTGCGCGTGCTGCAACGTCAGCATGTGGAGATCAGCATCACCAGCGCACCGGTCACTGTAACCATGCCCGCCCCAGGCGACGACAAGAAGCCGGCCGCCAAGCAGACTTTCCCCGCTGGCAGTTACGTGGTGCGCATGGACCAGCCCTACTCGCGCATCGCCGATACGTTACTTGACCGTCAATACTGGTCACCGAAGGACCCGCAGCAACATCCGTATGACGACACCGGCTGGTCGATGGGCGACCTGTTCGACGTGCAGCTCGCGCGGGTCACCGATCCGGCGATCCTGCAAGCGCCAATGAGTGCGCTCGGCGAAGCGGTCAACGTACCTGCCGGACTGGCCGCGATCGACTTGCCCAACGCGAAGCTGCCACGCATCGCGCTCATGCACACCTGGCTGGGTACACAGACTGAAGGCTGGTGGCGCATCGCGCTGGACAATCTGAACGTTCGTTACGACTACATCAGCACGCAGGACGTAGCCAAAGCGGGCAACCTGCGCGCCAAGTACGACGTGATCCTGTTCGCACCGATCGGCGACACCAGTGCGCAGGAAATCGTCGACGGCATGCCGATGTGGGGCAACCCGATGCCGTGGAAGACCACGGCGCTCACGCCGAACCTTGGTCGCATCGACGCTACCGATGACATCCGTCCCGGCCTGGGCAACACCGGGCTGGCCAACCTCAAACGCTTCGTCCAGGACGGTGGCCTGCTGGTCACCGCCGAGGACACTGCGAAATTCGCCATCGACACCGGTATGGCACCGGGCGTGTCAGTCGCGCCAACCAATCGACTGAAGGTAGTCGGCAGCGTGCTGCAGGCGAAATTCGTTGACCGCCATAACCCGATCGCCACCAGCTACACCCGCGACGAGCTGGCTTTGTATAGCGCCAACGGCCAGTCGTTCAACGTATCCAACCTGCTCACCGGCGACCATGGGCTGCCCAGTGCGAAGAGCTTCCAGCGCCCCACCGGTCGCGGCGGCCCGCACGACACCGACACGCCGGAAGGCAGGGCCGCTACCGCCGCCGCACCGCTGCCCGACGTGCAGCCATGGCAGCCGATGCCGCTGAATGCCGAGCAGATGCGCAACAACCCGTGGGTGATTCCTGTCGATCAGCGACCGCAGGTGATCCTGCGCTACGCCGAGGCGAAGAACCTGCTGATCGCCGGCCTGCTCGACGGTGCCGACGAGATGGCCGAGCATGCGGCGGTGGTCGACGCCCGCTACGGCAAGGGCCATGTGCTGCTGTTCGCAAGCAATCCGATCTGGCGCGGCGAAACCATCGGCAGCTACCCGCTGGTGTTCAACGCAATTCTCCACCATGACCGGCTGGATACGCCGGCGAGCGCCACCCGGCAGGCGACGAGTCAGCCAGCCGAGTGATCCCGCGACTCAACCGTGATCAACCGCCACGCCAGCCACGCGCTGGCGTGGCTGCGTGTCATCACTGACCATGACCCGGTTGCGCCCTTCGCGCTTGGCGCGGTAGAGGCCATCGTCTGCATCGACCAGCAACTTCCGCAGGTCGTAACCGGAACGCTCGATGGTGGCTACGCCAAAGCTGGCCGACACCGGCACCTCAGCCAGATTGTCGCCGAAGACCGAGGCCGCCGCGATGGCCTCGCGAATCTGCTCGGCACGCGCCAGCGCCTGCTCCAATGTGCATTCCGGCAACAGGATACCGAACTCTTCGCCACCGAGCCGACCAAAGATATCGGTGGAACGCAGGTGCTGCTCACACGCCGCCACCGCACGCTTCAGCACGCGATCGCCTACCGCGTGCCCATGCGTATCGTTGACCACCTTGAAGTGATCCAGATCGATCAGCACCAGGCAGGCCTGCCGCGAGGACTTGCGGCAGTACTGCAATTGCTGCTCGGCTGACGTCACAAAATGCTGTCGGTTGAAGATCCCGGTCAGTCCGTCGCGCCGTGCCAGTTTCATGAAACGCAGTTGCGAGCGCTTGATGCGGTAGGTCATGAACGCAATGAAACCCAGCACCAACAGCAGTAGCAGGAGCTGCAGCCGACTGGTTTCCGAGGCCTTGCGATCCAGCGCCTGCTGCAGTTTCAGCACTTGGTTCTGCCGACTCAGCGTATCCACCTGTGCCTTGTTCGCCGCCAGTTGCTGCTTGACCGTCTGGAAGGCCAGCGCCTTCGCGCTGACCTCGTCAAGATGTCCCTTGTCGGCCACCATATATTTTTCATGGTAGGCCAGCGCTGATGCAGCGTCGCCTTCCTGCTTGGCCAGCGTATAAAGAATCTTGTACGCCTCGACCACAGCTGGCGCGAATCGATTACTGGTGCCATGCCCGACGGCAGCCAACGCAAATTGCCGGGCCAGTGGCGTTTTCCCTGCCTGCTGATACGCCTGCGCCAGCAAGCCCTCGAATTGGGCTACCTGCTGCGAATAGTTGTCGCGGTGCACTTCGGCGAGGTGTTTGCTCAGCAAGGCAATCGCCTTGTCCGAATCTCCCTGCTGCAGAGCGAGGCTGGCTGCAAAGTAGCGGATACCGTTCGCGTAAAGGCTGTTGTTTTCCTTCAGGCAGGTTGCCACGCCTTCGCTGATCAACGGCTCAATGCCATTCCACTGCCTGCCGCCAAACCGCGCCGCAATCCGCGCATGATCATCGACACAGGTAAAGCCCGGCCTTGCCAACCCCTGCGTGAAGATTTGTTCGGCGTAATAGGAAGCCAGTGCGTATTGCCCGGCATCGGCATACAGCGACGAAACCACGCCGTAGCCTTTCTCACGCAGGCTCGGCGTTGCGCGTGACCCCTCGCCAATCGCTCCGACGAGCTGATCCAGTTGCCGAAAGGCATCTTCGAAACGAGACTGCTCGGAAAGCGAGTTCACCTGCAACATCCGGGTCTTGAGCCGCAGGTCGTCATCCTGCGAGTCACTCAGGATGGCGTGGGTCAATGCATCCGACTTTTTGTAGTCACCCGCCAGGATGGCCTGCCACGCCTGCAAGTAACGCAAGTGCTGCTGCTGTTCCGGTGCCAGTTCGTCAATTCTAGGTTCCAGCTGACGCAGCAAGCTGACACATTGATCGGACAGTGACGTGGTGCACGCCGGATGCTCCGCTTGTTGCAACAAGCTGGCCGCATCAACCGCATTCGTTGACGCGGCCACACCGGTGGAAACGGCGAACGGAAGTCCACCGCCACACGCAGCGATCAGCGCTAATCGACGCAGTGCGCTGAATGCACGCATGGACTCAAGCGGGCAACGAGCTAAGTAGGCGGCCGTCGCTCTCGACGAGAAGTGCCCGCTCGGAATCATCCGCGAGCTCTTCGTCCTCGTCGGCTTCTTTGGCGGGCGACGGTGGTGGTACGGCAGGCCGTGCCGGCTGCGGGCCGGTACCTGGCGGGCCGGGTGGTGATACCAAAACGCAGACGGGCTTCGATCCCAGCAACTCGCCCAGGCGCTCGGCGTCGCGCGCGACCAACGCTGCATACTGTTGGGGGGTGGCGTCGACGACAGCCAAGGCCGTAGCCAATTCATCCGGTGAAGCCTGCGAAAGCTGCGCGTCCCCGCCCATCCTTTCGAGAAAATCGATCACATCCAGCATGTATCAGTCCTCAAGCCAAGTTGCTCAGACGCTCACCCGGAACGGCAGTAAACGTATCCACTGTCGCCCCCGTTGCGTAACACCGGGAATGCATCGGCATCGTTCCAGCTAAAGCTTCGGACGCGCCCCTCGCGGCCAGCTCCAATCCCGCAGAATAGTGTTTTCTTGCGCCCTCAGGTAGTCAACCTGATGCACCGTCACCCAGTACCAGCCACCGCACGGTCCAGCGCATCAAAGCGCGCGAGTATCTCCGGATTGGGCTGCATGGCATACGCCGGTGGAATCACCAGAGTATCGGTCATGTCCAGCTTCGCCTGCGGCAACGCAGCAAGCGTGCACCGCTCGATGCGTGGCGACTGGATCGGCAGCGTCGCGGCGCGATAGATGGTCACCTCATGGTTCAACGGATAGTCGCGTGCCAGCACATCCACCAGCACCTGACGATAGGCGGCATTGGTGGAGAAACGCGCCATCGACTGGTCGCCGACCACGCCGACCTGCCACAGGATCAGGTAGGCCGCAGGATCGATGCGTCGCTGGTAGAACAGCAACTGGCTGGCTTCGTAGTGCTGGCAGCCATACGCACCCGGGTCGATGCCGAGATCGGCGTATAGACAGCCTTCGGCCGAAATGGCCGGCTCCATGTGCGCGCGGCAGCCCTCCTCCCTGGCCAGCTCGATCGCCTTGTGCGGCACCCATGCAAACACGCCGGGATGACCGTAGAACACGCCACAGACCCGCCTGCCGGCGCGCACTTCCACCAGCATGGCTTCGACCATCTGCCAATAGGTGTTCATACGCGAGCTGCCTTCCTGGTAGAACGACTGCAAGCTGCGTACGTCGGCGTGCATGCGCCGCAGCCACAACTCCACGATGCCATCGGACAGCGCGAAAAACACTACGTCGGCCTGTTCGATATGACTGCGCGCCAGCGGCGCCAGATGGGCACCCAAGGTCATGCCCAAGCCGACACAGACCAAGCTTCCAGTCGAAGGCGTTGTTTGCATCATGCTGACTCGTTTGGGGTGAATCAGTCAGTTTTACCCGAATCGCGCTTGGACGGAAATGCTTCCATCAGTGGCCGGATCAAGTCCAGCGGCAACGGGAACACGATGGTCGAGGACTTGCCGTTGTTGGACATGTCGGCCAGTGTCTGCAGGTAACGCAATTGCAGCGCCTGCGGCTGCTGCGACAACATGGCGGCGGCATCACGCAGTTTCTCCGCTGCCTGCATTTCACCCTCGGCGTGGATCACCTTGGCGCGGCGTTCGCGTTCGGCCTCGGCCTGGCGGGCGATCGCGCGCACCATGGTTTCGTTGAGGTCGACGTCCTTGATCTCCACGTTCATGATCTTGATGCCCCACGGATCGGTGGCTTCATCCAGCGTGGTCTGCAAGGTGTGGTTGATCGAGTCGCGCTGGGACAGGATCTCGTCCAGTTCGTGCTGGCCCAGCACCGAACGCAAGCGCGTCTGCGCCAGCTGGCTGGTCGCCTGCAGGAAGTTTTCCACTTCCAGCACCGACTTGTCCGAATCAACCACGCGGAAGTAGACCACCGCGTTGACCCTCACCGACACGTTGTCGCGCGAGATCACGTCCTGCGGCGGCACGTCCATCACGGTGACCCGCAGGTCGACCCGGATCATGGTTTGCACCACCGGAATCAGCAGCACCAGGCCGGGGCCCTTGGTACTGGTGTAGCGACCCAGGGTCAGCACCACGCCGCGCTGGTACTCCGGCAGGATCTTGATCGTGGCAAACAGCAACATCGCGCCAAGAATGACCAGTACACCGACAAATCCGAACATTTCTATCTCCTGAACTTCATGAAATTTCTGCGTCGGCTTGCGCCGGCTCGACCCGCAACAACAAACCCTGCCGCGACAGCACCCGCACGCGCGCACCAGCCGGCAATGCCGTAGCGCAATGCACGCGCCAGCGCTCGCCGCGCAACATCATCCAGCTCTCGCCGCCGGGAACGACGGCCTGCAGCAAATCGCCGGTGTCAGCCAGCATCGCCGCATCACCACTGAACTGCGGCGCTCGCCGCGCGCGAAACACCAGCCACACGATCAGCCCGAGCAGTGCGGCCGCACACACCGCAATGCCGCCGATCGCGCCCAGATTCACCGCATAACCGGGCACGCCGGTGTTCATCAGCATGACCGAACCGGTGACAAAAGCGACCAACCCGCCGATGCCGAAAGCGACCACGCCGGGATTCACCGCTTCGGCCACCAGCATGCCAATGCCCAGCGCCATCAGCGCCAGCCCGGCGTAGTTCACCGGCAACAACTGCAGCGCGTACAAGCCGACCAGCAGGCTGATCGCACCGACGATGCCGGGCAGCATGGCGCCGGGATGCAGTGCTTCCAGCCCAAGGCCAAAGATGCCGCCCAACAGCAGCAGATAGGCGATGGTCGGATTGGTGATGATGCCCAGGAAGCGAGTGCGCGCATCGGGCGCATAGCTACGCACCGTAGCCCCTTGCAGATTCAGCGTGACGGTGCGATCACCCAGCTTCACCACGCGGCCGTTTGATTTCGCCAGCAGGTCGTTCACATCGCTGGCGACGAAGTCGATCACGTGTTGTTGCGCGGCCTCGCCGGCGGTCAACGTCGCGGCGCCGCGCACCGCCTGCGCTGCCCAGTCCGCATTGCGCCCGCGTAGCTGTGCCAGCGAGCGGATGTAGGCAATCGCATCGTTGGTGACTTTGTTTGATTCGGCATCATGGCCCGCTGCCGACGGCTCGCTGCGAACGGTGGAACTGGCGACGGGTTGGCTGGCCGGCCTGGCCGAAGGCCGTGGCGTGTTGCCGCCCAAGGACACCGGCGTCGCCGCACCGACATGGGTGGCCGGTGCCATCGCGGCAATCTGGCCGGCATAAAGAATATAGGTACCGGCCGAGGCGGCACGGGCACCGTCGGGTGCGACGTAGACCAGCACGGGAATGTCGCTGGCCAGCATCCGCGAGATGATCAATCGCATCGATTCGGACAGCCCACCCGGTGTATCCAGCTGCAGCACGATGGCTTGCGCGCCGTCGTGCTCCGCGCGGATCGAGGCACCCTCGAAATACTCGGCGGCGGCAGGACCGATCGGCCCCTCCAGCGTGATCTTCGCCACCATCTTTCCGGCAGCCTCGTGACCGGCTGCCGCCGCGTGGTCAGCCCAAGTCGGGGTCACCAAAAACGCAGCCAACAGGGCCGCGCTCATTCGCCACCAACCACGCTTCATCACGCCGACCTCCGCAAACAGCGACGATACCGCCACTGTACGCGTGCAGGTGTTCAAAAACGGTCACACACAGGAAAATCATGCAAGGCCGGCTGGGCGCACAAGGACGAAAGGCACTACGCCTGATGATGTTGCAAGTCGCCACCCCGAAGCGACCATTCGGCACGCGCGTGCCCGTCCGAAAAACCGTTGACGCCAGCCAGCAGCACGAGCATGTCCACCGGCGACGACAGCAACCACCTCAGGTCGCAGCGCCGAATGCTCGCCGAGCATGCAGGGCTGCCTGGCAGCGAGGTGGCCCAGTCCGGCGCGCTGTCAGGTCGGAAGATACGGCGCGAATGGCCTGCGCTGCCGCGGTCACGCGTGGCCGAGTTCCGTATCCGGCAGCAGTGCAAGAAACAAGCTATGCGCTTGGACAGGCTATGCCGCGGTGGCGCCAGACAGGTTTGGCTGAGCGTGACCCGACTCGCCCATCAGTCAACCGGCGGTGCCGGCTGGATCTTCTCACTGGGCGTGCCTGCAGGAGCAGCATGCAGCCCTGCACCGACCAGTTGCGCGCGTATCGCGCGCAGTTTCGCCTTGATGCGCGCTTCGGCTTCCGGCCCCACCCGCATCATCAACTTCTGTCCAGTCGACAGCGACTCCAGCGCAGGATCGGCATAAACATAATAGGCGTTCGATCGCCGCATGGGCGCCCGGGCCGCCAGGTCCGGTGCCGCAAGCAAATCGTCCAGAACCACGATCAGTCGGTCATTGAAGTAGCCCTTGGGATAACCCAACTGCTGATAAGCCTGCTGGAACAGCGGATAGGCATGCACATACCAGGCAACCAGCGCCCGCGGATCGGTGGCGTCGACTACCTGCAGATAGGGCGCGTAGCGCTCGCTGTTATTCGCGGCCAGCACGATGGAACCACCCACGTCGTCAACCAGCACCGGACCCTTCGGCGTATGCGCCGGCAAGGTGAAGGAACCCAGTGCCTCGTGCCGGGGCAGCGCATCCAGCGTGGCGACGATCCGTTCGATGATCCGCTGACGAATCAGCAACGCCGACCAGTCACTGCCGGCCGCCAATCGGCCAAGCCCGTCGGCCACACTTTCATCGCTGCCGTCCAGCGCGGGCAACGGAGTGGTCGAGGCCTCGGCCGGCGCTGTTCGCGCCTGCTCAATGGGGTGCTCGATCACCGCCTGCTCCTGCGCGGTCGCCACGGGTGTGGCGCTGCTTGCCCTCGGGGTCACCAGTGGCGCGTCGCCAGCATTCATCGCCTTGCGCGCCAGATACAACCCGCCTGCACCAATGGCCAACACGACGACGCCCGCCGCAACCCAGCTTCCCACCGATGACTGCTTGCTCATGATTACTCCGATCTTGTTGCACGACTCAATGTGTTCTGACTGGCGCAAGCCCGATTCGTTCACGCCTTCAATCGATAGCCGCTGCGGAAAATCCACCATACCAACGCCAGACACATCGCCAGAAACACCATCGTCATGCCAACACTGACCCCGATGCCTACGTCGGCCACGCCGTAGAAACTCCAGCGAAAGCCGCTGATCAGATAAACCACCGGATTGAACAAGGTGACCTTCTGCCAGAACGGCGGCAGCATGTGGATCGAGTAGAAACTGCCACCGAGGAAGGTCAGCGGCGTCACGATCAGCAACGGCACCAATTGCAGCTTCTCGAAGTTGTCCGCCCAGATCCCGATGATGAAACCGAACAGACTGAAGGTCACCGCGGTGAGCAGCAGAAAGGCCAGCATCCACAGTGGGTGCTGGATATCAAAGGTGACGAAGAGTCGCGCGGTAATCAGGATGATCACCCCGAGGATGACCGACTTGCTGGCCGCGGCACCGACGTAGCCCGCCACGATTTCAAACGGCGACACCGGTGCCGACAGAATCTCGTAGATGGTGCCCACGAACTTCGGAAAATAGATCCCGAACGATGCGTTGGAAATGCTTTGCGTCAGCAGCGACAACATGACCAGACCCGGCACAATGAAAGCGCCGTAGCTGACTCCGTCGATGCCGTTCATGTGCGAACCGATGGCGGCGCCGAACACCACGAAATACAGCGAGGTGGAGATCACCGGCGAGACGATGCTCTGCAGCAAGGTGCGCCAGGTACGCGCCATTTCGAAGCGGTAGATTGCGCGGATGCCGTGAATATTCATGCGCGCTCCCTCACCAGATCCACGAAAATATCTTCCAGCGAACTCTGGCTGGTCTGCAGGTCCTTGAAGTCGATACCGGCCTCGGCGAGCCGTCGCAGCAGCCCATCGATGCCGGTGTGCTCGCTCTGTGCATCAAACGTATAAACGAGTTGCTGACCGTTGCCCTTCAGTTCGAGAGCATAGGTCGCCAACCCTGGCGGAACCTCCGACAGCGGATTCTGCAACTGCAGGGTGAGCTGTTTACGCCCAAGCTTGTTCATCAGCGCAGCCTTCTCCTCCACCAGGATCAACTCGCCCTTGTTGATCACCCCGATGCGATCAGCCATCTCCTCGGCCTCTTCGATGTAGTGCGTGGTCAGGATGATGGTGACGCCGGTGTCACGCAGCGCGCGCACCATCACCCACATGTCGCGGCGCAGTTCCACGTCGACGCCCGCTGTGGGCTCATCAAGGAACAGGATGCGCGGCTCATGCGAAAGCGCCTTGGCAATCATCACCCGGCGCTTCATGCCGCCGGACAAGGTGATCATCTTGTTGTTGCGCTTGTCCCACAGTGACAAGTCCTTCAGCACCTTTTCGATATGCGCCGGGTCGGGCGCGCGACCGAACAGACCGCGGCTGAAACTGACCGTGTTCCACACCGTCTCGAACGCGTCGGTGGTGAGTTCCTGCGGCACCAGACCGATCTTGCTGCGAGCGGCGCGATAGTCGCGCACCACGTCGTGTCCGTCAGCCAGCACCTTGCCTTCGCTCGGGTTGACGATGCCACAGATGATGCTGATGAGCGTGGTCTTGCCGGCACCGTTGGGGCCGAGCAAGGCGAATATTTCGCCCTGGCGAATTTCCAGCTCGATGTTCTTCAGTGCACTGAAGCCGGAGGCGTAGGTCTTGCTGAGTTGATGAACGGCAATGATCGGCGGCACGCCAACCTCCTGACAACGAGCGGGGAGAGGCATGGTATGCCTGACCTGACAGCCAGGGCCAGCCATCACCAGGCCCATTCCACCCCGGTCGACGAGTGCTTACCCGACCCTGCACGACCTGCAACCATTCAGGCGCCGACAACGTACGATGGTCAACGCACCTGACGGATATCCCTCATGCCATTACTGCTCTTGTTGCTCGCCTCGCTGGTTGCCGCCTCACCCGCCGCGGCGGACACGCTGCCGAACGAACCGGTGCCGACACTGGCGATGGACCGCTATGCTGGCCAATGGCATGAAATTGCCCGGCTGCCGATGTACTTCGAGCGCCGGTGCCTGAACGGCGTGACCGCGAAGTATGTGCCGAATGCCGACGGCACGGTGCGGGTGGAAAACACCTGCATGACCGCGAAGGGTCAGATGTCGATTGTTGGCATGGCACGCGTCAAGGAGGGCCAGCCGGGCGCGCTGGAGGTTCGCTTTGCGCCGGGCTGGCTGAGCTGGCTACCGTTGAGTTGGGCCGATTACTGGGTGATCGAAGTGGACCGTGATTACCAATGGGCGGTCATCGGCAGCCCCGGCCACAAACACCTGTGGATACTGGCGCGCCAGCCGCGCATGGATCGGGCACTGTTCCAGACCTTGAAGGAGCACTCCCGGCTGCGCGGTTATAGCGTCGACGACCTGATCATCACGGCGCCGCTGGACTGACTGGCGTTGCGTTTGCCACCACGCCAGTGATGCGAATGTGCGCTTTCCCGGTCAGTGAACCTCACCGAGCGGGCTGGCCATACAACCGGTTTTCTGCACTGTGTAGCTGATCCCGGCCACGCGCCAGCCAGCCGCCGTGCGCACCAGGCTGAAGTTGTCGATGCCGCAATGTGACAATTTTCCATCGAGATGAAAGTCATACGGGGCCCACACCTGGGCGATATTTCCGTTCACCGTGACCTGCGCATTCCAGATCCGTTCGAGGAAGATTTCGCGGTGTTTGCCGAGGGTATCGAGGTAGCCCGTGTCTGGTTCGATGCGCACCGTGCCGTCAGGCAGCAGCACCACGAAATTTGCGCCCGGCAGAATCAGCCGGCGCGAGGCATCGACATCATGCTTGCCCATGGCCGTAAAAAGAGCGACCACTGCAGCCAGGGCATCCCGCTGGGCAGGGCTGTAAATGTCCTTGGCGTTCGCGCAACTGGCACCCGGTATGGCGCAGGCAATGAACACAATCATCGCCATCGTGGCACTACGGAAATTCATCTGCTGTCCCCCGCTGAAAGTTGCCTGATACCTGTTCAACCTGGCGCGTCACCCAAGCTGGTCAAACCCCACGTTCAAAACAGCAGCAGCAATAATGGCACGATGATTCCAGCGCCAGACAGCGCACCGAACAGCGCTGGGCGACGGCTGAAACGCCAAGCCATGTAGAGCCCGCTGAGCACCGAGACGAACAAGCTCAGTGCCACCAGCGCAAAGAAAACTTTCATCGGCAGCAAATTCTTCCTGGCCGGTCGATTCTCGACGGCCACCACTCGCGGCTCCGCGTCCGCGGCTGGTCGTGCTTGCAACGGTGCGGCGGCACCGTTGGCGGGCGGGCGTCGCCGCTGCGGCATCTCGATGGTCTGTTTCTTATGTAGTTGTGCTGCGCTGGCCAGCCACGCCGGTGGCGCGTAATCGCTGCCGCGCGTGGTTTCGTGCAGGCTGAACACCTGCAGTCCGCCAGTGAGCGCAAAAAACAGGAGCATCGGCGCGCTGAACACGCCCAGGTAGAGATGTATCGAACGCAGGCTGCGCAGGAATCGATGAGGGAGCGACATACAAGATGCAAGATCGTGACAAGAGGTCCGTACTCTAGTCGGAACCGCGTGGTCGTTCCATCGCCTGGGCGCCCGCCGAAGTACGCCGATGGAAGCAGCACCAGGATCATTGGCACCGGCATGTAGTCTGCTGATAGGCTCTGACTCGTTGCATCCTGCCAGTTCACCGGGATAGCGCGTGGCCTTTGAGATCGAAGAACAGCGCATCGACGTCAATGACCTGCGACTCGGCATGTATGTGTGCCGACTCGACCGGCCATGGGAAGACACGTCCTATCCGCTGCAGGGTGTCGGGCTGACCAGCCCGGAGGATCTCGCCGGCATCCGCGCCATTTGCCAATACGTCTACATCGATTTGCGCCGCCAGGTGGTCATCGCATCGCCCGCAGCGCTGACCCGTACCAACCTCTCTGGGACACGCTTCAAGAACACGGTTCACTACAGCGACAAGATACCTGTCGAAGAAGAAGCGCCGCGCGCGCATGCCGCGCTCGACAATGCCAGCCAGATGGTTGACCGCATCTACGACGACATCGCCAGCGGCCGAGAACTGTCGGTCGAGCGCGTGGAGCAGGCCGTGCGTCCACTGGTCGCCAGCGTGCTGCGCAGTGCCGATGCGTTCTTCCTGGTCGAAGGCTTGCGCCGACACGATAACTATTCCTACAGCCATTCGATCGGTTGCAGCGCGCTCGCCGCCGTTTTCGGGCGACATATGGGCTTTGCCGAGGAAACCATCCTCAGCCTGGCTGCGGGCGGATTGTTGATGGACGTGGGCAAGACCCGTCTCCCGGAAAGCCTGTTGCGCTATCCGGGGTCGCTGGCACCGGCCGAGGTGGACGTCGTGCGTTCGCATGTCGCTGCGGGCCTCGAAATCGTCTCCGAATCGGGTATCACCAACCAGGATGTACTCGACATCCTGCGTACTCATCACGAGCGTCACGATGGCAGCGGCTATCCCGATGGCCTCGCCGGCAATGTCATTCCGATCACCGGGCGCATGCTCGGCATCATCGACACCTACGACGCGATGGTCAGCCCACGACCGTATCGGCCGGCCATCTCGCGCCATCATGCATTGCGGCAAATCTACGCGGCCCGCAACACCCTGTTCCAGGCAGAGATGATCGAGCGCTTCCAGGTTTGTCTTGGCGTGTATCCCACCGGATCGATAGTCGAATTGAGCAGCGGTGAAGTAGCCGTGGTCATCGCGCAGAACCAGGTGCGTCGCCTGCGACCGAAAATCGTCGTACTGACCTTGCCAAACAAGCAACCACTCAAGGAGTTCCGTCAGATCGACCTGATGGCGTCTTCGGCGAAGAACGAGCCGATCGATATTCTGCGTGGCCTGGCCGTGGGCGATTACGGCGTCGACGCTGCCGAGCTGTTCCTGAAATGACGCCACTGCACA
Organism: Rhodanobacter sp. AS-Z3; assembly: GCF_029224025.1. Taxonomy (NCBI): domain Bacteria; kingdom Pseudomonadati; phylum Pseudomonadota; class Gammaproteobacteria; order Lysobacterales; family Rhodanobacteraceae; genus Rhodanobacter; species Rhodanobacter sp. AS-Z3. Next base: position 2,978,858 of record NZ_CP119392.1, read on the forward strand.
CCAGCCTGCCAATGCCGCAGGTCCCCCCTTCCTTCTGCTGTCAGGACGCGATGCCACCATGCTGAACCGGCCAGCCCTGTTCGACGTCATCGAGCAACAGATTGCTGCCTGCATCGGTACCGGCGGAAGCTTCGCCGTGCTGATGCTGCGCGCTCACGGCCTGCGTGAAATCGCCCTGCGTTTTGGTTACAGCCAGGCCGAGCACGCTGGCGAGATCGTCCAGGAGTTGATTGGCATGTCGCTGCGCCCGATCGACTGCGTCTTCCAGATCGGCGATGACAGCTATGCGGTGGTGCTACCCGACATGCTGGGCCGCAACCACGGACTGCTGGCCGCCGCCAGACTCAGCCAGGCCTTCGAACAGCCGCTGGTGGGGATGGAAGCCCCCTGGCAACTGCGCATCTCCATGGGTATTGCAATCTACCCGGAACATGGCCAGGACGCCGAACTGCTTTGCCGCCGCGCCGGAATGGCACTGGATGAGGCGCAGCGCCGGCGCGAGCCCTGCGTAATCTATCAGCCCGACGAAACCCAGGTGGAGGTCTTTTACGAGGAACTGCGCGAAGCCATCGAGGCGAACCACCTGCAGGTTTTTTTCCAGCCGGTGCATGACTTGCTGAGCAAGCGCATGGTGGCGGTTGAATCGCTGGCGCGGTGGACCAGCCCGCGCCACGGCGAAGTATCACCCGCCCGTTTCGTGCCGTTTTCCGAACAAAGTGATCTGATTTCCGCACTGACCCGCTGGAGCATCAACGCCACGCTGCGACATGCAGCGCCGCTGTGCGCAACCGGCGAGTTGAGCTTTGCCATCAACTTGTCGCCACGTGCGTTCTCACGCCCCGGAATGGTCGAGCAACTCAAGGGCGCGCTGGACGTCTGGGGCGTGGAGCCCACGGCAATCATCGCGGAAGTCACCGAGACAGCGTTGGCCAATGACCTGGAATCCGGCGTACAGGTGCTGGGCCAGCTACGCGACATGGGCGTGCGCATCTCGATCGATGATTTCGGCACCGGCTATGCGTCGATCTCCTACCTGCACCGTTTCCCCGCCACCGAACTGAAGATCGATCAGTCGTTGGTCGGCTCCATGCAGGACGATCCGCATACGAGCCGACTGGTCGGCGCAATCATCAATATGGCGCGCCATCTGGATCTGGCCACGGTAGCCGAAGGCATCGAGAATCAAGTCACCCAGGACCGGTTGACTGACATGGGCTGCACGTACGGACAGGGCTTCCACCTTGGTCGACCGGAGCCCGCCGCGAATTTCGCCAGCCGCTTCCTTGCCGGCCACGCCCAGCGCTGAGCCGTGCTCAAGCCGACCAGCTCAGGCCTTTTTCAGAAAACAGACTTTCAGCACCAGGCCCTTGATCTTGTCCGAGTTGCCTTCGATGTGTTCGTCATCACCATCGACCAACCGAATGTTGCGGATCAGCGTGCCCTGCTTCAGCGGAATCGATGACCCTTTCACCTTGAGGTCCTTGATGACCGTGACCGTGTCCCCGCTGTTGAGCACGTTGCCGTTCACATCGCGAACCAGCAGCGCTTGGCCGCCCTGGTCTGCGCCCGCCTCCATCGACCACTCATGCCCGCAATCGGCGCAGATGTAGTTGCCGCCATCGGCATAGGTATTTTCCATGGCGCACAACGGACAGGCTGGAATGTCAGACATGGAACGATCCTGAGGCGGTCTAGCGGGCCAGAAGTATACCGGCAAGGTGCGGATCTTCACGTCACCGACATGGCCAAGGCGCTACATCTGCGAGCATCACATGCGGAGAGACGTCATGACTGCCCACCAGGTTCTTGCCACAGTTGCCGCAAGTGACTTCGGTGCATCCCGTGCGTGGTACGCCCGTTTGTTCGGGCGGGTGCCCGACAATGCGCCAGACGCTGCTTGCGCCGAATGGCAGATTGCCAGCCGCACGCGTATCCAGCTGCGGCCGCGCGACGAGCTCGCCGATGCACCGTGGCAAGCGGGCCCCGCCTCGCTGGGCATCATGGTCGACAACCTCGATGAAATGCTGCGTGACCTGCATACGCGCCAGATCGACGTACCGATACCCCAACTGGCCACCCACTTTGTCCGGGTTGTGCCGGTCCGCGACCCCGACGGCAATATGGTGACCTTCGTCGAGTCGGCTGCAGCTTGAGCGACTGAAGCGGGTATCCTCGTTACTCAGCCCGAGGGAGTTGCCCGCCATGTACCGTTGCCTGCTGCTGTCGCTTGCGCTGTTCGGGTTCGCGCCATTTGCCAGCGCCGCGAGCTCACCACCAGCTGAGCTGACCGGACTGCCTCACGTGTCTTTCCCGGCGCCGCATCGCGTCGCCTCGGGCCGTTTGCAGGCCAGCGATATTCCGGCCTTGAAACACGCCGGCATCCGTGAAGTGATTGACCTGAGTGTCGACAGTGAAACACCCGACTTCGATGAAGCCGCTGCCATGCACGCCGCCGGCATCGACTATCGCAACCTGCCGATCCATGGCGCAGATGACTTGAGTCCTGCCACGGTCACCCACTTCGATCGCCTGCTGGCCGAAGCCGGTGACCGGGAAACCCTGGTGCATTGCGCCAGCAGCAACCGGGTGGGTGCCCTGATTGCACTGCGCGCGGCGCTGATCGGCGGCAAGAACAGTGAGGACGCGGTGGCCGAAGGCCGCCGCTGGGGCTTGAAGAGTCTGGAGCCGGTCGTTCGCGCGCGATTGAGTGCGTGGCAGAGCGCGGATACCAGCGCGGCTCCTGCGCCACCGACTCGCTGATCCACTGCCCGCCCTGTTGCCGGCCTTTGCTCGGCGCACACCCGCACTCACCTGCCCGCCGCCGCATGACTACGCCGTCACCAGCCACGCCGCAGCCCGCTACGCCACTGCCACCGCGCGCGGTGCTGCTGATGCTGGGCAGCGCGCTGCTGTTTGCACTGATGGCCGTATCGATCCGGCTGGCATCAGCGCAGTTGCACCCGTTCCAGATCACCTTCTTCCGTAGTGCTTTCGGTGCCTTGTTTGCGCTGCCCTTGTTGCATGGACGTGGCTTGCGCTTCCTGCATACCCCGCGCTTCGGTTTCTACCTCGTGCGCTGTGTGATCGGCATGGGCGGCATGCTGGCGGGATTCTGGGCCATCGTGAACCTGCCGCTGGCCGAAGCCGTCGCGCTGTCCTATTCGTCGCCGCTGTTCGTCACCATCGGTGCCGTGCTGTTTCTCGGCGAAGTGGTACGCATGCGCCGGTGGAGCGCTGTAGTGGCTGGTTTCATTGGTGTGCTGGTGATCGTGCGTCCCGGTAGCGATGCCTTTGCCACCGGCAGTCTGGTTGCGCTGCTGGCCGCCGCACTGACTGGTGCGGTGACGATCAGTATCAAGTCGCTAACCGGCAGCGAACCCGCCGACCGCATCGTGCTGTTGACCACACTGTTGTGGATTCCCCTTTCTCTACCAGCCGCGCTGGCGGTGTGGCAGTGGCCGCACGCACAAACGTGGCCGTGGTTGGTGCTGTCCGGCGCATTCGGCACCGGCGGTCACTACTGCTGGACGCGCGCCCTGCGGCTCGCCGACGCCTCACTGCTGGCCCCATTCAGTTATCTGCAGTTGCTGCTGGTCGCGGCTTTGGCGTGGTGGCTCTTCGGCGAAGTGGTAGATCGCTACACCGCCGCTGGCGCGCTCATCATCGTCTGTGCCAGCCTGTATATCGCCTGGCGCGAACATCATCTGGCGCAACAGCAACGTCGTTTGCTGGTGGCCGCGACGAGTGCGGAGCCCACCATCTGACCGACCCAGCGGTGCAGTGCTCAATAGTCGTCGGGAAGCTCAGGCAAATCCGGCATATTGGCCAACTCGTCCATCAGATCGATCACCACAGGCTTCGGGGCGCTGGCCAACGGCCAGCTGGCGACTACCTCGAAACGCGACTCGCCGAAGAAGCTGCGAATCAACGCGAACTCTGCCGCATACCATTGGATTGGCGCGATGGATTCTTCGATCGAATCGATCAGCGTGCCATGCAGCAAACTGACATGCGGCAGGAAGCTGGAAACCCCGCTGACCTGCAGACCGAAGCGCGCCTGGGCTGCCGCAATCGCCTTGCGCAAGCCGAGCGCCGCCTCGTTGGTAGCGCTGTCCGCGCACAGCACGAACGGAAATTGTCCATCCTTGGCACTGAAACGCATGGCCGCATCGAGGTTGACCGTGAAGCCTTGTTCACGCACCTCCCCCGCGGCGGCCAGCAAGGCTTCTTCGAGTGGTCGCGGCGGCCAGTCCGGCTTGCCCATCGGACACAGGGTCAGATGCAGGCTGTCGATCCCGACCGGAGTTGCGCATATCCGGTGCGATTTGCAGAAGCGCTCACCCACTTCGATCATCGCGGCGCGCACGCGCCTATCCGGCAGCAATCCAAAGAAGTAATTGATGCCCGCAGTGAGTCCGGAGGGGTTGGACGAATTGGAAATGGCCTTGCCTCCGTGCTGTCAGGATTGCGACGACTTGAGCGGTGCTGCCCAGCCTAGCAAAATCTGCGAAAAAGGACGGCACCGCTGGCCCCGACCGCGCCCGCACCCCGCGCCCCGTCCTGTCGTCGCTGAGCTTGCCGCTTGTCGGGCATCCGTACAAGTGGATGGAATCATCACCAAAACACGGAACCGGCCGAGGCGAGCAAGGTTCGCGACAGCAAGCCTTGCCCCCTGTCGCTCCATGGGCTGCGGCGATTCCTGTAGCATGTTGCGACGTGGTCACGGGATTGATCATTCGAAAGCGTCCATGACCCAGCCATGACCTTGTTTGTTTCCAGCCAATTGATCGCCTGCGGCATTTGCCTGTTCGCCGGCTTCTATTCCCTGCTGGCCAGGTCGGCTGGGCAGCGTGACCCCATGGTTCTTGCGTTCGGCAACTTGTGTCTGCTGCTCGCCGCCTACCTTCTGCTGACTGCATCCATCGCTCAGACCAACTCGCTGAACCTGGCGTGTTCGCTGGTCCGCTGGCAAGTGGCGATCGCCTGCCTGATCTTTCCGGCAGCCACCTGGTTCATTGGCCACTATGCGCAATTGCAACGTCGCCGACCATGGCTTGGCGTGGCATGCGCCATCTTCGGCGGGCTGTTTTTCGTCAATCTGTTCTCTCCCTCCAGCGTGATCTACTCAGCCATCGCGAAAGGCGCGCCGATCGTGCTGCCATGGGGTGAAACGGTCAGTAATTTCGTCGGACAGAAGTCCAGTTTGTTTGGGGTCTACTACCTGGCCAGGGATGCCGCCTACCTCTGGGCGATCGGTTGCTGCATCGCCTTGTGGCGGCGAAACAGCACGCGCGCGCGGCCGTTGACCCTCTATCTTTTGATTCAGGCAGTGGCAGCCATTCACGGCGAGGTGATCAGCCGTGCCGAACTGCGTTCGGTGAGCTATGAGTCACTCATCTTTCTCGCGCTGGTCGTGCTGATGGGTGACCAGTTGCGACGTGAATTGCAACACCGTGCCACGCTGCTGACCCGCAACCTCGATGAATTGCGCTCCGAAACGCTGCGCCGCGAGCAGGTAGAGTCGAACCTGCGCCATCTTGCCTATCACGACACGGTCACGGGCCTGCCGAATCGGCTGGCGGTGCGGGAACATGTGCAGACAGCACTGATGGCAAAAAACCCGGCCGGCAGCGCACTGATCATGCTGGACCTGGATCATTTTCGCACGATCAACGAAGCACTTGGCCACGACGTCGGCGACAAGCTGCTGAAGGCTGTTGCAACGCGACTGGTGTCGGCGGTTCCCTCCGGCAGCCTGGTTGCCCGACCGGGTGGCGACGAATTTGCCCTGCACCTGAAACTGCCCGTGGGTCTGGCACCCGCCGGCGCCGCACTCGACATCGCCGGCGACCTGACGAAACAGCTTACCGCGCCGTTCCGAATAGGTGCCCACGACCTGGCCATTGGTGTCAGCGGCGGCATTGCATTGCTGCCCGGAATGGCTGGCGACGTCGACAGCGCCTTGCGCCAGGTAGCCATGGCCCTGCACAAGGCCAAAGCCACTGGCCGCAACCGGACCATTGTTTTCGAGCAGGCGATGCAGGCGCAGGCGGACCGTCGGCTGTTGCTGGAAAAAGGCTTGCGCCTGGCGCTGGAGCGCGACGAATTCGAACTGCATTATCAGCCGCAGATTGACGCCAGTGGCCAGTTCGTCGCCGCCGAAGCGCTGTTGCGTTGGTGCCACCCCATCGAGGGAATGATCTCGCCTGAGGAGTTCATCCCGATTGCCGAGGAGGCCGGACTCATCCATGCGATTGGTCGCTATGTCATGCAACGCGCCTGCGTCGAACGGGAAGGCTGGCCGACCGCCCATGCGACAGCGCGCGTATCCATCAATGTCAGTCCGTGGCAACTGTTCGCGCAGGACTTCGTGACCTCCTTGCAGGAGATCGTCAATGCCACGCGCACCCTGCCGCGCCAAGTCACCATCGAAATTACCGAAAGCGCGTTGCTGCACGATCTGGACGACCTCACGCGCAAAATTGATGAGCTGGCAAACTGCGGATTTCACTTTGCGCTGGATGACTTCGGCTCGGGCTATGCCTCGCTCGGACATCTTAAGAAGCTGCCGCTGCACGAACTGAAGATCGATCGCGCCTTCATTGAAAACCTGCAGGCCGGCGTAACCGACCCCTTCGTCAACGCGATCATCACGATTGCACACGAACAGAAATTGCTCGTAGTGGCTGAAGGCGTCGAGACCGAGCCGCAACGGGTTGCCTTGGTTGAAATGGGCTGTGATGCTGCCCAGGGGCATTTGATCAGTCAGCCACTGCGTGCAGATTCCTTCTGCCACTGGCTTGAACAACAGCCCGCCCGGCAGGTTCTGGCAAACGGTTGATCAAACCCGCTGCATCTGCGAGAGCTGCCACATCGAGATCAACGCAACTGGCTGTCCTTGCTGCCACGGCGGTTGTACAAGCCGGCGCCGCGCTGCTCCTCATCGTGAACCTGCTGGCAGGCCACACACAGGCGCACGCCCGGCACGGCTTCGCGACGCGCCGGTGGAATCACCGCGTCACATTCCTCGCAATGGCTCAGCCCCGGGCCTTGGCGCAATTGCTGCCGCGCACGCTGTACCGCGTCACTGACGGTGGCGTCGATCTGATCTTGTACAGCGCCGTCGCCGGCCCAACCGGTTGCCATGATCTATCTCCACAAAGACCGCAGCGCGGCCGCGCCGCTCAGTGCGACTTTGCCCGCAAATCCCTGATATATCCAAGCTCACCCAACGACTTGGGTTCACCCGGGGTCAGTTTCAAGCAGGCCTGATAAGCCTTCGTCGCATCGTCCAGACGATGCAGTTCAACCAGGGCGTAACCTTCACCGCGCAGAGCCACGCACTTCAACCGGGTGATGGTTTCCGGGTCAACACCACTGATCTCGGCATTACCCTCGGCGTCCTGATACAAGGCCAGCATCTTCTGCCAGTCACCGCTGCGTTGATAGGTGAATGCAAGTTCGCTCTGGTACTGGCTGTCCATCGGCGACAAGGCCAGCGCTTTCGCCAGCTCGGCTTGCGCTTCGGGATAACGCGCCATCTCGCTGTAGGCGTAGGCACGGGCCCAGTGCGCACGAGCCCAAGCGGCCCCGATCACCTCGACCGGCCGGTCGACTTTTCCGTTGACCGCCTTGCTACCCAAGGTTGCGTAGGTGAGCGCATCGAGCATGCCGTTGGCGCAGAAAACCAAGACCGGCTTGCCCGCGTACATCGTTTCGTACTTGGTGATCACCTCGGTCAACGGCCCATCGATTGCCAGTTGGATGCGCCCGGACTGGATCATATGCACCGCGTCGGTCACTGTCTGCAGATCCGCATCGGCAACCGGCTTGCCGTCTGCGTCGAGATTCAAGGTGACGGTGCTGGACGGCTTGACCGCTGCCTGCGGTGCACAGCCGGCCAGCGTGAATACCGCAATCAGCACGGCAAAGTTGGCAAAACGATGCATGGACTTCCCCTGTTCAAATGCGGGCCCAGCATAACGCGACAGCATGCTTGCTCCAGCCTGCGGCGATTGGCGGCATGGCCAACTGCGCAGCAAGTGCAAGAATGCAACTTCAGCCCTTGCCTGGAGAACGTACCGTGAGCACGCCATCGCCTGTCACCCCCGCACTGCGCAGCGAGCACAGCGTCGCCAAACAGTTGTTCCTCGGCAACATTCTTGAAGAAAATCTGTTCCCTTACCCGGAAATCCGTGCACGCGACCAGGAAATGCTGGGCGCGATGACCGACGCCATCGACCAGTTCCTTGGTGACAAGACCGCCGAACTGAAACAGTACGACCGCGATGCCGAGCAGCCGGCCGAATTCATCCAATCACTGCGCGACATGGGTTTGTTCGGCCTGATCATCCCCGAAGAGTTCGGTGGACTGGAGCTGTCCAACGGCGCCTATGCGCGCGTGCTCGGCCAGACCAGCAGTCACGACAGTTCGGTCTCGCTGACCATCGGCGCGCACAGCTCGATCGGCATGAAGGGCCTGCTGTTGTTCGGCAGCGACGAGCAAAAACGGCGCTACCTGCCCAAGCTGGCCACTGGCGAAATGATCGCGGCGTTTTGCCTGACCGAATCCGGCGCCGGTTCCGATGCCGCGTCCATCCGCACAAAGGCCGTGCGCAACGACGACGGCAGCTGGACGCTGTCCGGTGAAAAAATCTGGATCACCAACGGTGGCATCGCCGATTTCTATACCGTGTTTGCGCGGACGGATACGCCCGAAGGCAAGATCAGCGCTTTCATCGTGGAGGCGACGTGGCCCGGCGTCAGTCATGGCCCGCATGAGGACAAGATGGGTATACGCGCATCCAGCACCACCACGGTCGCGTTTGCCGATGTGCGGGTGCCACCCGAGAACCTGCTCGGTCCGGTCGGCAAGGGCTTCAAGGTCGCCATGAGCATCTTGAACAGCGGCCGTACCGGTCTGGGTGGCGGCGCTGTCGGCGGCATGCGCTCGCTGATCCGGCTCGCCTGCGCACAGGCCAAGGAGCGCAAGCAGTTCGGTCAGCCGATTGCCGAGTACGGGCTGGTGCGCGAAAAGATCGCGCAGATGACGATGGACTGCTTCGCTGCCGAAAGTGCGGTGTGGATGGTGGCGCATCTGATCGATGCCGGTGGCAGCGACTATTCGGTCGAGGCGGCGATGAGCAAGGTGTTCGCCAGCGAGGCCGTGCAGCGTGCGTCCTACGAGGCGCTGCAGATCGCTGCCGGCAACGGCTTCATGCGCGACTTTCCGTACGAACAGATCACTCGCGACACCCGCATCCTGTCGATCTTCGAAGGCACCAACGAGATCCTGCACCTGTACATCGCACTTTCCGGATTGAAAGACGTGGGTGCCGGCCTGAGCGAACTGAAATCCGCCGTGGGCGAGATGTTCAACGATCCGATCAAGGGCTTCGGCGTACTCGGCAGTTATACCGGCCGACGCATGCGCGAAGCCACCGGTTACGGCATCGATCGGATTGCCTACGCGCTGTCGCCGCGACTGCGCAAGGTCGCCGGGATGTACGAGAAGTACACCGTCGAATTGTCCAAATCATCCGATCAGCTATTACGTCGCCACGGCAGGAAAGCCACCGACATGCAGCATGCGCAGAAGCGTCTGGCCGATATCGCGATTGATCTGTTTGTCGGCTTGTGCGTGCTATCGCGTGCCGACAGTCTGGAAAAGAAATCCCACCCCGCCGCCGCACAAGCGGTCAGCATTGCCGAGATGTTCGCCAGACAGGCACGCCGCCGCATGGCGCGCAACGTGCGCGGGCTGGAGCGCAACGAGGATGCGGCGGTCGAGCAACTTGCTGGCGCCGTGCTGGCCAACAACGGCTACATGTGGGATGTGATCTGAGCCAGGTCGCGGACAGCTTTGACGATTGATAGGGCACCCGATGAACTGGCGTCATCGGGTTACCATGACGTCCTCGTTGACCGTTGCCACCTTCGCTGCAGGAGCTTCCGAGCATGAGCATTCCCTCCGTCCACGCTGTCACCGGACAAACGCCTTACACGGTGAGTTTCACCGATGACCAGGGCCATTCATGGCTCGCCGACGAACCGCTCGAAGATGGCGGCGCGAATGCCGGGCCGGCGCCGCATCGGCTGTTGCTTTCCGCACTGGGTGCGTGCACCGCAATCACCTTGCAGATGTACGCTGCGCGCAAGCAATGGCCGCTGCGTCGGGTTGGCGTGGATCTGCAGTTCAATCCGGAAGGCACGCCGACCAGCGGCAACGACATCACCCGCATCATCACGCTGCAGGGCGACCTCAGCGAAGAGCAGCGCGAGCGTCTGCTGCAAATCGCCAATGCCTGCCCGATTCACAAGGTGCTAACGGGCGAAGTGCGGATTGGCAGCAGTCTGGCCAGCAATCCGGTCTGAAACGCCCTTTCGAAGGATGCGGGTTCAGACAGACCGACGTCGCAACAGCGTGGGAATGGTCGTGGAATCCGCTGTCAGTCCCGACATCACCATGCGCTTGAACGGCCCCAGCCTTGCGCCCGCGCCGAGCGCCAGCTTGCGTACGAGGCGCGCGGGACGACGGTCGTCGGTGTACAGGCCCGCCAACATCTGGGTGGCCAGATACAGCGGACGCGTTGCGCGACGGTGCCGGCGTTCGTAGCGCTGCAATACGGACGCACTCCAGAACGGCCGACCTGCCGTGAGCGCCGCGCACAGTTCATGCGCCAACGTGTCCTGGCCGAGCAGCCCAAAATTGAAGCCATGTGCGGTGACCGGATGCATGCCGACCGCGGCATCGCCGATCAACGCAAAGCGCTCGGCGACGAAGCGCTTCGCATACACCCCGACCAACGGATAGGTGCAACGGGGACCGACGACTCGCATGGCTCCCAGTCGTTGCTGAAAGCGCTCGGCCATCGCCGCTTCCAGCGCCGCATCGTCCAGTGCCAGCAAGGTTTTCATCGCCTGTGGCGAAAGCGTCAGCACCACGGAAGAAGTATGCGAGTCGTGCAACGGCAGCAAGGCCAGCGTCTGGCCGTGACCAAACCATTCCCACGCCACCTGTTCGTGCGACACGTCGTGCTGCATGCGCAGCACCAGCATGGTCTTGCCGAAATCATGCATGCCGGCGGCAATACCCATCGCCCGTCGCGTGTCGGAGAAACGACTGTCTGCCGCAACCACCAATTGCGTGTGCAAGCTTTCGCGATTGGCCAGTTCAACCTCGGCACCGTCGCTACTGGTGCGCACCGTTGTCACCTGCGCGCCAGTGATTCGCTCCACCGCCGGCAGTTCCATCACCTCGGCGTACGCAGCCCGGCGAATCGCATGGTTGGAAAGTAGCCAGCCCAGTTGTGACTTGCCCGCTTCGTCATGACGAAACATCAAGCCATCGCGATCATCACCATCGAGCACCATCGCATCGCGCAGGGTGCCGATCTCGTCCTCGCGCAAACGCGCCCACAAGCCCAGTTCGCGCATCAAACGCTGCGAATGATGGGTGATCGCGATTTCACGGCCATCATCGGCTGGCGCCATCAAGGCCGCCTCCTCCTGCCGCTCGACCAGCGCGATGCGCAGGCCGCTGCCCGAAAGCGAACGGGCGAAACACAGTCCGGCCGGACCCGCGCCGATGATCACGATATCGAAGAACATGGCAGCACACTCCATTGATGGATCGCCCGCAAGTGGCGGGCCGTGGTTATCTTTCTGCGCAGACCGCAGTCAGCGACGTCGCACGACAAAAACGCTGATCAACCGCTGCAGCCACCGCAGCAGATCGACGGTTGCTGCACCACCTGCGCGGGTGCCACCGTCCAGCCCACATGTCGCAGCACTTCGATCAGGTCGGGTGCGGTGGTGGTGGAAGAGATCCGCATCACCAGGCCACTCATGTCCAGATCGACCACCGCCATCGGGTCGATGTCGAACATCGCATCCTGCACTTGCGCCGGATCGGGCGCGCTGTCGGTCAGGGCAATATGGAATTCCATCGGGGTTCCTCGCTTTATGCACACTGATTCAGTGTCATCGAACCCATCTTGGTCGCGCCCGCTGATCGTCACCTTGACGGGGGTCAAGTCATGACCAGACTGCGGGCAGGCAATCGGACGCCCCGTAAAGGCGCCCGCAGAAATACCGGCCACCGGTCACCGTGGTGAAACGGAGTTGCAGCGGCTGTTCAGTGCGCGGGGAACAGCTGCATGAAAATGGCGGGCGAGGCACGCCGATAGATATTCTCGTGCGTGAGCTTCGGCCAATGCTCGTAATACCAGCGTATGCCGGGGCTTGCTTCAGTACGCAACGCGGCCTGCAGTAGCCCGCCGCCCGCCTCGTCCAGTCCGTCGTCACCGGTGCTGGCCACGTACAAGGTCTGCTGACGCCGCGGCCGCGGCGCCTGCAAATCGAGCTTGGCGTTGCGGGCCAGGAAACTGTCGTTCCACCACAGGCTGGGGCTGAGCGCGATCCCCGCGTCGAAACGTTGCGGATCGACCAGCATCGTTTCCACCACGAACAGGCCGGCCAGGGATTCGCCGACAATCGCGCGGTGTCCGTCGGTGCGATAGCGGTGCTCCACGTCGGGAATCAATTCGTCGCTGATGAAACGGCGGAAATTTTCCGAGCCACCGACATGGGGAGCGATGGCACGATCACTCGCCACGCTGGTAACGCCGGTCATGTCACGGCGGCGCTCGGTGTTCTCGATACCAACCACGATCATCGGGCGCATGTGTCCGGCACGAATTGCGGCATCCACGTCGTGCGCAACGTGTGGAAAGTCTTCCTGCAGCCCACCGTCGAGCACGTACAACACCGGGTAGCGTGCTGCCGTAGCCATGTCGTAGGAAGGCGGTGTGTAGATGTTGATGTGCCGTGCTTCATGCAACACCGCCGAATGGACGGTGAACGCGACGTGCGCCGGCAGATCCGCCGCACGCGCCCGAGACATTCCTACGATGACCAGCAGGAAGATTGCCGACGCCAGCATTCGGCGGAAGATCGCACTCATCCGCTCAACCCTGTCGCACGCGGCGCCCCTTCCACAGGTAGCCAATCCCCAGCAGCACGAACCACACCGGGCTGGCCATCAGTGCTTGACAGGTATCGGGCTGCAAGCTCAGCAGCACCAGCACGAACACGAAGAACGCCAGACACACCCAGCACATGAACACGCCACCGGGCATCTTGTAGGTCGACGCTTCATGCAACTGCGGGCGCTTGCGCCGGTAGGCGATATAGGCGAACAGGATCAGCGACCAGACAAACATGAACAGCACCGCTGACAAGGTGGTGATCAGGGTGAACGCGGTGATCAGGTCGGGAATCAGGTAGATCAGTGCCGCACCACACAACAGGCAGAAGCAGGAAAACAGCAAGCCCAGCGACGGCACGGCAGCGCGGGACAAGCGTGCGAACGCCGACGGCGCGTGTTTCTCTTCGGCCAGGCCATACAGCATACGGCTGGTGGAGAAGATGCCGCTATTGGCCGAGGACGTGGCCGAAGTCAGCACCACGAAATTGATCAAGCTGGCCGCTGCCGGAATGCCGGCCAGCACGAACAGTTCCACAAACGGGCTCTTGCCCGGCTCCACCATGCGCCACGGCGTGACCATCATGATCGCCACCAACGCCAGCACGTAGAAAATGATGATGCGGATCGGGATCGAGTTGATTGCCTTGGGCAGGTTGCGCTGCGGGTCGGCGGTTTCCGCCGCGGTGGTGCCGACCAGCTCGATGCCCACAAAGGCGAACACCGCGATCTGGAAGCCCGCGAAAAAGCCGCTCAAACCTTTCGGGAAGAAGCCGCCGTCATTCCACAGGTTGGCCACCTCGGCCTTGTGCCCGGTCGGCGAAGTGAAGCCCCACGCGACCAGCGCGAAGCCGGTGGCGATCAGCGCGCAGATGGCGACAATCTTGATCAGCGCAAACCAGAACTCCATTTCGCCGAACAGCTTCACCGTGACCAGGTTCAGGCTGACCAGCAGCAGCACGCAGAGCACCGCCGGTATCCACGGTGCCAGTCCGGGAAACCAGAATTGGGCATAGGCAGCAATCGCGATCACGTCGGCGATCGCGGTGATGATCCAGCAAAACCAGTAGGTCCAGCCGCAGAAGAAACCGGCCCATGGCCCGAGCAAGTCGGTGGAGAAATCAATGAACGACTTGTACTCGAGATTGGACAACAGCAACTCGCCCATCGCCCGCATCACGAAGAACAGCATCACGCCGATGATCAGGTAGACCAGCAGGATCGACGGACCGGCCAGACTGATCGTCTTGCCCGAGCCCATGAACAAGCCGGTGCCAATCGCGCCACCAATGGCGATCAATTGCAGGTGTCGGTTGGAAAGGCTGCGTCGCAGGTGCTCCGGGTGTTCCAGCGTTGCAGTCATGCGGTCAGCCTTGGCAGCGGGGAAAGAAGCCAACATACAGAAAAGCTCCCGCCGCAGCCACGCATTCAGTGCAGCGCCGCGTGATGCATCCAGAGCACAAAGAGCAACGCCAACACCAGCACACTGCCAGCTGCACGCCGGTTCCATGCATACGTCTGGAGGCGAGATAGTTCCTTTCGTGCCGGGTCGCCCCGGCGACATTTGCTGTTCCAGACGACGTGCTGACCGCATGGGCTGCCATGCCGAAAATCGCCCCAGCGCTCCGGGCAAGTCGACGGGCAATACGGCGGCTGGTCGGCATGCGGCCTTGCAGCTTCCCCGCATGACCTGATCGGGAGCATCATGCGGCAACCTACGACTGCTGGTGCCCCTCATGAATCGGATCTTCCGCGTCTTCATGTTCGCGCTCTGCCTTACCCTGCCCTTGCTGGCAATGGCCGGCAACGATATTGCCGGCTCCAAGGATCATCCCCTGCTGACCCGTTACCCGGGCTCATATATTGGCGAATACAGCAAGGCGTACAACGCCACCGAGTTCAAGGTTGGCGCCGGTAACAGCGCCACGACCCAGACCGTGGAAGGCGATACCACCAGCCTTCGCTATTTCCACGGCAGCCCGGAAACCCAGCCCAGTGCGCTGCAGGTCATCCGCAACTACCAGAACGCAATCCGGCAGATCGGCGGCGAAGTGCTGTACGAGCGTTTGCCCAGCGACGGCGACGGCGGCGAGACCACGCTCAAGGTGCACACCGGCGGCAAGGACGTCTGGGTCAAGGTAGTACCGGACATCTACGGTGCGCCGACCCAGGACTATCTGCTGGTGATCACCGAAGTGGCTGCGATGGCACAGGCGGTGACCGCCAACCAGTTGCGCGACGAACTCGACAAGAATGGCTTCATCACCCTGCATGTGAACTTCGATACCGGCAAGTCGGTGTTGAAGCCGGATGATCTGGCCACGATGCAGCAGATCGCCCTCATGCTGAAAGCCACGCCGGCACTGAAGCTCAGCGTGGAAGGCCATACCGATAACGTCGGCGACGCCGCTTCCAACAAGACACTGTCCGAGGCCCGTGCGAAAAGCGTGATGGCTGCAATCGTGCAGGCGGGCGTCGCCGCCGGGCGACTAAGCGCCACCGGCTTCGGCCAGGAACGCCCCGTTGCCGACAATCGCAGCGAGGAAGGACGCGCAAAAAACCGCCGCGTCGAACTGGTCAAGGCACCGTAACCGAGCGCACTGACGCCCTTTGGATGGATGCCGCCGCAATGATTTCATCGGAAACGCGTCTGCGTTCAAGCAGGCATGGGACACACGCCAGGTGAAGTGTCCTACCCGGACACATCCTTCGACGCATGCTCGGCCGGCTGTGCCCGTTCGCCACGCGCCACCATCAACGAGTGCGTGAGTTCGGCGCCCATCAGCACAATCACCGACGCATAGAAAACCCAGGTCAACAACACCACCAACGCACCGGCCGAACCATAGGCCCCGCCCACGTCGCTGTGCGAGATGTACAAACCGATCACCCATTTTCCGGCCAGAAACAGCAGTGCGGTCAATGCGCCGCCGCGCAGCGCATCCCGCCAATGAATATGGGCATCCGGCAGCACCCGATACATCGCACCAAAGGCAAGCACGAATACGGCTGCCGAGAAAACGTATTCGATGGTGGCCCACATCCACGTATCGCCCGGCACCACCAGTTGCAACACGGCTGAGACAACAAACGTCACGATCATCATGAAACCGATCCCGCCGAGCAACGCCAGCCCGCGTGCTCGTGCCCGCAGCCATGCGCCAATGGCATTACCCGGTTGTGCTTCAACCCCCCAGATGCGGTTGAGTGATCCCTGCAATTGGGCAAATACCGAGGACGCACCGACAAGGGTGACGCCGATACCCACCAGGCCGGCCATGTTTCCCGCGCGCGGATGTTCGCGCGCACTGCTCACCACAGCCTGGATCGCGTCAGCCGCACTCGACCCGATCATGCCGGTAAGCATGGCTGCCAATTGTTGCTGACCGTCGCTGTGCAAAAGAGAAAGCATCCACACCAGCAGGATCAAGATGGGTGCGAACGACACTGACGCATAGAAGGCGAGCGCGGCGGCGCGTGTCATCAACTCGTCGTCGCCAAAGCCGGAGAACGCCGAGATCACGGTGCGCTTGACCAGACTGGCTATCGCTTTCATGAGGGATCGTCGGGAAAAGGGCCTTCAGTGAAGCATCGTGAGGGTGAAAATCAGCTCACGGCGTTCAGGCCGTGAGCTGAAACACCGTAGGGCACTCAGTCAAGGGGCACACGGTGAGCCCTGATTCGTCGGCAGGCGATGTGCGCAGAGCTGACTCTCACGGCGCATCGCGCTGTTACAGCAGGTGCAGGCCATCGAACGGCCAGCCAACCAAACCTCGCGCTGCACCAACTGCTCGGACGCGCAACATGACCTGGCAACCGCCAGTCGGTTACGATGCCACGCTTTCACCGCCTCGCGGTCGTACCTACCAGAGCAGGAGCTTGCCCGTCGTGTCGCACTACTCCGGCCCCTTGCTCACGCGACCGCTCGCCGACGCCTTGCTGGCCGCACGCGATGCCGACGTTGATGTCTGGACGGGCTCACTCGACCTTGGCATCTCGAACCACACCGCCACGCTGGAACCCGATGTCTGGCAATGGCATGGCAACGGTTATCCCTATCCGGGCCGACTGAAGGACCGCACCATCCACTACTGGGACGGTGACGACTTTGCGCCGGTGGCGCGTTATTCCGGATCACTGATCAAACTGGTGCCGACCGACTGGGGTGCACCCACGTTCGAGATCGACGGCATCAAGATGCTGCCCACCGCCAAGGAATCCCCGTTCGAGGATGCGCGGCGCAAGGTGGCGCTGATTGAACCGCGCGGCAAGGTAGTGCTGGATACCTGCGGCGGGCTGGGCTATTTCGCCGCGTGCTGCCTGGAAGCGGGCGTGGCACGCATCCATTCGTTCGAGAAAAATGCCAACGTATTGTGGCTGCGCACAATCAATCCGTGGTCACCCGATCCGGATTCGACGGCCAGCGATGGTCGGCTACAGCTGACCCATGCCGACGTGTCGCAGATGATCACGCAAATGGCCGATGGCTCAATAGACGCGTTGCTGCATGACCCACCGCGCTTCGGCATCGCTGGCGAGCTCTACTCGCAAGTGTTCTACAACGAATTGGCGCGCGTACTGCGCCGTGGCGGGCGGCTGTTCCACTACACCGGCAGTCCGAACAAACTGACCAGCGGCCGTGATGTACCGCGCGAAGTGGAAAAACGGCTGGAGAAAGCCGGCTTCAAGGCGCAACTCGCACTCGACGGCGTGCTGGCGACACGCCGCTGAATCGTTAGGGGCTTGGTACCTGCGTTGTGTCCGCGCCACGCTGAACCGCTTCAATGAAAGCCCGACGTGAAGCCACCAGTGCCTTCGAGGTTGCCTGCGGCCATGCGCCGACCTGCACAATCACCAGCTGGCGCGCCGGGTCCACATAAACCATCTGGCCGTAGATGCCGATCGCGGCGTAGCTGCCATCGCTGTCGGTCCACCACAAGTAACCGTAACCGTGCCCCGGACTGGCCACGTCCTGCTGCTTGCGCATCGCACCGTGCATCCACGCATCGGCGATCATCGGCTGACCATCGATACGTCCGCCATCGAGCATGAACTGGCCGATCCGCGCGTAGTCCGCCAGTGTGGCCGACAAGCCGCTGCCACCGGTGTCGCTGCCATCGCAGTCGTCCTTCAACCAATACGCGTCGGACGCCATGCCGTAAGGCTGCCAGATAGTCTGCGACAAATACTCTGCCAGCGATTTCTTCGTGGCCCGCTGGACCAGAATACCGAGCAGGTCAGTCTCGGCAGTGTTGTAGTTCCAGTGCGTGCCGGCCGGATATTCGCGCGGCAATTTCGCCAGATACGAGATCACGTGCGGCTGGCCGTGCTCGCACGCGCTGCGATACATCTGCGCCACGTCGGAGTGCGGGTCCGCGTAGTCCTCGTTCCAGCGTACGCCCGAGGTCATCGTCAACAACTGCTCCACCGTAACCTTGGCGTACGCGGTGTCGCGAAATTGCGGAACATATGTATCCAGGGTGTCGTCCATGCCATGGATATCGCCGCGACGCAGCGCGATGCCGAGCAAGGTCGAGGTGACCGACTTGGCGACCGAGAACGAGGTCCAGCGCTTGCCGGCATCAAAGCCCGCTGCATAACGCTGCAGGCGAATGCGACCGTGCTGCAGCACCATCACGCCCGCCAGATGATGGGCGGTCATATAGCCGTCCAGCGTGGTCACGCCATCCTTCCACTGCGGCAGCAACGCTGTGCCCTGTGGCAAGGCATGCACCTGCGTGCCATGTGCCACGCGATCGGCGGGGAAAATTTCGTACATGCGCGGGAAGCGCGCTGTGTGTTCAGCCTGGCTCCAGAACAACACGTCCTCACGTTGCTGGCCGACCGACGGCGACTGGCTGGCCCATAGTGGCAGCGCAAACGCCCCGCATGACGCCATGCACAGCCAACGCAGACAAATGTTCAAACGCATGACACTCCCGGCCATCGAGGCAACTCTGTTGAAAAGGGCCGCCAGCCAGAACACTTTGCCGACGGCTCAACGCGGCATTCTAGATCTTCCGTGACGCGCACGCAGTGAACAGCTCCGAATACAGCGAAGCATTCGGCGTGCAGGCCGCGCACTATCCTCGCGCTGCTGGCTGCGCGAAGATGTCTTGTCAGACCGGCTCTCCTCAGGGACTCGCATGAACAAGTCAGCTCGCCGTGGTCACTACGGCATTGATGCGCCTTACGCTCCGTTTTTCATGGGCATCGGGCTGCTGGCTTGCCTCGCTCTGGTGGTGTTTGCACATATCGACAGCTTCCTGATCAGCGCGACCATCCTGCCCTTGATCCTTGCGTTCTATCTGCACACTACCTTGCGCGGCAAATTTGTCGCCTGGCACCAGCTGCTCGCCAGCCAGCGCTGGCGTGGTGACGAACACGTGCTCGACCTTGGTTGCGGTCGCGGCGCGGTGCTGTTGATGGCTGCCGAACACCTCCCGCAAGGTCGTGCCACCGGCATCGATATCTGGAGCAGCAAGGATCAGTCGGGCAACGCTATCGACGTGACCGCCAGCAATGCCAATGCGGAAGGTGTGGCCGACCGCATTGAACTGAAAACCGGCGACATGCGTGAACTGCCGTTCGCCGATGCCAGCTTCGACCTGGTGGTCTCCAATGTGGCAATCCACAACATCAGCGCGCGGGCTGGCCGTGATCGTGCCATCGCAGAGGCATGGCGCGTGTTGCGTCCGGGTGGAAAGCTGCTGATCGCGGATATCGGCAAGACCCGCCAGTACCAGCAGAGCCTTGCGGCGCTGGGCGTTTCTTCGCAACGTCACTCACTGGGTTGGCGCATGTGGTGGGGTGGCCCGTGGATGGCTACGGTACTGCTCACCGCAAACAAGGCAGCCGCTGCCAATGAGTCCATCGAAATCGTCGGAAGCAGCTGAAGCAGACTCCCGATTTCGCCCGCATCGACCCGGCTGGGACGCCTCGTGCTCCACCGCATGTCGGGTGCGTTCTCGGCCAAGGTCGTCATGCCGACTGCCGAGCGAGCATCCGTTGTCCGGCACATCGCCGGAACGGACTGGGCTGCCCCGAATAGCTGTACCCGGATGGCAGAATTCAAGTTTTCCATCAGGCGGCCG
Organism: Rhodanobacter sp. AS-Z3; assembly: GCF_029224025.1. Classification (NCBI taxonomy): domain Bacteria; kingdom Pseudomonadati; phylum Pseudomonadota; class Gammaproteobacteria; order Lysobacterales; family Rhodanobacteraceae; genus Rhodanobacter; species Rhodanobacter sp. AS-Z3. The sequence continues at coordinate 2,998,937 of NZ_CP119392.1, forward strand.
ATCGCTTTTGATGAAAATGAAAGCGGCCTTGATTTGGCTATGCCTTGGCCTGTTGTTCGTGGCTGAGTCTACAGCTGCACGTTCATCCGAAACCGTGACTCAGGTTGTGACCGACCTGCAAGCGCATGGCTATCAAAACAGTCATGCCGCACTGACACGGCTGCGCGATGCCAGCGATGTTCCCGGCCCGACGTCTCCGCTGGATGCGAGGCTGCACTACGAACAGGCGCTGCTCAAACTGGCCATGGAAGGTAACCAGATCGAGCAGGTCCGCGCGAGCCTGACCGCGCTGCAACGCATGGCCAGGCAGGAGGCTTGCGACGCCTGCCACTTCTACGCACTTCTGGCGCAGGCGCGCCTTGCACTGGTGGACGTTTCCGCCCCTGCCGCCCGGCCTTATCTTGATCAGGCCAGCGTCTTGTTGACGAAGAATCGGAATGCCGTCGACCAGCAAATTTTTTACACCCTGCTTGGCAATACCCAGGCTCAAGATCGCAAGCTGAATACCGGTATCGAGAACACCATGCGGGCGCTCGAGCTGGCTGAGGCGCGCGGCGATGCCGCGGCCGCGGTCAGATTGCAGGGCGCCCTGATCTGGATGAATGCCGATTTAGGCGACCTGCGTCGCGCCAGCGGGCTGGGGGAAGACGCTTATGACCTTGCCACGGCAATGAATTTCCGGCCAGCGATGGCACAGATCAGCCTGGATCTCGGTCACGTCTATGCACTGACCGGTGACCGTGCCAAACAACGCACCGCGATCGAGCGCTCCCTGTCTCTTTCCCGTGACGACCCTGGCCTGATCAGTCTGCAGGTACTCAGTCTGAACAACCTGTCCGACCTCTATCTTTCCGAACCCGGACAAGAGCAGCGTGTACTGGACTATGCGCACCGCGCCGATGATTTGGCCAGCTTGCACAAGATGGAGTTACAGCGTGCAGCTCCGCTTACCAATATTGGCCTCGCGCAAGCCAGGCTGGGCCGCGTTGCTGACGGCGTGGCGAATATTCGCGAAGCGATCGCCATTTCCCAACGGCATGGACAAAAGGAATACGTCGTCGGCATTACCCGCGAATTGGTGGGCGTTCTGGAGCGCGCCAGCCGCTATCGCGAGGCGCTGACCGAATTGCGCAAAGCCGATGCACTCGAGCTCGACCTTACTCGGCAGCAGCGCGATAGCGCGGTACTGGATCTGCAGGAAAAGTACGCGGCCGAACACCAAGCCCAAAAAATCATCCAGCTTTCTGCCCAGAATGCCCTCAAGCAGGCAGAGCTGGCCGCTGAGTCCTGGCGTAATCGCTTGTGGGCGGCGCTGGCCCTGATGTTGGCGATAGGATCCGCCTTGCTTGTGCGATCGATTCGTCAGGCGCGGCTGGCCAACCGATCCCTGGCCATAGCCAACGCGTCGCTGGCCGAACAGTCGACAACCGATCCGCTCACCGGCGCAGCCAATCGGCGTCACGTGCAGAACCTGCTGCAGCAACAGCCGCGACCGCTGAGAACACGGCGTACTGACCCCAGCGAAACCCGGCAGCCGGAAACCAGCCTGCTCTTGCTGGATCTGGATTTCTTCAAGCGGATCAACGACACCCACGGTCACTCTGCAGGTGATCTTGTACTGGTCACCGTGGCCCAACGTCTGCGCCAGTTGCTGCGTCAGGAAGATACTGTCGCCCGCTGGGGTGGCGAAGAATTCGTGCTGGTACTGCCACACACACCCGCCAGCACCCTGCCGGCGGTGGCGCATAAAGTTCTACAGGTCATTGCATCGACACCTGTATCGCTGGGCGAGTGCGAAATCGCTGTCACGGTATCGCTTGGCGCGGTCAGCTTCCCGATGTATGCCGATCAGGGCTGGGAAGCTGCCCTGGCGGTAGCGGACCTTGCGCTCTACGAGGCCAAGTCCGCGGGCCGCAATCGCGCCGTCTGTCTGACCCGGGTAAATCCGCATGCGGATTTACAGCAACTGCGTGGTGATCTTGCCCAATCGGAGCAGGCCGGCGACATCGACTTGACCGAGGTGCCTGGCCCCGCTGTGGGGCCAACCTTACCGCAACCCGCTTCGACCCACGACAAATCCGTGGTGTAGCACACTTCCACGAATCTTGCGGATGCGTGCCCGGCCGAATCCCCCAACGCTTGCCGGTGGCGGCATGCGTGCCGCCTACGAACACCGACAGGCACGCATACACAACAGTTGCTTCGGCGGTGCTATCCAATAGCGCAGTCCGCAGCCCACGGATGCCCATCTGTTGGCGTCTATTGATCGACGCGAGTGCGCTGAATCTTCAGGACTCCACCAGCACCTGGCGGTCTGCCGAAGCCGGCACCCGCCATGACAAGCATGCCGGCCCGCGATCAGACACGTCCGTAAACAAGTTTATTGACACTATGTCAAATATATATAACATCATGAACACCTGAACAAACATGAAGAATCGTCATGTCCGCCCTGGAAAAACGCGCCTGGCTTACCCTGTGCAGCATGTGCCCCGTCTATCTGGTCTATTTCACGATACGACTCGGCTTTCCCGAAGTCATGACCACCATGCTGCAACGCTTCGCCCTGCTCGCCATGGTTGCCAGCCTGCATGCAGTGGCTTATCTCGCCGCATGGCTGTGGATGAAGTACCGAGAAGCTGGCGAGAACCTGCTGGAAGACGAACGCGACCACGCCATCGACCGCCATGCTTCACGCATCGGCTATTTCCTCCTGCTGACCGGGCTTATCGTGGTCGGCTGGTGATGCCGTTCAACAAAGGCGGCTGGGAAATCGTCAACGCCGCACTGTTCTTCATCGTGCTGACCGAAACCGTTCGCAACGCGCTGATCGTGCTTGGCTACCGGCATTCACGTCATGCCCACTGAGCCGATCGCCAACGACGTCAAGCTGTTGCGCTTCCTCGCCCAGGAGATGACTCAGGCCGAACTGGGCAAGCGCGTGGGCCTGACCCGGCAGACCATCGCCGCTATCGAGCAAGGCGGCTACTCGCCCTCGCTGGATGCCGCTTTCCGCATCGCGCATACCTTCGGCAAGCGGGTCGATGAGGTGTTCCACTGGCAGCCCGATGGCGACAAGGCCTGACTGAAGTGCGTATCGCCAACCAACTCACCACGTCCGCGAGCAGAACTGACCAGCATGCCCAGCCAGCTGAGCATCTGGCTGAGGGTCGTCTGTCGACCCAGACTGACGTTCAGGGAAATAAATTTGTCCCCTTTTCTCGCGAGTTTTTGGAAGAGCTAATGATCGCTGCAACTTATCGCTGCAATCGACCATCCATGACCGACACTTCACGCAAACCATCCCTATCGCGAAGGATGAACAATGCATCGATGCCTCGCGCCAGGGCCAGTGCCGGACCTGCTTGCGGGCCAGCCACCAGCAGTGCGGTGGCCCACGCGTCCGCGTGCATACAGGTGCGCGCCAGCACGGTGACCGATGCGACGGCATTGTTCACGGGCGCGGCGCGACGTGCGTCCATGTTGTGTGCGAAGCGGACGTCGCCCACCTGGAGATAGCGCCGGTAGTCGCCCGATGTGGCTACGGCCAGGTCTTGCAGTTCGATGACTCCGCGCACTGCGCGGCGCTCAGTCTCGGGCTGTTCAAGCGCCACAGCCCAGGGTGCACCGCTGGCTTGGCTGCTCACGGCGCGCAGCTCACCATCGAGCGCCGTCAGCGCATGCTGCACGCCGTGCTGCAGTAGTACAGAAGCCATGCGGTCTACCGCGTAACCTTTGGCAACCCCACAAAGGTCGAGCTGCAAAGGGTTACGCTTGCGGGCTCGGCGTGTTGGGAGGTCGAGCTCCAGGCATTCGTGCGTACTGCGATCCGCAGCTTGGCGTGCGCTGCGGATCGCCACTGCATCGGGAGCATCGCGCACCGCGCCAAAGCCCCAGGCATCGACCAGTGCCCCGATGCCCGGATCAAACGCACCTGCGCTCAGGCGACAGATGTCAAGCGCACAGACCAGCACCTCTAGCATTTCAGCGGGTAGCTCCACCCAGGTGTCCAAGGGCGCGCGGTTCAGTCGCATGAGCTCGCTATCGTGCTTCCAAGGCGACATCTGATCGTCCACCTGCTCCACTGCGGCGGCGAGATCCTGACGCAGGATCTCCAGGTCGATAGTGGCGTCCACGTCAACGGTGGCAGACCACCGCGTGCCCATGGTCGGGCCATTCAAGGTAGTCCGCGTGAAGGGAGAAGCTGACTCAGAAGACGTCTTCGGCATAACGCTCCTTCGCTTTAAGCTGCGCCACGCTCAGTTGCAGCGGCGCGAGTATGGCGTCCAGCGTCAGGGTCACATCGCGTGCCATGGCGCGGCTGCCACAAACGCGCACGATAGCGCCCTGGGTCACAAGGTCGCGCAGGTGCTCGGCGTCGCGGTTCAAGGCGTCCTGCACATATCCGCCACCATCGGGCACGCGTGAGAACACCGTCTGCACAGTTTCCAGACGTCCTTCGCCGAGCCAGCGCTGAATCTCCGAGCCAAAGTAAAAATCCCGCGCTGGGTCGCGCCCACCAAAGTACAGGTGCATGCGCGTGCGCCGGTCGTTGCGGCGGATGAAACCGGCCAGCGGCGCCACGCCGGTGCCTGCTCCTATCAGCAGCACGGGTCGCCGCGTGCGTGGCAACGCAAAACCGGGGTTGGAACGAATGAAGGCGGCGATGTGGTCTTCTGGCTTGAGGCCCAGCAGGTGCATAGAGCATAGGCCGTTGGGCATCTGACGCACGCATATTTCCAGAAATCCATCCTCCCAACCCGATGCCAGCGAGTAAAAGCGCGGCACGCCAGAGCCTGGTGGCACGATACCCACGAGGTCGCCTGCGGCAAAGTGTGCCAGACCCTGAGCGCGTAGCCGTTCCCGCCAATCTTGTGCAGGCCACGCAAAACGCAGGATTGCCGTGGGTTGCCCGTCCCAGCCGGGGTAGTCCTCCCGCGCCACGAGCGTAAGTGCGGTGGTAATCGGCACCCGCGGCACATGCTCCAAAATTAGCGGTTCGCCCAGTGCCTGCGCCAGAGCCTGGCCCCAGTGCGCGAATTGCTGGCTCGATTGCTGGTGGATACTCTCCAGTCGGAGCAGCGCAGACCAGCCCTTCGCTCGCAGGGTTTTCTCCAGCACCTCGGCAAAGGCGCAAAAGGTCGGGTATTGCCGATCGCCAAAGCCCAGCACCGTCACCGGTACGGCGCTGACACTAAGCTGCTCTATACGGTTCAGGGCATTGCTGGCGTGGGCCGGAGCCTGACCGTCACCATAGGTTGCGGCGAGCACGAAAACTTGCCGAGTGGCTGTCGTGGTCCGGAAATACTCGAGCGCGCAGGTGTGCACACGGTGGCCGTTTCGGCCCAGCGCGTCGTGCAGCGTTTGAGCAAAGCCCCAAGTGCTACCGCCTTCGCTGGCGACGAAAATGAGCACGTCGGCCTGTGTCATCGGGCTGTTGCCTGTGATGTGTGGAGCTTGGCCGCGCGCCTGCCACCAGATCACAACGCCTGACAGCCAAAACAGCAGCACACTGGCGCCTACAAGCGCGAGCACCAACGCCCAAGGCCAGGCTCCTTCACCCGTGTGCAGCACCAGAGCCAAGTCGTACATACGCTGTGCCAAGGTAACGTCCTGCCAGGCCAGCATTTTCCCAGAGTACCGGTCAATCCAACCTTCACCCTGCCGGGTGGAAACCTTCCAGGTGTCCTCAGGATCGGCAGCATCAGGAAAATTCAACTTGCGCAAGTCCTGCATAGAGAGGCTTCGCAGCATGGAAATCTGCCCCGCGGGCAGGGCCGTCTGTCCGGTGACCACGGAGACCACGTCGGGCTCGGTCCCGGAGTCCAACGCCACCAGTCCAAGGGTCGAGGCGCTCATGGTCAGCGCTGTGAGCGACGTCAGGCACAGCATCGTCAGCACCACCCGGCCCGTTACCACGTGGATGCGCTGCGCCAGCGAGCCACGCACCCGCGCCGCCAGCCGCCGCCAACCGCCCATGCGGCGCAACAGCAGCATGAGCGCCGAGACGCATAGCATCCCTATGGCCAGCGCAATACTCGCCGCACCCCAGCGTCCGGCGTCGCCCAAGAGCAGCGAGCGGTGCAGATTCTTCACCCAGCGCGGCAGCGCCGAAGGCTGCCACGCGCCCAGCACCCGACCATCAGCGGGGTCCACGTAGGTTGCCCTCGCCTGATCGCCGTCGAAGCTGAACACCACGATGGCACCTGAGGGAAGGTGTCGCAGTTCCTCCGCACCCGGAACGGTGCGCACCACGCGTTCCACCAGTGTGGCCACCGGCAGGTCGTCCGGCGCGGCAGGTGCCTGCCAAGCCTGTTGTACCGGATCGAACGCCAAGATGGCGCCGGTGATGCCCAGCACCACGGCTAGTGTGCCTATCGTCAGGCCCAGCCAGCGGTGGATCGACTTCCAACCCATGCGTGCGTCCTTTACTGCAGTTGGAATGTCAGCGTCTGGATGTACTGCTTACCGGCCTGCGACTTGCCGACTTTGTCGGTGGACAGTGGCACGCGAACCTCCGACGGGCTATCGCGCATGTCTTCCACGGCTGCGTCGATGCGGATTTCGTAGCCCGCGTCAATCAGTGCATCGGCTAGGTCGGCCGTGATCTCGAGCGTTCGCCCCGCACCCACGCTGGCGCCAGTCACGCCGGCAAGGCGCTTGGCGTCGCTGTTTGAAAGGCGGTTCCAATCTGACAGGTGCTTGTAGTACTTGGCCTTGCCACCGGACACCCACAGCGTGCGCACATAGGCTCCATTGGCGTCGGTCAGGTACGCGGCTAGATAGGCGCCGTCGCCACCGTAGCTATTGAGTTTGGTAGTCAGCGTGATCTGACGGCTGTGTGCCAGGGCGGGCATGGCCAGCGCACAGGCGGCGGCCAAAGTGGTCAAAAGTAGTTTGGACATGGTGATGCTCCAATGATGGGTTAATCGACCTGGCCGTCCGGTTGCGGCGCGGTGAGCTCACGGACGCGCTCTTGAGAACGCTGGTGGCCCTCTTGCTTCATCTTCAATATCTTCAGGGTTTCCGGATCGATTTTGGCCTTGAAGGTGCGACCTTGGGCGTCCGTGCCACGAATTTTGTAACAGCCGTCGTCAATATTTAGCCGCTGGATTTTCCAGCCCTGCCGAGCTGCCATCTGCTGCACGGCCTCACGTGACTGCCAGCGCTCGACCGGCGCATCGCAATGGTCATCGGCCAATGCCTGCAGGGTGATCAGGCACAGTGCCAGTGCCAGCAGGCCACGACGCAGAAAGGAAGAGCGTTTCATGGTCGGACTCCTTTTCATCACGTTAGCGCATGACAAACGCTTTGCAGGGCAGACGCTGGTCCAAGGTACGAGTCGACTGTATTCACCCAGCAGCTTGATCATCTTGCGCGGCAGTGGCACCTGGCACATTGATCAGGGTCAACAAGTCCGACTTGAAGGTCGGAGTGCATTAATTATTTCCTAGCCAGATCTGAATGGCTGCTTCTGGCGGATCGTTGTCGTCGACTCCGTTGGCCAACACACCTGTCGAACCTCGCCAGTTCCGCTGGTGATAGTGTGCAGGCCGGTCGGTGGTGGGCAACGCGGTCGCCTGCCGTGGTCGGTTTCGCTGGCGACGCTGATTAGTTGTCTGGCGAAGGCGGGAGGTGGTTCGCGCTTTGCACTCAAGGCCCACCCAAGAGTCGCCGCGCGAGCGAACAAGGCATCCATCCAGATGCTTCAGGCGTATACAGTACTGGATTGTTTGCCTGTCACCCCTCGCCCTGGAGTTCCCGTCATGAAGCCACTGATCAAATTCGCCGCCCTTGCCCTGATCGGCAGCGCCACCGTTGCCATGCCGGCATTTGCCGCCTTGAAGGTGGGTACCCAGGCACCGGAGTTCAGCGCACCCGCCTATCTCGCCGGCCAACCGTTCACCTTCAACCTCGCCGATGCACTGAAGAAAGGTCCGGTGGTGGTGTACTTTTTCCCCGCGCCGCATACCTCCGGCTGCAATGTCGAGGCACACCTGTTCTCTGAAGCCATCGATAAATTCAAGGCCGAACACGCCACGGTCATCGGCGTCACCGCCGGCAATCTCGACCAGCTGGCCGCGTTCTCGAAGGAAACCGAACATTGCGGCGGCAAGTTCCCCGTGGCCGCCGACGCGGGCGCGAAGATTGCCAAGCAATACGACGCCACCCTGATGATGCGTCCGGGTTGGTCGGACCGCACCTCCTATGTGATTGCGCCTTCCGGCAAGATCACCTACGTCTACTCCGACCTCAGCCCCAACAAGCATGTCGAAGAAACACTCAAGGCGGTGAAGGCGATCGAAGACGGCGGCACCAGCGCCAAGTAAATCGACCGGTCACCTGACCCCATGATGCGGAACGAAGCACGCGCTTCGTTCCGCATCGACTCACAACTTCTGCTCTACTTCCGTGCCGCAATGATCTGGCTGAGATAGTCCGGCGTGCCCTTGATGCGTTCCAGGTGCGGGTACTGCAAGCCATCGTGGTAGTCCAGCGAGATGGTGCGATAGCCGCCCTGATACTTCATCAGCAACTGGATTGGCGTCTTGCTGCCCTTGGCTGCCGCAATGGCTTCCTTCAGCACTTCCTTGGAATAGGTCTGGCCGTTCACCGCCTCCAGCGACGCGCCGGTGCTGACCCCGGCCTTGAACGCCGGACCGCCCCAGCGCACATCGTTGACCTGACCGTGATCATTCATGGTCAGCCCGATCGACCAGGCGAAGTTGTACAAATGCCGCGACGGCTCCGGCCGTGAGTTGTACTGCTTCTCGTAGGCACTGGGCTGGTCGGTATAGACCAGCTTCCAGCCGGTTGCCGCCAATCCTTCTTCCAGCGGCGGATTCAGCGCATCGACGCGCGCGTGCAGGAAGCTGGCCCAGTCATTTTTGACCACGCCATTCAAGGTCGCCACCACGTCATCGAACGTATAGGTCTTGGTCACGTAGCTGCCGTTGTCGACGCCGAAGAAGGCATGCGCGAAATCGTCCAGCGACTTATGTCCCTGGGTGAGTTCGCGAATTTTTCCGTCGACCGCCAGCCACATCATCTGGCCACCGCTGTAGTAATCCTCACTCATCTGCCAGCTGCGATACGGCAGGCTCGATCGGTGGGCCGCCGTGGCATCATTGGTGGTGTCCTCCAGCGTGCGCCACTGGAAGCCGGGGCGGTTGCGCTCGTAGTTTGCGGCCACCATCGCCAGGCCATCGCGGAACTGCTGCACTGTCCACATACCCGAGCGCGCGGTCAGCACATAACCCCAATACTGGGTCTGGCCTTCGTAGACCCACAGCAGCGAGTCGCCCATCGGCACGTTGAAGTTCGGCGTCCACAGATCCGCTGGGCGGCGGAACTTGCCGTTCCACGAATGCACGTATTCGTGCGCCAGCAGGTCACGCTCCGGCGCATTGCTGTCCCAGGCGGTGAAGTAGTCGGCGCCCATGCCGTCCTCGCTGGACTGATGGTGCTCGGTGCCATTACCGCCGAGCTCATCGGACAGCGAGAACAAAAAGTCGTAGTGATCGTAGTGATGCGAGCCGAACACGCTCACGGCCTGAGTGACCAGCGCGCGATGCACCTTGAGCTGCTCGGCCGACATCTCCAGATACTTCGGTGCGTCCGCGACGATGTCCAGATGCACCGGAGCGCTGCCACCCGGATTCAGGTCGACGCGCTTGAAATATCGCCCGGCGTAAACCGGGGAATCGACCAGGTTGTTGAACGTCACCGGCTTGAACGTGGTCGTGTCACCGGACTGCGAAGCAGTCTCCAGCGCCGTACCGAACTGCCAGCCTTGCGCCAGCGTCATGCTGGGGGCGAAGGTGATCGCGCGCGAGAAGTGCCCGGCCGGATACAGCGACACCTTGCTCCATTCCATGTCCATCATGCGATCGGTGATTTCGAAGCCGCCATCGCGCGGCGACATGTAGTCGAAGGCTACCTCAAGGCTGCTCACCCCCGCCGGCACGTCGAGATGGAACGCGAACACGTTGTACTTGTCACGCTTCCACATCACCGGCTGGCCATTGGCCGAGAGCTTGAGGCCGGCCAGCATCGCGATCGGGCCGCTCGGCGAGTGGTCGCCGGGAATCCATTGCGGATACAGCAAGGTCAGCGGACCGGCCGTGACCGGAATCGTCTCGTGTACGCGGAAGATGCCCTGCAGCGTGTCACTGGCGTCGACATGCAGGCTGATCGTGCCGGGATACGGCGTGTCCTGCGGCGCGGGCACCTGGTCAGCGCCGATGGCCTGTGCCTGGACTGCCGTGGCAGCAAACGCCAGCAGCACGGCAGCAGCAAGCGTCGCAAGCGTGTGGCGCGCGCCGGCAGAGGTAGGGGTAGGAACAGCCATGACGAACTCCGGCAAGCAGGTGGGAATGTTCAAAACTAGCACCCCTGCCCGGTCCGATGGCAACCCCGTCGCCACGCAGTCCATCGCGCGCCGTGCACCAGCCCGGCGGTGAGCCATCGCGGTCAAGCGACGTAGGCAGGCCCTGCCGGCCTTCAACTCGACACGGTCGCAAAGCGTCACTAGCCAGCCCGGCCGAGCCGTGCTGCGAGTCACGTGCCTGCCGAAGAGCCAGGCACCTCCCGCGGAAGTCCTCTGCGCCGGCAGCGGCAAATCAATCAATGTTCTGCGATCCCGGCGCTGCCGCTGCGCCATGGCTCCCCGCGCAGCCAACGCCAAAGCCAATGCGCGCTGCCGCCCCTGAAACGGCCATTCCGTGAAGATGCGTTTTGTCAGGCAATACAGCGAACCCGGCATTAGCGAGGAAAGTCGAGCCAATTTTCTCGGCGAGCTGACGCGGATCAGCGCGGTTCTAACCGATTGCTTCACTAGATAGGAACACTCGCTGCACGCGTTGTACCAGCTGCCGCATGCCTATCGTGCTGCCCCTACGCCTGCCCCACACCATGGGCTGACGTCCGCTCTAGGGCAGCCTGCCAGGCAGCCACCCAGGACCGAGCTTGGGCCAGCAGCCACGCTCCGACAAATCGATGTCGTCTGCATCCGTTAATGCAAATACGCCCGCAAGATACCGTAAGGTATCGACTGGCCCTTGATGAGGCCGGCTTGCCTACCATCGCAGGGGTATTGCAGTGATCTATCCGTTCGGTAGTCATGTAACGTCGCCGCTGTCCCGGCCCGACTTCCGCAATGTGGCCAGCCACGCGTTCGATAGCGGACATACCCTGCCGCAGATGTTGATCGACGCGTGCCGCCGCCACGCCAGCCAACCAGCTTTCAGCAATCTCGGTCGTACCCTGAGCTTCGGCCAGATCGATCAACTGAGCGATGACTTCGCCAGTTACTTGCGCCAGCAACTGGGGCTGGCCAGCGGCGAGCGCGTGGCGATCATGTTGCCGAACCTGCTGCAGTTTCCGATCGCCGTGCTCGGCGTGCTGCGCGCCGACCTGATCGCGGTGCTGGTCAACCCGTTGTATACCGCACGCGAACTGCATCATCAACTGGTCGACTCCGGCGCGGCTGCGCTGGTGGTGCTGGACAATTTTGGCGCGGTTGCCGCCGAGGCCGTGCAAGCCACGGCGGTGAAACACGTCATCACCACGCGCGTCGGCGACATGCTGCCGTGGCCAAAATCGGTGCTGGTGAACACCGTGCTCAAGCACGTCAAGAAGATGATTCCGTCGTTCCACATCAACGCTGCCATTCGCTGGCCCGTGGCACTCTCCGAAGGTCGCCGACTGCCGCGCGTGCAGGCACAAGCCATCGGCAGCGACACGGCGCAACTGCAATACACCGGCGGCACTACGGGCCTGTCGAAAGGGGCGGTGTTGCCACACTCGGCGCTGATCGCCAACGTGGCATCCGCCGAGCAGTGGCTGGGCCATCGGTTTGATCCGGCCACCGATGCGGTCATCGTCTGCCTGCCGATGTATCACATCGCGGCCTACAGCAACGCCATCTACAACATGACGCACGGTATCCATTCGGTGCTGGTCACCAACCCGCGCGACATTCCCGCGCTGGCCGCCACGTTCGCCAAGGTTCGGCCGGCCGGCTTCGCCGGCGTCAACACCTTGTATGACGCGCTGCTCAACTCGGCCGACTTCGCGAAGCTGGATTTGTCCTATCTCAAAGTGTGCTTGCAAGGCGGTACAGCGTTGCGCAGCGGGACGGCCGAACGCTGGAAAGCGCTGACCGGCAAGGATGTGGTCGAGGGCTACGGACTGTCTGAAACCAGCGCGGCAATCACCTTCAATCGCTGGGATCAGGCCAACCCGGTGGGCTCGATCGGCTTGCCGATGGCCGAAGTGGAAATCAGCTTGCGCGACAACGACGGCAACGTGGTGGCCAGCGGCGAAGCCGGAGAATTGTGCGTGCGTGGTCCGCACGTCACCACCGGCTACTGGCAGCAGCCTGACGAAACGCGCGATGCCTTTTTCGACGGCGACTGGTTCCGCACCGGCGACATCGCAAGGGTTGACGAGAACGGCTATTACTTCCTGCTCGACCGGCGCAAGGACATGATCCTGGTATCGGGCTTCAACGTGTTTCCCAATGAAGTGGAAGACGTGGTGGCGATGCACCCGGGCGTACTCGAAGCCGGCGTGGTCGGCATGCCCGATGAGAAGACCGGCGAGGCTGTGCGGCTGGTGGTGGTACGCAAGGACCCGGCACTCAGCGAGAGCGACCTGCGCGCGTACTGCCGTCAGCACCTCACGGCTTACAAGCAACCCAAACAAATCGAGTTCCGCGACGCCCTGCCGAAAACTGCCGTGGGCAAGGTACTGCGACGGGAGTTGCGCAAATAGCCGCGGCTGCGCGACTCGTCATGCGTCTGCGCTGCGGAATTGCTCCACCAGGAAGTCACTGAAGCTGCGCACCAGCAGTGACGCCTGCCGATGCTGCGGATATACCGCATGCACGGTGAAGCCTTCCGGCTGGAAGGCATCCAGCACGGGAACCAGTCGTCCATCGGCAAGCGCTGCGGCGACGATGAAATCCGGCAGGTTGATGATGCCCAGTCCGGTAAGCGCTGCGTCACGCAGCATTTCGCCATTGTTCGCACGCAGCGGCCCGCTCACCGATACCTTGCGCGCGCGCTCACCAACACGAAAACTCCATTCGCCGTGGCGTGCATGTCCATAGATCAGGCAGGCGTGCGTCGAGAGTTGCTCGGGCTTCGCCGGCGTGCCGTGTTTGCGCAGGTATTCCGGGCTGGCACAGGTGATCAGCTGCACGGTCGTGATGCGACGGGCAATCAAGCTGGAGTCGGCCAGCGTGCCAATACGCACGGCCATGTCGTAACCCTCGCCGATCAGGTCGACCGTGCGGTCGTTGAGTTCCAGTTCAACCGACACCTCCGGATGGCGCTGCATGAACAACGGAATCAACGGCCCCAGGTGCAGGGTCGCAAACGTCATCGGGGCACTCAGCCGCAGCAGCCCGCGTGGAGCGGCGGTCTGGCTGGTGATCAACTGCTCGGCGGCATCCACGTCCTGCAGAATGCGCTGGGCGCGCTCGTGATAAGCCAGCCCCAGATCGGTGACACGCAGACGCCGCGTCGAGCGGAGCAGCAAGCGCGCACCGAGTCGTGTCTCCAGCGCCGCAATGCGCTTGCTGACAAACTGCTTGGACAATCCGAGCCGCTCGGCTGCCGCGGTAAAACTCTGCGCATCCACCGTCTCGGCAAAGATCCGCATGTCCTCGAGCTGGCTCATTGTCGCTTTCCAGTTGACAGTATTAAGCCGATCATCGCCTTTTTCTATTTACAAGGCGACTCTAATATCTCGCTCCAGACGCAGCACTCGCTGCATCCCCACTCATTCGGAGTACTGCCATGAATCATCGCGAACCCGCCTTCGTCCCCGCCGCGGCCCGCATGCTGCTGGCTTCCCTGTTCCTGATCAGCGGCTTCGGCAAGCTGGCCGCACCAGCCGCCACCAAGGCTTACATCCTGTCCGCCGGGCTGCCATTGCCAGATGTCGCCTACCTGATCGCCGTGCTGATGGAAGTCGGCTTGGGTCTGGCGCTGTTGGTCGGATACCGCACGCGACTGGTCGCCGCGCTGATGGCCGCTTTCACCGTGGCTACTGCATTCGCCTTCCACGCGCACTTCGCCGATCCGAACCAGATGACCCACTTCCTTAAAAATATCGCCATCAGTGGCGGGCTTTTGCAGGTTGCCGCCTACGGTGCAGGCAGCTTTGCACTGGATGCTCTGCGTCTGCGTCGTACCCAGACCGCCTGAGCACATTGTTTTCGTGAGGGAGCGTCGCTCCCTCCGATCCACCATCAACGAGGAGCAACACATGATGCAAGTACGCAAGGCTTCCGAGCGCGGTGTCGCCGAACACGCCTGGCTCAGCTCTCGCCACACGTTTTCGTTTGCCGGCTACATGGACCGCACGCAACTGGGCTTCTCCGATCTGCGCGTGATCAACGAGGATCGTGTCGCACCCGGCCAGGGCTTCGGCAAACACCCGCACCGCGACATGGAAATTTTTTCCTATGTGCTGGAAGGTGCGCTCGCCCACAGCGACAGCATGGGTACGGGCTCGGTGATCAAGCCCGGCGACGTGCAACTGATGAGTGCCGGCAGCGGCGTAACCCATAGCGAATTCAACGGCAGCGACGAAGCGCCGGTGCACTTCCTGCAGATCTGGATCGTGCCGGAAAAATCTGGTGGTACACCGGTGTATCAACAGCGTCACTTCGCCGAAGCTGACAAGCGCGGTCGCCTGCGCCTGATCATCTCGCCGGATGGTCGCGACGAATCGTTGCGCATCCAGCAGGACACGTCCGTCTATGCCGGGCTGTTTGATGGTGATGACACCGCCACGCTGAACCTGGCCGATAACCGGCACGCCTACGTGCATGTGGCCCGTGGCAGCGTCGAACTCAATGGCATGAAGCTGGAAGCCGGCGATGGCGTGCGCCTGCGCAATCCTCGCACGCTGCAACTAGCCGCGGGCGAAAACGCCGAAGTGCTGGTATTTGATTTGCGTCCGCAGGAATTGCCGCAGATGCCGTGATGTGTGGCCGGTCGCGGATGGGTCGATGGATTCGCCCCATCCGCGGCCGCAAGATGGCGGCCCGAGCGCACATTGCAGAAGGTTGGCCGCTATTGAACGTCGGTGACACGTCCACCGGTGAAGGTCACCTTCATGGTCGGGAAGTAGTCGATTTCCTTGCCGCCACCAAGCTGCACCACGGTCGTCGGCTGCCCGAGAATGGCCTGCACCTGCTGTTTGGTCTGGCCCACGGCAAGCGTTCGCGACACAGGGGCTTCCGCCGGCGCATCGTGACTTGCCGGCTGCACGGAAATCACCTGTGCCAGCGACTGCATCACCTCATCCGCCGAAGGTGTACTGCCCTTGGCAAAGGGCAACACCAGAAAAGCCTTGTAGTGCAGGCCGTCGATCATCTCGCTGAGCAGCGACAACTGCACGCCGTCGTCCTTCATCTCCACGCCAGTCAACAACACTTTCTCGCCGGCGACGAACATGCGCGTCGGCACGGTCGGTGCGTTGCCGCTGGCGGTGAAGAACTTCATCTTGTTGAGAAAGCTCTGGTGAAGCTTGCCGCCCTTGTATGTGTTGTAGGACGGAATCGCCGAACTGATTGCGCACATGAACAAGTCATCCTTGTTCAGCACCAGAACGTCGCCGGGCTTGACGATCGAGGTCAGGTCAGCGGTAGGTTTGGTCAGCGCGTAAGTGGCTTCGATCCGCTCGGGAATCGAGCCGGCCTGGGCATGCGCGGCAGGCGCAGCGGCAAGCAGCGTCGCAGCAAGCACGAAGGCGGAAACAACGGCACAAGCCGAATAACGCAGAGTGGACATGGCAATCCTTTGCAAAGTAACTGCTCCCGCAGCGGAAACAGTGGACAGGAATAAATCAGTGCTATGCACAGAGGCTAACATCGTTCAAACAGGCACACAATTCGGCCTCAAGCGACAGCCGGACGCCCCGACAGGCACTTCACACAACCGCTTGAAATTTCCCATGCGCCGCGCCGCCAGCGTGATGTCGCCATGCTTCCACGCGTCTACAAAGGACACTGCGCCACGCACGAATCCCGTTATCCGGAGCGCCGTGCCTCGCACCATGCCGCGCACACAACAGCCATGTCCAGTCGAGCAAGCGATGCAGCGTTTGCGCAGCCACGTCCGCGTGGCACGGCAAGCTCGTGAATCCGCCCTCGTGTGAAAGACGGCATACTGACCCTCCCTCGGGCAACAGGCCAGCGAGTGAGAACACTGCGCCAAATGGGACTTCCATCCCCACCCAACGTTGACGGCGTCCGCTTTCGAAGCAAACCGTCGCAAAGCGCTGAAGCGCCGACCACGCCATGGCAACCATACCCGGTGAACCATTCGGGGAGCTGCCCATGAATGTGCGCCCGCTGGTTCGGCTTCGCTCGCTGCTGCGCCGTTGGTTCACGGCCGTGCGTGGAGACCTCTGGTTTCCCCATGTACCGCTGGCGCTGGCCATAGCCTGCGGCGGCGTGTTCCTGTTGCAGATGGATTTCGGCGGACGCTGGCAGCATTACGTCGATGCCCTGGCACACGGACGTTTCGACCTGCCACCTGGCCTGCTGCCACCGTTGCTGATCGGCGGCAGCATGCTGATCATGGCGATTGGACTGCTGCTGCGATCACGGCTGGCGTGGACGATGGCCACCTTGCTGGTGATCACCGGTGCTGCCAGTTTGCTATTCAGCCAGCATCTGCAGACGCACTTGTTGCTGAGCTATTTCGTGCTGATCCTGCTCGCGCTCAGCTTGGCCTGGCGCCAGTTCGATCGCAGCAGTGTCGCCGCCAGCACCTTGTTCGCCATCACTTCGGTAGTGATGCTGATGATGTACGCCACCTTCGGCGCCTACTACCTCGGCAAGGAATTCAAGCCGGAAATCGGCGACTTGGTCAGCGCGTTCTATTACGCAGTAGTCACCATGAGCACCGTGGGTTACGGCGACATCACGCCGCAAACTCCCGAGGCAAAACTGTTTACTGTGTCGATCATCATTCTTGGCGTGGCGGTGTTCGCCACCTCGCTGACCGCGGTGATCGCACCGATGGTCAGCAACAGCCTTCACCGCATCGTCAACCGCAAGGGCTCACGCATGAAACGGGAGAATCACTTCGTCGTCATCGGCAACGGCCCGCTGGCCATCAACACGGCGCGCGAATTGCTCCGTCGCGGCCACCCGGTGACCCGGCTGTTGCGCAAGGCACCCGAAGACGGAAGCATCCGTGACAGCGAGCTCGACATCGTCATCGGTGATCCCAGCGACACGGACGTGCTCAAGGAAGCCGGTGCCCAGCATGCCGAAGCGGTATTGGCGATGATGGTCGATGACTCGGAAAACGCTTTCGTGATCCTCGCCGTCAAGGAACTGGGCGGCAAGGCGCGCACGGTGGCTGCGGTCAACGACGCCGCCCATCTGAGCCGCGTGAAACTGGCCCAACCGGACGTGGTGATCTCGCCGCAGGTGCTCGGCGGCGAACTGATCGCGATGTTGATGTCCGGCGAAGAAGTGACTTCGGATTTCGTGATGAAGCACGTTTTCCAGCGCACGGTGGAGCCCGCCACCACAACCTGATCTGCCGCACGGCGGGCAAGCCAGCACGTGCCGCCAGCCCGCGCTTGATACAATCGCCCGCTTGTTTCCTCCTGTCAGGCCACACGGCATGCGCCGGTCTTATCTAACCGAACCGCTGGTGATGCTGGCGACCGTGTTGCAATGGCTGATCCTGTCGATCTTTACTGGCGCGCTGGTCGGCACCGGCTGCAGCCTGTTTCTGCGTATTTTGTTTGCGACGGCTGACCGCACCTACACCGCGCCGCTGTGGCTGCAAATGAGCTTGTTGCCGATCGGCGGGCTGCTCAACGGCTTGCTGCTGTATTACGGCAAACGCCAGAATCGCACCGGATTGAAGGACTCGGTGATCATTGCGGTGAATGATCAGAACGGCAAACTGCCGTGGCGCACCTTGTGGATCAAGCCGATCGCCACACTGATCACGCTCGGCTGCGGCGGCTCAGCCGGCAAGGAAGGCCCTTGCTCGCATCTTGGCGCCAGCATTGCCTCAGGCATCGGTGAATTGTTGCACCTCAATCCCGAGCTGCGCCGGCGCCTGGTCGCCTGCGGTGTCAGCGCGGGTTTTGCGAGCGTGTTCGGCACGCCGATCGCCGGCGCGATCTACGGCGTGGAAATGTTGGCGATTGGTCGCATCCGCCACAACTTCCTGTTCCCCGCGATTGTGGCCGGCGTAACCTCGTATGAAGTCAGCCGCTTCTGGGGCGTGCCCTATCCACACATCGACGTTTCCTTTGCCGGCAATTTCACCGAGCTGCTGTTTCTGAAAACGGTGATGATCGGCATTCTGTGCGGCGTGGTCGCCTGGGTGTTCATCGAACTGCTGCACGGTACGACCCGTCAGTTCACGCGTCTCCGCACGCACTTCTCGATCTGGCCACCGTTGATGCCGTTTATCGGCGGCATCGTGCTGGCCTTGCTGCTGTTCGTGATTCCCAACGACTACATGGGCCTGAGTATTCCGTTGATGGACCGTGCGCTCGCAGGCCAACCGATGCCTTACGTCGGCTTTCTGTGGAAGGCCTTGCTGGTGGCGATCACGCTGGGATCGGGCTTCTACGGCGGCTTGATCACCGAGCAATTCGTCATGGGCGCCGTGGCCGGTGGAGCGTTTGCCCACTTGTTCGGCGTACCACCGGAGCTGGGTGCCGCGGTGGGGCTGTGCGCGGTCGTTGCGGCCGCATCCAACACGCCCATCGCCGCCATCCTGATGGGTGTGGAACTGTTCGGCGGCGACAGCTTGCTCTACGTCAGCGGCGCAGCGATCGCCGCGTATCTCATCGTCGGCCATCGCAGCGTCTACCCCGAACAACAAATCGCAGCCACCAAGACTTCGTGGATGACCTCCCGCGCCGATGTGCTGGTCAGCCAGGAAAAGGTGCGTCTTTCTGGTGAACTGGTGCGTTGGTGGCATGACCGCCGACACCCCGGCACGCCCTACCCGGAAGAGCCGCCCGAAGACAAGCTGTAATCAATGTTGTGGCACCTGGAAACCGCGCCTCGTCCGCACAGCCTCCTTCGATTTACCCGAAAATGCCTGCCGGATTGACTCTGCTCTGCAAGGGTGTCGACAACCTCACCCGGTCGGCCGTGCTCATTGAAGCGTTTCAGGCCACCTGATTGCGACCAGCCTTCTTCGCCCGATAAAGCGCCTCATCAGCGGCGTGCATGGCCTCTTCGAATGTCTCGGTCTCGCCCAGCCTCGCGCAACCGAGGGATGCCGTCATCGGTCCCTGCAGGTCAGTCCATCCGGGTACCGATAGCAACTCGATGTTCTGCCGCAGGCTCTCCGCCACGCGCAAACAGCCGTCCTGATGAGTGTCGGTGACCAGTACCGCAAACTCTTCGCCGCCGATGCGCGCGACCAGATCCACCTTGCGAACGGATTGCGACAGCAGCGCAGACACCGCCACCAGCACATGATCACCCATGGCATGTCCAGCCGTGTCGTTGACGTGCTTGAAATGATCCAGATCCACCATGACCAGCCACAGCTGGCCGCCGTTGCGCCTGGTCCGTTCGACTTCGCGCTGGGCAACTTCGAAGAACTGCCGCCGGTTGGGCAAGCCAGTCAGTGCATCTGTCCTGGCAGCTTTTGCCAGTTTGATTTCGGCCTGGCGGCGAGCAAAATCCACCCGCTCGAGAAAAAAGGCGGAAACACTGATCATCAAGATGATGAACCAGCAAATGGTGACCACGAAAACCCCGAACAGGCTTTGGTCTCCACCGGCGCCGGATATCGCAGACCTGACCAGGATGTAGCCCAGTGCCGTGGGTATCAGGTAACCCGCCAGCGCCTGCATTCGCGCGACCTTGCCGCCGATATACGGACTGAGCATTGACCGGAAGCCCCCATGGTCTGCCGTCATCGCCAGGGTAGCGCATGCCAGTCCCAAGCCGGCAGTGGCTGTCAGCAACGACATTTGACCGTAGAAATGCTGCAACCCATACGCATATCCGGTGAAGGACACGGCCGGAATGGCGATGGCGACGGAAGCGGTCAGCTGTGAAAGGCTGGGCGCTTTCAGTACGTGCAGCCCCAGCGTAAATGCAATGCTGAGCAACATGACCGCCGAGTTGACGCCCATGCGGTTCTCTCTGCCCAATTGCTGCTCGCGCAACACTTCTCCGTGAAAGGGCGTGATCCACGAAGTGAGGTCAATGCCCAGAGCCGCTTCTGCCAGACGGCAAGTGACCGCTCCCAGGACAAGCAGGGTGAAGATGCGTGCCAGCCAGATCCCGCTTGGCGTTCCGCGCGATTCCTCCCGTATACCCAGACCCAGCAGCAGCACACACAGTGCCGTCAGGGGATGTGTGGCGGGACCATTTGCTAGAGGCCGATAGAGCGCTTCGACGTGTCCAAAGTATCCGGCCAGCGCAAGCAATCCGAAAAGAGCACACGCCGAACCCAACGGACCTGACACGGTCAGTATTGCCCGCACCAGCCGCCATTGCCTTTCTCCATCCGTACCGACCGTCATGCAGTTACGTCCCCCACAACAAGCGAATTCGGAGCACGTCCCTTGCCGCCGTAACTATTCACCCCTCTGGCCCTGAATGGGCACCGGCACGATCAGCGTTGATCCTGCCAATCTCTCTTTAGCTCTTGCCATCAATGGCCCGGTGTCGCAGGTGGATCATCCGAGGCGTGGTCCACGAGGTACACCCAGCGGCCGTCGATCCTGCGCGAGACATCGGTGTAGCGCCCATGCTCGGTCATTTCCTTGCCGTCCTTCTTCGACATGGAGACCACCGTAAACGTACCCCAGGTAGAAACCTCGTCACCGTGGGCGAACCGGCCCATCTCCACCAGCTTCGCACTCTTTACCTTGATGTCAGCGAAGAAGCCCGCGTAACCCTCGCGAATCGCCGCGCGGCCGCGCATCGTCGGCACGCCGGGCAGCCAGAACACCGCATCGGCTGCATAGCACTTGGCTACCGCATCCGCGTCGCCAGCCAGGAAAGCCGGCTGCCAGCAAGCCGTCGCCGATGCGGGCGCGCTGGCTGCCATCGAGGGCAGCGACATCAGAGCCAACACACTGATCACCGCGAACCGCCTGATCTTTCGCATGACTCGGTCCTCCCCGCGCGTTGATCGACTGCCCAAGCCGCGGCAGCACAGTGCACATGGCTTCTGTCGATATGGTGCGCCTGACCGGGGCGGCTGTCATCAGGCGATGGCGAATGGAAAAACGGACAGCTCACCACCGGACCAGGGGGCGACGCCGGGCCAGGCACCTTTTTCGCGTCGGCGTCATCCAATCGGACGACATTTCCGTACAACAGCCGGTAGCAAAAAGCTGTCTCCCGCTTGCGACTGCAAGACTCGCTCGCACCCTCCATTCCATGAGATCTGCATTGCCTCATGCCAACCCCCTTCTTTTCCATCATCGTGCCTACCTACAACCGCGCTCGATTGCTTGACCGTGCGCTGGAGTCCGTACTGGCGCAGCACGAGTCTTCGTGGGAACTGCTGGTCGCCGACGACGGCTCGACCGACGGCACCTGGGCCGCCCTGTGCGACTGGACGCGGCGCGACGACAGGGTGCGCTGCTGGAGACACGCCAACCGTGGCCAGGCAGCCACTCGCAACGCGCTGCTGGAGCGTGCACGCGGGAACTGGGTGGCGTTTCTGGACAGCGACGACGAACTCCTGCCCGACCACCTTGCGCTCCGTCGCAAGGCCATCACCGAACTTCCCGCCACCCAATTGTGGCTGGCGCCGATGCGTATCGTTGGCAATCCACTGGTGCCTTGTTGCGTGCATCCTGGCGAAATGATCCATATCGATCACTGCCTCGGCGTCGGCATGCTGACCATTCGGCGCGAGGCGATCCTGCAGGCGGGTGGTTTTCCGGAGATTGGCTATGCCGAAGACTCCGCGCTGATGCGTCGCCTGCTTGCCAGCGGCATGCGCATAGGCCGGCTGACCCAGCGGTCCTATGTCTACCACCGCAGTCATGTCGACAGTGTCACCAGCAACCAGGTCGCGGCCAACGACATCATCAAGGCCGCCCACCTTGCGGAAAGCCGGCTCCGGCCGACCGGGAACCTGCACCGCAACGCCGGGGCCGGCATCGGCATGGCCTGAGACGCCGGGTGTCCGATCCGCGACCCGGAAGCACTTCATAGCCGAACCGGTGATCGCCGGACATGGCTGCGACACCGTTCGAGCAGGTCAGCAAGCCATCGGCTGGAACAGGCATGGCGCTGACGCATCCGCTGCAACGATTTTCGCGTAAAGCAAACCACGAATCACGAAGAGCGATATCTCGATGACGCAGACGGTATGGATCACCGGCGCCTCCGGTGCCATCGGTCAGGCCTTGGCCCACCGCCTTTCCTCCCGCGGTTGCAGTCTGGCACTGTCGGCACGTGATCCCGCGCGACTGCAAGTACTGGCCAGCACACTGCCGGGTGAGGTGGTCGTGCTGCCCGGTGACCTGACCGATGCCAGCCTGGTGCCGCAATTGCTGGACGAGGCCCAGGTCACGCTCGGGCCGATCACCGGACTGGCCCACTGCGTTGGCTCCACCCTGATTCGCCCGCTCCATCTCACCAGCGAGGCTGATCTGCGGGCACAGTTCGAACTGAACTACTTCAGCGCATTCCATGTGCTCAAGGCCTTCGTGGCCGCAGCACTCAAGCACAAGCAATCGGCCAGTGCGGTGCTCGTCGGCACCCTGGTTGCGCGCAGCGGCTTTCCGAATCATGAGGCGATCGCCAGCGCCAAGGCAGCAGTAGCGGCGCTGGCAATGAGTGCGGCGGCGAGCTACGCAGAAAAAGGCATCCGCGTGAACTGCGTGCATCCGGGCCTCACTCGCTCGGCACTTTCGGCGCGGCTGACCGGCACTCCGGAAGCGCTTGAGCGCAACGCCCGAATGAATCCGATGGGCCTGGTCGGCGAGGGCGAAGACAGCGCGGCGGCCATCGATTTTCTGTTGAGCGAACAGGCGCGCTGGATCACCGCCCAGCAATGGGGCGTCGATGGCGGGCACGCGGTGATTCATCCGCTGCCAAAGGGATGAGGGTGTGCCGAATGTTCCGCACCGCAGCAGGTTTGCACTTCTTGCTTGAGCGAAGCGGTCGTGTTGGCAGTTCGACGCGATTCGCAACGTTCTCAAGCAATCTGCATCTGCCTGTCGGCCCGGCGTGATCGCGATGCACAGCAAAAGCCATCTGCCAACCAAACTGTGCCCGGTATGCCAGCGCCCGTTCGCGTGGCGCAAGAAGTGGCGGAAAGTGTGGGATGAGGTGCGTTATTGCAGCGAACGTTGCCGCCGCCAGCCGCGCACACAGGCACGTTCATGAGTTGCCTGCGACTGATCCTGGCCGACCAGCTCAACGCCGGGCATAGCTGGTTCCGCCACGTCGACGACGGGGTGGTTTACGTGATGATGGAAGTTCGCAGTGAAACGGACTACGTGCGCCATCACGCGCAGAAAGTACTGGGCTTGTTCGCTGCGATGCGTCGCTTCGGTGAAGCGCTGACCAAGGTCGGGCATCGCGTCGAATACTTGCGCCTTGGTGATCCACGAAATCGCCACAGCCTTGCCGCCAACCTGCCATGGTTGATCGAACAGTTTGATGCGCGCCGGCTTGAACGCATGGAAGCGGACGAATGGCGCGTGGAGCAGGTACTGGACGAAGCTTTCACCGCCAGCGGCCTGGCCAACGCCGTGGTCAGCACCGAGCACTTCCTGCTCGAGCGCGCGGATGCAGTGGCCCGTTTCGCCACGAAAGTCCCGCGCATGGAGTACTTTTACCGCGACCTGCGTCGTCGCCATCACATCCTGCTCGAAGCGGACGGCAGCCCCTGCGGCGGACAGTGGAATTACGATGCGTTGAACCGGGAAAAGTGGCTGGGCGACCCCGTAGCTCCACCATGGCCATGGCGCAAACATGACCTGCGAGCACTGTGGACGGAGATCGAAGCTGCGGGCATCACAACCCTCGGTGAACCCTCTGCCGCATCCTTCGGCTGGCCGCTGTCCCGGCTAGAGGCACAGGCGTGGCTGGAGGATTTCGTCACGCATCGGCTCAAGCACTTCGGCCGCTTCCAGGACGCGCTCAGCAAACACTCCTCCACCCTGTTTCATGCCGGCCTGTCGTTTGCACTGAACACCAAGATGCTGCATCCCCGCGAAGTGATCGATGCGGCGATCCGTGCGTTCGAATCCGGTGGAGTCGATCTCGCCGCCACCGAAGGTTTCGTGCGGCAGATCCTGGGTTGGCGCGAATACGTGCGCGGCATCTACTGGGCACGCATGCCCGGTTATGCCGAACTCAATGCGCTGGATGCCACGCGTCCGCTGCCATCCTGGTACTGGACCGCCAACACCAGGATGGCCTGTCTGCACGCAGCGATACGGCAATCACTGGACTACGGCCATGCGCACCATATCCAGCGACTGATGGTGACCGGCAACTTCGCCCTGCTCGGCGGTTGCGATCCGGACGAGGTTGATCGTTGGTATCTGGGTATCTACATCGACGCGTTCGAGTGGGTGGAACTGCCCAATACTCGCGGCATGAGCCAGTTTGCCGACGGCGGCATCGTGGGCAGCAAACCCTATGCGGCGTCCGCCTCGTATATCCACCGCCAGTCCGACCACTGCCAGGGCTGCCATTACAACCACGCGCGCCGCCACGGCGAGCGTGCCTGTCCACTCAACAGCTTGTACTGGCATTTTCACCAGCGCCATCGCGACGTGCTGGGGCGCAATCCTCGTCTGGCGATGAGCTATCGCAGCTGGGATCGCATGAAGGCCGCGGAGCGTGCAGCAACCTTGGCCCAGGCCGAGAGGTACCTGGCACATATCGAAGAGCTTTGAGCCGCAGTGCAGGCATCAAGCCGGCGCGTCGCCGGGCAACTTCCTCCGCAGCAACCAGCCATCCATGCCATCAAGAGTTGCTCACCTGCGAACGTCAGCCCGACAGCTTGCGCCACGTTCGCGTTTGGGAAATACCGCAGCAGCCAGCGCGGATTTGCGGCAGCGCTTGGTGTGCCGCAAGACGCCACCGTGATAGTTTGCGAACACGATCATCCGCTTGAGGACGCTCTGCACATGAAGACTCACGCCACCGGCTCGGCACTCGTTGCGCTGGCCTTGCTCGCATCCGTCGGCGCATTTGCGCGACCCGCAATTGCCCAGGTATCGGCGAAAGTCACACCCGACATGATCCAGACCGGCTCCGATATTCCGGCAGACTGGAAGCCACCCCAGAGCGACTTCAACTACGTTAAACGCGACGTGATGATTCCGATGCGCGATGGCGTGAAGCTGCATACCGTCATCCTGATTCCGAGGGACGCACACGGATTGCCGATGCTGCTGGAACGCACCCCGTACGACGCCGGCCATATGTCGCCGAACAACAGTCTGCTCATGGCGGACGCGGTGTGGTCGGGCGACAAGGACTGGGCCGACGGCAGTTACATTCTGGTCAATCAGGACATCCGCGGAAAATACGGCTCGCAGGGCAAGTACGTCATGACGCGCCCGCCGATGGGGCCGCTCAACCCGACCAAAACCGATGACACCACCGACGCCTGGGACACCATCGACTGGTTGGTAAAGAACATCAAGGCATCGAATGGCAGGGTCGGCATGATCGGTTCGTCCTACGATGGCTGGACGGTTGCGATGGCTCTGCTCCATCCGCACCCGGCGCTCAAAGTGGCCGCTCCGGAAAGCCCGATGATCGACGGCTGGATGGGTGATGACTGGTATCACTACGGCGCTCTGCGCCAGGTAAACCTGGACTACTTCAGCGGCCAGTCCAGCAAGCAGGGTTCGGGTGAATCGATCCCGCGTGCCAACTACGACGACTACACCAACTTTCTCGAAGCCGGCTCGGCAGGTAACTACGCCGAAGCGAACGGCTTCAAGCAACTGCCGTGGTGGAATCGCTTCGCTGCGCACCCGGCCTACGACAGCTTCTGGCAGCTGCAGGCGCTGGACCAACAGCTCGTCGCGCGCCCTTCCACGGTACCCACGATGTGGTTGCAAGGCCTGTGGGATCAGGAAGACATCTATGGCGCCGTGCATGCCTGGGAAGCCCTCAAGCAGGCCGGCCACGGCGCCAACAACCATCTGGTGATCGGCCCGTGGTGGCATAGCCAGATCAATCGGGACGGCTGGAACATGGGCCCGCTGAAGTGGCCCGGCAACACCACCGCACAGTTTCGCCAGCAGGTGCTGATTCCCTGGTTCAACCACTACCTGCGCGACACGCCGATGGCGACGCCGCTGCCCGAAGCAATGATCTACAACCCGGTGGAACAGCGCTGGGACAGCTTCACCGACTGGAAGGTAGCCAGCGCCCAGCAACTCACGCCGCTTTACCTGCAGGCCGACATGGGTCTGGGTTTCGAACAGCCTGCCGCGGGAAGTGACAGCTACGTTTCCGACCCAGCCAAACCGGTGCCCTACCTGCCCCGCCCCATCCCGCAGAAGAACGATGGCTGGCGCACCTGGCTGGTACACGATCAGCGTTTTGTATCCGACCGGCCTGATGTGCTCTCCTACAGCACGCCGGTGCTGACCAGCACCGTCACGATTCAGGGCGCACCGATCGCCGACATTTTTGCCAGCACCAGCGGCAGCGACGGCGACTTCGTGGTGAAGCTGATCGACGTCTACCCGGGTAGCGATCCTGCCGATCCCGCCATGGGTGGTTACGAGTTGCCGGTGTCTCTGGACATCTTCCGCGGCCGCTATCGCCACAGCTTCGCCGACCCATCGGCGATCCCGGCGAACCAGTTGCAGGAATACAAGTTCCGACTGCCGACCACCAACTACGAGTTCAAACCCGGCCACCGGATCATGGTGCAAATCCAGTCCAGCCTGTTCCCACTGTACGACCGCAATCCGCAAACATACGTGCCCAATATCCTGTTCGCCAAACCGGCGGACTATCGCAAGGCCACGGTTACCATCGAGCACGGGCCGAGCGGACGCAGCGCCGTGTTGCTACCCGTGGTAGCGGGCGCGCGGCACGGAGGTTGACTGAAGTGGCGCGGCGCAAGCCGCACCACTCGTCGATGTACGAAAGCTTTGCGCGTCGTTGCAGGGATCACCTGCAACATCACCCATTGCGCCCTTGTTGCAGCAGCGGAAGCGCGATACCGACTCAGCTTCGCGTGAAGTTGACACCATGCTGAGTAAGGTTGGATCACTCAAATCACTTCGTACGCAGCATCTTGCGATGCTGTTGTCAGCGATGAGTGTCCAACGTCGTTTGTTGATACGCGGACTGTTCATCGTGCCGAAATCAACCGACCGGGAAGCCACCAAACGTGCTCGACTTACTCCAACGCAATCTCGTGCCGATCGCGGCGCTGCTGCTTTCCGTGATGTTCGCCTGGCTGGGCTGGCAGGTCTCGTCAGCGTGGTACTGGCCACTGCTGCTGACGGTACCGCTGCTGGCGCTGGGCATCTACGACTGGTCCCAGCAACGCTGGACACTGCTGCGCAACTATCCGGTAGCGGCACGTCTCCGCTGGATGTTCTACGACCTGCGCCCGTTTCTGCGCGCCTACATCGTTGAAGATGATCTCACCGGCGCGCCGTTTCCACTCGCAGCACGCAACCTGATCCACGAACGCGCAAACGGAGAAACCGACACCAAACCGTTTGGCACCGAGCGGCACACCGATGCGGCAACCTATCACTGGTTTGCCCATTCGATCGTGCCCGCCGAAAAACCCGATGACTCTCCCCGGGTGGTGGTTGGCAACGAACAGACGGCCAAACCCTATGCCGCTTCGGTCTTCAATATTTCAGCGATGAGCTTCGGCGCGCTGTCGGCCAACGCAATCCTCTCGTTGAACCTCGGTGCCAAGCTGGGTGGTTTCTATCACGACACCGGCGAAGGCGGACTCAGTGATCATCACCTCGCCCACGGTGGCGACCTGGTCTGGGAACTTGGCTCGGGCTATTTCGGTGCGCGCGACAAACAAGGCCATTTCGATCCTGCGCAGTTCGCTGACAAAGCCGCCAATGACGCGGTGAAGATGACCGAGATCAAACTCAGCCAGGGCGCCAAGCCAGGCCATGGCGGCTTGCTGCCCGGTGCAAAGGTCACCGCAGAAATATCCCGTGTGCGCGGCGTACCGGCCCATCAAGATTGTCTGAGCCCGGCAGGTCATTCGGCTTTTTCAACGCCGATCGAACTGCTGGAGTTTGCCGCAAAGATGCGCGAATTGTCCGGTGGCAAGCCGGTCGGCCTGAAGCTGTGCATCGGTCAGATGCACGAGCCGTTCGCCTTGGTGAAAGCCATGCTGCAGACCGGCATCCTGCCTGACTTCATTGTCGTCGACGGCGGCGAAGGCGGCACCGGCGCGGCACCGCAGGAACTGTCGGACTGGGTTGGCATGCCGCTGGAAGATGGTCTGGTCGTGATGCGCAACGCGCTGGTCGGCGCCGGCCTGAAAGACCAGATCCGGCTGGCCGCCAGCGGCAAGGTATATTCGGGCATGGGCCTGGCGCGCAACCTGGCGCAGGGCGCCGACTGGTGTAACGCGGCGCGCGGCTTCATGTTCTCGATCGGCTGCATCCAGGCGCAACGCTGCCACCTCGGCACCTGCCCCACCGGCATCACCACGCAAGATCCGACCCGCCAGCGCGGCCTGGTTCCTGCGGTGCAGGGTCCACGCGCCGCGCGCTTCCACGCGGAGACGCTGAAGTCACTGGCACGCATCGTCGCAGCGGTCGGCTTTGAACACCCGCGGGATCTGGCACCGCATCACCTGATTCATCGTGTCGGCCCGGAAAAGGCGTTGCCGATGGACGAGATCAAGGTCTTCCTGCCCGAAGGCATCTTGCTGGCCGCACCGGAAGAAACCATCTACGCACCGTGGTGGCGTGCGGCGCAGGCAGACAGCTTCCGCCCCGCCACCAACCTGCTCACCGAACGCGCGCGCACCCAGCGCAGCGCCATCGGCTGACCCACACGACAAGGAATCACCGCATGGCAAGCAACGTAGCCGAGATCATCGTCGACACGCTCACCCAGGCCGGCGCACAGCGCTGCTACGGCATCGTGGGCGACACCATCAATCACTTCACCGATGCGGTGCGCCGTTCGCCGCTGCGCTGGATTCACGTGCGCCACGAGGAGGCCGGCGCGCTGGCTGCTGGCGGCGAGGCCTATATGACTGGGGAACTCGCCGTGTGCGCCGGCACCTGCGGCCCGGGCAGCCTGCACTTCATCAACGGCATTTTCGAAAGTCACCGCAATGGCGCGCCCGTGGTGTTGATCGCCTCCGATGTGGCGCGCCCAGAAGTGGGCTTGGCGTTTCCGCAGGAAGTCGACCAGCGACGCATTTACGAGCAGGCCTCGGTGTTCTGCGAGTACATCTCGCACCCCTCGCAGGCGCGCCGGATTACCGCGCTGGCCGCGCAGGCGGCACTGGCCCGAGGCGGTGTAGCGGTCGTGATCGTCAACGGCGACATGTTCACCGAAAGCGATGACGACGCCTTGCCATGGTCGGTGCACCGCGTCGCCTCCGCTGCGTGTCCGCGCAGCGTTGAACTCGACCGTCTGGCCAGCCTGCTGAACGAGGCAAAGAGTGTCACCTTGTACGCCGGCTACGGTGCGCGCGCAGCGCATTGCCAAGTGCTGGCGCTGGCCAAACACCTACAGGCGCCGGTGGTGCACACCAGCCGCGCCAAGGAATTCATCGAGCCTGAGAATCCCTTCAATGTCGGCATGACCGGCATCCTTGGCAATCGCGCCGGCATGCAGGCGATCGAGGACGCCGACATCACGCTTTGTCTGGGTACGGATTTCGCGTGGACTCAGTATTACCCGTCGCATCAGCACGTCATCCAGATCGATAACGACCCCACGCATCTCGGTCGGCGCGCACCCATTGCCATGGGTTTGGTCGGTGATGTCGCTACCACCATCGATGCGGTGTTGCCACGGCTGTCGGAAAAGCAGGATGGCGAACACCTGGCCAAGGCGCTCAAGCAGTGGCAGGCGGACGGCAAGGATTATGCGGAAGCGGCGCACGACGAAGACCCTAAGCTGCTGCATCCGCAACGCGTCACCCAGTTGCTCGACCAGTTGGCCAGCGGCGATGCACTGTTTACCGCGGATGGAGGCTCGCCGATGGTGTGGTTGCTGCGTCACCTCACCGCGAACGGTCACCGACGCTTTCTTACCAGCCTGCTGCACGGCACGATGGCGAATGCCTATCCGCAGGCGATGGGCATGGCCGCGGCGTTTCCTGATCGGCAAGTCATTGCCTTGTGTGGCGACGGTGGCCTGACCATGTTGATGGGCGACCTGCTCACGCTGCGCCAGGAAAACTTGCCGGTAAAACTATTGGTGTACAACAACCGTTCGCTTGGTTTCGTTGAAATGGAACAGCGCGTGGAAGGCCTGCTGGACGCCTTCACCGAATTGCAGAATCCTGACTTCGTGAAACTCGCCGACGCCTGCGGCCTGCCAGGCTGGCACGTGGAAAGCGAAGAAGAACTGGAGCCTGCCATGCGCAGCTGGCTGGCCGTGGACGGACCGGCCTTGCTCGATGTGCGCGTCAACCGTCTGGAGTTGGTGATGCCACCGAAGATCAAGCTGTCGCAGATGGCGTCCACCGCGCTGTTCGGAGTCAAGGCCGTACTGGACGGACGGGGTCGCGAAGTGATTGATCTGTTGCGGAACAACTTTCTGCGCTAGCCGGCGCGAATGGATCACGTGAGCCAGCGGCTATCGAATCGCCGCTGGCTTCAACCGGTGCCGCCGACACGTTCGACGTTGGCGCGCAAGCGGGACAATTCATTCAGTAACGTCTTGATGTCGTAAGGCTTCTGCAACATGTTTTCACTGCGGTAGCCCGCCGATACACCGTCGGTACCGTAGCCGGAAGCAAACGTGAAAGCGATGCCGCGGGCACGCAGGATATCGGCCACCGGGAAGCTGAGTTCGCCATCCAGATTGACGTCCAGCACGGCAACATCCATATCGCTGCTTTGCGCGAGCCTCAGCGCATCATCCAGATTCGACGCCGTGATCACCCGATAGCCGGCCCGCTCCAGCAAATCTTCCAGCATCATCGAAACCATCACTTCGTCTTCCACCAGCAGAACACGTGGCGCAGCGGAATTCGGCGTGTTCATTCGCGGCGTCCCTTCTTTCGCAAGGGCACATCGATGACGCAAGACAGACCGGTCTGTGCATATTGCAGGTCGGTGGAACCACCCAGACCGGCGACCACGGTTTCCAGTAGTCGCGAGCCCATGCCCTTGCGCGCAGGCGGCTCGAGGATCGGCGGACCGTCACTCTCCAGCCAGGACAAGCGCAGGCGTTCCAGTCCTTCCTGCATCTCGGTCTGCCAGCAGATCGTGAGGTGACCACCCGGAACTGACAGTGCACCGTGTTTGACCGCGTTGGTCGCCAGTTCGTGGATCAGCATGCCCAGCGCCGTCACCATCCGTGGCTGCAACTGCACATCGTCACCGAGCAGGCGCACCGCATTTGCCTCGTTGTGATACGGCGCCAGTTCATTCAGCACCAGATCGCGAAGCGAGGCGTGCATCCAATAACCGGTCGTCAGTAGATCCTGGGTCTTGGACAGTGCCAACAGGCGCGCACTGAAGGTTTCGGCAAAACCGTCCAGCGACGTTGCATAGCGCAGCGATTGATAGGCAATGGACTGCACCGTCGCCAGCGAATTCTTGACCCGATGGTTGAGCTCGTTGATCAAGGCCTCGCGCTGGCGCTGCGCCAGCTTTTCCTGGGTGACGTCACGGGCAATCTTGGAGGCACCGATCACGTTCCCGTCGTCATCGAGCACCGGGGATACAGACAGCGATACGTCGATCAGGCTGCCGTCCTTGCGCATCCGCGTGGTCGGGTAGTGATCAATCGCCTCACCCCGTCGAATGCGCTCGAGGATGCCAGGCTCTTCGTCGGGCATTCCCTCGGGAATCAGCATGGTGACCGGTTGGCCGATGGTTTCTTCGCGGGTGTAGCCGAACAGCCGCTGGGCCCCGTTGTTCCAGCTGGTGATGATGCCGTTCAAATCCTTGCTGAGGATGGCGTCATCGCTGTACTTGACGATGGCCGCCAGATGTCGCGCCAGCGCGCTGGCATGCCAGCGCTCAGTAGTGTCGGCAATGCTCAACATCAGGCCATCCACGCCGCCTGAATCGGACCGGCTGGGATGGAAGCGCAGCGCCAGATGTACCTGTCGTTCGGGTACATGCAGGTTGCGCAAGACCGTCTCGCTGGTCTCCAGCGCTTGCCGAGCGGCCTCCAGCAGTGCTGGACACTCCAACCTCTGGGCAATGTCGTTCAGGCACCGAGGGGGTGCTGCCAGACCGAAACCCAGCAACCGCTGGGTGATCAGGCCGATCCGACGAACCCCGAGCTGGGCGTCAAGGAACACCACGTTGCCCTCGTCACGCCCCAGCAACTGCAGCAGGTCTTGCTCTGCCGTCCGTGGCACCGGAGCAACGGTGTCACGCAAGGAAGCCGAAGCCTCCGCAGCAAACCTGGTTGAGCTCACCTGATCCCGCATGTCGCCTGTACCTTCTTTTCGAGTCTCACGACTCCATCTTTGCAAACAGCAACGTGATGATTTCGTGTATGAGCCTGCCGTTCGACCACGCCCGCGAACAGGCACAGCGCGCAACGCCGGCACCGCTATTTAGGCCGAGCTGACAGAGCATGTCCGCGAAGACTCGCGTTGCACGGGCATGGATCCCGGCCGCGCCCGGCATCCCTCACGTCACGCGTTCACCGGCGGCGACCCGAACAGCGGTCACATCCGCCGGCTCCGGATGCATGAGCAGACGCCAGCGCCAGGCATTCCGGTGCAGACGTAAACGCCGATACCTGACTAGATAAGCGGCCGCTACCGCCGCCGCCGCCACACCTGCCAGCGCGCCCACGCCAAGCGCCCAGCGCGCACCAAATCGGTCAACCACCCAGCCAACCAGCGGCGCACCAATCGGCGTGCCACCCATCACCACGGCAATTCGCAAGGCCAGCACGCGACCACGCATGGAGCGCTCGGTAGTCAGCTGCATCATCGAGTTGCTGGCCGTCATGAAGGTCAGCGCAGCCAGCCCGACGAAGAACAGCACGGCAGCAAACAGGAACGCGCTGGGCATCACCGCCGCCAACGCCAGCGTGATACCGAACGCCGCTGCTGCCGCGCCCATCAACACCATGCCGGGAAACTCGCGGCGGGCCGACAGCAGCGCTCCACTCATGGTGCCTGCCGCCATGGCCGAAGTCAGCAAGCCGTACTGGCTGGCGTCGCCGTGGAACACGGTGACCGACATGGTCGAAATGAAGATCGCAAAATTGAAGCCGAAGGTACCCAACAACAAAAGCATTACCAGCACGGCGATCAGGTCGGGACGCTGCCAGACGTAGCGAAAACCTGCCAGCAGGCTGCCGCGGGTACTGGCAGGACGCGCTTCGACATGCAGTTCATTCACCCGCAGCAACCACAACGAAAGCATCACCGCACCGTACGAGACCGCGTTGATCAGAAACAGCCAACCCTCGCCTACCACGGCAATCAACACACCTGCCACTGCCGGTCCGAGCATGCGAGCGCCGTTGAAGGAAGCCGAATTCAGCGCGACCGCATTGGCCAGGTCGTCGTCGGTCACCAGGTCCGACACAAAAGCCTGTCGCGCCGGCGCATCGAACGCCGTGACAATCCCCAGCAGCAACGCAAAGCCATACACCATCCACAGCTGCACCACGCCGGCGAGGGTAACCAAGCCCAAACCCAGCGCCAGCAAGCCGGCAGCGCACTGAGTGAACATCAACAACTTGCGACGATCCAGATGATCGGCAGCCAGCCCCGTCAGTGGCAACAAAAGCAGCGGCGGGCCGAACTGCAGCGCCATCACCGTACCCACCGCCGTGGCGTTGTGCTGGGTGAGCACGGTGAGCACCAGCCAGTCCTGCCCGACCCGCTGCATCCAGGTACCCACGTTGGACACCAGCGCACCGATCGACCACAGCCGGTAGTTGTAGCTGCGGAGTGAGTGGAACATGCTGCTCATGGCGGGCCTGCCAACTCCGTCGGCGCGCTGCCACCGCCAAGCCACCTGAACCCCCCTGCCAGCCTGATACGAACCAACAGCGCGCGCCGGCCGAAGACGCCAGTATCAAGCCCCACTGTCAGCCGCCGATTGGCGCCAGCTTTTTCCCTGACGAAATTTCCATTGATCCGGTCAGCCACCTTTTCCTGCCTGCTTCGGCAACGTCGCCAGCCAGTGCAGCACGGCCCTGGACAGCTCGATGCGCTGGTCGGAATACGCGTGGTCGGCAGGCAGATGCACGGATATGACCTGGCGATCGCCCGCCTTGCGTAGCGCGGTAGCGAAGGCATTGTTCTCGTCGGCGAGGCCATCGTCGGAAGTGACAATCAGAGCCGTGCGGTTTTTAAGCAGGTCCACCTTGTCCATGAATGGCCAGCCAGCCACATGATCGGCGAGCTCGTTGGCCAGCCCGGTTGGCGAGCAGCCAGCCAGTGGCGCCATGCCTTCATCGGCCAGGCCGGAGGCCATCGCCGCGACAGCATCCGCGCGCTTGTGCTGACCAAGGATGGCTTGCATGCGCCCGGACATGTCGGCCGCCGAAATGGTAGCGAAGGCCTTGATCGCGGGGTCTGCCGCGGCCGCCTCGACGGTCATGAAACCGCCCATGCTGTGACCTATCAACACGATCCGGCTCGGGTCCACTCGCAACGACCTGGCCACATCCGGCTGGCGCAGGTAGGCAATTGCGGCCGCCGTGTCCTCGATGCTGTGGGCAAACGAGAAATCACCCGGCGTGCCCCACGAACCACGGTAGTTGAAGTACAGGACATCCCAACCGGCGCGCCGCATGTCCTGCGCCAGATCAAGATTGCGTTCGTTGCCGGGAAAACCGTGCAGCAGAATCACCACAGGATGAGGTCCCGCACCAGCCGCAATGTAGACCAACGCATTCATCAGCTCGCCGTGGCTGGGGATCTGCATGGTCTGCATCGAGGCCCGATCCACCGTCTTGGATGGCGGCGTCTGGCTGCTGTGAACACCGGCGACCGGCGGCATTCCAGCATGGCCGGGACAAGCTGCTGCCGCGAGGCAGGTGGTGAGGAAAACAACGATCGCATGATGCTTCATGACATCACCTCGTGCAGTTTGGTGTGAACAGGCCGATTGAAAACTGCTGCTGGCAGCTGACCCTGTTGCTACGTCGCCGATCCGGAACCCACGCCATATTAGATGGAAGCAACACTTCTTTCCGTGGCGGCCGGAGGCAAGTGGAGTCCATCGGCCTCTGAAATGCAATTTGCAGCGGCCTTCTGCTGTTGTCTACGCTCATCCTGCTTCGGGCGCGCCGATACGAACCCCGCTTCTGTCAGGCGGCCAAACCGCCCAGCAAAGTCTTGCCAACAGCCGCCGGGCCGCTACCACCGCGTGCGCCGCGCCCCACCACCATGGCACCTTCCAGTGTTGACAGCAGCAGCTCGGCAAGCGCCTGGGCACGCAGGGCCGATGTCACCTGCCCACTGTGCTGCGCATCGCGAAACGCTGCCGCAAGCCAGACCAGGTTGAGTTCGAAGAACGTCGCCACCGCAGCGGCAACATCTTCGGGCAACGCATCGGCCTCAGCGCCCAGCATGCCGCACAAACACAGCCGCGAGTCCTGCGCATAGGTCGTCGCAAACAAGCGAACGTAGGCCTTGAGTCGTGCGAGTGGATCACGTCGTGCAATGTCGATGGCGGCTAGCGCGGATTCAAAGCGCTCGGTATAGCGCTGCGCCAGCGCGGCCACAAGATCGGACTTCGTACGGAAGTGGTGGTGCACGCTGGGCTTGCGAATGCCGACTTGCTGCGCCACGTCATCGAATGAAAAGCCGCCGTAGCCGCGCTGCTGGATCAGTGCCTCAGCCACATCCATGATCCGCGCAGCCGTGCCTTCTGTAGTAACCATCATGCTCCTAGCTCGGCTTCGTCGACGAGATGGCCGGTCTTGACCAGAATGGTGCAGCCCTCGCGACTGAAAGGCTGGTGCTGACTGAGATGGGGACTACGCAACCAGCTCCCCGTCGGATAGCGGCCATGCTCATCCTCGAACACGCCATGGACCACCAGAATTTCCTCACCGCCATAGTGACGGTGTGGGTTGAAATACGTTTCCGGCGCCCAGCGCACCAGCGCGGTGTGCTGGGTTCGGAACTCATGCAGCGGCATCACCGACAAACCGGGCACCAGACCCGGCAGCCACGGCGAAGCCTGCGTGTCCAGTGCCACCTGGGTCTGATCAAGCGGATCAAAGTACCGCAGCTTCACGAATAGCACGCAGCCACCCTCCGACCATGGCGCGTGCGCCGAACCCGGCGGATTGCGAATATACGAGCCCGCTCCGAAGCGGCCACTTTCGTCGCAGAATTCACCTTCAAGCACGAACAGCTCTTCGCCCAGTTCGTGTGCGTGACCGGGAAAGCGTGAACCTGGCGCGTAACGAACGATGGAGGTAGCACGCGCCACCTCGTCACCATCACGTTCAAGCATCTTGCGCTGGACACCGACCGAAGGCGAGCTGACCCAGTCCATCGTGGACGAATCAACCACCACCCGCTCGGACCAGTCAGAACGAAGTTGCATGCCACTGCCCTACCTATTGGAAGGTAGGTAGTTTCCAGAATGCCGAAGCATCCGTCAACCAGCATTCCATCATGCCGAGCGCCTGGCTAAGGGACCGAACTTGTCGCTGGGGCAGGCACGGGCGCTGGTGCCACCGTGGCTGCCGGCGCCGCTGCTGACGACACGGTCGATGCTGGCGCAGGTGTATCCGCTGGTGCACGTGTCGATGCGACGGCGGGAGCACTTGTCGACGCGGCGGCCGGCACCGCTGCGGAGACGACCGTCGATGCAACAGCCGGCGCGCTCGTGGATGCGGCCCCCGGCAGCATTGCGGCAACAACCGTCGATGCAACAGCTGGCGCACTTGTCGCGGAGACCGCCGCCGCGGCTGTTGATCCGGTTGCCCGTGGGCTTGCAAGCCTGACCTTCGCCGTGGCGGCCGGCGCGATCGCAGGCGTGCTCGCTGCGGAGGCCGCCCACACGAACGTGGCCACACTGCTGGCCGGCAAGTCGTACTCGAAGCGCAGGTCACCCTGGCTGACCGACAGGTGATTGGTTTGCGAGTTGCCGTTGACGGCCACCAGCACCACCGTGCCATCATCCGGATTCTGGAACGCTACTTCGCGCACACCGG
Organism: Rhodanobacter sp. AS-Z3; assembly: GCF_029224025.1. Taxonomy (NCBI): domain Bacteria; kingdom Pseudomonadati; phylum Pseudomonadota; class Gammaproteobacteria; order Lysobacterales; family Rhodanobacteraceae; genus Rhodanobacter; species Rhodanobacter sp. AS-Z3. The sequence continues at coordinate 3,036,255 of NZ_CP119392.1, forward strand.
GGTTGGTGTTCGCGGACTTTACCCGCACGGCCCCCGGCATCACGAAGCGACTGAAATGCGCGAACGCGTAGTACTCGTCATTGCGACTGACCGCGCCGGTAGCGGAATCGATCGTCACGATGCCTTTGCATTCGTCGCAGCCGCCAGCGTGCGGACCATGGTTTTCGTCCAGCACGAGGTTCCAGTAGACGACCCCGCGTGCCCAGTTGGTGACGCTGCCCATGACGATGTTGCGGGCGAACAGCAACAGTTCACCATTGCGAGCCGAAGGCCAGTCACCGCCGGCGCATTCGGTGAGGTAGACGTCCTTGTTTGGAAACGCGCGGTGCACCGTGGTCTGCGCACTCGGGTCACCGCGGTAACAGTGCCACGCAATCCCGGCGAGGTAGCGTCGCGCGTCGGGGTCGGCCAACACGCTCAAGGGCTGGTCCGGCAGATCCCAGTTGTGATCCCAGCCCAGGATCACCGTGGCGGGTTTGTGCCCGGCCAACGCAGGTCCCAGATATTTGCCGATGATGCGGGCACGGGCATCGACCGGCAGCGACATGCCCGGATAGGTCAGTGGCTCGAACGTCGGTTCGTTCTGCACGGTCAGCGCAAAGATCGGGATACCGTAACTTTTGTAGGCATCCACGAAGTGGACGAGGTAGTTCGCAAAAGTCGCCTCATACTCGTCCAGCAGACTTCCGCTGATTACGTTCGCACTGGCTTTCATCCACGCCGGTGCGCTCCAAGGCGAGGCAATGATCAACGCGCCGGGCTGAACTGCCAGAATGTCCTGCAGCACCGGGATGACGTTGCGCCGATCCGTCACCACATTGAAGTGCTGCAAGTCGGGATCAATCTGACCGACGGGCATGTCATCCAGGGTGTAGTGCTGCAAGGAAAAATCCGACGCGCCAATGGTGATACGCAACATGTTGAAGTTGAGCCCGGGCGGCGGACCGAACAACTCCTGCAACAACGCCGTGCGCTGCGAAGCACTCAGTTTGTTCTGGATCAGCCACGCCGAGGAATCGGTCAATGCCGCGCCGAAGCCGGCCATGGTTTGATACGTACGCCCCAGATCGATCAGCACATCGGCGTCGTTCGACGCAGCGCCCCGGTGATGCGCGAAGAAAGTATTCTGCGGCGCCAGACGCAGGCGTCGGTCAGCCGTGCTCAGCCATACGTGAACCGGCGTTCCGCTGGGCGTAAAAACCTTGGCGATCGTCCCGGCAAACGGCTTTGGCTGCGGCCGGTTCACCGCCCATATCGCCGCCATGGTCAGCAACGAAACCCACAGGATCGCCGTCGTGCGACTGATCCCCCGACCTTCATCCATGGCTCGCCCGCTGACAATAGACGGCCATGATGCTGCACCAACAGGTATCCCCGATCATTGCGCTGCCGTCTCCGGACATGCCGCGTTAGCAGCACTTCCTGCCTCCGCGGCGATCCGCACGTTCGCGAACGCTGCGGAATACGGGGTCGAAGCGAGCACGCCGAACGGCACATCGATATGCGCGAGATCTGCACCCGGTTTGACGAAGCATTGCAACGGGATGGATACCGCATGCCGCTTGCCGCGCTCATAGGCAGCAAATATTCCGCTGACGTCCAGCGCCCGGGTGCAGCCATCGCCACAACCCATGTAGATCGCGACCGGACTTTGCGCCGGCGTCTCAATCACCACGTCGAACTGCAGCGCAGCATGGGTGGCCACCAGCGGCATCAGGTTGGTCGGCTGCGGACTTTGCATGAAGAACCGGCCTGGCCCGTGCCAACTGACTAGCTTGGCATCCTGCTGGGTGTTGACCTGCACGGTGCGCAGGCTGAAGAGCGGATGGTTGGCCGGCCACTCGATCGCTGCATTCAGATCCGCACCTACTGGATGAACGTCGTGGCCGCTGCTGCCTGCACCCAGGTACAACGCAAACGGAGACTGTGCCAGCGTGTGAAAGATCGGCAGTGTCGACGTGCTGGCGCAGGTGCCGACATCGGCATGCGTCGGCAGCATGGGCAGGTCGTGATGGCTGGGATAGTGCAGCCCCTGACCACGCGCGAACAACCAGTTTGCCGCCTTGCCACCGTCAGCGTAAGGACACGGCACGCCCGGCCATGGCATCGCCAGGGTGCCGCTGAAGTTGAACGCGGGCATGCCATGCTCGCTGGCGAACAGCAGATCGGCAATGCCCTCGCCTTCCGAGCCCGGCAGCCACGCAGCAACAAACGCGTCGGATGCGTTGAGCAAGTCGTTGACGAACAGTGGACGGCCAGACAGGAACACCGTGACGACCGGCTTGCCGGATGCCGCGGCTGCTTTCAACACCGCCAGGTCTTCAGGGTGACGATCGCTATGGCGCAGCGTGGCCGACGGAATGATGTCGCCCATGGTCTCCGCGTAAGGCGTCTCGCCGATCACCGCGATGATCGCGTCGAACGCCTTGAGATCGACACCGTCGGTGGTGGCACGGTACGTAACGTTCGCTGAGCCATCCACGGCGCGAATACCGGCGAGCACACTGGTCGCATTCGGGAAATCGGCATTGCTGTTATCCGTACCCTGCCAGGTCAACGACCAGCCGCCAACCTGATTGGCAATCGTATCGGCACTCTTGCCAACCACCAGCACTTTAGTGCCTCGCTTGAACGGCAGCACGTCGTGGTTGTTCTTCAGCAACACCAGCGACTCGCGCACCGCGCGGCGCGCCAGTGCGCGATCCTGCAGCCGGCTCGCATCACCCGCACCGACGCGTTGCGACGGACGCTTGCCAAATTCGCCCAGTACCAGCTTGGCGCGCACGATGCGGCTCACCGCATCATCGATGCGTGACATCGGAATTTCGCCGCCCTGGACTTGATGCGTGGTGTTGGCAATGAAGGCGCGCCAGTCATCCGGCACCATCACCATGTCAATGCCGGCATTGATCGCCTGCGGACAACTCGCGTTGCTGCATCCGGGCAACTGGCCGATCGCGTTCCAGTCGGACACGATGAAACCAGGGAAGCCCATCTTGTCTTTCAGCGCACCGGTCAGCAGCGCGCGAGCGCCGCTCATCTTGCCGTAGTTGACCCCGTCGACCGCATCGTCCCAACTGTTGTAGGACGCCATCACGCTGAGCACGCCCGTTTCCAGTGCGCCCACATAACCCGAGCCGTGCACGTTGATCATCTCCAGCCGACTCACCTTCGCGTCGCCCTGATCGGTGCCATTGGCGGTCGCGCCATCGCCGATGAAATGCTTGGCCGTGGCCATCACGTTGGCGTCGCCGAAATGTCCCTGCAGTCCATCAATGTAGGCGCGCGCATAAACGCGCACCAGCGGCCCATAGTTGGAAAAACTCTCGTAGGTACGACCCCAACGCGTGTTCTGCGCGACAGCCAGGGTGGGCGCGAACGCCCAGTCGACCCCGGTGGCACGCACGGCGCGCGCGGTGGCTGCGCCGATCTGCCGGATCAGCTCCGGATCATGCGCCGCACCCAGCCCCACATTGTGCGGAAACAGCGTCGCACCAAATACGTTGCTGTGGCCGTGCACCGCATCGGTGCCCCAGATGATCGGCAGTTTCACCGGCGCATCGACGGCCATCGAAGCGTCGTAATAGCGATCCGCCAGGGCAAGCCAATCGGCCGCACTGGCGTGCTTGTTGCCCTGCGGCCACGACCCACCGCCGTTGAGCACCGAGCCAATGTAGTACTGCCGAACCTGCTCGGGCGTGATCGATTTGATCTCCGCCTGAGTCATCTGGCCGATCTTCTGTGCCAGGCTCATCTGCGCGACGATGTCGTGCACCTGCGCGTCCAGATGCCGATCCACCGCTCTCGCAGAGGTGATCCGCGGCCAGTCGCTGTAATGGCTGGGCGCAAGCGCTTGCTCGGTCACCAACCCCGGCGCAGGCGAAGCGGCAACCGCCGCCCTCGCCTCACCGCCTGACGCCAACACCCATACGCTGGCGCCTGCCAGAACCGCCCACTTGCTTCCGATCATCTGACACTCTCACTGGAATCAACCAACTTGCGGTGCACGACGCGAGCGCCGGGCACCGCCCATCTGGTTGCAGCCTACAACTTGTAGTTGATGCCGAACAGGACAGTCCTGCCCCAGGTGTCGTATTCCAGCGGCCGGGTCAACGCCACACCGTTGGGCAAGCCGGCAACCTGTACCGTCGAATCCGACGAGTTGGACAGGTTGTTGACCTGCAGCAGCAGCGACAAGCCGTCCAGACGGCCGCTGCTGAACGCGTAGCCCAGTTGCAGGTCAGTCTGCCGATTGGCGAGGATCTTGGTGTAACCGAGCTGATCGAACAAAGCCACCGCTTCACCGGTGAACGACGAGCGATAGCGTTCGGCCACCCGCACCGAGAATCCGTAGCGCTCATAGAACAACGCCAGATTGGCCACTTTGCGTGACAGGCCCGGCAAGCTGTTCGGACCACCGGGAACCGACGAAATGGAGGACAACGGAATCGAACTGTGGGTCAGCGAGAAGTTGGCCTGCGCACCGAAACCTTCCAGTGCAGATGCCACCAAGCTACCCTCAAGCGCACCGGACAGTTCCAGGCCATCCATCTTGCCGCCGGTACCGTTCTCCGGCGTGGTGAACGAACCGATGTTGCTGGTGGGCACCAGGGTCGGCGTGTCATTGGTGTAGTTGGAGAAGTTGTAGTCGAGCACGGTCTGGTTGTAGATGTAGTTGAGCAGGTTCTTGTGGAACACCGCGGCAGCCACGTAACTGGCCTTGCCGAAATACTTCTCCCACGACAGGTCCGTGCCGACTGCCACGTAGGGACGCAACTGCGGGTTGCCGCCGCTACCCGACCACAGCACCTGGCCAGCACCCGGCCCGTCGGTGATCTTCGAGACGCCGGCAGAGGTAGCTACCTTCTCGTCATCGATGCGGCCACGCGCCATGGTTTTGGCCAGGCCGAAACGCAGGTATTGCCGATTGCCCAGATCCGCCACCAGGTTGAGACTGGGCAGCACGTTGTTGTAGGTCGAACCGTCGCGGATCTGGCCGACCAGCGTGTCGCCGTTGGTCTGCAGCGCCCGCGATGACTGGTCGGTATGCACCACCTGCACGCCGACGTTGCCACGCAACGGGATATCGCCCACGTGCGTGTCGATGTTGAACTTGACGTAAGCCAGCGGCACCTTCTCTTCGACGGTGTAGTTGCGGCTCCAGTCGCCCTGCCCATTCTTCTGCACCAGGTAGAACTGGTTGCCGTACAGCGCGCCCAGCACGTTGTAGTTGAGAATGCCGGAAATGCCGCCGTAGCCAAGCGAGGTGGGGTTGTACAGCAGCGACGGATGGATCGGCGCGCTGAGGTGGTTCTGGTAGGTGCCTTGAGTGGAGCCGTTGCCGTTGAGATACGCGAACAGCACATCGGCGTGCTTGGTCTTGGTGCGGTCCGAATAGTCCACGCCGAAATCCACGTCGCTGAAGATCCCGCCGACCGGATGACTGGCCTGCAGTCGCACCGCGTGGATGGTGTCGTCCTGATGGTCAAACTCCTCACGCCCGTTGTAACCGTAGTTGTCCGGGTCCGTGAACAGCATCGTGCCCGGGTCGCTCAGGTCAGCCACCGGCCGGAAGTTCGGATAGCCAAAGCCGCTCGGCGTAGTGAACGCAACGTCGGTAAAGGCGCCATTGGCAAGCCCGCTGAACAAATAGGCGTCATGCAGCTTCACCCGGGCACTGGATGAGGACAGGTCGGCCATCAAGGTCCAGTCACCGAGATACAGCTTGTTGTTCCAGCCGATCGAGTAAAGCTTGTCGTGTTCCTTGGTGTATTCGTTCTGCAAGATCGGCGCGACGCCGAGAATGGTGCCAGCGGTGACAATCGGCAACGGCTGGCCGGGCGAGGTCTGCACGTTGTCGTAGGAAACATTGTCGTACGGGCTGCTCGACCACTGTGCACCGTTGGTGAACTTGCGCTTGGTGAAGGTGGAGTAATACATGTCCAGCTTCGAGTAGTAGACGTCGTTCGGCGCCCACTCCAGCACGGTCATCAGGCCATTGCGTTTTTCGTTCTGCGATTGTGCACGCAGCTGCATGCCTTCCTGCGAGATCACGTTGTCCGGCATGCCTGAGGTATGCGGGCCGCCCCAATTCTGGTCGATACCGGCACTGCCGTTGTCGGCGCTCCACCACCATGCCTGGTACTGCTTCTCCTGTACCGGCTGATCCACGGCGGCAACACCGATCGCCACGCCCAGCGTGTGATTGAGAAACTGGTCGACGTACGAAAAACTGGCGCGGCGGCCGTTGACACCGGTTCCCGTGCCCGGGTTCAGCGAGCCGTTGCTGTTGTGCTCACCACGCAGGTTGAAGACCAAGGTGCGCTTGGACAAATCCAGCGGGTTGATCGTGTGCAGGTCCACCGTGCCCGACAGGCCCTGTCCGATCAGGCCGGCATCGGGGGTCTTGTAGATGGTCACCCCGTTGATCAGTTCGGCGGGATACTGGTCGTACTCCACGCCGCGATTCTCGCCCACCGTGGCCTGCTCGCGTCCATCCAGCGTGGTGCCGGCAAAATCCGGCGCCAGGCCGCGAATGGAAATGGCGTTGGCATTGCCGTTGGCGCGCTGTGTCGCCAGACCGGAAACACGCGACAAGCTGTCGGCAATGCTGACATCGGGCAGCTTGCCGATGTCCTCGGCGGAGATCGCCTCGACGATGTTGTTCGAGTCCTCCTTCACCTTCATCGAACTGGCGATACTGGTGGCAATGCCTGTCACCACCACGCCGCTCAAATCCGTTACCGGCTCCTTCGATTTCTTCTTGCTCCTGGCCGCCTTGTCATCAGCTTTTGCGTTGCTGCTGTCTTGCGCTGCAGCCGTAGTGGCCTGCGCTGTCTGCTGTTGACTGGCCGCCTCCTGCGCAAAAGCAGGGCCGCCACTCGCGAGTGCGAACAAGGCAACTGCACACGCAGCCACCAAAGGACGGAGATGAAAATGGAGCGGCGTGCTTACGCCATGCAACCCGGAACGATGATTCATGAAGGCCTCCTTTGTGCCTTTGAGGAGAAGCTGTGTCTGGCGACGTGAAGCAAACATGAGGCCAGGCATCCGCTGCAAACTAGCGACGGGAACACTTTCCGACCCGTCGGCGCAGGAGCCTACTCCGTTTGCATCACTTGTCGGCCTGTACGTAAAACACTACGCGTGAGTCGCAACATTTTTCGAGACGATGCGCTACAAATTACGCCTGCGGCTCATGACCGTTTGACGTTTTCATGGGATTGCGCGAGCACTTCCGCAGGGCTCGGAAAATCGCGCTGAATGCGATGACAGTCAGTCGTGCGGCAGCTTGCGTCTCCTCACGGCACCAGCTGATCACTACGACATCCATGGCGATCTGACAGGCCAGGGCATGCAGCGAATGCAGATTGTCCGTCAGGTGAACTGTCTCGCCTGTTCCATTGGCGCGGGTCTGCCGTATCGACAACCGTGGCGAGCTGCGGAATCCACTGGCTCCGAACACAATGATTCTGCTCATCACGCTTGCACGAAGATCAAGGGTGACCGATGGACGATGGACCCTGTCCGCACCGCGGCTCCGACGTGCCCGAATGTAAGCACACGCAACATCGCACACCTGCGAGAAAGAATGAGCTTGCCCGCCTCTTTCGGTCATTCGCACCGAGCGCGTCTCGTCGCAGCGCAGCGTACACTCATGACGACACCCGATGCTGATGTCGCAGGCCATAGCGACCATGAGCTGCTTCCCATCACCACCCTCAAAGCTACCGGAGCCACGCATGCGTCTTGCCGCCCCCTGCCCAGCGATCAATTTCCGCACCAAGGATATTTATGGCAACGCTTTCCAGCTGAGCGACCATCTCGGCAAACGCATTCTGCTGTCGTTCTTTCGCGATGCCGGCTGCCCCTTCTGCAACCTGCGCGTGTATGAGCTGACGCACAACCACCAGCAGTGGCTGGATCAGAACCTGGAGATCATTGCGGTATTCAGCGACACCTCCGAGAAAGTACGCCGCTTTGTGTCACGCCACCCGCGTCCGTTCACGATGCTGGCCGACCCTGAGCTGGAGCTCTACAACCGGTACGGCATCCAGCACTCGGCCTCGGCCATGCTGAAGGCCATCCTGTTCAAGTTTCCGCGCATTCTCAAGGGACTGTTCAAGGGAGCTCGTCCCAGCAACAACCCACACCTGACCATCGTGCCCGCCGACTTCCTGATCGCGGAGGACGGCCGCATTTCAAAGGTCTGGTACGGACGCGATACCAGCGACCATATTCCACTGGACGAGATCCAGCGCTTCATCGATGAGGGCAAGGCGTCAGCCTAGGCGGGCTTTACCCACCCAATTCGGCAATCACCGGAAAATGATCCGAGGGATAACGCGCACCCTCGTGCGTGGTGATCGTTTGAACGGAGATGACCTTGAAGCCACGACTCAATATCCAGTCGATGCGCTGATCCGGCGTGCCGGTGAAGTTGTGGAAGGTCTTCGCCGGACCCGACTGCGAGACGGCTGTCGTCCAGGCATCCTGCAGCGTGCCGGTCAGTTTCGCGTGCACCGGCGTATCGGGCCCGCAATTGAAATCACCCGCGAGGATCACCCGTGCGCTAGTGGCCAGCTTGCCGATGCGCTGCAGGATTTCGTCCGCGCTGAGCATGCGCGCATGAACGTCTTCGGGCAGGTAGGGAAAATGGGTGTTGAAATAATCGAACGTACCGCCGCCATCACGCAGGCGGAAATGTGCCCAGGTGACCATGCGCGGATAGGGCTGTCCCCAGGTCTTGCTGCCGGGCACGTCCGGCGTATCGGACAACCAGAAGTCACCGGAGCGCTCCACCTGCAGGCGGTCCGTGCGATAGAACACGCCCATGTGCTCACCCTTGCTGCCGCCGTCCCGACCCTGTCCGAACCAGGCGTAGCCGGGCAGATGCGCGGCAAGGTATTCGCCCTGCTCCTCGGTCAGCTCCTGCGTACCCAGCAGATCGGGATGCTGCGCCTTGATCACCTGCACCATCAGGTCGCGCCGGTTCTCCCACGCATTCATGCCGGTATCCACTGGCACCCGCACGTTGAACGTCATCACCCGCAGTGGTGCCTCCGCCGCCCGTCCCGGCAGGGACAGGGCAAGCAACAGCGCGCAGGCAAGCAGCGAAGACCAATGGCGCAAATTCATCACACATATCCCCATGGAAAACCACAACAGGCCGTCGAGTCTAGCGGGATTGCCGAGCGCCGCTGACTGGCTCGGCAAGAGCCGCCTTAGCCCACGCTTCGCCAGGCACGAAGCGGCAAGACCACGACAGCGTACTCCGGCTGGCGCATTCACATCACCCAGCCGCAGCCAAGTGCGCCGTGACACTTTGCCGTCCATCATTCAGTGGCATGGTGCGGCGGGGACGCCTACCCTGTACTCAAGACTCAGGGTGGCACCTTCCGTTGGACCTCTCGCTGCAGCACAGGAAATCACATGGCTGACCATTCACCGGATACCTCCCGAGCCGTCACGCCGCCGCGGCCTTGCCTGCCGTCACCACGCGCGCTGGCCAACGGCGACTTGCCACTGTGCGAACTGGCCAGGAAGCTCGGTCCGATCCGAATGGCGGTGGTGCACCCTTGCGATGAAACCAGCCTTGCCGCCGCACTGGACGCGCAAGCGGCGGGCCTGATCGAACCGGTGCTGGTGGCGCCCAAAGCGAAGCTGCTCGACCTTGCACGCAACGCCGGACTCGATCTTTCCGGCGTGGTGATCGACGACGTACCACACAGCCACGCCGCCGCCGACAAGGCTGTCGCGCTGGCTGTTGCCGGCCAGGTCGACGCGCTGATGAAAGGCAGCCTGCATACCGACGAATTGATGACCGCCGTGGTTGCGGCGCAAACCGGCTTGCGCACGGAACGGCGTATCTCGCATTGCTACCTGATGGATAGTCAGGCGTATGCGCGGCCCTTCCTGATCACCGATGGCGCCGTCAACATTGCACCCACGCTGGCGGAAAAAGCCGACATCGTGCGCAACGCGATCGACCTTGCCCACATCCTCGGCGTGGCGCTTCCCTACGTGGCAATTCTTGCCGCCGTGGAACTGATCAATCCACGCATGCAGACGACGCTGGACGCGGCGGCCCTATGCAAGATGGCCGACCGCGGCCAGATTGCCGGTGCCGTACTCGACGGTCCGCTGGCGTTCGACAATGCCATCTCGGCCGAGGCCGCACGGATCAAGGGCATTCACTCGGCGGTGGCTGGCAACGCGGACATCCTGCTGGTGCCTGACCTGGAAAGCGGCAACATGCTGGCCAAGCAACTGGAATATCTGGGCGGCGCCGCCAGCGCGGCGATTGTGCTGGGCGCGCGCGTGCCGATCGTGCTGACCAGCCGCTCCGACTCGGGCCAGTCACGCATCGTTTCGTGCGCGCTCGCCGCCTTGGTGGCCCACCACTACCGGATCAGCCCCCCATGAGCGAGACCGTCGGCAGCTCCTTCATCGTCGTGCTCAATTGCGGTTCCTCCAGCATCAAATTCGCGTTGTTCGACGCAGGCGAAGCGCCGCTGGCCCGCACACCAGCCTGGCGCGGCAAGGTTGACGCCATCACCGGCACCGCGCCGACGTTCAGTGCCGACGGTGCCGAAGCGGTGCCGCTGACGCTCGATACCAAACATCCCTATGCATCGGCGCTCACCTATCTGCGCCAGCGCATCATGACCTGGCTGGAAGGCCGCAGCATCATGGCAGTGGCACATCGCGTGGTGCACGGCGGCAGCAAGTACTTCGAGCCGGTGCGCGTGGACGCGGAAGTCCTGGCCGATCTGAAAAGTTACATTCCGCTGGCACCGCTGCATCAACCGTTCGCGCTGGAGGCCATCGCCGCGCTGCTGGATGAATTGCCGCACCTGCCGCAGGTAGCCTGTTTCGACACCGGCTTCCACCAGAGCATGCCGGTCGTCGAGAAGATGCTGCCGCTGCCCCGTTTCGCATGGGACGAAGGCCTGCGCCGCTATGGTTTTCATGGACTGTCGTATACGTATCTGGCTCAGGTTCTGGGCGAGCGCTATGGCGCCGACGCACGCGGCCACACCATCGTGGCGCACCTTGGCAGCGGCGCCAGCCTCTGCGCGATGTGCAACCTGCACAGCGTCGCCACCACCATGGGCTTCTCGGCGCTGGATGGGTTGATGATGGGTACGCGTTGCGGCTCGCTCGATCCCGGTGCGCTCATTTACCTGATGGAAATTCGCAAGCTGTCGCTCGAACGCGTCGCGCACATGCTGTATCACGAGTCCGGCCTGCTCGGCGTCTCCGGCGTTTCCGGCGATCCGCGGATGCTGTTGCCGCGCGAAAATGAAGATCCGGTGCAACAGGCACTGGAACTCTATGTCAGGCGCATCGTGCGCGAAGTCGGTGCGCTGGCAGCCAGTTTGAACGGGCTGGACATGCTGGCCTTCACCGCTGGCATCGGCGAACATCAGTCGGTGATACGCGAACGCGTCTGCGCCAGCTTGAGCTTTCTCGGCGTGGTCATCGATGCACAGGCCAATGCCGTCAATGCTTCGGTGATCTCCAGCACGACCAGCAAGGTGAAAGTCGTGGTGGAACCCACCAACGAAGAATGGGTGGCTGCAACAGCTGCTGTCTCGATTTGCTGAGGCAAGTCGGCACCGGCAACACGCGGTTCCATCGCTATGGGTTGATTCAATACGACCCGGCTTTCGCCGTCCCGCTTTCACGGCAACCATGCCGGTGATATCTCCAACAGGAAACCGCTCCATGATCCAGCGTTTCGATACCGGTCCACGCATGTCTGAAATGACCACCCACAACGGCGTCGCCTATCTCGCCGGGCAGGTTCCCGAGGACACCCGCATGGACATCGTCGGTCAAACCGAGCAGGTGCTCCATGCCATCGACGAGCTGCTGAAGCGGGCAGCGACCGACAAGACCCACATTCTACGCGCGGAGATCTTCCTGGCTGATATGGCCGATTTCGACGGCATGAACGAAGCCTGGGGCCGCTGGGTTCCGCACGGTGCTTCGCCTGCGCGTGCCACCGTGCAGGCAACGCTGGCCAGGCCAGACTGGAAAATCGAGATCGTGGTTACCGCGGCGATTCCGTAGTCACCTGCGCTGACTTCTTTCCGCCGACGCTTTTCCTCCCTGCTAGCCCGCCCGATGGATCGCGCACAACTTGTGGCCATCGGGATCACGCACGTAGGCCAAGTGCATCGGTCCCATCGGGCTTTCGCGCAAACCCGGTGCGGCTTCGATCGAGGTGCCGCCGTGGGCGACGGCAACGTCATGGAACTGCTGCACCTGTTCGGGCGAGTCGCACTTGAAACCGATCGTGCCACCGTTGGCGCAGGTAGCGGCGTCGCCGTTGATGGGCTCAGTGACGCAGAAGGTGTTGCCGTCATGTCGATAGAACAGTCGGGTTTGTCCGGTTTTTGCGTCGTTGCGCAACGGCTTGCCAGCACCGAGTACACCCAGCACGGCATCGTAAAAGCGCTGTGAGCGATCGATATCGTTGGAACCGACCATGATGTGACTGAACATGTGCGTTGATCCTGTATGGCCGGCGTCGGACCGGCATGAGTCAAGGTTGATCAGGTGAATGAGCCTGATCACGTTTTGTGCAGATCTTGCTTGAATGACGCTGCCTAGTCCTGATGCAAGCGGATCAAGGCGCTGCCACAAGAAAACCGACAGCAAACCTGCTCCCGCGCAAGCTCAGAACCCGGCAGGCCGCTCGCTGGCCACCCCGGCTTGCTGCTCCATCGCCTGGCCGACGCGGGCCAGGGTGCCCTCCTCGAATAGCCGTCCCAACAGTGTCACGCCGTACGGTACGCGATGCGGCGCGGTCAACTTGGGTAATGGATGCGCAGGATCGGGTGCCCAGTCGCTGCGCACCTGGCTCACCTCGACAAAACCGGTACGCAGGGTCAGCGAGGGGTGGCCGGTCATATTGGAAATCACCATCATGTCATCGCGCAGCGAAGGAATCAGCAGCAGGTCTACTTCGCCCATCACGCGCGCCATTTCCAGCGCCACCTTGCGGCGCAAGCGATCCGCCTGGACGAAGTCCACAGCCGACAGGAAGCGCGCCTCGCGAAACAAATTCGGCCAGGAGTCAGCCGTCTGTTCGCTGAGCTGGTCGGCCTTGCCGGAAAGCGTCAGCTCCTCGAACGCGGCGGCGGCCTCGGCGAACAGCAGCAGATTGAGCGAATCGTATGGCCAGTCCGGCAAAGTCACTTCAGTCGGTTTCAAGCCCAGCTTGCGCAGGTTGGCCAGCGCCTGGCGATCCAGCTCGGTCGCTGGCGCCTCGTTCATCCATTTCGGGAAGTAGCCAACCTTCAAGCCTTTCACTGATGCCTTGGCATCGTAGTCGAGGTGGCTGGGGACACTGGCCACATCACCAGCATCGGCACCGCTGATCGCGTGCAACACCAGCATGGTGTCTTCGACCGAGCGGGTAATCGGGCCGAGCTTGTCCATCGTCCAGCACAAGGTCATGGCGCCAGTGCGTGGCACACGACCGTAGGTCGGGCGCAGGCCGGTAGTGCCGCAGCGCATGCACGGGCTGATGATGCTGCCCTGGGTTTCGCTGCCGATGGCAAACGCCACCAGACCCGCGGCCGTAGCTGAGGCCGGGCCCGCACTGGAGCCGGATGAACCTTCCTGCGGCAGCCACGGGTTCATGGTCTGACCACCAAACCAGACATCGTTGAGCGCCAGGGCACCAAGACTGAGTTTCGCCACCAGCACCGCACCGGCTTCATTGAGTCGACGTACCACCGCCGCGTCCTCGGCCGGCACACGATTCCGATAAGGATCGGCACCGTAGGTGGTGGCGATGCCGGCGGTATCGAGCAAATCCTTCGCGCCCCACGGCATCCCATGCAGCGCGCCACGATAGTGACCGGCAGCGATTTCAGCATCGGCCTTGCTCGCCTGCGCCAGCGCGTGTTCCTCACACAGTGTGATCACGCAGTGCAACTGCGGATCGAAACGCTTGAGTCGATCGAGATAGATCCTGGTGAGGCGGGTCGAAGTGAGCTGGCGAGACTTGATCCACTGTGCGAGCTGCGCAACGGAGGCAAACGCGATGTCCTCGTCGCGAGCAGCCAGCGGCTTGGCGGCCATCGATGCCGGCATAAAGCGATCATGCGAAGGACCCGCCGACTGGCCGCCGAGCACGGGATGCCAAACCGTGGCGGGTGCCAGGCTGTCCGCCAGCGCGACCTTGTTCGGGCCGGTGCGACGCTCCAGCAAGCCAGCCATCGACGTCGGCCAACTACCGACCGCCATCGTACGCTGCGCGTCGGTCATCGCCACTTGCTGCAACTTCTCGGCTTCCGCAAATGTCGAGGTGGTCAGCGCAGGCCCGACGGGAGGGGCTGTGTTGAACGCTGCCGGCGAGCCCGGCGGAGGCGTGGCCGGCTCGCCGGTCTGCGCCATCGTGCGGGTGGCGACCACGGCGCCCAGCAGGCCCAGCGGTGCGTTGGTAAGAAATTCGCGACGCGTCTTCATGGCTATCCCCTTGTGTGCCGGCAGCCCGCCATGCGGCGCCTGCCTTGATGACTGATACGGCGTCTGCGCCTGTTCGGATGTCGCGACCATGGCGCCAGGCTCCCGAAGCCTTTCGGCCGGGCAGTCCACTGTGGACGAGCGTGGGCAACAAGACAACGGGAAAATATCCACAATTCGACTTGCACGTCCCCGCAGGCACTGCCTGCGGGCGCAGCAAAAGAAAACGCCCCGTCACCGGGGCGTTTTTCACCATCCGTCGAAGGCCTCAGCCCTGCTTGCGCGCCTTGAACCGGTAAGTCGAACCGACCAGCAGCAAGCCCACGCCGAACATGCCCAGAATACCCGGCTCCGGCACGCCAATCGGTGCGGAACTGAAGGCAACGTTGTCGAACTCAAATGCATACGAGCCGCTGGTGGCGACAACCCGGTCGAACGAGCCCTGCAGGAAATTGATGTTGACGTAGCAGGTGCCAATCGTCGTCTGATTACCGTTGACGCAGTTGCCCGCCCCCGCTACGGCTGTCACGGCTGCGCCCCAAAAAGAGGCTACCGACGTGCCGCCACTGAAGAACTCAAGGTTGTTGTATCCGTCAACAGACCCCCACAGCAGACCCAGGTAACGCTGAGCCGTTGCGAACGTCAGCGTCGTCGAGCCGTTCGGACCGCCGCTGGTGAGATAGGTCGTGGTATCCGTGCCGTCAGGTTGGCCACCGAAGTTCGCACCGTTACCACTGGAAAGCACTGGCGCCGCGTACTGGCCAGTTGTGCCCTGAACGGCTTTTCCATCGGGTGCAAACGAGACCGTAAGACCGCTGGGAAGCGCGGTGGTAGTCGAAGTGCCGTCTGCGATGCTGTCGAAAGTTTCGTAATGATCAGCGCCTGAAGGAACGCCACCGACCGAACCGGAGAGCAGGACACTAGCGCTGGCTGTCGTCGTTACCAGGCCCATGCCGGCAACCAGCATGGCTGCACCGAGCAGTGAGCGCAGAAGGCGCGGGGTTTGTAATTTGATACTGGCATTGCTGTTCATCGTGATGTCTCCAGGTAGTGAGAGCGAACGGAATGACCTGCTTGCCTGTTGATGGGCCTACTTGCAGCTTGTCGGCGGAAACGCTCATCTGTCGATCGACCTGCGCAAATGTAGATGCACGATACGAGCCACAATGCAAGTGACTGTTTACAATACGAAAGCCTGGACACTCATCAGAAATGATGGACGGTTTCGTAAGGCATTTCGACGCTTTATGCGAGATCGCGCGTGGCGAAACTGCGCTGACGTGGCTGCGCAAGCTGGCGCCCGCAGTCGACGCAAGGAAACATGCGCACATCAAGGGCGGCCGGGCGGCAAGACGCTGGTTGCTCAGCCGTCAGCTGGAAGCGATGTAAAGCGTTGCTACAACCTGCCCCGATCGGGAAACTGAGGCGTGCGTGCGCTCGACGTGCATCCCAGGAGGACACCTGCAGATCGCGCTGCAACCGCCGCGCCGTAACCACGCATCAACCCGCCTTCCTCAGCCGCACGGTTCCATTCCCGCCAGGTTCTCACGCAGCACATCGAGGTGTTGCGCGTAACGATGCCAGCGGTCAAGACCTCGGGTGTGAACAGCCTCGCGCACCTGGATGCTACTGGGCGTGGCCACCGGCGCCGTGTTGCGCTCAGGATGCAGACAGGCATCCTCCAGCGGCAACCCGCAGTGCTCAAGAACCTTCTGCAGGGTGGTCTCAGGCTCCCGCACCAGATCGGCATAGCGAACCTCGAACATGGCATCCGGCAGGCGGCTCCGCCAATGCTGTGCGAGCCGCACGTATTGAGCGTAATAGTGAGCCAATGCAGGTTGGTCGTAGCTATACGCAGCGATGCTTCCGAACATCACGCTGAAGTTCGAGAAGCACACCTCCATCGGGTCACGCACCATGTGCAGGATGCGCGCATGCGGCAGCGCGCGACGGATATGCGCAACCATCCGGATGTTCGCCGGCAACTTGTCCACGAAATATCTGCAACCCGGCGCTCGCCACTGCGTCTGCGCCAGATAACGCGCCCCCAGCTCTGCAAAGTCTATGTCCACACTGCGCTCGATCGCGCTCAACAGGCCCTGCACGCCTTGCGCGGGCGCATCGGTCACCTCATGCAATTGACGAAGAAAGTCAGTGATCTCGCCCGCGGAAGCCACTTCCGAATGGCTGGAAAGCATTCGGTCCAATAGCGTTGTTCCCGAACGCGGCATACCCACGATGAAGATCGGTTGCGGACCTTCTGCATCGGCGGCCGAGGAAGACGCCCGCGCCGTCAGCAAGACCGATGTCTTGATCAAGGCATCAGCTACCGCGGATTCACCAGCGGCGTCGTAAGGGCTGACCTGATGCATGAGCGCGTTGCATCGAGCCAAAGCCTGCCAGGCCTCATCCGGTCGGTCCAGGTCATCCAGCTCCTTGAACAGCGCCGCTTCGAACGCCGCTCGGTTCGCAAGCTCGGCTGGAACCCTGGTAGTGGTGGGCACGCGTTCCAACTGACGACGCAGGAAATCGAGGTGGTTCGTTTCCGGCGTCTGTCGCCACAGGCTGGATCGCGCCAGCGCCGCATCACCAAAGGCTGGCCAGCGTTGCAGGCACGCCTCCAGGACGCGGCCTGCCGGCTGCAACTCACCGGCAAACTGCATCAACATCGCCTGCAGGTGATATTCGCGCGGACTATCCGCACCGGCAACAAGCGCTCGATCGATCAGGCGTCTCGCGGCGGCAAGGTCCTTCATCATCCATCGCAGGTAGGCCTGTTCGGCCAGCAGTGGTGCCGGCAGGTCCGGGGGCAGTTCCAATGCGTCCAGACAGGATCGCGCCGCCACGACTTCACCGACGGATAAAAGCACGCGCGCCAGATGAAGGCCGAACTGAGGGTCCACCGAAGCCCCCCGCGCTGCCTCAAGTAATTGGGCCGTTCCATCACGCAAACGACCGCACCGAAGTAACACGGTGGCGAGATCCATGCGCACGAAAGGATTCTCTGGAACGTCGTGAACCAGCGTTTCGAGCACCGCACATGCCGCATCGAATTGCTGCTGCTCGAAGAGCTGTCGGGCCTGGCGGCCAAGGGCGAACTCCCGCGTGTCCGGCGGTAGATTCATTTCAGGAGCATTCCAACAGAAAGATGTTCGAGTAGATCAAAAAATCCGCAGCGGAGGAAGTTCGCGATCGAAAACCCGAGCACTGCCCCGTTATGTACGGCGCGCGTCAGTGATATCGTCAACCACGCATGCATTTGGCGACGCGACCTCGAGCCGCTGCGCTGAAGACTCGCAACCGGAAGGCGTGCCAAACGCGTTTCCTCCCAATCGCTGCACCATCACAAGGATTCGTGACGATGACTCGACAACTGCTGACTCGCGAGCAGCTACAGAAGTGCGCCACACAACACCATTCCTGGCATGACGCGGCAGCCAAGGCGCCGCAGATCGCCGCGTTGTTCAAGATCGGAAGCCTGCCTTTCGTCACGCTGGACAAGAAGATCGTGCTTGGCGACCAAGCCTTTCGAATGCTGCGCGCGCTCAATGATTTCGATCGCCGCAAGGTAGCGGACGAGCTGCTGGAAATTGCCAGCAACCCCAAGCGACTCGACGCCGATACCGGCCACAGAAACTGGTTTCAGCGACTACTGCCAACCCGTTATCCGTTCAAGGGCTATCACTACAAGGTGAGCTACTCGATCAGGCCCGGCATGCCGGTGCTGATTGTGGACATCTTCATGGATCGGGACGTGCTGAAGCCTACGTTGCCCGATTCCATGCAGCGCAATGCGCTATACCGCGTCGGCAAAACCGGCACTGCGCAGTTTACGCCCGACTTCAAACAACTGGGCAAAAAATCAAATGAGGTCGCCGTCGCACTGGAGGCCAGCTGGGGTAGCGCACATCCCATGCCAACGCATCGGATCGAAACGCTTCACGCAGCTGTCAACGGCATGCAGAACAACCTGACCAAGGCCGCCTGGTTGATGGGCACTCATCTCGAAACCGCCTACGTCGATGGTGCGTCGCCGCTCGCTAACTTCACGCTCTTCCACAACCCCACCGATGGCATGCGTCAGGATCTATTCGAGTGCGCCTACGACAAACAAGGCGTATTTCCGTGCAGCCACAACAGCCAACACCTCGCAGCCGTGCTCAAGGAGGCGCAAGAACGCAAGCACCGCACGCGCTGGGTAGCACATAGCCAAGGCGCCATTATCTTCAGCACTGCCGTAGAGTTTGCGCTGAAGCATTACGGCATGCGTCTTGACTGCCATAGCGTCAGCCTGCACGCCGTCGGCTGCAACATCAAGCGAGCCGAACTCGCCTGCGAGCGCGCAGGCATCACGATCGAGCGTGTGCGCAACAATCCGTTCGATCCGGTGGCGAACCTGGCCGGTGCGAACGATCTCAGTTGCAGCGGACTGGCCCGATCCCTGAAATTCCGAGGCCTGCTGCTCGGTGACGATCCGCTTGCCAGTCCACACACGTTGCCCTATCTGGGGCTGGACACCTACGTGGAACAGCTGACATTCACGGGGCACCACGAGTTGGCCCGGTATGCGACGCAGTTCCACCCTTCGGAGACGGCCTGAGCCATGACCCACTTTCCGGTACCCAATGCCCCTTTCGCCCGCAAACCGTGGCCTTGGTACAAGCGAGTCACGGCAGCCTTCACAGCTCCACAAGGTGGCATTCCAACCGCCCGTGCCATACCCCGGCAGGTTGACTGCGGGCCCTTCATCCTGGCCTTTCTCGAACCTTCATCGGCCTTCGGCGAGACCATCGGCGCCGCAGACAGCGTCAGCCTCGGCGAAGACGCCTTCACCGGAACGAACCTCAGCGACTGGCGGAGTTACCACAAGACAATCAAATTGGCGGTCAGCAACTGGGTCTACCAACTTCCGCGGTGGAACATCGCACGCCTCTTTCCGGTTCCGCATCCGCCTTACGCGATCATAACGGCGTATTGGCAACTCGAACGCGTCAAGCATGGCATTCAGCTCGACCCCGAAAACGTGGCCATGCTCGAGGACTACCTGCGACACGATTACGTGTCCTATCTTGACTCCGAGGGTGGCCCGAACTGGCAGTTGCGCGACCAGACTTATCGCGGCAAGACCATCAGCGGTGACCCGCTTCCGCAGTACCAGATCGACAATATTCTGGACAACAGCCTGCAACGTCCGCCGGGCAGCTACGAGGTAGTGACAAGTAACGGCTTGCGTTGGCTGCGTTATCTTTGGGAGCCGGCAGGCATGCGGAATACACTCAACTACACCACGATCCTGTTGCCCGACGTGCTGTTGACGGCAAGCTTCCATATCACGCACATGAACTCCGAGCCGGGGGCCGACTGGTGGAGTTTGTTTATGGAAGACTGCGAGATCCTGGTAAAAACGATTGCCTGTCAGCGCAAGGCGCTGCCGCACGCCGATTGAACCTGCAGATCAGAATGCAGACAGAAGGGGGTTTCATTTCCCCAGTTCACAGCGCAGTACAAGGCAGTGGCGAAAAGCGCCTGACCCGCAGGTACCACCACCTTGCATCCTGATGCGGAAGCGAAAACGCGCGGCGATACGCCACCCGCGCCTGGATCTCGCCGGCATTCACCTGACTATGCAGCCAGCAACGAACGCCAACCTGCTTCGCAGCGAATACGGACTACCGGTGCTGCCTGCAGGCTATTTGCACTGCCGGCAGGCAGCGGTGGCCAAGTACGACCGTGCCGTTTTCGCGCTCGTTGACGACAAACTACCTGCACCTCGGCACGCGGCGGGCGAAGGAAATTTTCTTCGCCCTGGTTGCTCAGGCAACTACGCCCTGCGATACCGCACGGTCACACCGATTAGGCCGATACCAACAAGCATCAGCAAAAGCGGATTGGGTTCCGGCACATCGGTGGGGCCTGAAGTCGTATTTGTGAAGGAAAAGCTCAGGTCGTTGAATTCGAATGGACCGTTGAACAAGTCTTCGAAGCTGACCAGGGTCTCACCAGGCTGCCAGTTGGCTTGAACGCGCGCATGAGCATGCCCATCGGGATTTCTTGAATCGGGCCCGGTGAAGTAGCTGTATCCGGTGTTGTTCACAAACAACTCGAAAATCAGTTCGGTTCCAATGGCAAAGCTGCCGAGATCCACCGAAGCACCGACGGGGGTCGTGTGATTATTGAAGATAAAGTTGCCGTTCAAACGCAGGTCGTTGCTGTACGAAGCCGTGTTTCCCTGATAGGTCGCAATCACATGATCAGTGCCTGAAACGATGACTTTCTGTCCCTCGGTACCGGGCGCACCAATCGGAATGGCGTTGGCTGCCAGGGCGAAGAACGCCAGCGTTGTACCAACGACTACACGGGTGAGCGCGTTCATGCTCTTCGCTGCAATTGTGTTCATGGGAAACCTCCAGGTGGGTTTGGCAAATCCATTGTCTTGAACAGCGACAGATGCAGTACGCAACGTCTGAGTTGTCGCTATCTCAAAAGTACATACATGTTCCATGCCAATCTTTAAGTGCATGATTCCACTATCATTGAACTTACAGCAAAGCTCTTGTATGTAAATTTGACCGACACCCACTCCTGAAACTGCAGCCATTCTGCCCAGCGCAACCGTTGGCATGCCTGAAGCTGCACGATCGAGTGTGAGCTGTAGAGCTATGCCGTCCCACCGGAAGACAGCGACGGCACACAGCAAGGCAAGCGAATACGTAACGACAGACGTCTTCAGGTCGACATACTGGAGCAGTGAGGCGCAGGCGTCAGACGTCGCGGAAGTCCGGCAGCGTTGACGTCACTCAACTTGTACGCGGCCATCAGAAACAAGAACAGAACCCTTGCGGACCTGCTGAATGAATATCGCCACGGCACGGTTCAGCACGTCGGGTCGGTCCAATTGAATGTAGTGACCACTGCCTTTGGCGATGATCCGCTGACCATGCGTGGACAGTTGGGCAAGTTGCTGCTGCAGTCCATCCCAGATCAACATGCCCTGCCGTAGTTCGGCCGCAGTGACAGGGGCAGGAAGCTGCGACGGCAGCGATGCGTTCGGGTCACGCGAAAAAACCAGAATCGGCAGGTCACCATAAGGCCCGGTTTGCGCTGTTTCCAACAGCGAAGCTGACCAATCGGCCTGCTCACCTTGGTAAGCGTCGACCTGAGCAGGAATGCATGCGTCTGCCTTCAACAAACCTGCCTGCGCTTCGAAGCCTGGTGGTACTTGGTCGCACACGCCCAGCACCCGATCCACGCCCAGCCACATCAGCGCCTTCATCAGCGACACCTGCAAGCCACCGCGTTCATCCAGCGCCCTCAAGTTCGCCGGCATCACAGAGTCCTGCGTTGGCGAACTGGCATCCACGAACACCAGTCCGGCCACTTCATGGGGGTAACGGGAAGCGTATGCGCGAATATAGATGCCACCGGCAGAATGCCCCATCAACAGCAGTGGCCCTTTGACCTGCGCCTGTTGCAGCAGCTCATGCAACTGGCTGGCGATAGGCGTTGCGTCGCGTGGCCCTGACTGCGGCTCACTCCAGCCCAATCCGGCACGGTCGTACGAGCACACCCGCGTGGCGAGGGACAATGCGGGTTGCACCTTGCCCCATGTGAGAAAATCGTCACCTAGCCCGGATTCAAGCACTACGGTAGGCGAGCCGGCGCCGCTGCAATAAAGGTGCATCTGGTTTCCGTTCACCGTAAACAACTTGCCGGGCGGCGGAAACGCCTTGCGGTAGTGGCGGATGGCCAGAACATTCCACACCGCGCCGGCAGTACCAAGCACCAGCAACAACACGAGCGTGACCCGTCCAATGCGGCGCAGAGTGCGCCAGCCATGCCGGCCTTGTTGCAAGCGTCTTTCCATACTGCATTTCACCTGCGCAATGTTGAGAAGGCTGCAGCAAGCCAGCCTGACCACGCCATGCTCGTGGGCCATGGAAAATCGTACTGGACGATTCGGTATTCGATTGATGCAATCATCTGAATACGCCCGATCGGTTTTCTATCCTGCGACCCGTTGTGGCCGAGCGCGGTTACGGCGATACGGCGTACGGAATCGAACCGATCCACGCATTCACACAACATCCAGAATGAGTGGCTTTGCGTCGACACCTTCCTGCTGACTATAAGCAGCGGCTCAGCAGCGCGGCACCGTGATGCGTTGAAGCGGTGGGTGGATGCGATCAGCCGGGCAATATTCGCCAGCGAAGCAGGCCGCAAAAGTGCCGTGGCCACGGCTTGTCTGGCAAGAACAGCACCGAAAGACGGCTTGAGGACCCATGCTTACTCACCGCCGTCATAGTCGCCGGCTGCCCAATCCAGCGATCAACACCTTCGCTCGCGAAGCGCGAAGAAACCGGGGGGAGATGCTCGACCTCTGATTCCCTGCTCCGCCACCTCGAAAATCATCCAGAAAACGTCGGAATATCTTACAACTCGGCTCTTGCAACCCTCGTGGCATTCGCCACAACTCACTGTCTTTGATGACTTTATGTGCTTGGCCCGAATCATGCTTTGATTCCTGCACGTTCAGCACATTCAACAGGGAATCACGATGCGCAAGATCACCACATTGGCACTCGCCGCCGTTACGGCGCTGGTCTTCGCCGCTTCGGCTGGCGCCACCGTCGTCAACCTCGACGGCCATGCCAATGCCTCGACGGATGGCTCAACGGCCAAGACCCTGAGCCTCGGCGCGGGCACGTACGAAGTCATGTTCACCCAAGACCAATACATGGCGTTCAGCCGCTGGAACAGCAACATGAGTTGTGCCGGGGACGGCACCCATTGCAGCCAGGGCTGGGAAAACAGCGCCGTCTTCACTGCCGGCGCGCAAACTTTCTATTTCGGCGATTCGGATGGCAATGGTGGCTACGGCCCCAATGCCGATGGCAGCTACTATGACAGCGCAGCACGCTCATTTGCGCATGCCGGCATCTATTCGCAGCTCTTCACCCTCGGCACCGCCGGCAATGTTTCGTTCTACATTTTTGACGACAACCTGAGCGACAACCGGGGTGGCATTTCGCTCTCGGTGACCAAGGTTGACGTACCGGAACCCGCTGGCCTGCCCTTCCTGCTCGCCGGCATCGGCGCGATCGGTCTGCTGGCCTACAAGCGCCGGAAGTCTGCGTCGCTCTGAAGTACGCATCTCAGATACGTGCCTGACCCTCGTTCCGAAGCGTCAGGCACGCGTTGGGCACACACTCTTCGTGAGACGCGCCAGCTGAAGCCTAACGTGGCGGCTTGCCCTGCCGCCCACGCGCCTCAGCTAAGCCAACGCCTGGAAGCCGGTCCGCGCTGAGCACGTTCCAGCGCCTTCGGGTTTTTACCTCGGCCAGAGCGCAGCCAAGCCGTGGGCACGACGCCTGATCACGGCATCCATTTCGTCCAGAAACCGGCGCGCAACGCGCGGCAGGGTCAGTCAAGACACGTCAGCATTTGCTGGTTGTTCTGGCTAACGTCCTGGCCGGTGGACGCGCTGCTGGCGCGAGATCGGTTCGATATCGCACCCGGATTCGAGGGCCGATGCCGGATGGCCGAGCACCTGTAGCGTTACAGGATCGATCTCGAAGCGCTCTCCACGATCGCTCTCGATCGGCAGCTTGCCGTCTTGAGCGCACAGTGAGCGAAACCCTACATGCTGCACATCGCCCTCCCGTTCGGGACGGCGTGGGTTTTCGTAAACTTTGAGGCGCCACAATTACCGCCGGGAGGCGTCAAAAGCCGCAAGAACACCGCCGACATGGCCGTCCGTTTCAGCGTCACCAGAAACCTGCGCATAACGCACGCCTGCGATCAGAACGGAAGCAGGTAGTGGCGGCGGGATGCGACTGGCTCCGGGGTTCGGGTTCTCTGCCATGGTCTGCCTGTCGGCACCGAACCGCAGTTCGCGGCCACAGCGAAAAGCATCAATGCCGCGTCATGGCGACAGTACGGACAGCCTCTCAAAGGTCGGGCACATCCCCGGACTGAAACAGCACTCGCGGTGTGCCGTAGTCGCCGCCATCTTCATCCACGTCCATGCTGTACGCCACGATGCCAGCGTGCTTTTCGGCCAGTCGCTCTGCCCGGCGTGCCGCTTCATCCGCCGTCTTGAACTGCAAGACCTGCCCCGCTACCAAGCGTCGACCGACCTGGTCGAATGGCTGCACTATGTGGATGGTTTCCATATTCGCTCCTGAGTTGCGGCAAGTATGAGGGCCGCGACACCCAGCAAAACAGGAAAACGTTGCCGCTGATTGAGAAAGTGCATCCTCAGCGGAATGCGCCCTGCCAAAAGAGTCCTGGATACGGTTGACTACCTGCGCAACAGGAAAAACGGAATCGTCACCAGACCCAGCGCAAACAGGATGCCCAACACACTCATCACCACGCGCACGGGGTCCGCACGAAGCAGCGTGACAAACGTTTCCGCCGTACCTGCCTGCTTGGCAGCGGCGTACTCGGCACGGACACGGGCGCTACGTTGCTGCTGGTAATCGTCCATCGCGTGCCTGGCGGCAGCGAACGCAGCGTCTTCCGTCACCCAGATTCCGCCAGCCGAGACGCCCCACAGGCTGGGCCTGGTTTCGTAGTACGCGATCTCTTGCGCGTCGAGCAGCGCGCGCACGTCGTCGGCCTCGTCTTCGGGCACGTTACGCAAATTCAAAAGCAGCTTGGACATGCCCTCATGATAACCGCGAATCAGGGCCGGCCCGAGGATGTGCGACTGATGTCTTGCGTGGTGCCGTGCAACCGCTGGGCGGATACGCGTGCAACGGCCATTCACCACGACCATTCCGCACTGGGGCCACCCGTGTCTGTTCCCTCACAGGATGCGGCATCCCACTATCCGACAAGACTTACGTATCGGGGCAAGTCCGCACCTTCCGCGCACGCCTTTTCATAGACCTTCGCAGCTCCATGGACGCGATTTCGCAGGCATCGATAATCTCATCGTGATCCGCCTGCCGGCGCCCGCCGACTGCATTTCGTTGCGTGCTGCGCTGCTCGGCAACCTGATGGATCGCTTGAATCGCGGTCATCCTGGTGCTCTCGCTGATATCGGGCAGCTGTCATTCTCCAGAAGTCCGCCCCGCCCCGCCTCAGCCGAGGCCGATGCACGACGCGCGCACCACGACGGCGAGCCGCTTTCTCCAACGGTCCATAACGGCATCCACTCAGAAGCAAGGAGCCGCGTCGACGGAGTCAGGATGCAAATTGTCCCGGGAGTCGGCTTTTGCGCTCGTATCATGACGCCACGACCAAAACAGGATTATCCATGGCCATGGAAGCACAGAACACTCAATTCGAGTTCAAGCAGAACATCATCGAATTGTTGTGGAACGACGGCACGCTGCAAGCCGCCGAGAAGGTGGTAGCGCGGTGTACTTCGGACGAACAGCGCGAGCATGCGTTGTGGATGGCGGTGGCCATGCAGCGGGCCGCTGTCGTGAGTGCGCTGCTGCAAGCAGGCATCAGCGCTTCGGCACGCGAGGCCGCCGTGTCACTGCTGTGTGGCGGGCTTGCACGGGCCGGTGTACCCGCCAAAACCGACAATCACATCATCCAATTGGGCAGCTGCAACACGACCACCATCGACACAGCGGTCCGAGTCGGAACCTCCCGGTTCTGGTTCGAGGCCGAGAAATTGATGGGCATCTATCAGCAGCAAGGGCTCATCAAGGGAGACTGGCTGGTCATGCTGCCCGCGCTACGTGAGGGTGTTGAACCCGCCAGCCTGCAACGATTCATCCAGACCCTGCACCAGGCCAACAGCAAGGAAATCACGGTCGCGTTGGCGCTGCTTCAATCAGAGATCAATCGGCACGTGCCGCAGGGCGCAGTGAGCTAACGAAAGCCAGTGCAGCCCAGCATGAGAGGCCGATCGCACGTTTTGCGCGCCAGCGGACGCCCCTCCTGTTCGCGCTGGCGATGTGTTGCCAAACGCCGGGCATGAAACGCGGCCTCACCATCCTGCGGGTCGGAAGCACGATGCTTCAGCGACAACTGAGCCCTCGGCAGCCGAACCTCTTAACTACCCTCATCGCTGAGTTCGTCCGATCCGATCTGCTGCTTGATTGATTGCGCATAGGCCAGCAGGTCGAGTGAAGCCTGTTCGTGTTCGGGGTTCATGCTGGCCAGGAAATCCGTCGGCCCTTCCGCCTTCACCAGCGCCTGCGCGAAGTGGGCGTTCCAGGTCACTTCCACATCCAGGGCCATGGCGTACGGCAGCAAGCTGGCTTGAAGTTCAGGGTGCAGTGACGGTTTGTAGCGCGCATCCATTTCCTGCTGTTCGGCCGTGCCGAGATACCAGCGGAAGCCGCGCAACGTGCGCAACAACGCCGTGTCGTTCGGTGATTGGCGAACCAGCCACCAGCTTCCGGCGACCTGGCCGGCCAGCAGCGCGACACCCATCAACCTGTCCAACCAATCGCCCCCACCCAACAGACCGGCGACGCAGATCAGGCCGACGAACAAGAATTGCGCGCGTGTGGCGCGCAGCACATTCAGCGAAACCGCTCCGCGGAGCATCGCCAGTCCAAGCGCGCACAAGAAGCTGACGACGACGATCTCAGCAATCGTCGCGAAACGACTGGCAATGCCAAAGAACAACAGAGTTGCCGCCGGTAGCGCGATGAACCATCCAGGGAACAGCAGCAAGGCGGGGTCCATGGGGCGCTCGCTGGCACAACGCGCCTCCAACACTCGCCGGAAAGCCATCTCGGCAAGGCCAATGCTATCGGTGCTGGCATCCGACAGCGGCGTGATGCAACCAAAGGTGAACAACGCGGCGCGCAAGGAACGTTCGTCGGCCGTCAGGCTCGGCATGGTGTCATCGCCCGCACGCGTTGCCGTCCAGCTGCCATCGGCTTGTTGACCGAGCGTGAGCCCGCCCTTGGCCGCGATGCCAAGCACCCCGGTGGCAAAGCATTGGCGATCCCAGCTGCCATGCCACAGCAGTCGCACGGCGCCGGCAGACCAACCCGCCGGCGGCTCGTACTCAACGATGACCGGCTTCCCGTCGCCAACGCCGCTGACGATGATTTTCGCCACGAAGTAATACAACGCCAGCAAGACCAGCCACAGCGGTCCGTTGAACATCCACGCCGGCGCTTTCGGTGGGTCGAAACCCCAGGGCTCGGACACCCGCGGGAACGTCACCACTGCATCCAGCACCTGACCCGGCGCGACGGCACCGGGCCAGTCGAGGGACACCCGGGTTCCACTGAGCTGAAACGTCCCGTCTTCCACCGGCACACCATCGAGCTCGAGGTGCGCGTGAATCTGGTCAGTCGGCGTTTCCGCCGGCAAACTTACTTGCAGGTGGGCGTGTTGCAGCGGCAGGCGGTCGCTGGCCAAAGTCAGCGGCCAGACGAGCCTGCCGTCGTCGCCGACAGCGACACCGTGCAGGATGCGGAAATAGATCTCGAATTTCCGCGGCATGATCTGCCGCTTGGGATGCACACGAATACTCAAGCCGTCACCCCACGGAACAACGTCGGCGTTCACCACTTCGTCGTTCTCGCTGGCGCCCACGGAAGGCACATCGACGGGATTGAGCTTCCGGCCGGGAAAGATCAACTCCCGATGGAACTCCGCTGCGACCGCCGCGTTGACCCACGTGGTCTCGTCGACATCAATCGCATGACCGTAGCCGACCTGAATCTCCGTATTGCGCGACACCAGCGCGGGCTGGGTGTCGGGCGGACTGGCGTCTTGCGCCATCGCACCGGTGGTAACCAGCAGCATGGCGAACAGGCAGAACAGGCGAGCGATCCGTCGCGGTTGACGATGCATTCCAGGCCTCACCCGTTGTCCCCTTCACTATCCAATTTGCCACTCGAAACAGCGGTTTTTCCACAGTGGAGAAGTGCTTCGACGTATTCGTGGAAAGCGTTCGTCACCGCCACCGGATGGTCGATCCACGGGAAATGACCTGCGCCCGGAATGACTCGCGTCATGACATTGCTAGTCGCGTATTCATCCGCATCCCAACTTTGTTGACTGACGATGCGATCACATTCGCCCCACAAACGCAGTAGCGGAATATCCACCGGCCACCAGGCGGCCTTGTAGGTGTGATCGAAATGCGCTTCCGACCATGCCACTGCATCGCCGTTGTATGGCAGCCGCGCGAGCAATGCTCTGCCTGCATTCAGCGATTGCGGCGGAAAGTTCCACTCCGCAGAGGCTACCGCAAGCCGCATCAGGTTCGTCGCAGAAGGCTCGAGCTGGTAAGCGGCAGCAGCCTGATCAAATGCCGGCAAGGGATGCTGTTGCGTCATCGCTGCAAACTGCGCATGCCACGAGCAGTCAGCCGCCGTATCGAGCAAAACCAGTCCACGGATCAGACCATGCAATTGCGGCGTCGCCAGCAGGTACATGCCGCCGGTTGAGTGCCCCACGAAAACGACATCGGTAACCGCCTGCGCTGCTTCAACCAGTACCTGCGGCCAATCCGCAAACGGATCACGACCATCCCGCGGCGGGTTGGACCCATCGCCGGGAAGATCAACCAGCCAAACCGAACCAGGTACATCCAGCACATCAGCAAGTTCGCGCAGGCTCTCCGAACCCAGACCCGGACCACCCGGCAAGAGCAGCCAGTTAAGTTTGCCCGCCGTCGAAGAATGAAGGCGCATCCGCACACCGGATGGCGTAGCGCGTGTTGTCAACGGACACTCCCTGTGAGTGACAAGCGGCCGATCCGAAAGTCAGCTCAGCGGCAGGCGTCGGCCATGGGAGCATCAATACGAACGGAGTCTAATTCAGAATCTACCGAGCCCTGTCCCTGACTCCTGCGGTTTCCACGACGCGACGGTTCATCGGCGAGCGCCCCGCCTATCCGTCAGCCGTCCCGCAGAGATCCAAGCGGTTGCAAGTGAAGCAGACTGCGCTTTTCGCGAGCTCTAATCCAGCGAGCTCTAATCCAGCGAGCTCTAATCCAGCGAACTCTAATCCAGCGAGCGCCAAACCTCGTCGGATACGACAGGCAATGCTTCCAGGGCTGGCTTGGCAAACAGGTAGCCCTGGAACAACTTGATGCCCATTCCTCGCAGCACGTGGTATTCCTCTACCGTTTCCACGCCCTCACCCAACACTTCACAGCCAAGTTCGCGGCAAGTCGCAACGATGCCACTGGTAATGGAGCGGCGCACCCTGTCCTGATCGATATTGCGAATCAACGCCATGTCCAACTTGACGACGTCGGGCTGAAATTCGGCAAGCAGGTTCAGACCGGCGTAGCCCGCTCCAAAGTCGTCGATCGCGGTGAGGAACCCGCGTCCCTGGTAATCCTTGATGATGCGCAAGACCCGAGGAATATCCGTGATGCGTTCGGACTCGGTGATTTCGAAGATCAGCATGCGCGCGTCAAAATTGCAGCGTTCCGCCGCAGCAAGCGTGAGTCGTATACAGGTAGCCGGCTCGTACACCGCGTTCGGCGAAAAGTTGATCGACAACCGCGTATCCAGGCCCAGACTGGCCGCGGTGCTGATTGCTTTGACACGGCAGGTCTGGTCAAAGCGATAAAATTGCTCTGGGCGCACGCGCGCTATGACTTCGCCTGCGCCTTCGCCATTGCTACCACGCACCAACGCCTCGTAGGCGTATATCGTGCGCGTGGTGGTGTCCACAATCGGCTGGAACGCCATCCGTACTTCGAAGTCCAACAAGTTATCCCCAGCGCACTTTCCGCAGGGATGCGGGTTGCTCACTTCGCCAAAAAATCGCTTCAGGAACATGGTTAAACCCAACCGTTCGACCAGACATTTTTGCATCAGAGTTCGCAAAAATGCAAAAAATTGACAACCGCTGTTTGCTGAAATGGGGGGACATAGCCATTTACCCACAAGCGCAGTGAGCCGGCCCACACGACGAGCAAAGCGTGAGGTTTTATCGGCACGGCACGCTCGCGTTGATCCTGATGCGCTGGCCAGACAACCACGCTTCAACCTGCCCGAGCTCAAGCTGCAGATGGACCAAAGCACGAAAACCCCGTGGCGTGCTTTCTCGACAACGAGAATCGACAGCGCCTGCCTGAGCCTGCTGCGCGAGGCGTTGCTCGGCATAGGCGACAGACCGCACGCTTACCCACGTTCATCAGCTGACGACGCCATCTAGCATTCGGGCCGTCGCTCATCTCATGCGGAAGCCCGAACGTGGCCATGTCGGACAGTTCAACGCTACTGACCACCGTAGCGGAACGTTATGGGAAGGGCGGCACAAAACAAGCCGGATCGACAGCACAAGCGAAAGCGACATCTTGAACTGGCATCGCCAATAACGAAATTGGCTCACTCCGCCCCCACCTGGCCGGCGACCCAGCAGCATTGCCGTGGTCGAAGTGCGCCGTCCATTGCGGGCCAGGTACCGCGTTGTCGGTAGCCGCTCGGAAAAATTCCCCAACAACCTCGGCAGCAACCCATGCAGGGTGGCTTGGGAATCGCTCAAACGCATGCAGATGAGCGCCGTCGTTTCAGGGTTCATCAAAAGTCAGGAATAAATGAACCTGCACCCGTCGTTTGCCCGTCCAGCATTGATGGATCACTTGGGCGAGCCTGCATCACGACGTCGCAAAACATCAGACTCCGATCCGTTTTGCCTCGAAGACACGGCAGCTGAATCCAAACGGCCCGCCTATGCGTATAGGCCCGGTCAAACCACAGCACGGACGTGATGCGATCCACTACAGAGGCGGCTTCGGGAGACTCCAAAGCACGCCTCTGCGTCGACAAACCGGCCCATCAGGTGGCCCGGAAATCCAGGGATGGACAACTCCACTTCCTATTGAGGACTTTCTTGTGGTCAAGCTCGCGATCCTGCATCAGACACTGCCGATCTACATGGAACAAGATCCGCCCGAAGAAACCAAACACATGGAAGTTGTGCTGAGTTCATCGGACCTGGAATCGTTTCAAAAAGATCTGCAGAACGTGCGGCCACGAGTCTTGGTGCTCGATCTGCCGCTGCTGGGCAGTGACCCGGAAACGGTGGTGAAGGCTCTTGAGGACGCCGCGAAACCCGAGCTGACCATGATTGTCTACGCGTTCGCCAAATGGGACCTCATCCAGGCACTGAGAGGCGAGGGTCGCCATGTGTTGCGGGCGCCGATCAGCGTGCGCGCCCTGCGCGCCAACCTGATCCATCTCATCGTACGCAGTCTGCTGGACAAGCCCGCACCCACGCCGCCACCGGCAGTCGCAGCGGGCACCCTGCCGACCGAGCCGGCACCGGCACGGCGTTTCGATGACGTGCAACTGGCACATCTGCAGGAAATCATTTCCACAGTCGATTGCGAATGCCCGAACCAGGTGGCTGATCTGGTACTGGCCTTGAACGCCTTCGAGAACTACTCGCACGACTGCAAGAATCGCAACGCCGATGACGCCAAAGTTCACGCGATGCTGGCTCGGGCAACCGGTCACGCACGCGCGCTGATGGAGGCAGCCATGATCGAGTTGTGTGCCTTCGAGAAAATCGACATTGAACACCTCGCGCATCGGGACATTCCGACACCGGTACTGCCCCGATAGGGAGGGCTCGATGGCGACGAAAGTCGCTGTCGGAACGGGGCGGCTTCCCGCACATCCGCTGGATCGCGAAGGCAACAGAGAAAGCGGGTGTCGGGGAGCGCAACCGGTCAAGTTCGGTCTTCTTCACCCATTCGAGCCGTGAG
Organism: Rhodanobacter sp. AS-Z3; assembly: GCF_029224025.1. NCBI lineage: Bacteria > Pseudomonadati > Pseudomonadota > Gammaproteobacteria > Lysobacterales > Rhodanobacteraceae > Rhodanobacter > Rhodanobacter sp. AS-Z3. Next base: position 3,068,401 of record NZ_CP119392.1, read on the forward strand.
TCAGCGAGCTGGAGGCGTGCTCGAGACAACAACGAGTTCGTCTGGCATCGATCCTGACGCAGTCAAACGCCGCGGGAGATCACCATGACGGATCAGCCTGCTGTTGATGTACACCGCATTCCGCGATTCGTGGTTCAGCCTCAAGCCGCGCGAGCGAGAACGCACGCCGCCCCAACCTCAGGAATAAACGAACCTGCCACCTGCGCTTTCGCCTAGTGATCTACCTGACATCTCACCGTGACAACAAGGACTGGATAGATGAAAAACCAACACCACCTCGTGCGCACCGCGTTGATCACAGCTCTGGTTGCCAGCAGCGGATTCGCCCTCGCGCATACCGACTTAGCCTACGCCGCTGCGCCGATGGTCAAGACTTCCGCGCCCGGCTATTACCGCGTCATGCTGGGCGACTTCGAAGTCACCGCCCTGTCCGATGGCACCGTCGACCTGCCGATGGACAAGCTGCTGATGAACACCACGCCAGCGGCCGTAGACAAAGCGCTTGCCGCATCATTCGAAAGCTCGCCGCTGGAGACCTCGGTCAACGCGTACCTGATCAATACCGGCAGCAAGCTGGTGCTGATTGATGCCGGTGCCGGCACGCTGTTCGGCCCCACGCTAGGCAAGCTGCTGGACAACCTCAAGGCGTCCGGTTATCAGCCCGCTCAGGTCGACGAAATTCTGATCACCCACATGCATCCCGATCACGTCGGCGGCCTGATCCAGAACGGCAAGATGGCGTTTCCCAACGCCGTGGTGCGCGCAGACCAGCGCGATGCCGATTACTGGCTGAGCCCGGCCAATCTGAAAAAGGCCGCAAAAGCGGACCAAGGCTTTTTCGAGGGTGCCATGGCGTCGGTCAATCCGTATATCGCTGCGCACCAGTTCCAGCCGTTCCAGGCGGGTAGCGAACTGGTACCGGGTATTCGGTCCATTGCCACGCCGGGTCACACGCCTGGCCACACGTCCTACATGGTGCAGAGCGAAGGCCACAAGCTTCTGGTTTGGGGCGATCTGGTCCACGCACAGGCAGTGCAGTTTGCCGATCCGTCGGTCACTATCCATTTCGACAGTAGCCCGGTGAAGGCCGAAGCCGAGCGCAAGGCGGAATTCGCCGACGCCGCAAAGCAGGGTTATCTGGTAGCCGGCGCGCACATCGCGTTTCCAGGGCTGGGCCACGTGCGGGCCGACGGCAAGGCGTATGACTGGGTGCCTGCCAATTACACCAACGTTCGCTGATCCACAGCATTCTGATTCGCCACAAGGAAAGGGCCGCATTGCGGCCCTTTCTGTTGATCAAAAGACTGCACGATCAGATTCCTTTACCGACATGCGACGCACGACCGCTCGCCCGGCCACAAGGTTCGAGGGTGATACCGCCCAGGCATGCTCACGCCGATCCCGAGGCGATGGGCCGACAACCACGATTCGGTATGACGGCCCTCCCGCAGCGCCTTGCGCCGCGCGGAAATTCAACTAGGTGCAAGTGAACCTGACCCCGCCTTCACCGAGATTTCGACCCACCCGTCAATGGATTTGTCGCCTCCCTGTTTCCGACATACACTCTGAATCTTCGCCGGCGCGTGGCGGGCGAACAGGGGGAATATCGCATGACACTCCGTATCGGAGCCTTGCTGGCCGCCCAGGCGCGCCATGGCAGCGGGCTGATCGTCGCGTTTCTACTGCTTGCCGGCTGCCAGGGATTGCACCGCGCGCCAGCACCAAAAGCGATGGCGTTCGCGCCCGACTTCAAGCAGACCGTGTTTCTCGAAGACGTCGCTGAAACCACGGCGAACGCCAGCATCGGCGATCTCGATGGCGACGGCGACCCGGATATCATCCTGGCGAAAGGCCGTCACTGGCCGCTGCACGACCTGATCCTGCTCAACGACGGGCATGGCCACTTCACTGAGCGGCGTCAACTCAACGGCCCGGCGGATCGCAGTTACACGGCCGCCCTGGCCGACCTGGATGGTGACGGCGACCTGGACCTGGTGGTCGGAAACGACCGGCCAGACCCGAAGCGGATCTACTTCAATGACGGACACGGTGACTTCCAGCCTGCGGGCACCTTTGGCAATCCCAAATGGTCGACACGCAATATCAGCCTTGCCGACCTTAACGGGGACCATCGAGCGGACATCATCGTCGCCAACCGTGGTGGCCCCAACAACCTCAGCCAGAATCAGGTCTGCCTGAATGATGGGACTGGGCACTTTCCAGCGTGCGTCGCGTTGTCGGGCGAATCGGCATCGACGATTGCCGCAGGCGATTTTGATGGCGATGGAACCATCGACCTGGTCGTCCCGCATCGGGATCAGGGGCAGAGCTACATTTTTCTGAATGACGGAACCGGCCACTTCAAGTCCAGGCAGCCCATTGGACCACCCAATTCCGCGACCCGCGCAGTCGCCGTGGGGGATCTGGATGGCAACGGTTTGCCCGACCTGATCATGGGCGACGATGGCACGGGCGGCGTGCGCATTTACCTCAACCAGGGCGGCGGCAGGTTTTCCAATCCGATCTCAGCAGGCGACGAAAAAGACATCGTGTATTCGATCGCCACCGCCGACCTCAACGGCGACGGCAGGATCGACGTGGTACTCGGCAACCAGAGCACACCCGGCGTGGTGCTGCTGAATCGTGGCGACGGGCGCAGCTTCGACAGCGTTCGCTTCGGCGACGGCACGGGCGCCACCTATGGCCTCGCCATCGGCGACCTGACCGGCGATGGCTGCCCGGACATCGTGGCCGCGCGTTCCGAAGCGCGCAGCGCGCTTTACATCAATTCCTGCCGATCAAAAGGTCACTGAGGCGCGTACCGCTGGCTTAAACCCGGTGCTCAAAAGATGCGCAGTCAGGTTGGCCACCGGCTCGGCTTCACTTTCCCCGCGAGCCGCCAGTGAAGCTGTTCCAGCGACTGTAAGCGAACCTGACTCCGTTTTTGCTCGCTCCGCAGCTTCGGTCAACTCTGGAAAATCTTGAGTATCGTGGCCGCAGGCGAAGCAGCGCCAATCTTGCGATTCGCCTTGGCCGCTTCGATCACTTCGACCAACTCGTTGTACTTGTCCGCCTGCCGGTCATCCAGGTTGATCATGTTCATGCTCCAGCGGCCGAAGGTCCGGAACTTCGCTGGCTCGTTGTAGATCACCCGGGAATTCTTATGCCGCGGGTCTTTCTCGATCTTGCTGTACAGGCTATCAAGGGTTGCCAGCGGACCTTCCAGAATCTGCAGGAACCACCCGCCGTTGTAAAACAGGCTGCCGGTGACGTCGATCGGCTGATTATTGGTCTTCGCTACGTTCTGGATCGAGTCCAGATCCGCACGGGACATCTTTTTCACAGCTTCGCTGAGATAGACAAGTTGGTTGATGGACATATGCGCAGCCTGCAGTGGGAAGGATGGAGACGGCAAAGCGCCCTGCATGAAACCGGTGCTTCGTCGCGGTCGTGTACGCAAAGGGGTGAGAACCCAAGTGCTACGGCAAGCAAGCAAGGCAGCGGTCGTCATGGCTGCTTCGCACACTGTCGGTCAACCGGCTGGTTGGCCGCGAGAATGCCGGAGCCGCCAATGCACCCGTCCAGATAGAGCGCCAGGCGCCGCCCGGACCATCCGTTGCAGCCAATGCCGATTCCGCTGTTTGCCAACGTATGTCTATCGGCGCCGACGCGACCGACTTTAGTGGCGACAAGGCAGTAGAAGCTGAAGCAGCGAGCCTTCCCGAACGCATGCGAATTCACGCCTTGCAGGGGAGGCGAACGGGGGACAGGACGGGGGCAGCCGTTCTTCCGATGAGCGGAACCTGCTCAACGCTGTGCCCGCTCGAAACAGGCAAAGCAGTCGAAGCAGTCGAAGCAGTCGAAGCAGAAATCAGAGCGGATTTTCTACAGGCCTCGCACAATTCAAGTGCGCCGTGCGCCTCTGTATGGACCCCTTGGCCCGCTTTCCGCCGGCCATCTTGAATCGCCCCGTTCAACGGTTGCAAGGGAAGCTGACCCTGGTTTTGCTACGCTGACCCCGATGCCTTCCCGATGGGTTAATTCATGTGCTACTCCGCCCAGATCAAAGCCGACTACCACGACTTCCTCCGTGAATACGGCGCGGTGTTGAGCTTGAAGCGCTTCTCCGAGGTGTTCTGGGAAAAGCGGCAGGACGGCGGATGGTCGAAGATTCCCAAGGCAATGCGCGACGCGTTCCGTCGTCCTCGTGGGGAAAACGAATTTGAGCTTGCCAAACTCGTGGCCGAGGCGGACCGGGAACAGGCCGACAAGTACGAAGCCGAACTGTCGGCACAGACTGAGCGGCTGGTCAAAGCTGAGGCGGTATTGGCCAGTGCGAAGCCAACCAAGAAAGCCGCCGAAGATCAGCGCATCGCCGGCAACAAGATCAACGCCGCACAACGCAGCCTCGAGGAGTTGCAACGCAAGCAACTTGTCGACAAGGACTCGCGCATCTACCCGGGCCAATACGCTGCCGTGATGATCGAGCAGGCCGGACAACGCCTTGTGGTGCCGATGCGCTATCAATGCCGGCTGCCTGACTGGGATGAAGCTACCGAACGAAAATATCCGGGAACGTACAACGCCCGCCGCGACAACCTGGAGAAGTCCTGGGGGAAACTGTTCGGCTATCGCCACGGCATCCTGGTCGTCACGCGTTTCTACGAGAACGTTTCCCGCCACAAAATGGAAGGACGCGCGCTGACGCCGGATGAGCAGGAAGAGAACGTCGTCCTGGAATTCAATCCGCAACCCCCGCAGGAAATGCTGGTGGCCTGCCTGTGGAACATCTCCAAGAGAGCCGACCACGGCACCGACCTGCTCTCCTTTGCTGCCATCACCGACGAGCCACCACCCGAAGTTGCCGCCGCCGGACACGACCGCTGCATCATTCCGATCAAGCCGGAATACATCGATCGCTGGCTGAGTCCCGATTCAAAAAACCTGCAGGCGCTGTACGCCATTCTCGATGATCGCGCGCGGCCGTATTATCAGCATCGGCTGGCGGCCTGATGGATCAGCGACAAAGGCCGCGCCGGTCCTGGAATGAGTTCGCCAAGGAACGCAAGCCCCGAACGCAGCGTGATCCTGCGCTTTGGAGCCGAGCTGATATCAATAGTGGTGCGTGATACCGTTTTCTATCTCGTGATTTCACCGACATGCGAAAGTCTCCATCCGACTTTGGCAACAAGATGAGGAATGCCATGGACAGATTTCGGCGCGACGGCGTAGCCATTGTCATCGAGGCCCGAAAGGACCTGGCCGACACAGTGTGCGATTTTTTGTCCACGTACGGCTATCGGGCGATCGCTGCTCCGACCCATGCGGAGGCCGCGAAACGGGCGGTAGATCATCACGAGGTGGCCCTTCTCGCCGCGTCGGTCCCTGCTCCGGACGAGACCCGCGCGGGCGTCTACCTGGAAGATGCTGCACGGAAGAATCCCGGCATGGCCGTGGTCTTGATGCTCAGTGATCCACTGGAAGTAGCGGACGATGCCCCTCCGCAGTCCATTCGCATCGTCAAACCCTTCGATCGGGAGGCCTTGATCGTCGCCATCACCTCTTCCGAGGCGCTGGCTCGGAGCCTCCGCGACTGAAGGCCGACGCATCCGCAGACGAAGAAGATAGCGGGCGAAGGACTCGGGTTCATCTAAACCGTTCACTAAAACGAAACTGAGTTCCTGATGTGTGGGGAAAACTGCTCCTTACGCCTTTTCCGTTGATCACGCTTTGCTCATTCTCGAGCGCGTAACAGATAACGCACGCGGCGCCTGTGCAGCGCGAACCGGTCATTCACGGGGCAAACGATGAGACAGCTTGGAGTGCCAGACAGCCATGAAACGATTGATCGCTGCTGGTCTGATCGTCGCAGCCACTCTGGCAAGCGCCGCGATGGCCGTTGAAACGTCTGCTTTCAAGCAAGTGCTTCGCGACGGTGACTTCGAACTGCGTGACTATCCCGCACTCGTGGTTGCCGAGGTGACCGTGACGGGCGACCAGAAAGAAGCCGCCAGCAAGGGGTTCCGTCTGCTCGCCGGATATATCTTCGGTGGCAACAAGAAACGACAAAGCATTGCCATGACGGCACCCGTGGCACAGCGGCCGGTCAGCGAAAAGATCGCCATGACCGCACCGGTCGCCCAGACGCAAACCGCTGTCGACACATGGGTGATCCGCTTCACCATGCCAAGCACCTGGTCACTGCAGACGCTTCCAATACCCAACGACTCCAGCGTCAAACTGCGCGACACCGCACCTGCCCGTTTTGCTGTCTTGCAGTTTTCCGGTGTGGCCGCGCCCGACAGTGTGGTGACGAAATCCAGCGAACTCCTGGCATGGGTGAAGTCACATGAGCTGGACGCCATCGGCCCGGTAACACTTGCCCAATACAACCCGCCGTGGACGCTGTGGTTCATGCGACGAAATGAAGTGATGGTTGAGGTCAAACGCTAGGCAAAAGCCTGGGTCAGCCGCACTCGCCTGAAAAGAGAAAGGCCAGCTGCGGCAACGAAGTTCGACCGGCACATAGGGCTCGCCCACGTCAGCACAGGCATCACGGTCAACCTGTTGCGAAGCTGCTCTCGGATTCCGGTTCCATTCCGTCCGTGCCCTTTGGTGCGAAAAAGTGTCCCCGACACCTCTTTTCAGCGCATCCCCTTTTCTTCGGTGTATGACCTCAGCTTTTGGGTGTGCAGAATGTCGAGTTTCCTTACGTTGCCAACTGGCTTGAGTGGCTTTTATGTATTTAAATTATTGATGTGTATGACTTTTAATATTGGCGCGAGTTTTGCATGAGAATCGACACTGCGAATAATCGGCTTCGCACGGTTCCGTTACTGCCGAAAGAACGTTCCAGAGGGGAGAACGACCATGCGCAAGTTCTATCGTTTATCGATGATCGGCATCATCTGCTCGGCCGCAATGATGGCTGCCAGCGTCAGCTCAGCCACAACGGTTCTTACATTCGAAGGCGTCGGTGACCAATGCGCCGTCAATGACTTCTACAATGGCGGGACCGACAGCTGCGGGCATTCCGGGGTCAATCACGGTGTCAATTTCTCAAGCTCCAGCTTGGCGATCATTGACTCAGATGCTGGCGGTGGCGGAAATATCGCCAACGAGCCGAGTGCCAGCACGGTCTTGTTTTTCCTCTCGGGCGGTGCCGCGACGATGAATGTGGCGTCCGGCTTCAATACCGGTTTTTCGTTCTACTACTCGGCCAGCACTACGGACACCTTCGTCAGTGTCTGGAGCGGTCTGAACGGAACAGGCGACCTCTTGTCCACCCTTAACTTGAACGCCAACTACGCAGCCGACAATTGTTCGGGCGACCCTACCGGTATCTACTGCCATTGGGACCCGATCGGCGTGCTGTTCGACGGGATCGCCCATTCGGTCAACTTCGGTGGCACCGCCAACTACGTGGCATTCGACGACATCACCCTGGGTTCGGATAACCCAGGAGGCGGCGGGGTCAACGTTCCCGAGCCTGCTGCGCTGGGCATGTTCGGGCTGGGCGTGCTCCTGATTGGCCTGTTCGCGGGCCTGCGGCGCCGCTTCGTCTAAGACGACAACCCACTATCAAGCGACCTTCTGCAACCCTCGGCAACGGGGGTTGTTTTTTTTGGCGTCGTGTAAAACTGGAATGGTGTCAGGGACAATTCAACGAGCCTGCTCTGCAGGCGCTCAGGCCGCTTCGGCATCACCTCACAACCGTCCGGCGAACTGCAAGCGCTGTCGCAACGACTCCGCATTCAAATCAAACACGTTCGGCCAAACCAGCGCGCCGCGCTCAATGAAGTGTGGCGCAAAGAGCGCCTGAAGTGCTGCCGATCCTCGTTATCCAGAAAGCACGGCAGGCGATTGTTCACCCGCTGCACCACGTGCCGTGGAATACCGGCAAGTTCAAGACGTGGAAGTCGAGCCCTACCCGGCAGCGTCACAGACCGCGTGTGCCGCGACGATCAGCGCAAGCCGCGCATGGCTCTCCCCCCAACCACCCACACCTTTTCGGAATTTGTCCCTGACACCTTTTTTGGTTGGTTCGGAAGGCGGGTGCAAAACGACCCGATGGCGCGAGCGAGCGGGTCAAACAACACCCGGTTCGGCAGCCCGCCCATCGCCACGGACGCGCAGCAACGGCTTCCGCACAGGTCGAGGCGGTGGCACGTCATTTGCTGAGACAGGGTGTATCCATTGGCCACCTGTTCCGCGCGCTGATTGCGGACAGCCACGCCGATCCAACCAGCAATGTCCCGGCAGCTGTCCTCCGGCCGACGACACCACATCGCCTGCAGGGAGTCCTCTGATGCTGACCGATCTCCAACTCGCGCAGATCATGCGCAACGCCTCGCAGCGCCGGCGCGCACTGTTTCTTCAGCCACTGAACAATGCGATGGATACGCACGGCATCGGCACGCCTCTGCGCGTGGCCGCCTTTCTTGCGCAGCTGGCGCACGAGTCGGGTGAGCTGCAGTTCATGGAGGAACTCTGGGGGCCGACCGCTGCGCAGCAACGCTATGAGCCGCCCAGCGACCTCGCACGCCGGCTGGGCAATAGCCAGCCCGGCGATGGCCGGCTGGGCAATAGCCAGCCCGGCGATGGCCGGCGCTTCAAGGGGCGCGGGCCGATCCAGATCACCGGGCGCGCCAATTACAAGACCTTCGGCGACCTGATGGGGCTGGACCTGGTCGGCAACCCGGAGCTGGCCGCCACGCCCGATGTGGCGTTTGCCATTGCCGGACTGTTCTGGGAGCGCAAGGGCCTCAACGAACTGGCGGACGCGGGCAACTTCACCGAGATCACGCGGCGAATCAATGGTGGGCAAAACGGCGCGGCCGACCGTGAGCACTTCTACGCGGTGGCCAAACAGGTGCTGGGCGCGAGCGCGCCGGTGCAGCGTGCCGGCGGTGCCCGCGCCGCGGCAGGTGCCAAGGCGCGCGCCGGCGCGGCGGCCATCGAGGCGCTGGTACGAGGGCCCGAGATCATCGCCGCGGACACAGCGGCGCAGGCCACGAAGAGTGTGAAGCCGGTCAGGCCGTCCAAGCTGACCAAGCTGACCAGCGGCCAACCGAAGCCCACCGCCGAACCGGTACGCGTGCTCGATGCCCGGCCGGACACACTCGACTTTCGTGACCTGATGTACACGCCAACGCTGATCGAGGTGCCCACCCACGTGCCGCTGGGCGACTACATGGAGATCGGCGCGCCCATCCTCGATCAGGGCAGCGAGGGCGCGTGCACCGGCTTCGGTCTTGCCACGGTGGCCAACTACCTGCTGCTGCGCCGCCGCGTGGTGCCCGACAACGTGCCGGTGAGCCCGCGCATGTTCTACCAGCTCGCGCGTCGCTACGACGAGTGGCCCGGCGAGAACTACAGCGGCTCCAGCGCGCGCGGCGCCATGAAGGGCTGGCACAAGCACGGCGTGTGCTCCGAGTCGCTGTTCCCGTACAAACCCGCGAAGAAGAACGACCCGCTCGGCCTCACCGACGCGCGCACCTCCGACGCGCTGGGCCGTCCGCTGGGCGCCTACTTCCGGGTGAACCACAAGGACATCGTCGCCATGCATTCGGCACTGGCCGAGGTCGGTGTGCTGTACGTCACCTGCACCGTGCATGCGGGCTGGAACGACGTCGGTGCCAACGGTCTCATCACGCAGTCATCCACCATCACCGGCGGCCACGCCTTCGCCATTGTGGCGTTCGACGACCAGGGCTTCTGGCTGCAGAACTCGTGGGGCCGCTCCTGGGGCCGACAGGGCTTTGCGCGCATCAGCTACGACGACTGGCTGGAGAACGGCACCGATACCTGGGTAGCCAGACTCGGCGCGCCGGTCACGCTGCGCAAGCTCGAATCGATCGCGTCAGTACACGCGGCCACGTCCGCGCAATCCAACGCGTATTCGTTTGCCGACCTGCGCCCGCACATCGTCAGCGTGGGCAACAACGGCACGCTCAAGGCAGGCGGCGACTACGGCAGCACGCCGGCCGAGCTGGCGCAGATCTTCGAGCAGGACATGCCACGCGTCATGCAGGATTGGGACAAGCCGCGGGTCCTGCTCTACGCCCACGGCGGGCTGGTCAGCGAGCAGGCCGCCACACAGCGGCTCGCCGAGTACCGCCCGGCCCTGCTCGGCGGCAACATCTACCCGCTGGCCTTCATCTGGCGCACCGACTACTGGACCACCATCACCAACATCCTGAAGGACACGATCAGCCGTCGCCGGCCCGAGGGTGTGCTCGATGCCACCAAGGACTTCATGCTCGATCGGCTCGACGACGCGCTCGAACCGCTGGCGCGCGTGCTTACCGGCAAATCGGCGTGGGACGAAATGAAGCAGAACGCGCTGGCCGCCAGCGACCCCGGCGGTGCGGCGGTGCTGGTCGCCGATCAGTTGAAGGCACTGGCGAAAAAGATGCCCGGTCTGGAGATCCACATGGTCGGCCACAGTGCCGGCTCGATCCTGCTGGCGCCGCTAGTCAAGCTGCTCAACGACCGCGGCCTCAAGGTGGAAACCTGCACGCTGTGGGCACCGGCCTGCACGGTGGACCTGTTCCGCTCGACCTACCTGCCCGCCATGCAAAAAGGCACGCTCGCCAAGCTGGCCGTGTTCGCGCTGAGCGACAAGACCGAGCGCGACGACAACTGCGCGAAGATCTACAACAAGTCCCTGCTGTACCTCGTGTCGGCGGCCTTCGAGAAGACATCGCGCATTCCGCTCTTCCGCGAAGGTGAGCCCATCCTGGGCATGGAGCGCTGGATCGATGCCGATTTGCGCAAGACGTTCCAGTCACTCGGCGCCGAGTTGGTACTTGCGCCCAACAATGCATCTGACGATTCGCAAGACGCATCGAACGCGATGCATCACGGCGACTTTGACGATGACGAGAAAACGGTGACGTCGACCTTTCGGAGAATCGTTGCGGGAGCGAAGGCGCCTGCCGGTGCCGCGCGTGGTGCCCGTGTTGCAGGCTCCAAGGCGATGCCCGCGCAGGTGGCCACGGAGAGGGACGGTGCCACGCCGATGTTTCGTCGCTCCGAGTCGTCGTTGCGCGATCAGCGGGCGCAGATTGATCGGAAGACGATGGGCTAGGAACCAGGGTGTCAGAACAATGGAGCACAATGGTATCAGGAACAATTAAATAGCTCCGACTGACGCCTGAAAATTGTCCCTGACACCTTTTTCGTGCAAACGGTTGTAAATGAACCTAACCCCTTGGTTGTTCTCTGATACCGGCTATAGAATGAAAAGTTGAATCCACGGAACGGACAACCACATGGCAATGAGCCGAAAGCCAACTTTGTTCATCATCGCGCTGCTTGTCGCTACACCATGGTATTCACTGTCGGTAGCGGCGACGCCATCGCCTTCCTCAACGGCACCCATCAAGCCCCTGCTGCTAACAGAAGGCTTGCTTGACCGAATGATCGCCGTGGCCCGCGAAAGCAAGACTATCGACGCGCTTCAGCCGCGCGATGACGACGAGAACCATGACGACAGCGATGAAGTTCCGTCAATTGCATCCATGGGAGATCAGATGGATGCCAACCCCGTCGCCCGCGCGATGCTTGCGCGACATGGCTTCACCGGGCAGAGCTATCTGCTCGCGATGACAACGTTGGCGCGTGCCGGTGCACAGGCACGGATGGCCGGAACCCAATGGGCTTCGAAAATGCCGGATGCGGCAATGGTCGATCCACGCAACGTCGCCTTCTACAAAACGAACACCGCAAAAATTCATGTCTTGACCGCGCTCAACAATCCTGACTATTCACCGGAGGAAGACGCACAGATGACACGCGAATTGCGCAGCATCGACCCTGCAGATTTCGGCGACTGCGTACTGCTGGTTCCAACCATCTTGTCGCTCACGCCGCACGTGGTCCCGGGTAGTAGCGCGGTAGATCCTTCATCCCGCATCGAACTGGCTCGCTCCACCAGCCCGCTGGCGACACACTTTCATTCAGAGCGCCTGAAAAAGGATTTCACCGTCATTGCGGCTGAAGTCAGGCGCCATGCCCATGAGCCAAAGCTGGAGTCAGCCGGCTTCGAAACCTCGCTTGGCGACGCGAGGGACTGGGCCTCCAGCCACTGCAAAGGGAATGGAAAATAGCCGCCAGAAAAGGTTTCACACAGAAAGGGTGTCAGGGACAATTTGAGCTTATTGGTGGACGACCGCTCGGCCGCACGGTAGCGAACCGTCCGCTCCTCGCTTCGACCCATGACCGAAACCGATCCGTCCCCGGCACCTTCTGCTGCTGCAGGTGGATACGGATTTCTTCGACAAATGCGTTGGGCAAGGCCGCAGCGAACAAAGCCTGGTAGACCGAGGCAAGACTTGCCGGATCGTAGCCGAGCTCAATGTACGCGAGATGCACAGTGAGCAGCGGGTCGGCACTTCCGCCCGCATGGGCACGCCAGCTCGACCACGCATACTCGTACGGCTGCGCCACCATCCAGGCGCGAACCGGATTGAGTTCGATATAACCACTACAGGTCAGCAAGTACCGCCCCGAATCCACAAGACAAGCCTTGTAGCGCCCTTCCCACAGCGTTCCCGCACGTCCGTGTCGACCCTGGAACGAGCCAACGTAATTGCGCGCGAACGCGGGCATGAGCCGCGACACCCAACCCGCTTCGCCGAGCGTCAGCAGCAGGTGTACGTGATGACTCATCAACACATACGCATGCAGCCTGAAGCCGAAGCGCAACCATGCTTGCCAAGGCATTGCAGGGAACGCTGGCGATCCGCGTCGTCCAGAAAACAGGGCAGACAATTATTTCCCCGCCGCACCACGTGCTGCGGAATACCGGCGAGATCGAAGCGTGGAAGTCGGGCCCTGTCCGACACGATCGCGCAGCGCCCTATTCCTGACTATCAGCGAGAACCGAACGTTCCCGCCCGCCTCAAAGCCACCCGGCTGTCAGCAATTGTCCCTGACACCTTTTGCTCACCTACTTTTGCTGTGTCTTGCCTCAATCCCAAAATGCCTCACATTCCACTCCGCCCCATATGCCCCATAGATAGCTTCCGACCCGCACCAAGCCTTCTCGCTCCTGTCTGGCGGAGGAGTCCCAAACTCGGATGCGCATGAATACCTGGGATCGACTGGTAGTCCAAAAGAACTTCCACGGAGGGAACCATGCTCGACGACAATTGATTACTTTCAATCCCTGGGTTTGCGCCCACTGATTAACCACGTAAAGCGCGCGCCGGTTGTACCAAGACATGTAAAAAGGCGAACCCATAAGCACCAAAATCAAGAACGCCAAAAAAACATTGGATGATGTCATAGGCGATGCGCTCGGAAGGACACAACAGGTTGGGATAAAGGGGATGGGCGCAGAGGGGTCGGAGGAAACCCGGCGACAAAGCTCACCGTCTCCGGCTCGCAACTGCTTCACCCGGCACTGACTCGAACAGAACTACGGAGATGGCACGCTGTATCCATGCCGCGCTGCCCTCTCCCCGAAGTGACAGACCCCGTGCCGTATTATCCAACATGAGTGAATCGCTGTGCTGTCTTCGTGGCCGTGGTGACCGACGACGCGGGTATGCGTTGCTCCGCCTTGCCGCAAAATCCTGCGGGATCGCCATCCACGCCTCTGTCTTCTACTGACTTCCCCGGCATTGCCGTCTAGCAGATCGTTGATGCGCGTCACCCGGTCGTCGGGTAAACGGTGCTCAGGCTTCCGGGCAAAAATGGTCCGAAACGGGGACGAAGGAAGTTAAACGACTTGCAGCGGCGGTTGACGCCCACCCATCCCACATCGTCCCGCCGATGCGCTTGGCAAATCAGCATGTCGAAACTGAGGCGTTCTCGTCCAGGGTCAGTTACATGCCTCGCCAAGCTCGCCTGGAAATCCCCGGAGTTCCACTCCACATCACTCAGCGCGGAGTGAATCGTTGCGCAATCTTCCTGCACGATGACGACCGCCGGCATTACCTCCGCCTACTGGGCGAGAGCGCCGCGAGCCACGACATGCAGATTCACGCCTATGTGTTGATGGGCAACCACGTGCACCTGCTTGTCAGTTGCGGTGCCGCGAGGAAGGTATCGCTGGCCATGCGCCAACTCGGCCAGGCCTACGTCACCGGGTTCAACCGACGGCATCGACGCAGGCGAACGCCTTGGGAAGTTCGTTTCAAGTCCTGTCTGGTCGATTCGGACCGCTATCTGCTCACCGCGTATCGTTACATCGAGCTCAACCCGGTTCGCGCCGCAATGACCGAAAAGCCACAAGATCACCACTGGTCCAACGTGCACGCCAATCTGGCACTCTGCGAGGATTCACTGGTGACACCGCATGCCTGCTTCCTTGCGCTGAGAGATACCAGGCAATCGCACGCAGAGACGTATCTGGCGTGGCTGGAGCAAGGCGTCAGCGACGACGAGCTGATGGCCATTCGCAAGCACCTGCAACAGGAACGCGCCTTTGGCACCAAACGCTTTCAGGCGATTGCTGAAAAGGCGCTGGGACGGCCGGTGAGCGTGCGGCGGCCCGGGCGACCGAGCCGTGACGAAAACGACGGAGGTGGCACTTAACTTCCTCCGTCCCGGTTTCAGAACCCAGATCCGCGCCGGTGTCGGCGTGAGGAAGCGCTGACACGCATCTGAGGGGGAACAGAGAAAACAAAAGGGGACGCACTGTTTTAATCGCATCCGTTCATTTTGCACGCTCTGTGCGCTCCCTTCTTGACTAGTTTCCGTTTATTCCCACCCCCTTTATTCCGGATCCGCTTGGCTTCGGAAATGGAGTTGCCATACCCGGCCCGCAATCGGCCGGCAAAGGGTAATAGTCTCTCAATTGGCTGACAATCCGATACGCGAGCGATGCTTCGCTGTCGCTCATGTCGCCGTTGGCGGCCAGTGCCAATAGTGCATTTCCGGCTCGATCGTCGCCTCGGAAGTAAGCAAGCGCTAGGCCGCCTGCCAAAACCTCACCATGGGCCTTCGGGTCATCAACCCAAGTTGCATAACTCGCTTCCAGATAGCCCAAGTATGGGCTGTCGCTCAAGCGCACAATTTTGTACATCCGATCCACCTCTGCGCCCAGATTGCCATGCGCAGCGATTAAATCCGAAGCGATTCCAACCTGCTTTTTTACGTCTGGAAACGGCGTGTTTTTTTCACCAATGATTCGTTCGTAATAGAGAAACTTGGCTTTCATGCTCCCAAACTCTGCGGCATCCCGTAATTGCTTATCGCTCATGCCAGCAGCCGCAATGACATCTTCGGGCATCGGAAAACCGTTGGCCGCCATCCAGGATATCTGATTTGCGGAAATGACGTTCCAGACATAAGGGTGCGCGAGATTGAATTTGGTCAAAATTGGCATGTCTTCGTGAGGATACGAATTCAGCCATTTCATGCTATCGCTTGCCGTTCTGGTTGCAGTAATGCCCTCGAACTGCCATCGCGCGGGAATGATGGCAAAGGCGCCAGCCTGGACATGGGTCGCGTTAATCGAGGTTCGTTCAGACTCGGCTGGCGCGGGCTTCTCTTCGCCTAGTGTTTTGTTCGTTGTGCTTGTTGCAATGGATTGTGGCAACAATACGGTTTGCGGCAATGTGTGCCATGTGCTCAGGTAAACCAATTCGCAGGCAACGACTAGCAGAGACATTAGCCAGAATGCGCCTTGGCGTATGTGCGATATTTTCATAAGTTTTCCATCCCTTGATTTGCAAGCTGATCCCGTAGCAACTACATCACATAGCCAGTATGCCCGGAAAAGCGAGCAAAGGAAGCGAGCAAAGGGGACGAAGGCGATTAACCCACGCACCGAATCACCACCAGCCTACTCACAGTTCTTCATGCACCGACTGAGCAAAACGTGGTCAGGTTCACTTAGGATGCTCTGATCAATTAAGTTCAAAATGGCCGTCCAGACGGCCGTGCTAAAAATATGGATTGACTACGACGAAAAGGCAGATTGTGAGGCATATCGCCGCCATCGCCGTGCTGGGTTACCCCCAATCGCCTCGATTTCCCGCCTCACAGGCGCACCTCCCCTGCGGACGCTAGCAACGTTCGTCGCACCATCCACAGATTCGATAGCGCGAACAGCGTGAGTATCTGAGCGGTGTTCTTGAGCAAGCCCTTGAAGCGCACCTTCTGATAGCCGAACTGCCGCTTCACCACCCGGAACGGATGCTCCACCTTGGCTCGAACCGCGGCCTTCATGTGCTCGGTGTGCTTGACCGCATCCTTCAACTCGCCCTCGGGCATCGCCTTCACGCTGCCGCGTTTGGCCGCGATATGCCACGTGCGGCCGCGCTTGGGTGCCCGTTTCTCGGCGCCTTGGTAGCCGGCATCGGCATGCACCGTCTTCTCTTGGCCGTGCAGCAACTTGTCCACTTCCGTCACGTCGCCCACGTTGGCAGGTGTCGTGGTTACCGTGTGCACCAGCCCCGATTCCACGTCCACCCCGATGTGCGCTTTCATGCCGAAGTACCACTGCTGGCCCTTCTTCGTCTGGCGCATGTCCGGGTCACGCTGTTTGTCCGCATTCTTGGTCGAGGACGGCGCCTGAATGATCGTGGCATCCACGATCGTGCCCTGGCGTAGCAACAGGCCCTGACCGCTCAGGTGCGCATTGACCGCTTCGAAGATCTTCACCGCCAGGCCGTGCTGCTCCAGGAAGCGACGGAACTTCAGGATCGTCGACTCGTCCGGAATCGCGTCCTCGTTCAGCTCCAGCCCGGCAAACCGGCGCATGGACTCGATCTCGTACAACGCATCTTCCATCGCTGGATCGCTCAGTGCGTACCACTGCTGCATGAAGTGGATCCGCAGCATCGTCGATGCCGCCATCGGCGGGCGACCGCGACGACCGGAGGTCGGATAGCTCGGTTCGATCAGCGCCAGCAGGTCGGCCCACGGCACGACTTTGTCCATCTCACCCAGAAACCGCTCACGACGTGTCGGCTTCTTCTTGACTTCAAAACTCAACGAGGCGAACGAACGCTGCTTCATCGGCGATGGGCTTCCTGGGGACTGCTGGCTATGATGCCGCAGACGGGGAATAAATCAGAGCATCCCTTACCGACAGAACAGGCCAGCTCCCACGAGGTGCAACGTTCGTGGATGCTACCGGCGACGCATGCTCTCGCCGATCCTGAGGCAATGGCCAGACAACCACGACTCGACCTTCCCGGTATTCCGCAACACATTGTCCAGCGCGGCAATCATCGACTGCCCTGCTTTCTCGACGACAACGATCGCCAGCGTTATCTGACGCTGCTACGTGAAGCCTTGCTCGACACAGGCTGCAAATTGCACGCATACGTATTGATGGACAACCCGCGTGCACCTGCCCGCCACGCCGCCGAAACTTGGAGCTGTTGCCCGCTTCATGCAAAAGCTCGGACGCGGCTACGTCGGTCAGTTCAATGCTCGTCAGCGGCGTACGGGGACACTGTGAGAAGGCCGCTACAAAGCCAGCCTGGTTGACACCGAAAGCTACGTCTTGCGGTGCCACCGCTATATCGAACTCAACCCTGTCCGCGCACGAATGCCAGATGATCCCACCAGCTATCCGTGGTCGACCTGCACCGACCATTGCGGCCTCCGCCAGGATGTCCTTCTCTCGCCTCATCCCGAATACACCGCGCTCGCCGCCACACCGGGCTCGCGAACCGCAGCCTACCGACAGTTGCTACACGAAACCCTGTCCGACGACGAGTTGAAGGCCATTCGCACGCACCTGCAACAACAGCGGGCCTTGGGTCTTGGGCCTTGGATGACTTCCGAGCGATGGTAGAAGCCAAGACCAACCGTTTCGCCGGCGTCAGGCCCGCGCATCGGCCACCACGCACCGATTCAAACCGTTGTAAGTGAACCTGACCCCGTTTTTCTGACCCCGTTTTTCTGCCAGTTTCCGGTCCCAGTTTCCGGACATCTTTTCCCGCTTTCCTTTGTCAGCTAATTTGGCTCGTGCTTGGCTGCTTTCAACGCAGCCAGCACGCTCTGCGCCACCAGATAATCCTCGTGCTCGCCACCCTCGGGATCGTGGTTTGCCTTCCGCAATAGATCTTCCATATAGCTCTGGATTGCCACCACGGCATGGGACAGCTGCATGTCTGTCAGTTCAACTTTGCGATAAGTCATCGGCCCTACTCCAGAGTGCGCTTACTTCTTCATTCCAAAATAATCGTTACCAGCTGCAGAAAAGCTGATACTGGCGACCAAGCCCAGAAACTGTTTGACGGATAGCTGGCGGTCTACCGTCAGTTTGCAGTGACCGGGGGGCACGCCGTCGTAGAACCAAGAACGGGATCAGGTTCACTTACCAAGCAAAAGCAAAAGCACGGGGTCAAGTGCGCTTGCCGACAAGCGGGGTAGGCCAGCTCTCACGAGGCGCAACGCTCCAGGATGCTACCGGCGAAGCATGCTCCCGCCGAGCCTTACGCGATGGCCAGACAACCACGACTCGACCTGCCCGGTATTCCGCAGCACATTATTCAGCGCGGCAACAATCGACTGCCGTGCTTTCTCGACGACGACGATCGCCAGCGCTACCTGACCATGCTTCGCGAAGCATTGCTCGACACAAAGTGCAGGCTGCACGCGTACGTATTGATGGACAACCACGTCCATCTGCTGGCGACGCCACCCAAAATGGGAGCCATCGCTCGTCTCATGCAAAAACTCGGGCGTGGCTATGTCGGGCAGTTCAACGCACGCCATCGGCGTACCGGAACACTGTGGGAAGGCCGCTACAAGGCAAGCCTGGTCGACAGCGAAAGCTACGTCTTGCACTGCCACCGTTACATCGAACTTAATCCCCTTCGCGCCCGCATGACCGATGATCCGGCAGCCTTCGCGTGGTCAAGCTGCGCCAGCCATTGCGGGCTTCGTCCAGACGCCATCCTCTCGCCGCATCAGCAATACACCGCGCTCGCGTCCACACCAGAAGCGCGCGCCCATGCCTATCGCCAACTGCTGAATGAAACCCTGTCCGACGACGACCTGAAAGCAGTCCGGGCCCATCTTCAACAGCAGCGAGCCCTCGGTCGCGATGCCTTCCGCGCGATGGTTGAAGCCAGGACTCGACGCTTCGCCGGCATCAGGCCCGCGCATCGACCAACCCGCGACAATTCAAACGGTTGCAAGTGAACCTGCCCCCGTTTCTGCGTGCACCGCGCAATAGTAGAAGCCAAGACCAAACGCTTCGCCGGCGTCAGACCCGCGCATCGGCCATCCCGCGGCGATTCAAACGGTTGTAAGTGAACCTGACCCCCGTCCTTGGTGCTGTCGCCGCGACCAAACAGCCCCCTCAACGCAGCCTTAACCAGCCTCCACCGCTTCAACCAGATCGTCCCAGCTCGGGAATGCCACGTCGCTGGCGGCCAGTGCCTCGGTGTAGGCGTCGTACAGCTCGCCTTCCACTTTGATCATCTGGACCAACTCGTCGCCCAATTCATGTGCGTCGTCAGACTCGGGGTCCATCTGTTGCAGTGTGTGTTCAAGCGCAGCGCGCTCGCGCAATGCAGCCAAAGTCACGCGCTGCAGGGCTTCCAAAGAGAGATTTGCCATCGTTGTTCTCGTCAGACTGGAACGGCGTCTTTGCCGAGGGTGCGGAGCTGCACCAGGTACAGCGCCAGCGTCATGTCATCTTTGGGTGCCACGGTGTAGTGCACCACGCCCTTCTTGCCCACATCCGCATCGCGGGTCACGGCCAGGCCGTCAGGAATATCAGTACCCGCCTTGATCTGGAACCAGCTGAAAGGCAGCGCCTTGTTCAGGCCGTTGAAGAGTGACAGGCCGCGGTGGTGATCGGCTGCGGCCATGGTGCGGCAGCCGCTGACCATGTAGTCGTCCGCGTTTCTGATCATCTCGTCGGTGATCTCCATCTTCTTGCGGTTCTCTTCCAGCAAGATTCCCTTTGTGGTGCCGCCTTGATACTGCGGCGACACGCCCGTCTTGGCATGGGTGACCAACACATCGGGCGCCCTGCCTTGGGTGTAGTCGGGGACTTTGGCCTGGGGCTGCTGAGGATCAGGCTTGCGCTTGTAGAAGCCCACCAGCGTAGGCTGCATCAAGGCCACCTTGGACCCCTTTGGGATGCCGCGCAGTAGTTCGCACGGCGTGGCGTCGCCAAAGTAGCGGTCCATCTTGTTGGCTGCGCGGTATATGTTTTTCAGCTCATCGCTCATCGAAGTTCCTCAAGACCGCCCCCAAATGCCCAGCCTCAGCCAAGTCGGTACGGGGCGAGTCTAGCAGGCTGTTGAAAAGCGCCGATCGCAGGTGACCGGCGCCGCATTGCGTCCATTTTTGCTCAGGCTGGTGATGTGTCGTGATGCATGTTCATGTGCTTGGCGTCGCCGCCGCCGAGGCGTATGTGGCCATGCAGGCTCATGGCCCGCTCGTGTCCCGCTCGTGGCCAGAATGTTGCGCATCCGCACCAGGTTCCAGCCCATCATGGTGGTCTGGAACAACGCGTTGACCCGCGGCTTGCCGCGCTGTTTGACCTGCCGAATCGGACCGATCACCTTGGCCCAACCAAAGGGTTCCTCCACGCACTTTCGCTTGCGTTGGCTGACCTCGTAGCCGGCGTGGCGTCGAGTGCGTTCATCAATCGCACTGCCTTTGTCCTTGGCGGCCACGTGGGCGGTGATGCGTAAGTCTCGGCAGCGCTGCACAAACGATTTCAAGTCGTAACCCTTGTCCGCTCCCACCGTCTTGCGCCGTTTCTTGGGCAAGGATTGCAACAGTTCCAGCGCCGTGTCCCGTTCGGCGGTGCCGCGGGCATGGCTGACCGCGGCGCGCACCACCAACCCGTGGCGGTTCTTCACCACCGTATGCCCGGGAGACGTCAAGTTCCAGAACATGGTTCAGAAAGCCTTGGGTCGGCCAGCTTCAGTACGGGCTCGTGGACGCCCGCCACCAGCGACGGCGACAATGAAGGCAGAGGCAGATGAGGGGAAGACTTAATTGCCTCCGTCCCCTTTAGTTTCCTTTTCCCTTTAGTTTCCTTTTTCCAGGCAAGCGTCATGCTCGTGGTTCCGGGTAATAGTCAGGGGGGTTGGACACCAAGGGCATCTGCCAGTCCTGGCGAATCATCTCGGCGCCTTTCTCGCCAATCATGATCGACGGCGCCATGGTGTTGCCGCCGACAGTCTTCGGCATGATCGAGCTGTCCACTACGCGCAGACCTTGCAGGCCGTGAACGCGAAGACGCGCATCGACCACTGCATCGCACTTGCTCGGCCCCATGCGACAGGTGCCGACCGGGTGATAGTTCGTACCGGCTGCATTTCGGGCGAACTGCGCCCAGTCGGCGTCGCTGCGGCAATGGGCGGTACGCAGGTCGCGCTTGATGCGGCCGGCGAAGGTCGGCGTCTGCGTCATGATCGCGTGCACGCGCTTGAGGCCCTCAACCATGGTCGCCACATCCCGTGGATCGGAGAGGTAATTGAACTGGATCAGCGGGTCGGTATGCGGATCCGCGCTGGCCAGACGCACAGTGCCCCGGCTCTCTGGGTGCAACAGCAGCACATGCACCGACATGCCGTGCTTAAAGTACATGTTGCGCCCGTGATTGGTGGCCAGGGCGTTGAAGAACTCGTACTGGATCTCCGGCGTGCGCGAGTCCGCCGCCAGGCTCATGAAGCCGGTTACCTCGACGAAGTTGGTCGCCAGACGCCCCGTGCCGTCACGCCTCCAGTCCCACCAGCTCTGCCACATCACACCTGCGGCGGTGGGCGAGATGCCGATCAGGTCGGCATCGCCGGGAATGTGAAACCCCATGATCACATCCGCGTGATCCTGCAGGTGTTTGCCCACGGCAGGCAGTGTATGCACTGGCTCGATGCCCACCGGCAGCAGCCACGCAGGATCGCCCACCCCGGAGAGCTGCAGCAGCTTGGCCGAGAGAATGCCACCGCCGGCGACTATGACCTCCTTGCGGCAGCGCACGATACGTCGTCGGCCCTGCTGTTCGATTTCCACCCCCACCGCGCGCTTGCCCTCAATGAGGATGCGTGTGCACTGGGTGTCGCTCCACAGCTCAAGGTTGTTGCGGCGTCCCAGTAGAGGATGGATATAGGCCTTGCCCACGCCATGGCGCACGCCGTTCTTCATGAACACCTGAGTGCGCCGGCAGCCTTCCTGGCTGGTACCGTTGAGATCGGAATTCTGCGGCAGGCCGGCCTCCTCGCAGGCGCGGAGGCACAGCTCCTGGTAGGGATTGCCAGTGCGTAGCTCCTCCACCCACATGGGTCCATCGACGCCGTGCAACGGGTCGTCGCGAAAGGTCTGATTGTTCTCCGACTTGCGGAAATAAGGCAGGACCTCGTCCCAGGACCAGCCGGGGTTGCCCATGGCGGCCCAGTCGTCATAGTCCTGCTGGTTGCCACGCATGTACATCAGCGTATTGATGCTGGAACCGCCGCCGAGGCCTCGCCCCAGTGGATGGAAATCGCGGCGCCCATTGAGGCCTGCCTCGGCCTCGGTGCGCAGGCCATAGTTGTTGCGGCTCTTGCGCGGCACCAGGGCCAGAGTGCCCAGCGCGAGGTTGTCGGCCAAGAGGCCGCGCCGATCCGGTCCGGCTTCCAGCAGCAGCACCCGGCAGTCCGGTACTTCACTCAGGCGCGCAGCCGTAACGCAGCCACCCGGCCCGCCACCGATCACGATGAAATCGAAACTATCCATTGCCTTGCCTTGCCCGAGTTGTGTTGAGTTTTGCCTAATGATGCGTCGGCCGGCAACAAACCGGGGTCAGAGTAGACTTTCCGACAGGAGATCGTGGAATGCCCTGACAGACCGTGTTCGGTTGCATAGGGAGACTGGACAGAGCCAGCACGGACGCCACCATGCCTCGCCAACCACGCCTCGATCTCGCGAACATTCCGCAGCACGTCATCCAGCGTGGAAATGATCGCCAGCCGTGCTTCTTTACCGACGTTGACCGCGTGCGCTACTTGCAAGACTTGCGGGAGATCGCACTGCGCGAAGGCTGCAATGTCCATGCTTACGTACTCATGACCAACCACGTGCATCTGTTGATGACGCCCGCCGCCAGCGGCCAAGTGTCACGCCTGATGCAATTCCTGGGGCGACGTTACGTGCGATACATCAATGATCGCTACCTGCGCACAGGCACGTTGTGGGAAGGACGCTACAAGTCATCACTGGTAGATCGGGAAACCTACTTGCTGCACTGCTATCGCTACATCGAGTTGAACCCGGTCCGCGCCCACATGACCGCCGACCCGCTGGACTACGCCTGGTCCAGCCACGCACACAATGCGTTCGGGCACGATGACCCGCTGATTCATCCCCACCCTGCCTATCTCGCGCTGGGCAGCACGGACGCCGAACGACAAGGCGCATACCGAGCGCTGGCGATGGAGAACCTTTCCAAAGATGATCTCGCAGCCATCCGTGTCCATCTCCAGCGCCAACACGCCTTGGGCTCGGACCGCTTCCGAATCGCCATCGAGAAGCAGCTATCGCGCCGCGCAGGGCCGGCGAAGATCGGACGACCGCGCAAAGCAACTCAAGAGCAAAGCTCGGAAAGTGCACTCTGACCCCAGTTTTTCATCCAGGCACGACACGATAACCAATGGCATTGCAGAGCGCTTCGACTGCGAGAGCGCTCATCACCATCGCAGTTAAGATATGAAACTCCCGCCCGCGAGTAGCGCTCCCTTGAGCCTCCATGATCGACGCACTCGCCGCGCGCAACAACAGATGATGCGCTGAGAAATAGCGCTCTTCAGTTATTTCGACATCAGGGCACGATTCAGTCGATGCCATATAACTGACCTTGTAAAAGCAAGAAAAGAAAATCACATAACTGGTCAGAGCCGTTTAATTCGTCCGAATAATGTCTCTGACCCCTTTTACTTCGCTCGTTGCGATGATGCCTCAGATGGGGAATAGATCAGAGCATCCCTAATAATGTCTCTGACACCTTATTCGATCTTGCCCCCTGCTTCCATCGAGAGAGAGCCCGTTTTTGATCACACGAATCGACTAGTCAACTTCTCAAAGCTTGGAAGAAGCGTTCCTTCCGCAAGCCCAGCCTCGTACTCTTCTTGAAGCCTATCCAATATTCTGTTGTAGGACACCAGCAGATCAGAAGCCTCCGTTTGCTCATCAAACTCTTCATCGGTCATATCATCTTCACGCCCATCACCCTTGAGAAGTTCCTGCTTGATGTCCCGAATCTTTGCCGCAAGCAGGGGAATGATAGCTGCAAGGTCGTTTTCGCTTATTGAACGCATGGCCATTTACTCGTGATGATCAAGAAAAACAGTGTGATGGAATACCAAGTTCTACGGCTTTCGCAATCGCATTTCGTGCAAGTGTATCCAATGCGTCCTGATAGGCTTCTTGGGTCAACTGATTCTTCAACCTTATGGAATAGTGATCAGGATTAGATCTACTTGGGGTAGGTTTAACGTCGAGCGATGCTGGAATAGAGGTACCCTTGGGCAACAAGAAGTCGAACCAGCCCTTAGAGTAGGGCATCGCCTGCTTATTTGATCCAACCGAAACACCTTCTTTCCAAGAAACCCAATGCTTTCCGTCCGGCCTGATGTCCTCGACCCCACGAACCCAGGTCTTCCCATCCTTACTAAAACGCGTTACATCGGAAGGTCGTTCGCTTCCATCTGTTCTAGTAAAACCATAATTTGGATGCAAAGAGGTTTTGCCATCCGCAGCAAGAAATTCCTTCGAACGCGAGCTATCACTCGCTTTTCTAGTGCCCCAATCACGACTCTTGCAGCTACGATAGAGGTCCAATTCTATATTCGACATTTATTTTCCTAAAGAATGAAGTAAAGCCAGACTTTGATAGTTCAAGACCCGGATCGTACCAATTTCGGACAAAGGAAACGAAAGCAATTACGTCAGGCGATTCTAACGTTCACATGCTAATAATGTCTCTGACCCCTTTTGTTCCCAGACCTAAGAGGTCACGAAGGAAACATGGGTCAGAGTCGACTTTCCACGAGCCTCGTGCAATTAAAGTGCACTCTGACCCTCACTCTGACCCCTTTTTCTCGACAAAAAGTGCACTCTGACCCGTGTTTTCGATGATGCGCTGAGAAATAGCGCTCTTCAGTTATTTCGACATCAGGGCACGATTCAGTCGATGCCATATAACTGACCTTGTAAAAGCAAGAAAAGAAAATCACACAACTGGTCAGAGCCGTTTAATTCGTCCGAATAATGTCTCTGACCCCTTTTACTTCGATTCTGAGCCCATTTTTAGGAATTAAATGAACCTGACCCCTTTGTTTGGACCCCTTTGTTTGCATCGATCCACCAGCACCGATTCAAACGGTTGTAAGTGAACCTGACCCCGTTCTTGACCCCGTTTTTTCTTTTTTACTGAAGATAGACCCCGTTTTGCTCACTGGCAGTCAGATAGCCACATCGCAATGTCGTCATCAATATGCAGGCGATTATCTTCGAAAATAAACGGTTTAAATCCGGTGTAACCGCCGTAGCTATTTTTGGCATTGTATTCGCCGCAGATTACGGGATGCTCTTTACCCCAAGAATCCTTTCGTGGTTGCGCGCGAATGTCTCTCCACTGCACGGATGCTGGATCCTTGAGAGTGGCCATCACCGCTTTCTTAGCTTGGTCTGATTGATCGTGGCACCCGGCGACAAGCATCGCCAAGGCAATCGCTGCCAATATCCTTTTCATGTCCATGGTTCCCGGTTAATTGGCAAGTTTGCCATGAGCGAAAGGTGCGAAACCAGAAACAGGCAGAAACAGGGGTCCGTAACAAGGGTCAGAGTCGACTCTCCACAGACCTCGTGCAATTTAAAGTGCACTCTAACCCTGAGGTTTCGCACGAGCAATACATCCAGCTTGGCTCAACACCAAGCACGCGGCAGTCCGCTTACCGTGCCCTGATCGCAGAACACACCGAGGAAAAGCACCTCGACGATCTGCGACTCCACACCCAGCAACAGCGTGCCTGGGGTAGCCAACGCTTCCAGCAACAAATCGAAGCGCTGACCCAGCGGTCAGCCAGCGTCAGACCACGCGGAAGGCCGCCGAAATCACCCCAAGATCAGGATTAAATGAACCTGACCACTTTTTTTAAAGCAATTACGTCAGGCGATTCTAACGTTCACATGGTAATAATGTCTCTGACCCCTTTTGTTCTCGCGGGAGACCGGCGAAAGCGTCCAAGACTCAGGATTAAATGAACCTGACCCCTTTGTTTGGCTATGTTCTTAGTTTTTTTGACCCCGTTTTTGCTTTGTTATAAGCCTGCAGCGATCTCACCGCGAAATCGCACCAAGATCCCGGAGAAGCCTCGAAACCCTTCTTGATTCTTAGCCTCCCAGAACTTGATGATCTTGAGGGCATCTGCTTCTTGCCAACAGTGCAGGTAAGTGAAGTCGATCACCAAGTCCGCGCCCTGGTGAACGAAATCCATCATTGCGTAAGGCAAACAAAAGTTGACCTCGAACTTTAGCGCTTGGGCGGCCTCGGCAAATCCAAAGAGCGTTTGCCGCGTACGCTGATGTTTGATCGGGCTGGAAATGTAGCGTTCGTAGAAACCTGCCCACCCCACGCCGCGATCGCCTGAGCGATCGTCCCCAAATGCATCGTCGCGACTACCCCAACCTCGCGACTGATGGTAAGCGTCGTTGTTTGGATTGAGCTGGTTGGAGCGATTGTCCTCGTCTGCCTTTCCCATGATTTGCTCCTCTCACTATAGCTTCGGGTATAAACCTGACGAAGCTTTTACACTGACACCGACTATCAAGTTACGTCAGAAAAAGTAAATTCTGACCCCTGTTTCGACGAGTAAAACGTCTGTAAGTGAACCTAACCCCGTTTTTTGAGAAAAAAGCAATTACTCTCTCGTGAATATCCATCTACCCCTCCTACGCGGCCGAATAAGTCGCCAAGGTGGGCAACGAAATTTCATCGCAGCCATCTGCACCGGATATCAGCGTCCAAGTTCAGGTGAGAAAGAACAGGGAAGTTTCACTTCCGGACGCAACGCTCTCTCCGTGATAATTCAAACGACTGTAAGTGAACCTGACCCCGTTTTTATCATGAGACGCCATACCATTAATTTTAGAAGAAGAACAAAGAGACCGAAGGACACACCTAATTGCCCTCATGGCCTTTAGCTTTCGTCAAGACCAGCTCTCGCTGAGAAGTGCACTCTGACCCCTGCTTTTGTAAGTGAACCTGAGCCCGCTTTTTTTCCTGACACCTTTTCCTTGCGCTACTCCCGACTACTCCGGTCGAAATAGTCGACGATCGCATCAATACCATTTACCGCGCGCCCGCCCGAGTCTGAATCATCCCAACCATGCGACGCAGAGCTAACGTTGTCGTTGATGATGTCGACCACATCAATTCGAGAGACGAAATCCTCAGCCTCTTCTTCTGAAAGAGGGAACCCCAATCCTTCGAAGAATTCTTCGATGCATCTCTGTGCATCGTACCGGGCAGAACTGGCGTCACCCTCGTACATGTATTCGTCAAGTACTGTGGACTCGACAATGAATTCTTGAGCATAATCAAACACTGCCGTGATAAGCGCTTCGCGCAAGCGCAGTTCCGCTCCTCCAATCCCGTTTTCTTGCAACCACAGCGCACAAGGACGCAGTGGCTTTAGACGCTCAGCCTCCAAGGGGCACGTTTCGATCTCCTCAAGGAGTTCTTCGAACCGCCTCGCGGACTCCTGGACCGACCCAGCCGTCAACGCCGCCGCAAATATGCGCACGCGCGCGGCGCTCCTGCATATCGTACCCGGAGCAAACGAGTTGGCTACCAGACCGACAAACTCAGCGTCAGCATTAAGCGTAGCCTGAGGCGCGAGCAGATCAGCGATCCGCACTGATACATCACCTCCGACCTCGCCCTGCGCCGTCACGTCCGTTGCTATCGACCGAAGCGTTTCCGCAACCCTCCCGGCGCTGAGATAGCCAGCTTCGGTTAGTGAAGCGAGATAGTTCACCGAATCGACAGTCTGCAAAGTGCGCGCGATCTCCGGCGCGCGCGAAAGCAAGGCTTCGTCTTTCAACAGGAAATCAGCGATTGATGGATTGAACAGCTCGCATTTTGCGTCGGCAGGGCTAGCAACTGTTCTCGTTATCACTGACCCTAGAGCAAGTCGCAGCGCGTCGCGGAATCGAACTGCAAACTGGACCGGATTGTCTGTACCCGATTGATTGAGTCGCGCAAATGCCGCCTCTAGGTCGGCCTCGTTAATGTCCTTGCCATTGAACGCAACAAGCACGGCAAGGTCACGGGTATCCGGACTAAGCTGCCGCTCGAAGACATGGCGCCAAATGGCTTCTGGATTGTCTAGCGTTGCCGTGACATATGTCCAAAACTCATGCGGTGCCACGTCCGCAATCCGCTCTGGATCAGTGATGAACGCTACTAGTCGCGGATTAAAATTTGCGTGATCTATGACGTCGAGGTACCGGTGTTCCTCATACAGCGCCTCAATCGCCCATTCGGGTAAACCAGTATTCCAAATGTGCGAGTAGAGGATCATTCCCTTCTCTAGACGCGACAGCGCCCCGACCGTCAGCTCGAACTCTCTCTTCCCAATGTTCTCGATACGAAAAAATTCGGAAAGCTGCTTGCCACGGTCCAAAATGTGCGTACGAGACGTGAGGACAAAACGCTTGTTCTCGTTCCGGAGGACCCTCCGGATAAACGCCAAGACATGCGAATCCTTGTTGTCGGTGAAGACCTCCAGGAAGTTCCTACCTAGAAAGTCGTCGAAATAGAAAATTTGCTTTTCTTCAGGGTCGAGCAGCACGCCTTCGGCCTCGCTCAAATCGGATTGGATCTCTACGAACTGGTAACCGTCTCCGATAGATTCCATCACCAGATGCTGAGCAAGTGTTGTCTTGCCAACGCCGGGCTCACCCTTAATTATCAGAACTCTTGCATTAGCAAGCTGCTTGCGTGCCCTTCTGCAGTCCTCTGTCTCTACAAACTTCGCTAGTGCGTGGCGAATATCGTCTACAGAGTCGGCACTTCGCCCTAACACACTATGGTTCAGCAGCGTCACTAGCACGTTGCTACTGGCCAGCCAGAGCTTGTAATGCTTCCGCTCGACAGACTTGTGGGCAGATATGAGGCGCTGCAGGTCTTCATAACCCAGCACGTCGTCTGGCGAGACGACATAGGGCAGGAATGCCTCTGAGATGGCGCCTTTATTCTTCCTCGACAGAGGAAGACTGCACACAAAAATGTATCGTGAAGGGTTTAGCGCAATTACTTTTGCCTTTTCTTCGGACGATATTTTTCGAACGATAGCAGCGACGTTTGATCGCGGCCAATGTTTACATTGGACAATTACCTCGCTCCCAGGCGACGCAAACCAGCGCGCATCAACCCCAGCGTCTCTGCCAGGCTTGAAGCGCTCGACGGGTGCACCGATCTCGGCGGTGAGTAGGTCTGCGACCAGGACCTCAAACTCCTTGTCATTAAGGACCGTAAGATCATATTCGCGCATCAGCTAGATCATCCTGTGGTCGAGTCGCGGGGCGGCATCGATCAGAAACTGCGGTGAAGGCAGCGCTACCGCCCCACTGGAACTGCGCAGGAGAGGATGACTCACATATTCCTCCGATACTCCCCCCCCACCTCATACAAGGCATGACTAATCTGCCCCAACGAGTTGTACTTCACCGCCTCCATCAACCGCTCAAACACATTCCCCCGCTCCCTCGCCGTCTCCTGCAGCGTACGCAGACTCCCGGGAGCAAGCGAATTCCGCGCCTCACCATACAACTTCACATTGGCAATCTGCGCCCCCTTCTCTTCAGGGGTAGACCGAATCAACTCAATCTCGGTAGCAATCTCCCCGCCATGATCCTTCGGCAAGAACGTGTTCACGCCAATCAACGGCAACGACCCATCATGCTTCTTGTGCTCGTAATACATCGACTCTTCCTGAATCTTCCCGCGCTGATACATCGTATCCATCGCCCCCAGCACCCCGCCCCGCTCACTGATCGCCTCAAACTCCTTGTACACCGCCTCCTCGACCAGGTCGGTCAGCGTGTCGACCACGTAGCTGCCCTGCCACGGGTTCTCGTTGAAGTTGAGGCCCAGCTCCTTGTTGATGATCATCTGGATCGCCACCGCGCGGCGCACGCTTTCCTCGGTGGGCGTGGTGATCGCTTCGTCGTAGGCGTTGGTGTGCAGTGAGTTGCAGTTGTCGAACAGCGCGTACATCGCCTGCAGCGTGGTGCGGATATCGTTGAACTGGATCTCCTGCGCGTGCAGTGACCGACCGCTGGTCTGGATGTGGTACTTCATCATCTGGCTGCGGCTGCTGGCGCCGTAGCGCTCGCGCATGGCGCGCGCCCAGATGCGGCGGGCGACGCGGCCGATGACGGTGTATTCCGGGTCCATGCCGTTGGAGAAGAAGAAGCTGAGATTGGGCGCGAAGTCGTCCACCTTCATGCCGCGGGCGAGGTAGTACTCGACGATAGTGAAGCCGTTGCTCAAGGTGAAGGCGAGCTGGCTGATCGGGTTGGCCCCGGCTTCGGCGATGTGATACCCGCTGATGCTGACCGAGTAGAAGTTGCGCACCTTGTGGTCGACGAAGTACTGCTGGATGTCGCCCATCATGCGCAGCGCGAATTCCGTGCTGAAGATGCAGGTGTTCTGGGCCTGGTCTTCCTTCAGGATGTCGGCCTGCACGGTGCCGCGTACGGCTTGCAGGGTGGCGGTCTTGATGCGGGCGTAGGTTTCGGCATCGACCAGTTCGTCGCCGGCCACGCCGAGCAAGCCCAGGCCGAGGCCTTCGTTGCCCTTGGGCAGCTCACCGAGGTATTGCGGGCGCTGGCGACCCTCATACATTTTGTCGATTTTCTTTTGCGCGGCGGCCCAGCGGGCGTCGTCTTCGCGCAGGTACTTTTCGATGTTCTGGTCGATGGCGGTGTTCATGAACATCGCCAGGATCATCGGCGCGGGGCCGTTGATGGTCATCGACACCGAGGTGCTGGGCGCGGACAGGTCGAACCCGGAGTACAGCTTCTTCATGTCGTCCAGGGTGGCGATGTTGACGCCGGAGTTGCCGATCTTGCCGAAGATGTCCGGGCGGGGCGCCGGGTCTTCGCCGTACAGGGTGACCGAGTCGAACGCGGTGGACAGCCGCGTGGCGGCGCCGCCCTGGCTGAGGTAATGGAAGCGACGGTTGGTTCGCTCGGGCGTGCCTTCGCCGGCGAACATGCGGGTGGGATCTTCGCCGCTGCGGCGGTACGGATACACGCCGCCGGTGTACGGGTAGTGGCCGGGCAGGTTTTCCTTGCCGAGGAAGGTGACCAGCTCGCCCCAGTCTTTGGATTTGGGCGGGGAGACTTTCGGGATCTTCTGGTGGCTGAGCGATTCGCGGTAGTTCTCGACCTTGATCACCTTGTCGCGGACCTTGTACTGGTTGACGTCGGCGGTGACGGATTCGTACAGGGCCGGCCACTGGCGCAGTTGCTCGACGGCTTCGTGGCTGAGTTCCTTCAGCGCGGCGTTGTAGCGCTGGCGCAGCAGGAGCATGGAGCGGTCGATGGAGGCCGACGCTTCGACGTCGCCGTGCTGACTACGCTCGGCACGAACGGCTTTGTGTTCGCTGCTGGCCTTGCCATCCGTGGGTGCCGAACGCAGGTGCGCGGCAGCGGCATCGGACGGCTGGTGCACGTCATCGCTGGCGTACATGTCCAGCGGCTTGGGCAGTTTGTCGTCGCCCAGTTCCTTCAACGACTCGTAGTAATGCTGCGCCTTGCTGGCGTATTCCGCCTGGGTTTCGATGCCCTTGTTGATGGCGCGACCCTGCTCGGCGATCTCGGCGAGGTAGCGCACGCGCGGGCCGGGGATCAGCACGGTGGCGCGGGGTTCTTTCAAGGTGGTGTCGAGGTTGGGCGTCCACTTGTCGGCCGGCAACGACAGCTTTTCGCGCATCAGCCGGCACAGGTTTGAGAACATCCAGGTGACACCCGGATCGTTGAACTGGCTGGCGATGGTGGGGTACGCCGGCACGTCGTCGTCCTTGACGCTGAACGCAGTGCGGTTGCGCTTCCACTGCTTGCGGATGTCGCGCAGCGCGTCTTCGGCGCCGCGTTTGTCGAACTTGTTCAGCACAATGAGTTCAGCGAAGTCGATCATGTCGATCTTCTCCAGCTGGCTGGCGGCGCCGTAGTCGCTGGTCATCACGTAGGCGGGGAAGTCGACCAGGTCGACGATCTCCGAATCGCTCTGGCCGATGCCCGCGGTTTCCACGATGACCAGGTCGTAGGGCTGGCTTTTCAGGAAGTCGATGCAGTCGTGCAGCACGATGCTGGTGGCGGCGTGCTGGCGGCGGGTGGCCATCGAGCGCATGTAGACGCGATGGCTGCGCAGCGAGTTCATGCGGATGCGATCGCCCAGCAGCGCGCCACCGGAGCGGCGACGCGTGGGGTCGACCGCGAGTACGGCGATGCGCATGTGCGGGAACGCATGCAGGAAGCGCAGCAGCAGTTCGTCCACCACGGACGACTTGCCGGCGCCACCGGTGCCGGTGAGGCCGAGCACGGGCGTGTTCTTGCCGGCCAGTTTCCATTCCTTGCGCAGGCGTTCGAGTTCGCCGGCGCTGAAGCGGGCTTCCTCGATGGTGGACAGCATGTGCCCGATGGAGATTTCGTCGTTGATGTCGACGTGGCTGGCGGCGGTTTCCACGCGCTTAGCGACGGCGACGCGGGTGCGCTCCATCACGTCCTCGATCATCTCGACCAGACCCAGCTTCATGCCGTCGTTGGGGTGGTAGATGCGCTCGACGCCGTAGGCCTGCAACTCGCGGATTTCTTCCGGGGTGATGGTGCCGCCGCCGCCGCCGAACACGCGGATGTGGCCGGCGCCGCGCTCGCGCAGCATGTCGATCATGTACTTGAAGTATTCGACGTGGCCGCCCTGATAGGACGACAGCGCGATGGCGTCGGCGTCTTCCTGCAGCGCGGCGCGCACCACGTCTTCCACCGAACGGTTGTGGCCCAGGTGGATCACCTCCGCGCCCTGGCTCTGGATGATCCGCCGCATGATGTTGATCGCCGCGTCGTGACCATCGAACAGACTGGCGGCGGTGACGAAGCGCAGCGGCGTGGTGTCGCTCTGCGGGGCGCTGGCGGGGATGTGCGTGGCGGGGGAACTCATGGCAACTCCGGACATTGATGCTTGATCTCGTCGATTCTAGTGGATCGACGCGGGGCTGGCGGCATGCGCCTGTGTACCCGGGCGTACGGTGGCGGCGGGCCGTGACGCTGCCGTGCACGCGAGCTTGATCGGCCACGTGGTGAGCTGCGGCTATGCTTTCACCGCACCCATCCCGATTTCGGAGAACCCTCATGCGATTCCACTTGCTGCCGCTGTCACTTCTCGCTGCGCTACTGGCCGGCTGCGTCACCTCGCCTACGGGCCGCTCGCAATTTATGGTGGTGTCGGACAGCCAAATGAGCCAGATGGGTCTTTCGGCATTCAATGACATGCGCAAGCAGGGCAAGTTTGTGAATGCCCCGCGCGAGCTGGCCTATGCGACTTGCGTGTCGAAGGCGCTGATTGCGGTGCTACCGCCGCCGTGGAATACCCAGCAGTGGGAAGTGCAGATCATCGGCGACGACACCGCCAACGCGTTCGCCCTGCCCGGTGGCCGGATCGGCGTGAACAAGGGGATGTTCAAGCTGGCCAGCAATCAGGATCAGTTGGCGGTGGTGCTGGGTCATGAGCTGTCGCATGTGGTGGCGCGTCACGGTGCCGAGCGGGTGTCCGACAATATGGCCGCGCAGGCGGCGGTCGCGGCGGGTACGATTTACGCCGGCAGCCGCGGCGGCGATGCCAACAGCGCCGCGGCGCTGCTCGGCGCGGGCGCCCAACTGGGCATTCTGCTGCCGTTCTCGCGCACCCAGGAAAGCGAAGCCGACACCTTGGGCCAGCGTTACATGGCGCAGGCCGGTTTCGATCCGCGCGCGGCGGTGACGCTGTGGGACAAGATGGGCGCGCAAGGTGGCGGCAAGCCACCGGCGTTCCTGTCCACCCATCCGTCATCTGGCAACCGCGCGCAGGCGCTGAACCAGCAAGCCGCGCAGTTGATGCCGGTGTATCAGCAGGCACGCGCCAGCGGCCATGCGCCGAATTGCCGAATGTAGGTGCGGTTCGGCGTGCGCCCGCTGAACGGGGCGGCCGCGCCGGGTCAACTGCGCGGGCCGCTCCTCGTTTTCCTCAAGTGCCTGCCGAACACCCGGCATCGCCAAGGAGATCACGATGACCCGCACCCCACTCAAGCTGGCCCTGCTGGCCGGACTCGGTCTGACCTTCGCCGGCGCGATATATGCGCCACCCGCTGCCGCGCGCACCCAGGTGGCGGTGGGTATCCACGTGGGTGTGGCCCCGCCGCCGGTGCGCTTCGAACGGGTACCGGCACCCCGACGCGGCCTGGTGTGGGTGCCGGGCTACTGGCGCTGGAACACACACACTCACCGCCACGTGTGGGTCGGCGGCGCATGGATGCGAGTACAACCCGGCCGGCACTATCGGCCAGCGCACTGGGTTCGCCACGGTCACGACTGGCGTTTCCAGCCCGGTTACTGGGGCCGTTGAGTGGCGTTGCGGCACCCCATACGCCGGCGACTTGTTGCGCCGCCGCAGCACCGGTCAGGGTGAAGTACTAAACTTCGCGCTTTGAACCATCGCCCCGGCCCTTGTCGGGGCGATGGCTTATGAGCGCTTTCACACCCCCTGGCGGGTCCCGCAAGTCTCCCGCCACCTTCTGTAGATGCCCACCGGCACCGTAAATCATGGAGTCACCGTTCCAATGATCTTTGAAACCATCGAAAAGACCGGTCACGAAGAAGTCGTGTTCTGCCACAACAAGGACGCCGGCCTCAAAGCCATCATCGCGATCCACAACACGGTGCTGGGCCCTGCGCTCGGCGGCTTGCGCATGTGGCCGTACAAGACCGAGCAGGAAGCCGTGAACGACGTGCTGCGGCTGTCGCGCGGCATGACGTTCAAGAACGCGGTGGCCGGCCTGAACCTGGGCGGCGGCAAGGCGGTGATCATCGGCGATCCGAGCAAGGACAAGTCCGAGGCGCTGTTCCGCGCGTTCGGTCGCTTCGTCAACTCGTTGAACGGCCGCTACATCACCGCCGAAGACGTGGGCATCGATGTCAACGACATGGAATACGTGTTCCGCGAAACCGAATACGTGACCGGCGTGCATCAGGTGCATGGCGGCTCGGGCGACCCGTCGCCGTTCACCGCCTACGGCACCTTGCAGGGCCTGATGGCCGCGCTGCAGTTCAAGCACGGTAACGAGGACGTGGGCAAGTACAGCTACGCGGTGCAGGGTTGCGGCCATGTCGGCGGTGAGTACATCAAGCTGCTGCGCGAACAGGGCGCCAAGGTGTTCGTCACCGACATCAACAAGGAAGCGGTGCAGCGCTGCGTCGACGAGCTGGGCTGCGAAGCGGTCGGCCTGGACGAGATCTACGACGTGGATGCCGACGTGTATTCGCCGTGCGCGCTGGGCGGCACCGTCAACGAGCAGACGATTGACCGGATCAAGGCCAAGATCATCTGCGGCCCGGCCAACAACCAGCTGGCCACCGACGAGATCGGCGACGAGTTGCAGAAGCGTGGCGTGCTGTACGCGCCCGATTACGCAGTGAACGCCGGCGGCGTGATGAACGTGTCGCTGGAAATCGACGGCTACAACCGCGAGCGCGCGATGCGCATGATGCGCACGATCTATTACAACCTGGGTCGCATCTTCGAGATCAGCAAGAACGAAGGCATCCCGACCTACAAGGCGGCCGACCGTCTGGCCGAAGAGCGCATCAACGCGATCGGCAAGATCAAGCTGGCCCACATGGGCAATGGCGGCACCCGCTTCCAGGGCCGCATGCGCGGTCAGTAAGCACGTTCTGGGGGCGCGGCCGGTTCACCGGCGCAGCCCTGTTTCGGCAAAGGCCTGTCGCTCACTGCGGCAGGCCTTTGCACATGTGCGCCGGCCCACCAATAATCAGGGATCGGAGGAGCCACGGATGCGCAGAATCATGATCTGGCTGGGTTGGGGTGTGGCGGCGTTGCTGCTGTTGGTCGCCAGCGGCCTGCTGCTGGCCGACCGGCTTACCCCGCCGGCCACCGGCACACCGAGCACGAGCCTGCCGCTGCAGAGTGCGCAGACCGCCATCGACCGCGAGTTGTCGCCGTATCTCGCGACCCATCCGGGCCAGACCGCCGCGACCTTGCTGCACGACGGGCTGGATGCGTTTGCCGTGCGCGCCGCTTCGGCACGACTGGCCGGGCGCAGCCTGGACCTGCAGTACTACATGTGGCACGACGATCTGATCGGGCATCTGCTGGCACGCGAGGCGTATGCCGCCGCCGAGCGTGGCGTGCGCGTGCGCATCCTGCTGGACGACATCAACACCAAGGGGCTGGACCCGCAATTGCTGGCGCTGGACGCGCACCCGAATATCGAAGTGCGCCTGTACAACCCGTTCCGAAACCGCGGCGGCGTGTGGCGCGTGCTGGAGATGGTGCAGCGTTTTTTCAGCGTCAACCATCGCATGCACAACAAGGCGTGGATCGTTGACGGCCGACTCGCCGTGGTCGGCGGACGCAATATCGGCGACGAATATTTCGATGCCGACAGCCACGTGAACTTCCGCGACCTGGACTTGCTGCTGATCGGTCCGGCGGTGGCCGATGCCAGCGGTATCTTCGATGCGTTCTGGAATTCCAGCGCAGCGGTACCGATCGCGGCATTGAACCCGCAGACCCCGCAGGCGTTGCAGGCACTGGTGGCGCAGCTGGCCAGTGAATCGGCGATGCCGGGCGCACGCGACTACCTGCAACGCGTGGCGGCCTCACCGTCGGCGCAACGTCTGGTGGACCACGAGCTGGCGGTGCACTGGAGCGCCAACATCGTGGTCGCTTCGGATCCGCCGCTGAAGTTTCGCTCCAGCGATCGCGACCACTGGCTGCAACACCGGCTGACCGCCCACCTCTCCGGCGCGCACCGCGAAGTGCTGTTGATCTCGCCCTACTTCGTGCCCGGCAAGAGCGGCACCGCGACCCTGGTGGGACTGGCGCACGCCGGCGCACAGGTAGGCGTGGTGACCAATTCACTGGCCGCGAACGACGTGCCGGCAGTGCACAGCGGCTACGAGCGTTACCGCGGCAAGCTGCTGGACGGCGGCGTGCACCTGTTCGAGATCCGCCGCAACGGCCCGAAGGTGGCCCAGGGTCTGTTCGGCAGCAGCGGCGCCAGCCTGCATACCAAGGCGTTTGTCATTGATGACGAACGCGGCTTCGTCGGCTCGTTCAACATCGACCCGCGCTCGGCCAATCTCAATACCGAAATGGGCGTGCTGTTTGCCGATGCCGGGTTGGCGCATGACCTACGCCAGGAATACCTGCAGCTGGCGTCGCCGGCGTTGAGCTACCAGGTGCAGCGTGGTGCCGATGGCGAGCTGCAATGGCTGGATGGCAGCAGCCAGCCACCACGCGTGCTCGACCACGAACCCGATGCCGGCTGGTGGCTACGGGCCACCACCCGGGTCATGAGCTGGCTGCCGATCGAGTCGCAGCTGTAAATGCCCGCAGGAGCGCACCCTGTGCGCGATAGCTCTTCGTTACGTAACGGAAGGCATCGCGCACAGGGTGCGCTCCTGCACGTCATACGATCGCTGCGTGGGTTAAAATCGCCTTTCTGCACACCCATGGAGTTCGTGATGCGACCGTTTCCGCTTGGAGAAGACATCGACCTGCTGCGCGAATCCGTGCATGCGTTTGCGGAAAAGGAGATCGCCCCGCGCGCGGACAAGATCGACCGCGACAACCTGTTCCCGGCCGACCTGTGGCGCAAGTTTGGCGAGATGGGTTTGCTCGGCGTAACCGTGGCGGAGGCATACGGCGGCAGCGGCATGGGCTTCCTCGCGCACATGGTTGCGATGGAAGAAATTTCGCGCGCGTCGGGTTCGGTCGGGCTGTCGTACGGCGCGCACTCCAACCTGTGCGTCAACAACATCTATCACAACGGCAACGAAGCACAGAAGCAGAAGTATCTGCCGAAGCTGTGCAACGGCGAATACGTGGGCGCGCTGGCGATGAGTGAACCGGGTGCCGGTTCGGACGTGGTCGGTTCGATGAGCTGCAAGGCCGAGCTGCGCGGTGACGTGTGGGTGGCGAACGGCAACAAGATGTGGATCACCAACGGGCCGGACGCCGACGTGCTGCTGGTCTACATGCGCACCGCGCCGCGCACCGCCGGCAGCCGCTGCATGACCGCCTTCATCATCGAAAAAGGCATGCAGGGTTTCAGCACCGCGCAAAAGCTGGACAAGCTCGGCATGCGCGGCTCGAACACCTGCGAGCTGGTCTTCGAGAACTGCGAGATCCCCGCCGAGAACATCGTCGGCGAAGTGAACGAAGGCGTGCGCGTGCTGATGAACGGGCTGGACACCGAGCGACTGGTGCTGTCCGGTGGCCCGATCGGCCTGATGCAGGCGGCGCTGGATCTGGCCCTGCCCTATGTGCGCGAGCGCAAGCAGTTCAACGCACCGATCGGCACCTTTGGCGTGATGCAGGCGAAGATCGCCGACATGTATACCAAGCTGCAATCCTCACGCGGTTTTGCCTACATGGTGGCGCAGCAGTTCGACGCGGGCGTGAAGTCGCGCATCGATCCGGCCGCCTGTTTGCTGAACGCGTCGGTCAATGCGGTGCAGGTGGCGCTGGAAGCGATCCAGACGCTGGGCGGCAACGGCTATATCAACGAGTTTCCGGCTGGCCGTTTGCTGCGCGATG
Organism: Rhodanobacter sp. AS-Z3; assembly: GCF_029224025.1. Classification (NCBI taxonomy): domain Bacteria; kingdom Pseudomonadati; phylum Pseudomonadota; class Gammaproteobacteria; order Lysobacterales; family Rhodanobacteraceae; genus Rhodanobacter; species Rhodanobacter sp. AS-Z3. The sequence goes on from NZ_CP119392.1 coordinate 3,107,201, forward strand.
CGAAGTTGTACGAGATCGGCGCCGGCACCAATGAAATTCGTCGCATGCTGATCGGCCGCGAGCTGTTCCACGGCAAGGCGTAAGCAATACACTCGTAAAGAAAAGGCCCGCATGATGCGGGCCTTTTCTTTGATGCGCTAACCAATGCGTTCAGAACGTCCAGCTGAAATTCGCCGTGGCCATCTGCGCCTGCTGGCGTTGGCCGGTGTAACGGTCGTAGCCGAACTGCAGGCTGGCGCGCGGCGTCATTTTCCAGTCCAGCGTGGTTCCGAGCACGCCGCCGTAACGCGACAAGCCGATGCCACCAAGCGGCGCAAACTGATCAATGCCACTGAAGCTGGCGTTGAAGACTTCGCCGCGCAAGCCGAATGACTGCTGCCACAACGCGTGGCCCTGCAAACTCAAACTGCCGGCACCGGGCAACAACCATTCGCGTGACGCACGCAAGCCAGCGCCGGCTTGCCAGCGTGCGGTGGCCTGGGCGGCGGACTTCAGGCCGAAACCATTCGCACCCACTTCATTGAAGCCATCGCGCTGCACCTGCGCATATTGCAGGTTGAAATATGGCGTGATCGCCGTGCGTCCCAGTGAAAGCCGGTAACCGCTTTCGGCGTAGGCGACACCGTAGCGACCATTGTCGTCGCTGCTCAAACCCGCTGACTGCTCGCCGAGTTGGACGCGCCGACGCATCGTCTCGCGATAGTTGCCGACGCCGAAGCGCCCCATCGCGTACCACGCATTCCGCACGACACCGCCATACAGCATGGCTTCCATCGCATGACTGTGACCCTGGTCCGCGCTTTCTTCCAGCCGGCCCAAACCCTGACTCTGGCTCAGCGCATAGCCGGCAAAACCATTGCTGCCCACGCGTTGATCGGCGCCGACCAAAAAGCCGCTGAGGTCGTAGCCGACACGGTTATAGCCACGGCGCGACATATCGCCCTGATACCCCAAACTTTGCGTCCAACCGCCGGCGACCGGCGCATCGAGCAACTGCTCGAAGCGATCGGACAGCGCCTGCGTACCGGCATCGATCGCCTGGAACGTCATCGCCGCGCTGGCCGCATGCAGCTGCCCGCTGAGACTTTGCAGCGACTGTTGCAGCGCGCCGACTGATGCGGTGTGCTGCAGACTGGCTGCACCGTCGATAAAGGAACCAGTGACCGGCACGGCCGCCGACCCACCCGAACCCAACTGCCGATTGAGCTCGTCGAACGCGCCCTGCACGCGCTGCGCGCTGCCATACGAGGCGGCGGAATAGCTCATGCCCTGCACGGCAGTGACGGTGACCTGCGAGACGTCGAGCCACGCGTCATGGGCGTCGTAATTCAACACGGCCTGCAACAGCACGTTGGACGGCGTGGTAACCGCACCGAACGTGCCGCTGAGCCCGCCGGTGGCATCCAGCACTTCGGTGCGCGAGTTCACCACGTAATTGTCATTGGTGCCGCGCACATAGAGGTTGCCGCCGTTCAAGCTCGCAGTGCCGGTAACCAGCAAGGTCGAACCCAGATTCACCGAAAGCTGTCCACCGCTTTGCTGCGTGTAGTTGCCGGTGATCGTGCTGGCCCGATTGCGCGCAACTTCGAACGTACCGGCGTTGGTCACGTTGCCCGCCACGTCGCTGCCACTGAGCGTGCCCTGGGCACCGATGCTGACATCGCCGGACAACCCATTCGCCGCCAGCGTACCGCCTTGTATCTGGGTGAGGCCGGTGTAGTTGGCGCGCTGGCTGAGCGTCAGCGTGCCGCTGCCCTGCTTGATCAGGCCACCAGCGCCACTGATGGTGTTGCCCCAGGTGGAGTTGTCGGTGAGGTTGACTGTCACGTCGCCCCAGTTGAACTGGGCCGGCCCGTTCACTGCGCGGCCAACGTTCAGCTCGCCGTAGCCGAAGATCGGATCCACTCCGGCTGCACCCAGGTCGTCGGCTGTGCCCAGCAAGGTCTGCCGCACCAGATCGTTGTTGAAATAGGGAAACGCCTGCCACACCAGCGCCGCTGCGCCGGCCACTTCCGGCGACGCAAACGAGGTGCCGCTGACGACCCAGTAAGTCGGCTTGGTGCCCGCGACGGCATTCTTGTCGCTCACGATCACGTCGCCCGGCGCAGCCAGGCAGTAATTCATCGCCTTGCCGCAGGCGTTGGAGTAACTCGCCAACTGACTGGGATGGTTGCTGTCCACCGCCACCGCCACCAGCCAGCCTTGTTCCAGTTGCGGCGCCAGCGTGGGCAGGCTGGCAATATCGCTGGGATCACCGCGCGAATCGTTGCCCGCCGCAAACACCACCAAGCCGCCGTGCTGCACTACAAAGGGCTGATAAGCCTGGGCGAAAGCCTGATTGATGCTGGCGTTGGTGGTATCCCAGTAGATGCCGCCCCAGGAATTGTTCATCACCTGCACGCCAGCGCTGACAAGTGCCGGGTTCAAGGTTTGCGCGAAGAACTGGGCGTCATCGGCGGTGACGGGATTGCCCTTGCCGGAGCCATCGTCTTTCGGCGTGGTGTCGCTGATGATGCGCGCGGAGACCAGGCTGGCGCCCGGCGCGATGCCGCCGGGAAACTGGTCAAAAGCCTGACCGGCAGCGATCTGCGAAACCCAGGTGCCGTGGCCGACGACATCGTCGATCGCCGTGTTGTTGGTGCTGGAGTCAACGTAGATCAGTTCCTTAGTCACCCGTCCGACCAGCGCTGGATGATTACGCATGATGCCGCTGTCGACCACACCGATGGTGACGCCAGCGCCGGTGTAACCCTGACTATGCGCGGCATAGGTGTTGGTGATCGACAGTTGCGCGTCCAGTGGCGGCTGGCTGCTTGGCGGTGGAGCGGGCGGCGGTGCAGGCGGCGGCGCGGGCGGCGCACTGGGAACTACCGGTGGTGGCGCCGGTTTGACGCTGCCGCCACCACCGCACGCAGCCAGGCTCAACGCCATAGCCACCAGCAACGCCAATTCGCGATGCCGCAAAACCGTATCGAAGTTCTTCACGATGCCCCCACCCGCCTGGTTTGATTTCTGCACACCAACGCATCCGCTGCGCCCCCGCAGCGTCCCTGCCGCCATCTTCGCACAACGAAATTCCAATGAAGCGGCACGCAAGTACTTGCATGCAAAGGAATCGCCACCGTTTGCCGAGCTTCCCGGCAGACTGCGATAATCGAAGGGTTTCCAGTCAGGCGTTCGCGCCCCACCAAAGTCTTGCAAGCGGAGTTACCCATGTCGGATGTCAGCGTCGTCATCGTCGGTTCGAAGCGCACAGCGATCGGCTCGTTCCTGGGCCAGTTCACCGGCGTCCCCACTCCCAAGCTGGGCGCCGTTGCGATACGCGCCGCACTGGCGCAGTCCGGCGTGGCGCCGGCTGACGTGAGTGAAGTCATCATGGGTTGCGTGCTGCCCGCCAACCTTGGCCAGGCTCCCGCGCGTCAGGCAGCACTGGCTGCCGACCTTCCCGTCGGCGCCGGCTGCACCACCATCAACAAAGTCTGTGGCTCGGGCATGAAGGCGATCATGCTGGGTCACGACTTGATCAAGGCCGGCTCGGCCACCGTGGTGGTAGCCGGCGGCATGGAGTCGATGACCAACGCACCGCACATGGTCAACGCGCGTACCGGTATTCGTTATGGCGATGGCCAGCTGGTCGACCACATGGCCTGGGACGGTTTGACCAACCCTTACGACGGCAAGTCGATGGGCGTGTTCGGCGAACTGTGTGCGGACAAGTATCACTTCACCCGCGAGGATCAGGACGCGTTCGCGATCGAATCGGTCAACCGCGCCAAGGCCGCGCAGCAGAACGGCGCGTTCGCCGGCGAGATCGTGCCGGTGACGGTGAGCGGCCGCAAGGGCGACGTGGTGATCGACACCGACGAACAACCGGGCCGTTCCGACGTGGCCAAGATCCCCACACTGAAAGCCGCCTTTCGCAAGGAGAACGGCACGATCACCGCAGCCAGCTCGTCCAGCATTTCCGATGGCGCTGCTGCATTGGTGCTGCTTTCTGCCGACGACGCCAACAAGCGTGGACTGAAGCCGCTGGCGCGTATCGTGGCGCACGCCACCCATTCGCAAGAACCGGAATGGTTCACCACCGCGCCGGTCGGTGCCATGCAGAAGGTACTCGAGAAGGCCGGCTGGAAAGTCGAAGACGTTGATCTGTTCGAGATCAATGAAGCGTTCGCCGTGGTTGCGATGACGCCGATGAAGGAAATGGGCATTCCGCACGAGAAGCTCAACGTCAATGGCGGTGCCTGCGCGCTGGGTCATCCCATCGGTGCCAGCGGCGCGCGACTGGTAGTGACGTTGTTGAATGCACTGCAGGTACGCGGCCTGAAGCGTGGCGTGGCTTCTCTGTGCATCGGCGGTGGCGAGGCCACGGCAATCGCCGTCGAACGCATCGATTGATGGGCAGACTTCAACGCGCTATCGCGCAACGTTCACATGACGGCCGGTTAAATAGAGTCGTACTACACACCGCGGGTTGGCCATAAACATCTGGCGCAACGTTCGGGAAAGCGCTATTAATACACGGCCAAACGGCATTCCACGGCAAAGGAGATCCACCATGAAGTTTACGCGTACCCTACTCGCCGCCGCGCTCGTCGCGCTGTTGGCGGCATGCAGCAATGGCGCGCAGGATTCCGCGCAGGACGCCCAGAAGTCGGCTGATACCGCACAGCAAGCTGCCGATACGGCGCAGCAGGCTGCCGCGGCAGCTCCGACTCAGGCCACTGAGCAGGCTGCAGACCAGGCCAAGACCGCTGCTAACGCTGCTGGCCAGGCTGCCGATCAGGCTGCCCAGGCTGCCACCGCAGCTTCGGCGATGGCTCCGGCGAACACCGATGCGTCGAAGGACGCCATGTCACAGGCCAAGGACGCTGCGGGCAACGCGGCTCAAGCTGCCGGCAATGCTGCCGACGCTGCCAAGGACGCTGCCGGCAACGCGAAAGACGCTGCTGACAAAGCCAAGGACGCGATGAAGGGTCACTAATTCCTTCTCGGTTCGAAACAAGAAAAACGGCCGCCTCGTGCGGCCGTTTTTTTTGCCTGCAATCACCAGCCCATGAACGTCGTTTTGGTCGCGGCGCGATGGCCCGCTATCATCGGTGGCTTATCCCTGACGGGACCCCGACCGTGAGCTTCCAGCCATGAGCGTCATTGCATCGCAGATCGATCCCCGTTCACCCGAGTTCCACGCCAGCAGCCAACAGTTGCGGGCCGTGGTTGAGGACCTGCAGCGCGAGCTTGCACGTACCGCCGAAGGTGGCGGCAGCAAGGCGCGCGAAAAGCACGTTGCCCGTGGCAAGCTGCTGCCGCGCGAGCGCATCCGCGCCCTGCTCGACCCCGGCTCACCGTTTCTGGAACTGTCGCCACTGGCCGCTCATGGCATGTACGACGATGCGGCTCCGGCCGCCGGCTTGATCACCGGTATCGGCCGGGTCAACGGCATCGAGGTGGTGGTGGTTGCCAATGACGCCACGGTCAAGGGCGGTACCTATTTCCCGATGACGGTGAAGAAGCATCTGCGCGCGCAGGAAGTCGCGCTGGAAAATCGGCTGCCCTGCGTTTATCTGGTCGACTCCGGCGGCGCGTTCCTGCCGCTGCAGGACGAAGTGTTTCCGGACAAGGAACACTTCGGCCGGATCTTCTACAACCAGGCACGCATGTCCGCGTTGAACATTCCACAGATTGCCGTGGTGATGGGCTCGTGCACGGCCGGTGGCGCCTATGTGCCGGCAATGAGTGACGAAACGATCATCGTGCGCGAACAAGGCACGATCTTCCTCGGCGGCCCGCCGCTGGTGAAGGCGGCGACCGGCGAGGTGGTGGATGCCGAGACGCTGGGCGGCGCCGACGTGCACACGGCCATCTCTGGTGTGGCCGATCATTTCGCGGAGAACGACGCTCACGCGCTGGCAATCGCCCGCGACATCGTCGGCCATCTCAACCGCAGCAAGCCGATGCCGCTGGCGCTGCGCGCTCCGGTCGAGCCGAAATACCCCGCCGAGGAACTGTACGGCGTGATTCCCGCCGACACCCGACGCCCGTTCGATATTCGCGAAGTGATTGCGCGCATCGTCGACGGTTCCGAGTTCCACGAGTTCAAGGCGCGCTACGGCAAAACCCTGGTCTGCGGCTTCGCGCACATCCACGGCTACCCGGTCGGCATCGTTGCCAACAACGGCATTCTGTTCGCCGAGAGCGCACTGAAGGGCGCGCACTTCATCGAACTGTGCAACCAGCGCAACGTGCCGCTGGTGTTCCTGCAGAACATCACCGGCTTCATGGTCGGCAAGAAATACGAACAGGCCGGCATTGCGAAGGACGGCGCCAAGATGGTCACCGCGGTGGCCTGTTCCCACGTGCCGAAGTTCACCGTGGTGATCGGCGGCAGTTTCGGTGCTGGCAACTACGCCATGTGCGGCCGTGCCTATGGCGCGCGCTTCCTGTGGATGTGGCCGAACGCGCGCATCAGCGTGATGGGTGGCGAACAGGCCGCGTCGGTGCTGGCCACGGTAAAGCGTGACGGCATCGAGGCTAAAGGCGGGCAATGGTCAGCCGATGAAGAAGAAGCGTTCAAGGCACCACTGCGCGATCAATACGAACGCCAGGGACATCCTTACTACGCCAGCGCGCGCCTTTGGGACGACGGCATCATCGATCCGGTGGACACTCGCCGCGTGCTGGGACTGGCCATTTCCGCGTCGATGAACGCCCCCATTGAGCCACAGCGTTATGGCGTGTTCCGCATGTAAGCTTGCCGTCATCTGCAACCGACTTCACCGAGGAAGTCAGGGATGATTGTTGGCATTGACCTGGGCACTACCCATTCGCTCATTGGCTGCTACGACGAAGCCGGTCCGCGGCTGTTCGCCAATGCGCTGGGAGAACTACTTACCCCTTCGGTGATCAGTGTCGACGAGGCCGGTCAGGTCATCGTCGGCCAACCGGCGCTGGATCGAATGGTGAGTCATCCACAGGTGAGCGTGGCCAGCTTCAAGCGCTGGATGGGCTCACCACGTGAAACCCGGCTAGGCGTGCACAACTTCCGCCCGGAAGAGCTTTCCGCACTGATTCTGCGTTCGCTGATCGCCGACGCGGAGGCTGCGCTCGGCGAAAAAGTTCGCGAAGCGGTGATCAGCGTTCCCGCTTATTTCTCCGATGCGCAGCGCAAGGCGACGCGCGCCGCCGGCGAGCTGGCCGGCATTCGTGTCGAGCGATTGATCAATGAACCCACCGCCGCGGCGCTGGCCTATGGCCTGCGTGAAAAACCCGATGGCGCGCGCTTCCTGATCTTCGATCTGGGCGGCGGCACCTTTGATGTATCGGTGCTGGAAATGTTCGACGGCGTGGTCGAAGTGCACGCCAGTGCCGGCGACAATTTTCTTGGCGGCGAGGATTTTCTTGACCTGCTCGAACAGGCCTGCCGTGCCGATCTGGAACTTGACGACAGCCAGCTCGACGCCAGCCAGCGCGGCCAGTTGCGGCGACGGCTGGAAGTGGCAAAACGATCGCTCGGCAGTCACGGCCATGCCGGCATCGAGTTGTCACTGGGCGAACGGCAACTGAGCTGGCAGATCGACGAAGAGCGCTTCACGCGGCTAGCCGATCCGCTGATACAACGCATGCGCGCGCCGCTGGAACGGGCGATGCGCGATGCCCGCCTGAAACCGGAACAGCTGGATGAGATCGTGCTGGTCGGCGGCGCCAGCCGAATGCCGCTGGTAGCCAGAACGGTGTCGCGCATGTTCGGCCGGTTGCCGCTGCGTCACGTAAATCCGGACCAGGCCATTGCACTGGGCGCTTGCGTTGCCGCCGGATTGAAGTCGCGCAACCAGCACCTCGATGAAGTCATTCTTACCGACGTTTGTCCGTATTCATTGGGCACCGAGGTGGCTCGCCGCGATGAGCACGGGCGAGCGATAACCGGCTTTTTCGAACCAATCATCGAACGCAACAGCACCGTCCCGGTAAGTCGCGAACAAACATTCTGGCCGATCAGCGATCGCCAGAAGCAATTGCAACTGGACGTCTATCAGGGCGAGAGCCCCTTGGTGGAACGGAACATCAAACTGGGCGAACTGACGGTGGATATCGATCCCGCCCTGTCGACCCAACAGAACGCAGTCACGGTACGCTTCACCTACGACATCAATGGCGTGCTGCAGGTGGAAGCGCTGGTGCATGCCAGCGCACGCCGCTATGAACTGCTGCTGGAACAGAACCCCGGCCTGCTCGATGCACAGCAGATACGCGCACGTCTGGCCGTGCTTGACGAGATCAAGATTCATCCGCGCAGCAAGCAGGAAAACCTTGCCATGCTGGCACGTGCCGAACGTCTGTACGAGGAACACCTGCTCGCCCGCGAGCAGTTGCAGGACTGGATACTGCGTTTCCGTGCGGCACTGGAAAGCCAGGATGAGGCGATCATTCGCGAGCACCGTCGCGAATTCAGTCGTGCGCTGGACGCGCTGGAATCAGTCTGATGTCGCCATTCGACCTGCTCGGTCTGACTGACGATGCCGACGAACGAGCCATCAAACGAGCCTACGCGCAACGCTTGCGCGGCACCCGGCCGGAAGACGATGCGCCGGGCTTTCAGCGTCTGCATGCGGCGTATCAGGCGGCACTGGAATACTGCCGTGAGGCGCCGCGCTCGCCGATAGAGCCGCCTGCCCTGTTGCCAGACGAAGCCTCGGTCGTGCCTGCGACGACCACGTCGGCGATAGCTGTCGAGCCGATTGTGCTACCTCCTTTTGATCCCGCCGCCTTCTGCAGCGAGGCGTTCGAACGTGCCGCGGCCGATGAGGCAGCCGCGCTGCAACTGTGGCTGGCAGAGCAGCCAGCGCTGTGGTCACTGCAGCTCAAGATGCAGACCAGTCATTACCTGATGGAGCAGCTGTACCTGCACGAACCGCCGATGTCGGCCGCGTGCATGGAGGCGTTGCTGCGCTTCTTCGACCTCGACCACGCTCTGGCCGGGCACGATCCGCTGGCCCTGGTGCAACTCGAGCGGCGCACGCGACTGGCCTGGCAATTGCAAAGCAGCGCTGAGGCCGTCCTCGCTTCGCGGCTGGAAATTCAGACCTCATCGCAACGCTGGCGGGCGCACTGGATACTGAGCCAACTGCAACGACCGTTCGAGTGGCCTCGTGTCTTGTGGCTTGGCTTGTATCCCGCCAACCCGGGCATGATTGCCGATTTCGTGGAGAACGTCAGCGACCATCATCCCGAGGATCTGCCCGCCACGATCGATCGTACCCAACTGACCTTCTGGCGGGCTGCAGCCCGGCGTCAGCCGATCAGCCGACCGCGATTGTTTCTGGGTATTTTTCGCAGCGCGATCATCCTGCTGCTGGCGATGTTGCTGGCTCCTTTGCTGAGCTACGCGTTCACCGACAGCATTGCGCTGCAGCCGATGCTGATCGCCGTTGGCGTATTGATGATTCCCTGCGCCGCGTGGGCCTTGTGGATCGGCTGGTCGGCACTCGACCATTGGCATATCGAAGGAGGATCACTGCCCGCAGACAGATCGGCGAGGACCTATCTGGTGCCTGCGATGTGTGTCGGCGGGATCATGCTCGATGCCCTGTTTGAAGGCGGCGTCGGCCTCTTGCTGTTCGTGCCTTCGCTATGGCTGGCGATGCGCCGTTACTGGTACCAGCACCCGAGCCGGCTTGCCATCTTCCGCCCGGGCAATGTGCGACTCATGCTGGTTCTGTCCATCTTCCTGCTGCGCGGCGTGTTGCAGACGAAGCTCGGCGACGATGCTGTTTCGCTGGGCGAAATCATCGCAGCTGTGGCGATGCTGGCGTGGGCCGCGGATCTGTGGAAACAACGCAAACACCAGGTCGCCATCGACTGACCCGGTCAGCCGACGTGATGGGCCTTAGTGAAAACGACTCAGGCCTGCGGGGCTTCCCCGCGTAAACGCACGTCGGTCGGCAGCATGTCGGTGCGCTCCTTGCTCTCTTCACGCTGGGACTCGAAGAAACGCTGCACCTGCTGGCATACCGGCATGGTGTTGTCGCGGGTCGCTGCAGACACCACAAACCACGGCTCGGACCAGCCCAGCTCGGCGATGATCTTCTCCGCCGCGGCCTGACGCTCGTCCTCAGCCAGCAGGTCGGCCTTGTTCAGCACCAGCCAGCGGGGACGCTCGAGCAATTCGGGGTTGAATTTTTCCAGCTCCTGCTCGATCGCGCGCACCTGCCCGGCAACATTGGTACCGTCGATCGGCGCCATGTCGACAATATGCAACAGCAGGCTGGTGCGTGACACATGGCGCAGAAACTGGATGCCCAGCCCGGCACCCTCGGAAGCGCCTTCGATCAGGCCCGGAATATCGGCGATCACGAAGCTGGAGTCGGTGCCCAGGCTGACCACGCCGAGGTTCGGGTGCAAGGTGGTGAACGGGTAGTCTGCCACCCGCGGCGTCGCCGCCGACACCGCACGAATGAAGGTCGACTTGCCCGCATTCGGGAAGCCGAGCAGACCGACGTCGGCGAGCAGGCGCAATTCGAGCTTCAGCTCGCGCGCATCACCGGGCGTACCCGGCGTGGCCTTGCGCGGCGCACGGTTCACCGACGTCTTGAAATGGATATTGCCCAGACCACCCTTGCCGCCCTGGGCCACCAGCATGCGCTGGCCGTGGCTGGTCAGGTCGCCGATGACTTCATCGGTGTCGACGTTGGTGATCATGGTGCCGACCGGCACGCGGATCGTGGTGTCTTCGCCGCCCTTGCCGTACATCTGGCTGCCCATGCCATTCTCGCCGCGCTTGGCCTTGAAGCTGCGCTGGTGACGGAAGTCGATCAGCGTGTTCAGGCCTTCGTCGGCCACCAGCCAGATCGAGCCGCCGAAGCCACCGTCGCCACCATCGGGACCACCGAACGGGATGAACTTTTCGCGGCGAAAGCTGATGCAGCCATTGCCGCCGTCACCGGCCATAACCTTGATGTTTGCTTCGTCGACGAATTTCATGGGTGTATCCGGGTGGGAACGGGGAACGGGAAACGGGGAACGGCTAAAAAGCAGAACAGCAGAAGCATGAACCGATACAACAGGATACCGGGAACCACGCCGTTCCCTGTTCCCCGTTCCCCGCTTCAAAAACAAAAGCCCCGCCGAAGCGGGGCCTTCGCTATCGCGTCGCGAAAGGCTTACGCCTGGACGACGTCGACGAAACGGCGGTTCTTGTCGCCGCGGACGGCGAACTTGACGGTGCCGTCGATCAGCGCAAACAACGTGTGGTCACGACCCAGACCCACGCCCACACCCGGATGGAACTGGGTGCCGCGCTGACGCACGATGATGTTGCCGGCTTCGATGGCCTGGCCACCGTAGATCTTGACGCCGAGGTATTTCGGGTTCGAATCGCGACCGTTGCGGCTGGAACCTACGCCTTTTTTATGTGCCATGACTTAAGTGCTCCAGGTGCTCAGGCGTTGATGCCCGTGATCTCGATTTCGGTGAAATGCTGACGGTGACCCTGCTGCCGCTTGTAGTGCTTGCGGCGGCGGAATTTGATGATGCGGATCTTGTCGGCACGGCCGTGCTTGCGCACGGTGGCACTGACGGTGGCGCCCTCTACAACCGGCGCGCCAACGACGACCGACTCACCGGTACCGACCATCAACACCTGGTCGAAACTGATGGTGGCGCCTTCTTCGGCGGTCAACAGCTCCACGCGCAGGACGTCGCCCTGCATGACGCGGTACTGCTTGCCGCCAGTCTTGATGACTGCGTAACTCATGGGAATGCCCTTCTGTCGTTATTCTCTTGGGTATCGCCATGACCCATTCAGGTCTGGCGAACTACGGATTATAGCGACCTGCCCGCGAGCTGGTCAATTACTGACCACAACCTGAGCTGATCACCCCGCAAGGCGACCCGGTGACCCGGCAACCAGTCCGCTCAGCGGCCGGATTTCGGCGCCGGCACCGCGGCCGGCATGGCTGCTGGACTGGCTGGACAGCGGCCATTCGCCTCCAGTGTGCCTTTCTGCCGCAACTTTTCGATCATCGCCTGAGCCCGCGCACGGCCCCAGTCCTGGCCAACCTTCATACCCTCGGCCATGGTCACCGGCATTTGCGTGATGACTTTCTGACCCAGCGGCGAGCGGTAGAACTTCAGCAATCCGTCCACATCCTGCGCGGTGAAGTGGCGCTGGTAGATCGGCACCATCTGACCCAGCAACTGCTGGCGACTGCTGGCGTCCATGAAATCCTGCCAATACGACGTCGGTACGCAGGGCAAAGCCTGCCCCATCATGCCAGCCATCTGGGTATTCATCTGGGTAAACATGCCGTCCATATGCATCACGTCAAACAACTCGTGCACCTGCTTCTCGCTTGGCTGCGCGGCATGCGCTTGACCAGCGGCAGCAAACGCCAACACGGTCGCAACGGCAAAGCCTGTCCATTTGTGCATGATCCATCTCCTTCGGGGTTGAACACTCATTTAGCCACAAGCGATGCACACCACGAAAGCGATACGCCAAAGTGATCGATCCTCACTGAACGATCAAAACTCCTTGGTATAGTAATCAACCCACCCCATATACGGCGTCCATGGACACCATACGCATCCGCGGCGCTCGCACGCACAACCTCAAGAACATCGACCTCGACCTGCCACGCGACAAGTTGATCGTGATTACCGGCCTGTCTGGCTCGGGCAAATCCTCGCTGGCCTTCGACACCATCTACGCCGAAGGACAACGCCGCTACGTGGAATCGCTTTCCGCGTATGCGCGACAGTTTCTGTCGATCATGGAGAAGCCGGACGTCGACCATATCGAAGGCTTGTCGCCGGCGATCTCCATCGAGCAGAAATCCACCTCGCACAATCCGCGCTCCACCGTGGGTACGATCACCGAGGTCTACGACTATCTGCGCCTGCTGTACGCCCGCGTGGGCACGCCGCGCTGTCCCGAACACGGCACTCCGCTGGAAGCACAAACCGTCAGCCAGATGGTCGACGCGATGTTTGCGCTGGATCAGGACAAGCGCTACATGCTGCTGGCGCCGGTGATCCGTGAGCGCAAGGGTGAGCACGTACAGGTGTTCGAACAGATGCGCGCGCAGGGTTTTGTGCGTGCCCGCGTCGATGGTGCCGTATACGACCTCGACGCCGTGCCGCCGCTGATGCTGCGCCAGAAGCACACCATCGAAGTGGTGATCGACCGCTTCCGTCCGCGCGAGGACATCAAGCAGCGCCTGGCCGAGTCGTTCGAGACCGCGTTGCGGCTGGGCGATGGCCTGGTGATCGTGGCGAACATGGATGATTCCGCTGCACCCGAGCAAATGCTGTCGTCGCGCTTTTCCTGCCCGGTCTGCGACTACTCGCTGCCGGAACTCGAGCCGCGCCTGTTCTCGTTCAATTCACCGATTGGCGCGTGCCCTTCCTGCGATGGCTTGGGTGTGACCCAGGTGTTCGACGCCTCGCGCGTCGTCGGCCATCCGGAACTATCTCTGGCCAGCGGCGCGGTACGCGGCTGGGATCGGCGCAACGCGCATTACTTCCAGTTGATCCTGTCGCTGGCGGCGCACTACGGTTTCGACGTGGACACGCCGTGGCAGAAGCTTTCTGGCGAGGCACAAAAAGCCGTGTTGTACGGCAGCGGCAAGGACAAGATCGCCTTCCGCTATCTCACCGAACGCGGCGGCAAGGTCACTCGCGAGCACGCGTTCGAAGGCATCCTGCCGAACCTCGAACGACGCTACAAGGAAAGCGAATCCTCCGCCGTGCGCGAAGAGCTGGCCAAATACATCAGCGACCAGCCCTGTCCCGCCTGCGAAGGTCAGCGCCTGAATCGCTCGGCACGCAATGTATTCGTCGCTGACCAGGCACTGCCCTCGCTGACCCATCGTTCGATCGATGATGCGCTGGCGTTCTTCGCCGACTTGAAGCTGGCCGGTTGGCGCGGCGAAATCGCGGTGAAGATCGTCAAGGAAATCCATGAGCGGCTGACCTTCCTCAACGACGTGGGACTGAACTATCTGACCCTTGATCGCCAGGCCGACTCATTGTCGGGCGGCGAAGCGCAACGGATTCGCCTCGCTTCGCAGATCGGTGCCGGGCTGGTTGGCGTGATGTATGTGCTGGACGAGCCGTCGATCGGACTGCATCAACGCGACAATGAACGATTGCTCGGCACGCTGACCCGGCTGCGTGATCTCGGCAACACGGTGATCGTGGTCGAGCATGACGAGGACGCGATCCGCATGGCCGACCACGTGCTCGACATCGGCCCTGGCGCCGGCGTGCATGGCGGCGAGATCGTGGCGCAAGGCAGCGTGCAGGACATGCTGGATTCGCCGCGCTCGGTCACCGGTCAGTTCCTCTCTGGCGAACGCGCCATCGAAGTGCCGAAGGAACGTCGTCAGCCGATCGACGACGCTTCGTGGCTGCACCTCAAAGGTGCCAGCGGCAACAATCTGAAGAACGTCGACCTGGCCGTTCCCGCCGGCTTGTTCACCTGCGTCACCGGCGTCTCGGGCTCAGGCAAGTCGACGCTGGTCAACGACACCTTGTTCCGGCTGGCGGCCGCCGAATTGAACGGTGCCGGTACCCAGGCCGCGCCACACCAGTCGGTCACCGGCATGGACCTGTTCGACAAGGTCGTCGACATCGATCAATCGCCGATCGGCCGCACACCCCGCTCCAACCCGGCCACTTACACCGGCCTGTTCACGCCGCTACGCGACATGTTCTCGCAAGTGCCCGAAGCGCGTTCGCGCGGTTACACGCCGGGTCGCTTCAGCTTCAACGTGCGCGGCGGTCGCTGCGAGGCGTGCGAAGGCGACGGCATGATCAAGGTGGAGATGCACTTCCTGCCCGACGTCTACGTGCCGTGTGACGTCTGCCACGGCAAGCGCTACAACCGCGAAACACTGGAAATTCTGTACAAGGGCCACACGATTGCCGACGTGCTGGACATGACGGTGGAAGATGCGTTGAAGCTGTTCGAGCACTTGCCGAACATCTCGCGCAAGCTCGACACGTTGCGCGCGGTGGGCCTGGATTACATCAAGCTCGGCCAGAGCGCCACCACGCTGTCCGGCGGCGAAGCACAGCGCGTGAAGCTGTCCAAGGAACTGTCCAAGCGCGACACCGGCCGTACCCTGTACATCCTCGACGAGCCGACCACCGGCCTGCACTTCCACGATATCGAGCAGTTGCTCGACGTGCTGCATCAACTGGTGGATCAGGGCAACACGGTGGTGGTGATCGAACACAACCTCGACGTGATCAAGACGGCGGATTGGGTCGTCGATCTTGGTCCCGAAGGCGGCGCGGGCGGCGGGCAAATTCTGGTCGCCGGCACGCCGGAAACGGTCGCGGCAACGGCCGGTTCGCACACCGGTCATTTCCTCGCGCCCCACTTGAAGCCGGCCAAGCCGAAGAAGCCCGGTGCCGCCAAGCGGGTCAAGGCAGCCACCAAACACATTGCCTCGGCCGACAAATACAAGCCGATGCGCGGAAGCGGAAAAAAGAAGAAGCCCTGATGACTCCAAACCCATCCAGCGAGCCGGCCAAGTCGCCCACTGAATCAACGCCCCTGTTTGTCGCCCCGATCCACGTGCGCTGGCGTGACCTCGACGCGTTCAATCACGTCAACAACTCCAACTTCCTGACCTATCTGGAAGAAGCGCGCCTGCAGTGGCTGCAGCAAGTGCGTGACTGGTTCGACGAAGCGTCCATGCCGGTGCTGGCGGCCAGCGATTTGCAATATCGCCGACCGATTCCGTGGCCGGCATCGCTGCACATTGAATTGCGCTGCGCGCGACTGGGCGGCAGCTCGTTGACGATCGCTCATCGCATCATCGACGCCAACGATCCAGACCGACTGTACTGCGATGGCCATGTGGTAATGGTCTGGATGAACCCTGCCACCGGCAAGCCAGTACCGTTGCCGGCAAGCATTCGCATCGCGGCCGGCGAAACGCACTGACCTGACTTCGTCGCGCTGCCATGCACCGGCAGCAGCAGCGGACGCATGCCGTTCACACGCCCTCGTTATGATGGTGCTCCGGCCCCCAATGGAATGCGTCCGATGCAGAATGCACACCGCTCGATGCTTGCACTTGCCTGTCTCACCGCCCTTTTCGGCAGCGCGACGGCGAACGCTGCCAGTACCAGCTCACTGACCATTTATCGCAGTGACAGCGCGGCGCTGTACGCCAGCAGCGACACCGGCAGCACGAATGACGGCTATGCGGTGGTACGTGAACAACGGTCACTGCCGCTCACCGCCGGAATACACGACGTGGTGGTCGGCGACTTGCCGAACGCGCTGGATGCCGAAGCACTGGCACTGGGCTTTCCCGACGGCCAGGCCAAGCTGATCTCGCAGCGTCTGTTGCTGGCCCAGGGCGCTGGCGCGGCACTGAGCGGAATGGTCGGTCGCCAGATCACGGTGCTGGGCAGCAACGGCGAAACCCTGGCCCAGGGCATCTTGCTGCGCGCCGGTGACAGCCTGCTGGTGCGCGATACCACGGGAGTCACCGGCACCACCCTGGTGCGCAATTACGCTGGCGTACGCAGCGCCGGCGGCGACTTCCCGCTCGGTTCCAGCCTGCGCCTGCGTGTCGACGCGGCACGCGCCGGTGACGCGCGCACCGTGCTCAGCTATCCCACCTCGGGCCTGGGTTGGCGGGCCGCCTATGTGGCCACCTTGCAGCCCGGCACAGCTTGCCGCGTGCAGTTCGAATCACGCGCCAGCATTGCCAATCGCAGCGGTCGCGACTGGCACGATGCGCAGGTCACCCTGATCGCAGGCGAGCCGAACATGGCCAAGCCTGCCGCGCCGCAACCGATGATGGCAATGGCCCGCGGCTTCAGCGCAAAGGAAAGTCTGCCGCAGCAGGACAGCCTCGGCGACTATCGCAGTTTCACCCTGCCCGGCACGGTCGAACTCCCCGACGGCAGTGTCAGTCAGGTGCCGCTCTATGCCAGCCGCACACTGGATTGCACGCGCACCGCGTTGTACGAAAACGGAGGCAGCTATCAACCACCGCGCCCAATCGTGAACCGAGATTTCAACCAGGATGGCGGCAACACGGTTACCAGCACACTGGCACTGAAGGCCTTCGACAGCCTGCCGGCCGGCTACCTGCGCGTACTCACCGCCGACCGCAACGGCATCCCGCAATTCATTGGCGAAGGCCGCATCGACGACACGCCCAAGGGTAGCGATGCCACGATCACCCTGGGCACGGCGTTCGACCTGCGTGCCGAACGCGAGCGCACCGCGTTCAACGTCGACAAGGCCGGCCGCACGATGGATGAAGCCTTCCGCATCAACCTCAGCAATGCCGGCGACAGCGCGCGTACCGTGACCGTACGCGAACATCCCGGCCGCTGGCGCCAGTGGGTACTGGTATCGTCCACCAGCAAGCCCAGCCAGCAGAACCCGGACACATTGGAGTTCCGCGTCGAAGTGCCTGCCAACGGCAAGGCCGTGCTGGACTATGCGGTGCGCTACCAGTGGACCGCCGACGAACAACCGCAGTAATCATTGACCGGAGTCTTCCATGCTCAATCTGATCAATCACGCCCATGCGATCCGCGAGATCCAGCTCGCCCGCCCGCCAGTCAACGCACTGGATCTGGAACTGGTGCGCGGGTTGCGCGGCGCCATCGAGGCCGCTGTGCTCGATGACGCACGCGGCATCGTGCTTTCCGGCGCACAGGGTCTGTTCTCCGCCGGCGTGGACGTGCCCGCCCTGCTCGCCTGTGATCGGGCCGGCGTGCGCGAGTACTGGCGCGAATTCTTCGCGCTGTGCGCCACGCTGGCGCGCTCACCGATTCCGCTGGTGGCGGCCATTACCGGCCACAGTCCTGCCGGCGGCGCCGTGCTGGCGTTGTTCTGCGATTACCGGGTGATGGCTTCCGGCCCGTTCCGGATCGGCCTCAATGAAGTGCAAGTCGGGCTGATCGTGCCGGAGGCGATCCAGCTGGCGCTGCGTCGTGTGGTCGGCACGTATCGCGCGGAACGCCTGCTGGTGGCCGGCGCCATGATCGAGTCAGAGCAGGCGCTGGCCTGTGGCTTCGTCGACGAGCTGACCGGTGTCGATCAGGTCACCACGCGTGCCATTCACTGGCTCAGCGAGTTGCTGGCACTGCCGTCGCATGCCATGTTGACCACCCGCCGTCTGGCCCGTGCCGACCTGGCTGCGCCCTACGCCGATCTGGACGCGCTTCCGCTGGACGAATTCGTCGATGCGTTCTTTCATCCGGAGACGCAGGCCGTACTGCAGCAGCTGGTCGCGAAGCTGAAGAGCAAGAAATAACTTACGCGCAGGAACCCGCTCGCGGGCGATGCTGTTGTTCTGGTCGTCCATGGTGCATTCAGAGCAACCGCATCGCCCGCCCGCGGGCTCCTACGGGAGTCGGATCAGCCTTTCGCGACAGGTCGTGTCGGGTCGCTGACCCAACCACTCCACGACGGCGCATACAGACGCGAACCGTGCAGGCCCGCATATTCCATGGCCAGCAGGTTGTGGCACGCGGTGACACCGGAACCACAACTGTGGATCACTTGCGTCGGTGGCGTGCCGCGCAGCACCGCCGTGAATTCATCGCGCAATACCGCTGCCGGCTTGAAGCGACCATCACTGCCGAGGTTGTCGGCGAACGGACGATTCAGCGCGCCGGGCACATGACCGCCAACGCGATCCAAGGGCTCCACGTCACCGCGATAACGTGGCGCGCCACGGGCATCGAGCAACTGCCCGGAGGCGCCGTCAGCGACGGCCGCATGGTCAAGCAATACCTGGCTTGCATCGTAATGCCGCGCCACTTCGCTGGCCGGTCGCGATGCCGGCATACCGGACTCGACCGGAAGGCCCGCCGCCAGCCACGCCGCGTAGCCGCCGTTCAACACCGCCGCAGCGGGAATGCCGGCCAGACGCAATAGCCACCACAGCCGTGCCGCCGCCAACGCACCGCCAGCCGCGTCGTAACTAACCACCTGCATGCCGGGCTGCCAACCCCAGCGCGACAGCAAGGTGTTGAACGCCGATTCCAGCGGTAGCGGATGCCGGCCCAGACCTTCGGCCACGCGCGACAGGTCCGACAAGTCGCGATCCAGACTGGCGTAGACGGCACCCGGAATATGGCCGTCACGATAATCGCACTCACCCTTGGCCGGCTCGCCCAGCTCAAAACGGCAATCGACGATCAGTACCGCGTCCGCTGGCAGCGCGGCCAGTTCGGTGGTTTCAATCAAGCTGGTCTTCAGGGTCATGTTCGTCCCATCCTTTCAAGCAGGTTGTAGAGCATCGCTGCGGTGGCGCCCCAGATGCGATGACCGCCATGAACGAATTCCACCATCGGCCGCTGCAGGCCGCGGTACTCCATCGTGTAGCGCCGCAGGTTGGCCGGCTCCAGCAGGAAAGCCAGCGGCACCTCGAAAACCTCGGAAACTTCGCCAGGCGCCGGATACAACTGCGCGCTGCCGTCAATTTTCGCCACCACCGGTGTGATGCAGAAGCCGCTGATGGTCTCGAAGCGATCGAGATAACCCAGCGGCGTCACCAGCTTGCGGTCCAGCCCGATCTCTTCCTCGCTTTCACGCAGGGCGGTAGTCAGCGCATCGCCATCGGCAGCATCCGTTCGGCCACCGGGGAATGCCACCTGTCCGGCATGTGACTGCAGATTGTCGGTGCGCACGGTAAGCACGAGCCGTGGCTGCACGCCTTCGCGAAAACCCACCAGCACGGCAGCCGGCTTGCGCTCGCGGGTGCCCAACAATTGCGACATGTCGGCATGGTTCCAGCCCGGGCCGGCCGGTGGCGACGACAGCGGCAACAACGCGTCGACCAGCCCATCAATCATGATGGTCGACGCAAGGGCAACACGTGCTGCATCACGTGCAGGCGTTCGCCCTTGCTCATCATGCGCCAGCGCCCGATCTCCTCACCGCTGCGCTGGCAACCCACGCAATAGCCGCGCTCATCCAGCCGGCAAGTACCGATGCACGGCGTCAGCGGGGCGTCTTCAACCAGGGCAGGATCGTTCGGCATGGTCTGCCGATGTTAGCACTGCAAGCCTTATGGCTGGCCTGCAGCAGGCTTGATTGCCAGCAATTCAATTTCGAAAACCAGGGCCTCATTCGGACCAATGCGCGGCAACGCGCCGGCTTCGCCATAGGCCAGTTGCGGCGGTATCACGACTCTCCAGCGATCACCGGTGTGCATGCGCGGTATCACGTCCTGCCAGCCGCGGATTACCTTGTCGACGGTGAAACTGACTGGCGCGCCGTGCGCCCAGGTGCTGTCGAATTCGGTGCCGTCGATCAGCATGCCGCGATAGTTCACGGTAACCGTACTGGTCACCGTCGGGCTGGCCTTGCCATCGCCCTTGCTCAACACCGTATATTGAATGCCCGAAGGCAAGCTCACCACGCCCGGATGTTGCCGGTTGCTGGCCAGATAGGCAGCACTCTTGCGTGCATTGGTTGCTGCGATCCGCTTGAACTCGGCCAGCGCATCGGCATGCATCTGCTGGTCAAGGCGCTGCAACTGCAGGTGCATGTCCTGCATCGAGACACCCGGACTCCGCTTCGCGTAGGCATCCTCGATCGCCTTGATCAGCATGGGAATCTCGACATCGGGCTTGCCGTCAGCAAACTGGCTGCCGATCTGGTAACCGATCGCGTACGACAGCTTGGCCCGGTCGGAGACGTGGGCCGACTTGCCCGCCGCCGGCGTCACCTGTTGCGCGCAGGCAGCACCGGCAAAAAACACCATGCCGAACAATACGCAATGCCGATGTGTGATGCGTTGTTCCACCGATCCGTCCTGACGCGAGCGTCGATCCAAGGCAATCATCCTAAGCGGTTCGCGTGCTTTGTGCAGCGGACCACACACGTGGCTTGAGAAAGCCCACGGCGGCAAAGGTTCCCGCTGCTACCATCGGCGGCTTGTACCAGTCAGGAGCCACTCATGGCCTATCGCAATCTGGAAATCGGCAACCGCGGTGCCGTGCGCACCATCGTCGTCAACCGCCCGGACAAGCTCAACGCACTGAACCGCGACACGCTCAACGAACTGACCATCGCCTTTGCGCAAGCCGCGCAGGATGACGCGGTGCGGGTGGTGGTGCTGACCGGCGCGGGCGAAAAGGCTTTTGTGGCTGGCGCCGACATCGCCGAAATGAACGGCTATACGCCAGTGCAGGCACAAAGTTTCTCGCGCACCGGTCAGCGCCTGATGAGCTCGATCGAACGACTGGGCAAGCCGGTGATTGCACGTATTCAGGGCTTCGCACTGGGCGGCGGCATGGAGCTGGCGATGGCCTGTCATCTGCGCGTGGCCAGCGAGAAGGCGAAGTTCGGCCAGCCCGAAATCAACCTCGGCTTGATCCCCGGTTTCGGCGGCACCCAGCGCCTGCTGCGACTGGCCGGTCGTGGTGCGGCGTTGGAACTTTGCCTGACCGGTGCGGTGATCAGCGCACAGCGCGCGTTCGAGCTGGGTATCGTCACCCGCCTCGTCGCGCCCGAGGCGCTCGATGACACCACCAACGCGCTGGCCGATCAGCTGGCTGCCGCCGCACCGCTGGCCGCAGCCGGGATTCTCGACGCCGTGCTGCAAGGTGGCGAGGCTGCCATCGATCAGGGCCTGGAGTTCGAAACGCAGGGCTTCGCGCTGGCGTTCTCCACCGAGGATATGCGCGAAGGGACCAGCGCATTTCTGGAGAAGCGCAAGGCCGAATTCAAGGGGCGCTGAACACAGGCGTGTAGGAGCGCACCCTGTGCGCGATGCTTTTGTTTTCCGCCGCCACAAAGAGCTTCGCGCACAGGGTGCGCTCCTACCAAATGTCAGCTCAATGCTCGCCGGCGTACTTTTTCTCACCGGCGGTCACCCGCAGATCCAGCCGGTTTTCCGGCGGCGCCAGCGGACAGGTGGCAAAGCCGGTGAACGCGCACGGCGGGTTATAGGCCTTGTTGAAATCGAGCACCACCTTTCCGTTCTTCGGCGGGTCGATATACAGGAAGCGTGCCGCGCCGTAGGTTTCCTTGCCACTGGTGCGATCGGCGAACACGATGAAGTACTGCGTGTCGCCGGGTTCTTCGATGATTGGCAGTAGCTCGAAATGCTTGCCATCGCGAGTGAACTCCAGCTTGCCCGGCACTGGCGACTTGTCGATGGTGCCGATCACCGAACCCATTTCCAGCGTCTCGCCCGGCTGCGCCGGCACCCAGGTTGCCTCGATCCGCCACGAGGGATCGATCGGAAACGACTCGATGCCGACAAAGTGCTTGCGCGAGGGCGCTTCGCTGTCCTTGACGCGCAACCCCTTGCGACCGTCACGATCGATCACGTAGAAGCTGGCCGTGCCGAAAACCACCTTGGTTGGCGTGGCATCAGCTGCGGCATGAACATCGTCGATCAACACCGCTTCCTGGATCGTCTTGCCATCGATGGTGGCGTGGCTGTCCTTGTTCAGGGCGATCTGGATCTTGCCATCGGCATCTAGCGTGACCACGCCCAGATGCGCTGGCCCGGCGGTCAATACGATGTCATTGTCAGCAGCGCTGCCAACACGATTTGCGCCCCGCTTCAGCCACTCCAGACCGATCAGGCTGAGCCAGCCGTCGGCTGCAGTGAGACGCTCCAACCGGCCAGCATGCCACTGCTCGATGCTTTGCTTGTAGGTATCGATGTCAGTAGCGTGCACGGTAGCGACTCCCAGAATGGCGGCGGCAACAAGAAGGCTGTGACGGAACATCAGTTTCTCCAGCGGAGTTTCTCGACGTGGCGTTAGCGACCACGCATGAACAGTCGGTCCAGCTCGGCCAGGCTCAATTGAACCCAGGTCGGCCGCCCATGATTGCATTGTCCGGAGCGCTCGGTCGCCTCCATCTCGCGCAGCAGCGCGTTCATTTCGGGAATCGTCAACCGGCGGCCGGCGCGCACCGAGCCATGGCAGGCCATGGTGGAAAGCAATTCGTTCTCGAATTCCTGCAGTCGACGCGAGCTGCCGTGCTGGGCCAGCTCGGACAACACGTCGCGACTGAGCTGGGCCACATCGGCACCTTCCAGCAAGGCCGGAATGCGCCGCACCACGATCGTGGATGGGCCACTGCGCGAGAGCTCCAGCCCCCACTCAGCCAAGGCCTCGGCGTGCTCCTCGGCAGCGGCAGCCTCCTTGGCGCTGACCGCGAGGCTCAGCGGCACCAGCAACATCTGCGAGCGCAGATTGCTGCTCACACGGCCGGACTTCAGCTTCTCGTAGGTGATTCGCTCGTGCGCCGCATGCATGTCGACCAGCACCAGGCCGTGGGCATTTTCGGCCAACACGAAGATGCTCTTCAACTGCGCGATGGCGAAGCCCAATGGCGGTGCGTCGCCCTCGACCGACTCCGGCAACGGCGCCGCCGCGGTCGGCGTGAACGAAGCTGGACCGAGTAGCGCCGCATAGTCGGCCAGCGGCTCTTCGCGGGTGCCCAGGCCCAGTCGACTCTGACTGGACGCACTGGGCCATGACGGGCTGTACGACGACGCCGGTGCCGCAGCGTACACATGGGCAGGCGCCAACGGCGATTCCGTGGCCGGCAACGTACCCAGGCCTGCACGCGTCTGCGCCAGCGTCTCGTGCAAGGTGCGGAACAGGAAGTCATGCACCAGTCGCTGCTCGCGAAAACGCACTTCATGTTTGGCCGGATGCACGTTCACGTCGACGCCGGCCGGGTCCAGTTCCAGATACAACACGAACACCGCATGACGACCGTGGAACAACACGTCGGCGTATGCCTGGCGCACCGCATGCGCCACGATGCGGTCACGCACCAGCCGCCCGTTGACGTAGAAGTACTGCGAGTCGGCCTGCGCGCGCGAGGCCGTCGGCAAGCCGACCCAGCCCGACAGGTGCAAGCCTGCCGCCGCATGATCAATGCGCAGACTCTGCGATGGAAATTCATCGCCGAGCACCTCGGCCACGCGCTGCAGTTGCGACTGCTGATCACGCGCCGCCTTCCAGATGCGCACCGGCTTGCCGTTGTGGCTGAGTCTGAATTCCACCGAGCTGCGAGCCAGTGCCAACGACTTCAGCAGGTCGTCGATATGGGCGAATTCGGTGCGCTCGGCGCGCATGAATTTTCGCCGCGCCGGTACGTTGTAGAACAAATCACGTACTTCGACGCTGGTACCCGGCGGGTGCTGTGCCGGACGCGCGGCCTGCAACTTGCCGCCGTCGACTTCAATGCGGAACGCGGTGTCCTGGTCGCGCGCACGTGAGGTCAGCGAGAAACGCGACACCGACGACACCGAGGCCAGCGCCTCACCACGAAAACCCATACTGGCAACGTGCTCGAGATCGTCGAAGCTGCCAATCTTGCTGGTCGCGTGCGAGGCCACCGCCAACGGCAACTCGTCCACATGGATGCCGCCGCCATCATCGCGCACGCGAATCAATCGCGAGCCACCGGCTTCGATATCCACTTCGACGCGGGTAGCGCCGGCATCGAGGCTGTTCTCCACCAGTTCCTTGACCACCGAGGACGGCCGTTCGATGACCTCACCGGCGGCGATCTGGTTGATGAGTTCCGGGGGCAGCAGGCGAATGACAGTCATCCACCAACTTTAGCAGCGAACGTGCGAAATGCCGCCGCCAAATCAGCCGGCGGGGATGGTCAGTGTGGTGCCAGCACGGACCGTGTTGCTGTTGATCTGGTTCGCATCCTTCAGCGCACCGACGCTGACGCCATACTGGCGCGCGATGCTGCTGAGACTCTCGCCACGACCGACCTTGTGCACGTCATGCGCAGACGAGCCGGTCGATTTGCCAGCCGACTTGCCGGCGCTGGACACACTGCGGCCAGCCAACCGCACACCATTGCGCCGGGCGGCCTCAGCGGCAAACCAGGTGCCCTGCGGCGGAGTGGATTCAAAATAATTCTTCACGCCGTCCATGACCGCTTCGGCGAGCTTTTTCTGGTGGGTTGGATCGCGCAACTTGCGCTCTTCGGCCGGGTTGCTGATGAAAGCCGTCTCGACCAGGATCGACGGCACATCCGGCGACCGCAGCACCACGAAATTGGCCCGCTCGACATAGCCACGATGGGTCGGCCCCAGGCTTCCCAGCGCCTTCAACACATTGCCGGCGACCACATCGCTGGCCTGCATCGCCCAGCCCTGCTGCAGATCCAGCAATACCTTGGCCAGGCTGTCGTCCTTGTCGTCCAGCGAGGTGCCACCGATCAGGTCAGCGCGGTTTTCACGATCGGCCAGCCAGCGAGCGGCCTCGCTGGTCTTGCCGCGCGGCGACAACACCCACACTGACGAGCCCTGGGCATCGCCACTGGTGAAGGCATCCGCATGAATCGATACGAACAGGTCGGCATTGTGTTCGCGGGCAATTTTGTAGCGCTGTGCCAACGGGATGAAGTAGTCGCTATCGCGGGTCAATACCGCCTTCATGCCGGGCTGGCGATTGATCTCGGCAGCCAGCGCGCGCGCCACGGCCAACGTGACGTTTTTCTCCAGCGTGCCACCGGGACCGTGCGAACCAGGGTCCTTGCCACCATGGCCGGCGTCAATAGCGACCACCACCTGACGCTGACCATTGAGCATGGCCGCGGCCTGTTCGGCGGCGACCCGGCGACTGTGCGTGGGATTGCTGTACGACTCGATGGGCACTGACTTCGCCGACGCCGTGACAGTCACCGGCGCCTTCGCAACCGGAGCCGAGACTTTGTCGACGGCCGCCGCGACGTCACTTTCGACCTCGGCCGTAGTGGCTGCCGGGTAAAAATCCAGCACTAGCCGATAGTTGCCTTCATCGTTCGGCTTCAACAGAAAACTTTTCAGATGACTGGCGGGATCAACCTTGGCAGTTACCTGCATTCCCTGGCCCAGACGCGAGTGACTGAGGCCACGAAGCAGGCCTTGCGCAGCGGGGTCAGAAAAATCACGGTCAGGACGGCTGCCGGGCAATTCGACCACGACCTCACCATTTTTCTGGCTGATCGTGTACTGCAGCGGGCCGGAGGCATCGAGCACGACCCGGGTGTATTCGGAACCGGCCCAGACTCGAGCACTCTTCAACTGAGCCGCGCTGACTGCAGACACAGGCAGCAGCGCCGCGATTGCGACGGCAAAAATACCTACCCGCTTGTTCAGGTAAACGCTCATAGCCCGCATTGAAGCGCAGCCGCACCAGCAATGCAAGACTTTTCCCTTGAATATCCATAACCTGCAGATCATTCATCAGGTGAGATCCAGTTATAGGATGCAACTCGCGCATTCCACACGGATCGTTTGCTGAACAACACAGGCACCGAATTTCCTCAAAGGAAATAATTACTTGGCGAGTTGATCGAGCAGGCGCAGGCCACGCGGGCTGTGCGCACGCAGCGAGGCCCGACGTCCATCAGCGGCGTAATCCAGTGCCAACTCGGCATCCGCTGGCGGCAACGCGCCGGCACCTCGTTCCGGCCATTCCACCAGCACCACGGCGGCCGGGTCAGAGAGAGCGTCCAGACCCAGCCATTCCAGTTCACCGGGATCGGCAATCCGATACAAATCCAGATGCCAGGCCGGCCGACCCCCTGCCGTATAGCCCTCGATCAGACTGTAGGTGGGGCTTTTGATCCGTTCGCCGACGCCCAGGGTAATCAGCAGCGCGCGGGCGAAACTGGTTTTGCCGGCGCCCAGCGGGCCATGCAGATACAACACCAGCCCATCAGCGAGCGCCTCGGCCACCTGGGCACCCAATTGGGTGGTGGCGGCCTCATCGGCCAGCAGCCAGCTCAATTCGGTATCTACCGACTCAATCATGCTCACGCTCATAGCCCGTCATGCCATTACCCAGAATACGCAGCGGCGCCAGCAGATCACTCGCCAGCAGGCCTCGTTCACCCTGCCGGGCCGCGCGGTCGCCCGCACGCGCATGCAACCCCACGCCCATGCAGGCTGCCTGCCACGCACTGCAGCCCTGCGCCAACAGCGCCGCCACGATGCCAGTGAGCAGATCACCCATGCCACCAGTGGCCATACCAGGATTGCCCCACGGACAGACGTCCAGACGTCCATCCAAATCGGCAATCAAACTACCCGCACCTTTCAAGACCACGACCGCGTGATACCGACGCGCAAGCTCACGTGCGGCAGCGAAACGATCCTGCTCAACGGCACGGGTGGTGACTCCAAGCAATCGCCCCGCCTCACCGGGATGGGGCGTCAACACGGTTGGTGCACTGAACTGACGCGGTTCGCGCGCCAGCAGGTTCAGGCCATCGGCATCGAGCACCAGCGGCTTGTTTGCATCCAGCGCGGTCAGCCACAGCGCGTGTCCCCAGGCGGCTTGGCCCAGACCGGGACCCAACGCCAGCACGCTGGCACTTTCAAGCCTTGCAGCCAAGGCCTGCGGTCCGTCGACCCCATGCGCCATCAATTCCGGTCGCGCCGCATTCAGCGCGAAAACATGCTCCGCGCGGGTCGCCACACTGACCAGGCCGGCACCGGCCCGCAACGCCGATTCGCCGGCCAGATGCACGGCGCCCGCCATGCCGTGGTCACCACCGATCACCAGCACGTGGCCGTAGTTGCCCTTGTTGGCGTAGCGGTCGCGTGGCGGCAATGAATCCACCGTCAGCAGACAGGCATCCGCCGGCACTGCCGCACAGACGGCTTCAGGCACGCCTAGCGTTGCCAGTTCGAGAACACCCACGTGGTCGGCGGCGTGCCCCGTATGCAGTCCGCGCTTGCCGGCAATGAAGGTGACCGTGACGGCGGCACGAACGGCTGCGCCGAAACTGTTTCCGCTGTCGGCATCCAGGCCGCTGGGCACATCCAGCGCCAGTACCGGACAGCCACTGCGGTTGATCGCTTCGATCAACTGCGCGGGCAACCCCTCGGGAGCGCGATTGAGGCCGATGCCATACAGCGCATCCACGTGCAGATCTACATCCGGCAACCTCGCCTGCTCGTTCCACAACAACACCCGACTGCCGAGCGACTCCCACGCCGTTCGCGCGGCCGCAGCTTCACCGTGGGAGTCAGGCGTCAACGCCACCAGCTCCACCTGCAAGCCGGCCTCATGCGCCAGCACGCCAAGCAGGAAGCCATCGCCACCGTTATTGCCCGGGCCACAATGGATGCACAGGTGCTGCACCTGCGGCCAGTGCCGGCGCAGACTGCTCAGCGCCGCACTGGCCGCGCGACGCATCAACTCGGGGCCTGAAATACCCAGCGCCAACAAGGCCGCACGCTCAATGACCCGCAACTGTTCGACGGTATGCAGGTGGCGACTGGTGGGATGGACAGGCATGCGTGAATTATAGGCGCGCGACGCA
The DNA here is from genome assembly GCF_029224025.1 of Rhodanobacter sp. AS-Z3. Taxonomy (NCBI): domain Bacteria; kingdom Pseudomonadati; phylum Pseudomonadota; class Gammaproteobacteria; order Lysobacterales; family Rhodanobacteraceae; genus Rhodanobacter; species Rhodanobacter sp. AS-Z3. The sequence goes on from NZ_CP119392.1 coordinate 3,135,501, forward strand.
CTTACAATAGGTGCATGCCTGATGCCGAGACCTCCACCACGCCCGACTACGCTGCGCTTGCCCACGACATCAAGCGCTGGGCGCGCGAACTGGGCTTCGCCGATACCGGCATCAGCGGTACCCAACTGGCCGATGACGAGCAGCATTTACTGAGCTGGCTGGATCACGGCCACCACGGCGAAATGGAATACATGGCGCGCCACGGCACCAAGCGCACCCGGCCCGCCGAGCTGGAGCCCGGCACGCAGCGGGTCATTTCGGTACGCATGGATTACATCCCGCCCGGTACCGCCAACGCCTGGGCGGTACTCAACGACGCCGAAGCAGGTTATGTGTCGCGCTACGCACTGGGGCGCGATTATCACAAGCTGATGCGAGGTCGCCTGCAGAAGTTGGCCGAGCGCATCCATGCCGCCGTCGGTGACTTCGGCTACCGCGCTTACGTGGATTCTGCACCGGTGCTGGAAAAGGCGCTGGCGCGCAACGCCGGCATGGGCTGGATCGGCAAGCACACGGTGCTGATCAACCGTAACGCCGGCTCGTATTTCTTCCTTGGCGAGCTGTACACCGACCTGCCCTTGCCGGTGGATGAACCCGCCAGCGCGCACTGCGGCAGCTGCACGCGCTGCATCGATGTTTGCCCGACCCAGGCGATCATCGGGCCGTATCAACTGGATGCCAAGCGCTGCATTTCGTATCTGACCATCGAACTGAAAGGCAGCATTCCGGAAGATCTGCGTACACCGATGGGCAACCGTATCTTCGGCTGCGATGACTGCCAGCTGGTGTGTCCGTGGAACAAGTTCGCGCAAGTCACCACCGAAGCGGATTTCGCGCCGCGGCACAGTCTGGATGGCGCCAAGCTGGTCGAACTGTTTGCCTGGACCGAGGATGAGTTCCTCAAGCGCACCGAAGGCATGGCGATTCGCCGTACCGGCTACGAAGGCTGGCTACGTAATATCGCGGTGGCGCTGGGCAATGCGCCAGGCTCGACGGAGGTGATCGAGTCACTCAACGCACGCGCCGAACATCCGTCGGCGGTCGTGCGTGAGCATGTGGCGTGGGCGCTGGCCAAGCAACGCCGCTGAAACTCAGCCGTCAGCCATCTGCTTCGGGATCGAGCGATTGGTGTGGCTGATGTGGTTGCCCGGGCCGGCTGCAATGTAGACGCAGGTGGGCTGGTAGTTGTCCAGCTCGGCTTCGCTCAGCTGCACGAAGGCGGCGATGATCACGATGTCGCCAGTCTGCGCACTGCGCGCGGCACTGCCATTCACCGAGATGATGCCGGAGCCTTCCTCGGCGCGCAGCGCGTAGGTCACGAAACGCTGGCCACTGTTGACGTTCCAGGCGTGGATCTGTTCGTACTCGCGGATACCGGAGGCGTCCAGCAGCAGTCCGTCGATCGCGATCGAGCCTTCGTAGTGCAATTCGGCGTGGGTCACCGTGGCGCGGTGGATCTTGGCCTTGAGCATGTTCAGATGCATGGGAATCTTGGTTTCCGGCAGGATCAGCCTGCAAAGTCCGACATTATCGAACTGCTGACGCTGCATCGCAACATCGGCCGCGCATCCGCCGGACTTGCGGCCGACTCAGTCCAGCAGCAGGTTGTCGATCAGCCGGGTCTTGCCCATTCGTGCAGCTACCAGCGCAATCAGACCGCTGGACTCGCCCCCGGCCGGCTCGGCAAGGTCGTCGGCACGCCGGATCGCCACGTAATCCGGAACAAAACCCGCCCGCTGCAGGCGTGCACTTGCGGTTTGCTCGATCGCCTGCCACGGATGCCCCTGAACCAGCAGCTCGCGCATCTTTTGCAGTGTGTCGTGGATCAACGGCGCGCGCGCACGCTCTTCGGCACTCAGGTACTGATTGCGCGAACTCAGTGCCAGGCCATCATCGGCACGCAGAATCGGTGCCGCCATGACCTTCAGCGGCAGCCCCAGGTCGCGCACCATTCGTTCAATGACTTTCAGCTGCTGGAAGTCCTTCTGGCCGAACACCGCCACATCCGGCTGGACCAGGTTGAACAGCTTGCACACCACGGTCGCCATGCCATCGAAATGACCCGGTCGGTGCGCGCCTTCCAGCGTGTCGGTGATCCGCGGCACGCGCACGCTGACACTCTGCTCGGGACCAAACGGGTAGATCGTGGCGACTTCCGGCGCAAACAGCAGGTCACAGCCGGTTTCGGCCAACGCCGCCTGATCCTGCACCAGGGTGCGCGGATACCGGTCGTAATCTTCGTTCGGACCGAACTGGGTCGGGTTGACGAACACGCTGGCGACAACCCGCTCGTTGCGCGCACGCGCCAGCTTGATCAGCGACTGGTGACCGGCATGCAGGTTGCCCATGGTCGGCACGAAACCCACCGTCTGGCCCTGCGTGCGCCAGCCACGGATCGCCGCACGCAGGGCGGGGATGTCTTGTACGGTCTGCATGATCGGTCGACTCGCCAGCTCGGTTGAAACAAGCCCGGTAGAAACAGGATTAGTTGAAACAATGCTCGGGCGCCGGGAAGGCGCCGCTGCGGACGTCGTCAGCATACGCGGCAATCGCCGCGGCCACCGAGTCGCGCCCGGCCAGAAAATCCTTGCTGAATTTCGGTCGTTTGCCCGGCGTGATGCCGAGCATGTCGTGGATCACCAAGACCTGGCCATCACAATGCGGCCCGGCACCAATGCCGATCACCGGTATCGACAACGCCGCGGTCACCCGCCGCCCCAGTTCCACCGGCACACCTTCCATGACCAGCAAGTCGGCACCAGCGGCCTGCACCGCCTGCGCCTCCTCCAGCACGCGATCGGCAGCGACCTGTTCGCGTCCCTGGATACGAAAGCCGCCGAATTTATGCACTGATTGCGGAGTGAGCCCGAGGTGCGCGCAAACCGGAATGGCGCGCGCGCTCAATCCGGCAATCGCCTCCAGGATGTGGGGTGCCGCGCCTTCGATCTTGACCATCGCCGCACCGGCTTCACCAACCAGTCGCGCGCCAGCTTCCAGCGCATGCGCCACATCGCGATCAGCCATGAACGGCAGATCCGCGACCAGCAACGTGGCTGACAGTCCACGTGCCACCGCGGTGGTGTGATAAACCATGTGGTCGAGCGTTACCGGCAAGGTGCTGTTGTGCCCTTGCACCACCATGCCCAGCGAATCGCCAACGAGGGCGATATCTATTCCGGCAGATTCCAGTTGCCAGGCAAAGCTGGCGTCATAAGCGGTAAGCATGACGATGCGCCGACCTTCGGCCTTCATCGCAAGCAGGCCTGGCACGGTCACCGGCTTGCGGTCGGGGACACTGGCGTTCTGCACGTACACGGCAATTCCTGATCAATGATGCTGGGCCGCCGATTATCCGGCGCGCCACGTTGATGGCTCAAGCGACGCGTTCGCAGCCGGACAGGTCAAGTGCAGCCAGTTGCTCCGCCACGGTGGCGTTTCCGGCTACACACAAGTGCGGTGCAATATCGCCCAACGGCAACATCACGAAAGCACGCTCGGCCATACGGGGGTGCGGCAACGTCAGTTGCGGATCATCCAGCTGGACGCCTTCGACATGCAGCAGATCCAGATCCAGTGTACGCGGCCCGTTGCGTTCGGCATGCACCCGGCCGGCGCGTTGCTCGATCGCCAGCAAGGCATCCAGCAAGACACGCGGCGCCAGTTCGGTATCCAGTTCCACCACGGCATTGATGAAGGGTGGCTGCTCCAGCACACCCCAGGGCGCGGTGCGGTAAAGCGATGAACGCTGCAGCAAACGTGTCGTCGGCAATTGTTCGAGCGCGTCCATTGCGTCGAGCACCTGCCGCCGTGGATCGCCAAGATTGCTGCCCAACGCCACGTAGGCAAGACTCATGCAGAACCCGACTTGTTGCCTGGCTTGCGGCGACGCCGACGCGGCCGCGGCGGTTTGGCTGCCACCGGCGCCGGGATGTAGTCACTGCCACCACCACCGGCTGGCAACGCCGAGGCCAGCACATCTTGCGGAAGCTGTTGTGCGTGCGCCCACCACTGGCCCAACTCACGCATGGCCGGCGACTCGTCCGCACGCAGCAGGAGGAAGTCGAATGCCGCACGAAAGCGCGGATGCGCCATCAAACGGAACACGCGCTTGCGCTGGATCTGCTCGAAACGCGGTTGCAACGACCAGATTTCTTCCATGGTGAAGGTGAACCGGCGCGGGATCGCTACCCGCTGACACTGCTCGCCCACGACCCGCGCGGCAGCCTGTGCCCACGCCTCGTTGCTCTCGATGCCGCGGCCAATCAACTGGTGCGCCACGTCGCGCACTTCACCCCACAGCAACACCGCGAACAGGAAGGCCGGCGTCACCGACTTGCCTTCGTGGATGCGTGCGTCGGTATTGGCCAGGCCATTTTCGACCAACGAGCGCAGCGCCTGGTCGCCGCGTTTCAGCGCGCGTGCCGTGGCGGGAAACAGAAACTTCAGCAGGCCGCAATGCTCCAGCATGCGGAAGCTCTTCAGGCCGTTGCCGGACAGGAACATCTTCAACGACTCGTCAAACAGACGTGCCGGCGCAGCATCGGCCAGCAAGGGCCCCAGCGTCTCGAACGGCGCCATCGCCGCAGCATCGATCTGCATGTCCAGCTTCGCCGCCAGACGCGCGGCGCGCAGCATGCGTACCGGATCTTCGTGATAACGGATATCGGGGTCGCCGATCAGGCGCAACATCCGGTCCTGCAGATCCTGCATGCCACCGACGTAGTCACGTACCGAAAAATCGCTGATGTCGTAGTACATGGCGTTGACGCGGAAGTCGCGGCGGATTGCGTCCTCTTCGATCGTGCCCCAGATGTTGTCACGCACGATCAGGCCGTCGACGATGTGGCGATCACCTTCGCCGCCTTCTTCGCCGATGCCACGAAAAGTAGCCACCTCGATGATTTCCGGACCGAACACCACGTGCGCCAGACGGAAGCGTCGACCGATCAGGCGACAGTTGCGGAACAGCCTTTTCACTTCATCGGGCGTGGCATCGGTGGCCACGTCGAAATCCTTCGGCTGCAGCCCCAGCAGCAGGTCGCGTACCGCCCCGCCTACCAGATAAGCGGTATGGCCAGCCTCGTTGAGTCGGTACAGCACGCGCAACGCCGCCTTGCTGATGTTCTTGCGCGAAATGATGTGCTGGTCGCGCGGAATGATCCGCAGCGTCGGCGTGGCGTCGATCGTTGTTTGAAGATTCAAGCGGTCGGAATCCTTAGCAGAGCAAAGCTGCCCGTCGGTTGCAATATATCGCGGTGCGCCGCTCCGCGAACCGTCCCACGCAGCGCACGAAACGCGTGCACCGAAGGGCCTGTTCCGGGCAACGCAGCCTGATGCGGGGCAGGCATTGCCGGGCGGAACAATTCCGCTATACTAGCGCGCCTCGCTGCATAACGCTCCCTTCGTCTAGTGGCCTAGGACACTGCCCTCTCAAGGCGGGAACACGAGTTCGAGTCTCGTAGGGAGCACCATTACTTTTGCAATCTTCCATGATTGCCGTTTTCGGGAAAGGTCTCGACGACCCGCGGCGGGGACGGTCACTGGCTGGGTCAGAAGCGGCCATCCATGACCGCACTCGGCGTCACCTGTGCGATCATCCATGATCGCCGCACTCGGTACGCTTGCCGTCAACTGACAGCCCTGTCGTACCCGGCGGAGATCAAAGGCGGCCATCCATGGCCGCACTCTTCATAAGAGCTACGAGCGGGCTATTTCATGACTTTCGTTGTCATCGACAACTGCATCAAGTGCAAGTACACCGATTGCGTCGAGGTTTGTCCGGTCGACGCCTTCCACGAAGGCCCCAATTTTCTGGTGATCGATCCGGATGAGTGCATCGACTGCACCTTGTGCGAACCAGAATGCCCGATCAATGCGATCTATCCGGAAGATGATGTACCCGCAGGCCAGGAAGCGCTGGTGGCACTTAACGCCGAGTTGGCCAAGGGCTGGCCAGTGATCACCGAACGCAAAGACGCTCCCGTCGACGCGAAGGACTGGGAAGGCAAGTCAGGCAAGCTGGAACTGCTGCAGCGCTGATACTTCCGCGCAAACTCCCGATACGAAAACGCCGCCCTCGGGCGGCGTTTTCATGTGACGCGTTCGGCAGGCTTCAGCCGCCCAGACGTGCCTTCAACAGGTCCACCACCTTGCTTACCACAGCGGGGTTGCCGGTAGCGCGCACTTCACTGCCGGTGCTACCGCTGGTGTTGACGCTGACCTGCACCTGGCGCGAGCCGGCGGCAGGCGCCTGCAACGAGCTGTTCTTGTCGTGACCGAACATGCGACTGAAAAAGCCCTTCTTTTTCTGTTGCACGACAGCGTCCGAAACATTCAATGTGTAGCTGTGTGCGGTGTCATCGTGCGCCACCAACTCACCCATAGCACCACCTTCCAACGCCTGACCGACCTTGCGGTAGACCTCGTCGACATTGCTGGCGAGCACGAATCCGTCACTGATCTGACCGTTCATCGAACCGGTGCGCGCCGTGGCACCGCTCGAGGTGGGCAGGTTGGCGCCGGGCGGAGGAATCACCAGCGCCTCGGTGGTCGACGGCCGGTCAAGCGTAGGCGGAATCTCCAGCGGGGCCTCCTGCAGGGCGGTGTCCCAGGCCTTGTGCGAACGGAACGCACCGCAGCCGGAGAGCAACAGGCCGCTGAGGGCCACGGCCGGCAGGGCCAGGAGAAGCGAAGTTTTCTTCATGTAATCGGATTCCGTTAATTTAAGTCAGGCAACCGTCAAGCGGCCGCACTTGCCAAGGATGCCAGACTGGACAGCGCTTGGTGCAATCGTGCGCGATCCGGACCGTCGTTCAATTCCACCAGCGGCAACCTCGGCAAGGCCAATCCCAGCCCCAGCACCGGCAAGCCGGCCTTCACCGCAATCGGGTTGGGCGCGCAATTGAGCGCCTCGACCAGCGGCTCCAGCGCAGCGTGGCACGCGGCCGTACCGGTCGAGTCACCATCAGTTGCCGCATCGCACAGCGCGCGAAAAGCCCTTGGCACCAGGTTGGCTACCACCGAAATCGTTCCAGCGGCACCGGCAAGCATCGCCTGCCCGGCCGTACCGTCGTCACCGGACAGGTAGACGAAATCCGCACGCACAAGTTCCGCCAGCGCGGAAATTCGCTGAAGATCGCCGCGCGCCTCCTTGATGCCAACAATCATCGGATGGTCGCGCAACGCCGCCGCCGTCTCCGGCTGGATGTCACAACCGGTGCGCGTCGGCACGTTGTAAAGCAAGATCGGCAAATCGCCGTGCTCAGCCACGTCGAGGTAATGCCGACGCAGGCCTTCCTGGGTGGGGCGCACATAGAACGGCGCCACCACCAGGGCCGCGTCGGCGCCAAGCGCAGCAGCCCGCCGCGTCAATGCCACCGTCTTGGCGGTGCCCGCTTCGCCGGTACCCGCAATCACCGGCACGCGGCCATTCACCCGTTCGAGTGCAAACGCCAACAGGCGCTCGAACTCCTCGTGTTCAAGCATGTGGGCTTCGCCGGTGGAACCGGCCACCACCAGCGCCTGCGTGCCACCAGCGATCTGGTAATCGAGCAATCGGCCAAACGCCGCCAGGTCGAGCGCCCCGTCGGACATGAACGGAGTGACCAGCGCGCAGATGCTTCCGCCAATGTTCAAGACACGATTCCCATGCAAGGCAAGCCGTGCATGTTACTTGCCGCTTTGCGAGCCGGGCAAGTAAGCTCGATCGGAGTAATCTTCAGTGTTCCGCATCACGCGGTGGACGTTACACAGGCGGACCTCCTTGAAACCTTCTTCCGGCAACGCGCGCGCAGGCAACGACAATCAGTTGCTGATCCATGCACTGACCAGCGCGACCCAGTCCCCCCTGCTCGCATTGGCCAGACGAATTGCTGACGCTGGCTGCAACCTGTCCGAATCGCGGGTTGCCACCATCGGCACGGAAACGTCGCTGATGATGCTGGCCAGCGGTGCATGGGATGCATTGGCCAAACTGGAAACTGCCTTGGTCAAGCTGGCCCGCGACGAGAGCATCCGGCTGGTGCATTACCGGACCGGGCCACGCCAGAACAGCTCGCACCTGCTGCCGTATCTGGTCGAGGTAGTGGCAGCGGATCGTTCCGGAATCGTGGCGCACATCGTGGATTTCTTCAGTCAACACGGCATCAGCGTGGAGCAACTCAACTCCACCCGCTACCAGGCGATGCAGACCGGCGCGGAGATGTTCCAGGCGCAGTTCACTATCGGCATTCCGGCGGAAATCCACATCGCGGCATTGCGTGATGACTTTCTGGAACTGTGTGACGGCCTGAATCTGGACGCGATCATGGACCCGGTCAAGTTCTGAGCGCGCATTATCCGCCGAGCATCGCGCGAACACCTCGTTCTGACAAGGCCTGTCCGACACCCAGCCAGCCGCGCTAGTCTGGGCTCGTGAGCTTGCCAGAGGACTGTTCATTGCAGCCAGCGAGTCGACTTACCACGATCGTTGATGGCCCATCTGACGGCCTTGTCGTGCTCGCAGCGATAACCGACGCAACCCCTCTTCCCTTCATGTTTCGCGACGTTGCAACGTCGCGCAGGAGTCGTCATGCCTGAAATCGGCAAAAAGCTGCCCCCACTCAAAGGCCTCACCGGCGACGGCAGGGAATTGAAGCTGGCCAGCCTCAAGGGTCAGTGGGTGGTGGTGTATTTCTATCCGAAGGATTCCACCCCCGGCTGCACCACTGAAGCAAAGGACTTCCGAGATCTTCATCCAGACTTTCGCAAGCGCAACGCCGAGATCATCGGCGTCTCGCGCGACTCGCAAAAATCACATGCCAACTTCATCGCAAAACAGCAGCTGCCGTTCTCACTGGTTTCCGACCCGGACGAGGACTGGTGTCGGGCTTTCGACGTGATTCACGAAAAAGTGCTTTATGGCAAACGCCATATGGGCATCGTACGCAGCACGTTTCTGATCAATCCAGACGGCAAGCTCGCATCTGAATGGCGTGGGGTGAAAGTCGCCGGCCACGCTCAGGCCGTCCTTGACGCCATTCCTGCAAGCTGACGCTGCACGCCGTTGTTCCGCCCGTCCCTTCCACCCACCAGTGAGGACACTTCCGCATGACCGGAAGCAAGCGCATCTACGCTCTCGACACCAACGTCCTGCTGCACGACCCGACCTCGCTGTTCCGCTTCGAGGAACATGACGTCTTCATCCCGATGACCGTACTGGAGGAACTGGACGAAAAAAAGAAAGGGGCCTCCGAAGTCTCGCGCAACGGACGCCAGGTCAGCCGCTTCCTCAACGAGCTGATCGAACTGGGCAAACACCATGATCTCGCCGATGGCCTGGAGTTGAGCAACCCGCAAGGCATCAAGCTAAAGCGTGGCGGCTCGGTGGGCCGCCTGTACTTCCAGCATCGCACCAGTAGCAACGGCCACAGCAAGGCCGACAACCAGATCCTTGCCGCCGTCATCGAACTGCGCGACCAGAACCCCGAACGCGGCGTGATCCTGGTTACCAAGGACATCAACCTGCGGATCAAGGCCAGCATCAACGGGCTGGTGGCCGAGGATTACGAAAACGATCGCGCGCTGGACGATTTCTCGCTGCTCTACACCGGCGCCGCCGAGCTGCATGAAGACTTCTGGAACCTGCACCCGGAAGTGCGCTCATGGAGCGAGCGTGGCCGCACCTTTTACGAAGTGAACCGACGTGAGGAGGACGACTGGCACCCGAATCAATGCCTGTTCCTGCCGGGAGAAAACGCCGTCGAATTGCGCGTACTGCATCTGGACGACGTGCATGCCACGCTGGTTCTGCTGGACGATCATTCGCACGCCAACCATCACGTCTGGGGCATCGGTGCTCGCAACCGCGAACAGAACTTTGCTCTCAACGCACTGATGGACCCCGACGTCGACTTCGTTACCCTGCTCGGCAACGCCGGCACCGGAAAAACACTGTTGGCACTCGCCGCCGGACTGGCCCAGGTGATGGACCAGCAGCGTTACCGAGAGATCATCATGACTCGTGCCACCGTCTCGGTGGGTGAGGACATCGGCTTTCTTCCGGGTACCGAGGAAGAAAAAATGACGCCATGGATGGGCGCGCTGACCGACAACCTCGAAGTGCTCACCAATCCCGAAGACGGCGGCAGCTGGGGCCGCCAGGCCACCAACGACCTGCTCACTTCGCGCATCAAGATCCGCTCATTGAACTTCATGCGCGGACGCACCTTCCTGTCGCGCTACCTGATCATCGACGAAGCACAGAACCTCACCCCGAAACAGATGAAGACGCTGATCACGCGTGCCGGCCCCGGCACCAAGATCGTCTGCCTCGGCAACGTCGAACAGATCGACACGCCCTACCTCACCGAAACGACTTCCGGCCTCACCTACGCCGTAGACCGCTTCAAGGACTGGGAACATTCGGCGCACATCACGTTGCGACGAGGGGAGCGTTCGCGGCTGGCGGACTTCGCCGCCGAGTCACTCTGACAGAGCGCCTGCCGAAAGTCGCTTCTTGATGCGAGGAGCGACTTTCGGAATGGGCCGGCGAGAGCCACGAGACCGGGCAGCACAACGGCAAGCGAGTAGAATGACGGCACTCAACACCCTGCCATGGTTGTGCCGTTCGACATGATCCTCACCACTCGCCTCGTTCTGCTCGCGCTGTTCGTGTTCTTCGCGCTTTGCGTGCTGCTGGTGCATTTGCGCGGCCGCGTGCGGCTGCGCTTCGATCGCCAGCTGGTCGATCACTCGGCGATCTTCGCCCCGTACAACCTGCTGATGTACGCGTTCTCTGCGGTGCCGGCCAAACCCATTCTCGACCGCCGCGGCTTTCCGGAACTGGACCTGCTGCAGGCGAACTGGCAGACGATCCGCGACGAGGCGATGCGACTGACCGAAGACGGTCACATTCGCGGCACCACCAAAAACAACGACGCCAGCTTCAACAGCTTCATCAAACAGGGCTGGAAGCGTTTCTATCTGAAGTGGTACGGCGAGCCGCTGGCCTCGGCCCAGGCGCTGTGCCCGAAAACGGTGGAACTGCTCAATGCGATTCCCGGCATCAAGGCAGCGATGTTCGCCACGCTGGCACCGAACAGCAAACTCAACCCCCATCGCGACCCGTTCGCTGGCTCATTGCGCTATCACCTCGGTCTGATCACGCCGAACTCGCGGGATTGCCGCATCTTCGTCGATGGCGAGGAACACGCCTGGGGCGATGGCAAGGACGTGGTCTTTGATGAAACCTTCGTGCACTGGGTGGAAAACAAGACCGACCAGACCCGGGTGATCCTGTTCGCCGATGTCGAGCGTCCGTTGCGCATGCGCTGGATGAGTGCGATCAACCATCGCGTTGGTGCGTTCATGGGCAAGATCACCGCCTCGCCCAACAGCGATGCGGGCACCGAGAAAACCGGCTTCGTCAATCGCCTGTACTCCCTGAGCCAGCGCAAGGGCGCGACACATCGCTGGAAGGTGGAATTCAAGCGACGCCACCGGACGCTGTACAAAACGATCAAGTACATCGGCATCCTGCTGCTGATGTGGGTGATCTTCCTGGCGCCGTGGCCGTTTTTTCGCTAATCGGACAAGCTTGCCGTCGCCCTGAATCAACACCTCGACACATGCCATTGGTACAACACCCAAACGAATGGAATCGCATGTTCAAGTTGATTTTTGATGACCCACACCGTCATTTGTCGAACGACGATCGGCAAATTGCCGAGGAAATCTGCGCCGACACCGCCACGGAGCTGCGCACTCTTCTACCGGCATTGCCCAAGATGGTTCGCTTGCGTATCGCCAGCCGCGGACGCGTCATCCCTCAGCTTGGCTTCGGTGCCCGATCGAATACGAAGCGCAGCGTGTCGTTCTCGCTGGACCCCACTCATCCCAAGGGTAGCGCCGCCTTGTTGCGGGAGCATTTGCGCGCCGCGCTGTTCCACGAATGTCATCATCTGGTTCGTGGCTGGTGCTTTTTTGGCGGTACGCGACGCAAACGATTCATCGATGGCGTGGTTCATGAAGGTCTGGCTGTCGCGTTTGAACGCGACGCCGCAGGTCATGCCGCGCCCTGGACCCAGTACCCGAGCGACGTGCGCGATTGGGTCGATGAACTTCTGGCGCTGCCGGTCTACCCCATCCTTGCAAAGTCCTACGCCAAATGGATGTTTCATCATCCGGATGGGCGCCTGTTGATTGGCTATCGCGCCGGCTTGTTCATCGCCGACCGTGCCATCGCCGCGTCCGGCCTTTCGGCGGCGGAACTCGCGCAAACGTCTTGCGAAGACATCCTGGCCATGGCGGATATTCCTCTGCCGCCATCGTCACGATGGCAAGCCCTGTTCAGGCAACCTCGGGCAGCAAGCAGCAAAGGCTGAGCCTTCCGCCGCCTGCAACCCGGCTGCACATCTTTCACTTAGGGAAGGAAATCGCGGCTAGATGCCGCTGCCTGGCAGCCATCAAGACATCAGCCCTTGATGCGCTTCACCAGCGCATCGGCAAAGGTGCTGGTGCTGCCCTTGCCACCGACGTCCGGCGTGACGCTGTCACGGTCGTCGGTCATGGTGGCGCGGATCGCCTGGCGCAGCTGGTCACCCTTGGCCACCATGTCCAGGTAGTCGAGCATGTCGGCGGCGGCCAGCAGCAGCGCGCACGGGTTGGCGATGCCCTTGCCGGCGATGTCGGGCGCCGAACCATGTACGGCTTCGAAGATTGCCGCGTGCTCGCCGATGTTGTCACCCGGCGCCAGCCCGAGGCCACCGACCAGACCAGCGCACAGGTCGGACAGAATGTCACCGAACAGGTTGGTGGTGACGATCACGTCGAACTGCTCCGGGCGCATCACCAGCTGCATGCAGGTGTTGTCCACGATCATCTCGTTGAACTCGATCTGCGGGTATTCCTTGGCGATTTCGCGCGCCACGTTAAGGAACAGGCCCGAGCTGGTCTTCAGGATGTTCGCCTTGTGCACGGCGGTGATTTTCTTGCGACCCTTCTTCACCGCCAGCTCGAACGCATAGCGCACGATACGGGTGCTGCCCTTGCGCGTATTGCGGGCGACCGACTCGGCAATCTCGCCATCGGCAGACAAAGTCTGTCCTTCGGAACGATAGGCACCTTCGGTGTTTTCGCGCACCGTGATGATGTCGATGTTCTCGTAGCGCGACTTGGTACCCGGGAAGCTGACCGCCGGGCGCACGTTGGCGTACAAGTCGAAGTGGCGGCGCAGGGTGACGTTGACCGAGGTGAAGCCACCACCGATCGGGGTGGTCAGCGGGCCCTTAAGAGCCACCTTGTGTTCGGCGATCTTGTCCAGCGTAGCCTGGGGCAGCAGACTTCCGTGCTTGTCCAGCGCGACCATGCCGGCGTCGATGAAATCGTAGGTCAGGCCGCAGTCCAGCGCGTCGAGCACGCGCAGCGTGGCGGTCATGATCTCCGGGCCAATGCCATCACCGGGGATCACGGCTATCGTCTTGCTCATGGGGTAACTCCTTGAAACGGATGATCGAGCAGTCCGCGCATCAAGGGGGAAGCGCAGACCGAAACCCGTCGATTATCGCCCATGTACCTGCACGCGAACAGGGCTGTGCCGTGCAAGACGTTGAAAATACTCGCACGCAGCGTTGCAAAATGCCGTATTCGAAGGTTACGCGTGATCGCTGCAGGCGTCGCTTCCGCCCGCTTCGCCGGATTCGAGCTGGTCAAGCAGATCCACCGCGCGGCGTAGATGCGGGATCACGATCGAGCCACCCACCACCAGCCCGACGCTGAACACCTCAAAGAACTCGTTGCGCTGCACGCCGGCCTGCTTGCACTGCGCCACGTGATAGCTGATGCAGTCGTCGCAGCGCAACACCATGGATGCAACCAGACCGAGCATCTCCTTGGTCTTCATATCCAGCGCGCCGGCCTTGTAAGTCTGCGTATCGAGCGCGAAGAAACGTCGGACGACCTGATTGTCCTCGGCCAGAATGCGATCGTTCATGCGCTGGCGGAACGCACTGAATTCGGCAAGCTTGTCGCTCATGCGCCCTGCTCCAGCAGTTGTGCCAGCTTGCCGCTGCGATCGGCTGCCACCAAATCGTCATAACCGCCGACGTGCTGGTCGTTGATGAAGATTTGCGGCACCGTGCGGCGCCCACCGCTGCGCGCCAGCATGGCGTCACGCTGGACCGGGTCACTGTCCACGCGCACTTCGGTCCACTCCAGTCCCTTGGACTTGAGCAGGTTCTTCGCTGACACGCAGTAAGGACACACGGCGGTCGAATAGACCTCGATCTTGGGCATTGCAACACTCCACAACCTGGGAAAACGTACCCCCTCACATGGGGGCCATGAACGCCAGCTCAAGCGCGCCAGCTACAGTGAACCGACACGGCAAGCCACGGTCACAATGCTATTGTCGCCGAACCCATGACCATGTCGCCACGCCCCATGCAACGTCTGCTGACCACCCTGCTCTGCGCCGCGCTGGCGAGTACGGCGGCGGCCCAACAGGATGTGCGCCTGCCCGACCTTGGCAGCTCGGCCAACGCACTGATTTCACCCCAGGAAGCCCAGGACTACGGTGCGTCCATGCTGCGCCAGATGCGGGCGCTCGACATGGTCGTCGACGACCCGCTGCTGGACGACTACATCAACGATCTTGGCTACCGGCTGGTCGCCAACAGCGACAAGCCGAAGAACCCGTTTTCGTTCTTCATCGTCAAAGACCCGGAAATCAACGCCTTTGCGGCGCCCGGCGGCTACATCGCGGTGAACTCCGGACTGATCACCATTACCCGTGACGAAAGCGAACTGGCTGGCGTGATTGCCCATGAGATCGGCCACATTACCCAGAATCACCTGCAGCGCGCATTTGAGGATTCGAAAAAGGACGCGCCGCTGATGGCGCTGGTGCTGCTCGGCGCCATTGCAGCCGGAGCCAGCAGCCACAGTGGTGATGCACCGATGGCGGTATTGGCCGGTGGTCAGGGGCTGATCGCCCAGAAATCGATCAACTTCACTCGCAAGGACGAGATCGAAGCTGATCGCGTCGGCATCCAGACGCTGGCAAAAGCCGGTTTTGATCCGAATGCGATGGCCGGCTTCTTCCAGCGGATGCAGGACGCCATGAGCGCCGGGGCCGGCGGCGAGGATGTACCCGCGCTGTTGCAAACGCACCCGGTCACGACCAGTCGAATCAGCGATGCCAAGGCGCGCGCAAGCGCCTTGATTGCGGCGCAGAAGCTGCGCGCGGATACCACCGGCATCGAGCGGACGCAGTGGCAAAAGAGCATGGCTCCCATCGCCTTCGTGAAAGACCCGGCCACCCTGCTGGCCACCGCGCGCGCCGGCGAACTCGATACCTATGCGTTAATGCGTGAGCGCGTGCATGTGCTGGCTGGGGATGCCACCCGGCTGGCCACCTATTACGGCTCCAGCCTGAAGGCACGGCGCGACTTTGACACGCCCGCCAACCACTATGGCTTTGCCCTGGCGCTGACCCGCAGCGGTCGCGGCGCAGCGGCCATCGAACAACTTCAGCCCCTGCTCGGCAAGTATCCGCAAAACCTCATTCTGAAGCTGGCGCTCGCCGATGCACGACTTCAAGCCGGCCAGCGCGCGGCCGCACTGACGCTGTATGCCGAACTCAACAACCAGTCCCCACGCAACCGTGCCGTGGCGCTGGCCTACGCCAGCGCGCTTACGGTAGGCGGTGACAAGGCGCAGGCACAACTCGGCGCCACCCTGCTGCGCCCGCTGCTGGACAATGCCAGCGAACCGGAGATCTACAGTGCTTATGCTCGCGCCAGCGACAAGGCGGGAGACAGCGTTCGTGCCGGCGAGGCCTACGCGGACGCCAGCTATTACTCCGGCCGCCCGTACGACGCGATGGAGCAACTCAAGCGCCTGCTGAAGCGCGACGACCTGGATTACTACGCGCGCGTGCGCATCCAGGCACGGATCAGCGAGTTGACACCGCTAGTCATGGAACTGCACAAGCGCCGGATCAAGACCGATGACAGCCCTGATCGCGGGTCACCGCAGTAAGCGCTCCGCGCTCGCCGCATCCCGCTGCAAGCGGATGAAGTTGCGGGCATGGTCAAACATGTCCTTGACGGCCGCCATGGGCCAGAATGAGCCATGCCCATGACGCCAGCCCGCCCATCGCACCCACTTGATCTCGAGTCGCCGGAGCTGTACCTCGGCCGCGAGCTGGCTGCACTGGAGTTCAACTTCCGCGTGCTGGCGATGGCGCGCGATCACAGCGTGCCGCTGCTCGAACGCCTGCGCTACCTGAGCATTGTGGCCAGCAACCTCGACGAGTTCTTCGAGGTTCGCGTGGCCATGCTGAAGCACCACCACACCTACGGCTCGGCCGCGCCCGGGCCCGACGGAGTCTCCTCCGGCGAGCTGCTGACGCAAATTCGCAACCGCGTACTCGATCTCGTCACTGAGCAATATGCCACCTGGCAGGAACAGCTCGGGCCGCAGCTGGACGCCGAGCAGATCCACATCCTCACCCGCAACCGCTGGACACCAAAACAGCACCGCTGGCTGCAGGGCTATTTCGAGCACGAGGTGCTGCCCGTGCTGTCTCCCCTGGGACTGGACCCTGCGCACCCGTTTCCACGCATCCTCAACAAAACGCTGAACATTGCCGTGGTACTGCACGGGCGCGACGCCTTCGGCCACGAAGGGAACATGGCGTTGGTGCGTGCACCGCGATCGTTGCCGCGGATCATCCGTGTACCCACCGAGGTCAGCGGCCCGGGTGAGCACTTCGTGTTCCTCGCCGAACTGCTGCAAGCCTTCGTCGACCTGATGTTTCCCGGTCTCAAGGTGGTGGGTTCGTACCAGTTCCGGGTCACCCGCAACAGCGAACTGATCGTCGAAGAAGCCGAGGTGGAGAACCTCGCCCTCGCACTCAGCGAGGAACTGGCCGGCCGCGGCTATGCGCGACCGGTACGGCTGGAGATTGCCAACGATTGCCCGAAGGCGATTACCGGCTTGCTGGTACAGAACTTCGAACTGGAAGAAGCCGATGTCTACCGTTGTGACGGCCCGGTCAACATCATCCGCGCCGCCCTGATCTATGACTGGCTGGACCGCCCGGAGCTGAAATTTCCGCGCTTCAATCCGCAGCTTCCAGTGTCACTCGAAACCAGCCGCAACAAGTTCGACATCATCAGCCAGCGCGACATCTTGCTGCATCATCCGTACCAGAGTTTCTCCGCCGTGATCGACCTGCTGCGCCAGGCCACGGCCGACCCGCAAGTACTGGCGATCAAGCAGACCCTGTACCGCGCCGGTGAAGACACTCCGCTGGTCGATCTGCTGGTGGAAGCAGCGCGGCATGGCAAAGATGTCACCGTAGTGATCGAACTGCGCGCGCGCTTCGACGAGGCGGCCAACATTCGGCTGGCAACACGCCTGCAGGAGGCCGGCGTACAGGTGGTCTACGGCGTGGTGGGCTACAAGACCCACGCCAAGATGATGCTGATCGTGCGCCGCGAGGGCGAGACCCTGCGCCGCTACGCGCACCTTTCCACCGGCAATTACCACCAGGCCAATAGCCGAATGTATACCGACATCGGCTTGATGACGGCGAATCCGGAGATCGGTGAAGACATGCACAAGGTTTTCCAGCAGTTGTCCGGGCTGGGGCCGATCATCAACCTGAAGCATCTGCTGCACTCGCCTTTCACGCTGTACACGAAAGTGCTCGAGAAGATCGAACGCGAGACCGCCCACGCGGCCGCCGGTCGTCCTGCGCGCATCGTGGCCAAGCTCAACGCGCTCAATGAAGCCCGGGTAATCGCTGCGCTTTATCGCGCCTCGCAGGCTGGCGTGGAGATCGACTTGATCGTGCGCGGCGCGTGCACTTTGCGGCCTGGTCTGCCAGGGGTATCCGAGCGCATTCGCGTGCGTTCGATCGTCGGGCGTTTCCTCGAGCACAGTCGTGTGTATTGGTTTGCCAATGATGGCGAGGCGGAAATCTATTGCGCCAGCGCCGACTGGATGGAACGCAACCTGACTCGTCGAATCGAGGTAGCGTTTCCCATCCTCGACCCCGAATTGGCCGCTCGCGTGTTCGAGGAAACGCTGGCCAACAGCCTGGCCGACAATACTCAGGCCTGGCTGCTCGGCAGCGATGGCCGCTACGTCCGCGCAACGCCGGGAGAGCACCCGCCCCGCAGCGCGCAACTGGAACTGCTTGAGCGTTACTGTCCATGAAGCGTCTAGCCATCTGCAGTCGACGTACCGATTCCGCGCATGCATGCGAGAATCGTCCTTTGACCGCCATTGGAGCCTTGGCGTGAGCCCAGCCGAACAGATACCGATACGCGACGGCGAACTGATCGCCGCGATCGACATGGGTTCAAACAGCTTCCACATGGTGGTGGCTCGCATTGAGCATGGCGAACCTCGCGTCATCGACCGCCTGCGCGACACCGTGCGCATGGCCGCTGGCCTGCGTACCGACGGCAGCCTCGATGCTGACCGGCGCGCACGCGCAATGGCTTGCCTGGCGCGCTTCGGCCAGCGCATTGCCGGCCTGCCCTCGATGCGCGTGCGCGCCGTGGCCACCAACACGGTGCGCCAACTGGCCTCGCCACAAACCTTTCTGACGTCGGCGGAAGCGGCGCTAGGGCATCCGATCGAAGTGGTCTCCGGCCGCGAGGAGGGTCGACTGATCTTCCTGGGCGCCGCGCATGACCTGCCGGTGTCACGCGAGCCGCGGCTGGTGATCGACGTGGGCGGTGGCAGTACCGAATTCATTATCGGGCGCAGCCTGGCCCCGCTGCACACCGAAAGCGTGCAGGCCGGCTGTATCGCCTCCACGCTGCGCTTCTTCCCGGCCGGCAAGATCAACCGCAAGCGCTGGCAGCGTGCCGGCAGTGACATCGGCGTACTGCTGCAGCAATTCGCCGAGGACTATCGCGAGTCCGGCTGGCAGGATGCCTACGGGTCTTCCGGTACGGCCAAGTCGATTGGCTCGGTGGTCCAGGCCATGGGCTTTTCCGACGACGGCATCACTGCCCAATCGCTCGTCGCGTTGCGCGAAGTGCTGATCGAACACGGTCAGATCAATACGCTCAAACTGCCCGGCCTGATCGAGGACCGCGCACCGGTACTGGCTGGTGGCGTGGTGATCATGGAGGCCGCGTTTGCCGCGCTTGGCATCGACCGCCTGCGAGTCTGCGAAAGCTCGATGCGTGAAGGATTGTTGTGGGACCTGCTCGGCCGCGCCGGCGGCAGCGACCCGCGCACCGGCAGCATCGACGCGCTGGCCAGTCGCTACGGTGTGGACCGCGCCCAGGCACGGCGGGTCGAGTCGACCGCGATGATGCTGTTCGATCAAGTTGCGCGTAGCTGGAAGTTGAACGGCGATGCGCGCGAGTGGCTGTCGTGGGCCGCTCGCGTGCACGAGATCGGCCTGGCCATCGCACACAGTCAGCACCATCATCATGGCGCCTACATCCTGCGTCACGCCGATCTGGCCGGCTTCTCGCGTCAGGAACAGCAGTTACTGGCCGCCGTGGTCGATATGCACCGACGCAAGCCGGACAAGTCGGTGATTACCGCACTACCACAGCGCTATCGCGCATTGGCTCGTTACACCACGGCCCTGTTGCGACTGGCCGTATTGTTTCGACGTGCGCGTCGCACGGAATCACTGCCGCAAATGCGGCTCGCCGCCAGCAGCAAATCCCTGCGCCTGACCCTGCCGCACAAATGGCTTGAGCAACACCCGCTCAGCGAAGCAGACTTGCAGCAGGAACAGGCGCCCATGGCCGAACTTGGCCTGCGGCTGGAACTCTCCGGCAACTGACGCAAACCCACTCCACGACATCGCCGCGTATGATGGCGCGAGATCCCGACCAATTTCATGCCCATGTTGAAATCCCTGCTTGCCACCTTGCTGCTGATCCTGCCGCTGGCACTCGCCGCGCAGACGACCAAGCCGACGCCTGCTGTCTCGGTACCAGCACCGCAGGTCATCCTGAAAACTTCACAAGGCGACATCACGCTGGAGCTGTATCCGGACAAGTCACCCAAAAGCGTGGCGAACTTTCTGCAATATGTCCGCGACGGCTTCTACGATGGCACCCTGATGCACCGCGCCATACCCGGTTATCTGGTGCAGGGCGGTCTGTACACCCGCGAACTGCAACCCAAGCGCACCCGTTCGGCCATTGCCAGCGAAGCCGACAACGGCCTGTCCAACCTGCGCGGCACCATCGCCGTTGCCCGCGGCGCCGACCCGAATTCCGGCACCGCCCAGTTCTTCTTCAACCTGGTGGACAATCGCCGCCTGGATTTTGCCGGCAACCAGAGCGGACTGACCTGGGGCTATACCGTGTTCGGCAAGGTCATCAAGGGCATGGACGTAGTCGACAAGATCGCCGCCTTGCCAACTCGCGCGCTTGGCCCATTTGCCGCAGACGTACCCAATCCACTGGTGCTGATTGAAAGTGCCCATGTACTGGGTGATCAGCCACCCGCTGCACCGGACAGCAACGCCGGCACAGCCAAACCTGCGGAAGAAGGCCCACACGCCGCAAAAGCTCCGGGCAAACGGGCTGCCAAGCCCGGCAAAGGCTGAGTAGCAGATGGCCACCTTGTTCATCGCCGACCTGCACCTGGACGCCGGCCGGCCCCAAATCATCGAGCTGTTCGAGAAGTATCTGGCCAGTGACGAGGTTCGCCAGGCCGACGCCTTGTACATTCTTGGCGATCTGGTCGAGGCATGGATCGGCGATGACGACGACGCTGAACTTCCCGCACGCATCGCGGCCGCGACGCGTGCCGTGCGTGACGCGGGCGTGCCGGTGTACTTCATGGTTGGCAACCGCGATTTCCTGCTCGGCGAAGCATTTGCCACCCAGGCTGGGATGACCTTGCTCGACGACGGCGTCGTGCATGACATCCAGGGCTGCCCCACCTTGCTCATGCATGGCGATGTGCTGTGTACCGACGACGTCGCCTATCAGGCCGTTCGCCGACAGGTGCGCACACCCGAATGGGCGGCACAAATCCTTTCCATGTCACTGCAAGCCCGCCGAGCGTTCGCCGCCAAGGCGCGCGAAGACAGCAAGGCGCATACCGGCAACACCATGGAAAGCATCATGGACGTCAATGCCGGCGCGGTGATTGAGGCCATGCACAAGGCCGACGTGAGGCGACTCATCCACGGGCATACGCATCGGCCGGCGGTGCATTCGCTGGAGCTGGATGGGGAAGCGGCTGAGCGGATCGTGCTGGGTGACTGGTATGAGCACGGATCGGTGTTGCGTGTGGATGACGGCGGCCACGTGGAACTTCGCGGACTGGCGACGGGCTGAACTTTCCGCCGCCCTGCGTCACCTGTGCCAGTTGCGCAGTGCACTCAGCAAGTCACTCAGTACTGCCCGGAGCGCCGAGGCGCCGCGCAACCCGCTCTCCCAGAAGCGAGAACGCTCAGCCCCCGCATCTACTTGCCGAAGACGTACAGCCCTCTCCCCTGTGTGCAGGGAAGGGTAGGCGCGGACTCGCTATTGAACTCGCGACACCATGTCGATGAGGGAGTCTTTCAGTCAGATACGCGAGACATCCCCGAGGGCCCCCGACCGACGAACTCGACAGACTGCGACCACATCTTCAACGCGGACATGCGCAAGGAACCGAGCGCTTTCGTGCCGCGATCGAAGCCCAATTGTCTCGCCGTGCCGCCCCCGCCAAAATCGGCAGGCCCGAAAAATCTGCGCCCCTTTTTTTGTTAAGTCCAACCTGCCCACCGTTTCCGTACACGCGCTGGAGCTGAATGGGAAAGCAGCAGAGCGGATCGTGCTGAGGAATTGGTAGGAACATGGATCGGTGTTGCGGGTGGATCGGCAAGGTGTCGAGCTGCGCGGTCTGACGGTGAGGTAAGCGTCAGCGACGTGGGCAGGATGCCGTAGTCGAACATCGGCGCAGCCGATGGCTCGGAGAGTCAGGCACTGGATGTGACGAATAGCGGTTGGTTCGTCCACTACCTCTCTTCGACAGATACGCAAAACGCCCCTTGCGGATACCGCGCATATTGCGAGTGCGGGGATTGTTCGGCCCTTCCTGGGCCTCACCCTTGCGCGCTGCGCGCTTCAGGGCCAGCCTGCGGCTGTCCAATTTTGCTCCAGACAAAATTGTCGAACGGGTGGCTCGTCCACCATCTCTCTCCGCCAGATACGCAAAACGCCCCTTGCGGATACCGCGCATATTGCGAGTGCGGGGATTGTTCGGCCCTTCCTGGGCCTCACCCTTGCGCGCTGCGCGCTTCAGGGCCAGCCTGCGGCTGTCCAATTTTGCTCCAGACAAAATTGTCGAACGGGTGGCTCGTCCACCACCTCTCTCCGCCAGATACGCAAAACGCCCCTTGCGGATACCGCGCATATTGCGAGTGCGGGGATTGTTCGGCCCTTCCTGGGCCTCACCCTTGCGCGCTGCGCGCTTCAGGGCCAGCCTGCGGCTGTCCAATTTTGCTCCAGACAAAATTGTCGAACGGGTGGCTCGTCCACCACCTCTCTCCGCCAGATACGCAAAACGCCCCTTGCGGGGCGCTTTGCGTATCTGGCGGAGAGAGAGGGATTCGAACCCTCGATCAGGTGTTTAGCCCGATACTCCCTTAGCAGGGGAGCCCCTTCGGCCACTCGGGCATCTCTCCGGGGTTTTTCCGCATTGCTGCGAAGCCGGCAAGGATACTAACCGGCGCGGTCAAGGTAAAGACCTAATTCACTCCATCACTGCTCAGGGGACTCATGGGAGTCGGCAGCCGACTCGTTTTCGCCCTTGATGCGCTGATAGATTTCTTCGCGATGAACAGACACGTTCTTCGGTGCATTGATACCGATGCGTACCTGATTACCCTTTACACCAAGAACAGTGACGGTCACCTCGTCGCCGATCATAAGGGTCTCACCGACCCGGCGGGTCAGAATCAACATGATTTACTACTCCATAAAAGCTGTTGGTCAAAGGCTCGTGAACCGACGTTGCCTCACCCCTGAGCGCACGTCTTTTCACAATTCGACGAATGATCCATCGAAGGCCCTACCGCCTCTCCGGCTCACAGCCAAAACACTCCTTCGGCGTCCTGACTGGCGACAGGGCCATGTTCGACCCTATCGACACGTGTTTGATACTAACTGAGCACGAATCTCCCGCGCAATCAGTCAAGAATATGACGGATGGCACGGCGTGGCGGCTGGGGAGCCTATCGCGTAGAAATCCAGTCCGCCAAGTTCGTCAGAATTGCCGGCAAGCCAGGGGCATCGGCACCACCTCCCTGGGCCATGTCCGGTCTACCACCGCCCTTGCCGTCGATCTGCGCGGCGACATATGCCACGACGTCGCCGGCCTTGATTTTCGCCAGGGCCTTGCCATGAACGCCGGCAATCAGCGAAACGCGACCGTCAGATGCGCCAGCCAGCAGGACCACGCAGTCGCCAAGCTGCTGCTTGAGTTGGTCCACGCTGTCTCGCAGCGACTTGGCGTCAAGGCCCTCCAGGCGCGCGGCAACCACCTTGATACCGTCGATGTCCTTCGCCGAACTAGCTAGATCAGCGGTAGCCGAACCAGCCGCCTTGCTGCGCAATGACTCCAGTTCACGCTCCAGTTTCTTCTGACGATCGAACAGTTGGCGCAGCTTTTCCACGGCATCGTCGCCACTGCTGGAAAGTAGCTGCGAGAACTCGCCCAGGCGACGCTCCTCATCGGCCACGTGCTCCAGCGCGCCAGCACCAGTCACCGCCTCGATGCGACGAACGCCCGAGGCCACGCCAGCTTCACTGACAATTTTGAACAGACCGATGTCACCGGTACGAGCCACGTGGGTACCACCACACAGCTCGGTGGAGAAATCGCCCAGCTTCAGCACACGTACTTCATCGCCATATTTCTCACCGAACAAGGCCATCGCGCCAAACTCGATTGCCGCGTCGTAACCCATGTTGTGTGTCTCGGCGGCCGCGTTGCGACGCACCTCGGCATTCACCATCAACTCGACACTGGACAATTCTTCGTGACTCATCGGCTTGTGATGCGAAAAGTCGAAACGCAATCTTTCCGGTGCCACCAGGGAGCCCTTCTGCGTGACGTGGGTGCCCAGCACCTGGCGCAAGGCCGCGTGCAGCAAATGGGTGGCCGAATGATTGAGCACGATCGCCTGGCGACGCGACGCGTCTACCTGTGCGTCGACGGATTCACCGGTACGCAGCGGCTCGCCGCCCTGCCAGCGACCGGCATGTCCAAAGAACACGCCGCCCATCTTCAACGTATCGCCCACTTCGAAACGGCCCGCCGCGCTGGACAAGCTGCCAGCATCACCCACCTGACCACCCGATTCGGCATAGAACGGCGTGCGATCGAGAATCACCAGGCCCTCTTCGCCATCGCTCAATTGATTGACCTGTTTGCCGCCACGCACAATGCCAAGCACCTTGCTGGCGGCGCCGTTCAAGGCTTCGTAGCCGAGGAATACGGTGGGCTGGAGCTGACTGGCCAGCTCGGCCGGCATCTGCCCCTTGGCCTCGAACTTGCCAGCAGCACGAGCGCGCTCGCGCTGCTCATTCATCGCCTGCTCGAAGCCGGCCATGTCGACTTCCATGCCGCGCTCGCGCGCGATGTCCGCCGTCAGGTCAACCGGAAAACCGTAAGTATCGTAAAGACGGAACGCGTCCACGCCGGGGATAGTCTTGCCTGCCTTTCCGGCAACCTCGTCGAACAGCCGCATGCCGTGCTCCAGCGTCTCGCCGAAACGCTGTTCTTCGATCCGCAATGCGTCTTCGACGAAAGCCTGCTTCGCCACCAACTCAGGATAAGCCTCGCCCATTTCCTCAACCAGCGGCTGCACCATCTTCCAGAAGAAATCACCGCGCACACCGAGCATCCAGCCATGGCGCAGTGCCCGACGGATGATCCGGCGCAGCACGTAGCCGCGACCCTCGTTGGACGGCAGCACACCGTCGACGATCAGGAAGGAACAAGCGCGGATGTGATCAGCGATCACGCGCAGCGATTTGTTGGAAAGATCGGGCGTGCCGGTGAGTTCACCAGCTACGCGGATCAGGTGCACGAACAGATCGATCTCGTAATTCGAATGCACGTGCTGCAGCACCGCGGCCAGACGCTCCAGACCCATGCCGGTATCCACACACGGCGCTGGCAGCGGGCTCAGCGTGCCGTCGGGCGCGCGATCGAATTGCATGAACACCAGGTTCCAGATCTCGATGTAGCGATCACCGTCCTCGTCCGGCGAACCGGGCGGACCACCGGCAATATCCGCGCCGTGGTCGTAGAAGATCTCGGTGCACGGGCCGCACGGGCCGGTGTCGGCCATCTGCCAGAAATTATCGGAGGCGAACGGTGCGCCCTTGTTGTCGCCGATGCGCACGATGCGCTCAGCCGGAATGCCGACCTGCTTGTTCCAGATATCGAACGCTTCGTCATCGGTGTGATAAACAGTGACCCACAACTTGTCGGCGGGTAGCTTGAACACACCGGTCAGTAATTCCCACGCATAGCTGATCGCATCGCGCTTGAAGTAGTCGCCGAACGACCAGTTGCCCAGCATCTCGAAGAAGGTGTGGTGACGCGCGGTATAGCCCACGGCGTCCAGGTCATTGTGTTTACCGCCGGCGCGCAGGCAGCGCTGCACGTCCGCCGCGCGCACATAGCCGGGCTTTTCACTGCCGAGGAACACATTCTTGAATTGCACCATGCCGGAGTTGGTGAACAGCAAGGTCGGGTCGCTGGAGGGAACCAGCGAGCTGGACGGCACGATGGTGTGGTCCTTGGAGCGGAAGTAATCGAGGAAGGCAGAGCGGATTTCAGAGGTTTTCATGCGGATCGCGATGGCTGGCGGTAACGGGCCACGCCGCAGGCAAGCCAACCTTTCCATCCGTCCATGGCCGTGGGGCGATGGATCTCAGGAAATATCGTCGGCCTCGTCCACTTCGGCGCGGGTAACACTCCGTACTGTGGCGGCGGCAAAGCCGCGACGCAAGAGGAACTGTGCCCGGCGCGCCCGTTCAGCGGGGTCTGCGCTGCCCGCGCCACCATAGCGACGGCGCAGTTGAGCCGCCGCCGAGGCGTCCCAGTCGACCTCCGCGTCATCCAGCAACTCGCGAATGCGCGCATCGGCCAGGCCGTGACTTTTCAGCTCCACGCGCAGACGCATCGGGCCGTACCCCTGGGAAATCCGGCTGCGCAGCAGCACTTCGCCGAAGCGGTCGTCGTCTTGGTAGTGCTGCTCCTCAAGTCGTTCGATGGCAGCACTGGTCTCTTCGCCCTCGTAACCGCCCTGACGCAGTTTGGTTTTAAGTTCCTTGCGCGAATGCTCACGCCGTGCCAGCAGGCCCAGGGCCTTGTCGTACGCTGTGCGCTTGGGCTTGGCCGGCCGCTCTCCCGGTGATCGATTATCGCCAGTAGTCCCTGACCCGGGGCGACGCCTCACGACCATGCAAACGCACATGGCCCGGGCAAGCCGGGCCATGTATTTCGCGGTGAAACGTCAATCGGCACGAATCACGCTTCCTCAAGCGTCTCTTCGGCGGCCGCTGCCGCAGGCTTGCCGACCGGAACCAGCAGGCGCGCACGCAGCTCGGTATCCACCTCGTTGGCAATGGCGGGATTGTCGCGCAGGAACTGGCGCACGTTCTCCTTGCCCTGACCGATACGGTCACCCTTGTAGCTATACCAGGCGCCTGACTTGTCGATCAGGTTTTCACGCACGCCCAGCTCGATGATCTCGCCTTCGCGCGAGGTACCTTCGCCGTACAAAATTTCGAATTCGGTCTGGCGGAATGGCGGCGCCACCTTGTTCTTGACCACCTTCACACGGGTTTCCGAGCCGATGATCTCATCGCCTTTCTTGACCGCACCAATGCGGCGAATGTCCAGACGCACCGAGGCATAGAACTTCAACGCGTTGCCGCCGGTGGTGGTCTCCGGGCTGCCGAACATCACGCCGATCTTCATGCGGATCTGGTTGATGAAGATCACCAGGGTGCCGGACTTCTTGATGTTGGCGGTGAGCTTGCGCAGCGCCTGGCTCATCAGGCGTGCGTGCAGGCCGACGTGGGAGTCGCCCATTTCGCCTTCGATTTCCGCCTTCGGGGTCAACGCCGCGACCGAGTCGACCACGACCATGTCCACCGCACCGGAGCGCACCAGCATGTCGGCGATTTCCAGTGCCTGCTCGCCGGTATCCGGCTGCGAGACCAGCAGGTCATCGACCTTGACGCCCAGTTTCTCGGCGTAGGTCGGGTCGAGCGCGTGCTCGGCATCGATAAACGCGGCAGTGCCACCTGCACGCTGGCAGCTGGCAATCGCCTGCAGCGTCATGGTGGTTTTGCCGGACGACTCCGGGCCATAGATCTCAACCACGCGTCCGCGCGGCAAACCGCCGACACCGAGCGCGATATCCAGCCCCAGCGAACCGGTGGAGATGGTCTCGATCGCCTCATTGACGCGATCACCCATGCGCATGATGGCACCCTTGCCAAACTGCTTTTCAATCTGGCCGAGCGCAGAAGTGAGCGCTTTGCGCTTATTGTCATCCATCGTCTTGTAATCCGGTTGGGCTGTGAATGGGGAGCATGATGCCCGGGGGGAATCTCACGGGCTGCGATCTGCGCCACCGGCGCGGGTCGGCATGTGTGGATGCAGTATCCCACACCGGTCAAGTTAGTCTGGCAGCAGACTCCATCTCAATCCGTCAGCGCTTTGCCCAAGCCGGTGAGCGCCGCCGCCACGGTCTGCCGGCGCACTGCCTCACGATCGCCCGGAAAATGGAACAGCTTCGCGTGCGCGTAGCCGCCGCGGCGCTTCCAGCTGATCCAGACGGTACCGACCGGCTTGTCTGGCGTGCCACCGGATGGCCCGGCAATGCCGGTCACCGCCACCGCCACACCCGCGCCGAAGCGCGCCAACGCGCCGGAAACCATCTCCAGCGCGGTCTCCTCACTGACCGCGCCGGCGTGTTCCAGCGTTCGCGGATTGACCCCAAGCAAAGCCTCCTTTGCCTCATAGCTGTAGGTCACCACGCCAGCGTCATACCAGGCCGAACTGCCGGGCAGATCCGTCAGCACCTTGGCGATCCAGCCACCGCTGCATGATTCGGCCGTCACCAGCATCAGACGGCACCGCTGTACCTCGGTAGCGACCTCGCCAGCCAGCGCCAGCAATTCGGCATCGGTAGGAACAGATGACAACTCCATGCGAGACTCCCGGACTTGATTGCACTTTGCGCGATGCGCAGAGGCACCGTTCTACCTGTTCCGCGCGACCACGCCAAGACTTGCATTGCATGAGCCAAGACGATCTCACCAAGCACACGCCGTTCATGCGGCAGTATCTTTCCGCGAAAGCGGAGCACCCGGACGTGCTGCTGTTCTTCCGCATGGGCGATTTCTACGAACTGTTCTATGACGACGCGCGCAAGGCGGCGCGATTGCTCGACATCACGCTGACCCAGCGTGGGCAGTCGGCCGGCGCACCGATTCCGATGGCTGGCGTGCCGTATCACGCGGCTGAAAACTATCTGGCGCGGCTGGTGCGGCTGGGCGAATCGGTGGCGATTTGCGAGCAAATCGGCGATCCGGCGCTGGCCAAGGGCATCGTCGAGCGCAAAGTGGTGCGTATCATCACGCCTGGCACGGTGACCGATGCTGCGCTTCTGGAAGACCGGCGCGACAACCTGCTGTTGGCGATCGCCGCTGGCGCTCAGGGCGCTTACGGATTGGCCTGGGTCGATCTTTCCAGCGGGCGTTTCCTGCTCAGCGAAGTGCCGAACGCCGAAGCACTTGCCGCGGAACTGGCACGGCTGCAGCCTGCTGAAACCCTGGTCGGCGAGGATGTGGCCTGGCCGAAACTGGTCAGCACCCTGCCCGGCCTGCGCAAACGTCCCCCGTGGCACTTCGATGCTGATGCGGCCAAGCGCGAGCTCAATCGCTTCTTTGGCACCCGTGACCTCGGCGGTTTCGGCCTGGACGGCATGTCGCTGGCAGTCGCTGCCGCTGGCTGCCTGCTCGGTTACGTCGAGGAAACCCAGAAGAGCGCGCTACCGCATCTGACGGGCATGGCAGTGGAAAGCGCCAGCGAAACGATCGCGCTGGATGCCGCCACGCGCCGCAATCTGGAACTGGATACCCATCCCAGCGGGCGCCTTGAACACAGCCTGCTGGGCGTACTCGACGAAACCGTCACGCCGATGGGCGCACGCGCATTGCGCCGCTGGCTGACCCGGCCGCTGCGCTCACGCGATCTGTTGCGTCAGCGTCATCAGGCGATCGGCATGCTGATCGACAGTCGCCGACACGAGAGCCTGCGCGAGCAGTTGCGCGGCATCGGCGACCTGGAACGCATCCTCGCTCGCGTGGCCCTGCGTTCAGCGCGGCCACGCGACCTTTCCACCCTGCGCGACGGTCTTGCCGCCGCGCCGGTGCTGCGCGATCAGATCGCCACGCTGGACAGCCCACTGCTGCACGCGCTGGTTCAGCGCATCGGCGACCATGCAGACACGGCAGCGCTGCTGGCCTTCGCCGTCGTCGAACAGCCCCCTGTACTCCAGCGCGACGGCGGCGTGATTGCCGATGGCTATGACGCAGAGCTGGATGAACTGCGCCGCCTGTCCACCCATGCCGACCAGTACCTGGTCGAACTGGAGGAGCGGGAGAAAGCCGCCAGCGGCATCAGCACGCTGAAGGTCGGCTACAACCGCGTGCACGGTTACTACATCGAGATCAGCAAGGGCCAGGCCGACAAGGCACCGACGCATTACACGCGGCGACAGACCACCAAGAACGCCGAGCGTTATATCACCGAAGAATTGAAGTCATTCGAAGACAAGGTGCTGTCGGCGAAGGAGCGTTCGCTGATGCGCGAACGCGCACTCTACGAAGCGCTGCTCGACACGCTCACCGAGAAGCTGGAGACGCTGAAAACCGCCGCCAGTGCGATGGCCGAACTCGACGTGCTGAGCAACCTCGCCGAGCGAGCCGAGGCACTGGACTGGAGCGCCCCTGAGCTGACCGACGAACCCGGTATTGCGATCGAGCGTGGCCGCCATCCGGTCGTCGAAAAAGTCCGCGACGAACCGTTCGAGCCGAACGACCTGAAACTCGGCGACGCCCGCCGCATGCTGGTGATCACTGGCCCGAACATGGGCGGCAAATCGACTTACATGCGCCAGAACGCATTGATCGTGCTGCTCGCGCACATCGGCAGTTACGTGCCCGCCAGTCGCGCGGTGATCGGCCCGATCGACCGAATTTTCACCCGCATCGGTGCGGGCGATGACCTGTCGCGCGGGCAATCCACCTTCATGGTGGAGATGAGCGAGACCGCCAACATTCTGCACAACGCCACCGCCGACAGTCTGGTGCTGATGGACGAAGTGGGACGTGGCACCAGCACCTATGACGGCCTGTCGCTGGCGCGCGCGGCTGCCGTGCATCTGGCGCGGCAATGCCGCGCGTACACCTTGTTTGCCACGCATTATTTTGAACTGACCGAACTGGCCAGTGAATTCCCGACCATCGCCAACGTGCACCTGGACGCGGTCGAGTACGGCGAGCAACTGGTGTTCATGCACGCAGTGAAGGACGGCCCCGCCAACCGCAGCTTTGGTTTGCAGGTGGCCGCACTGGCGGGCCTGCCGAAATCGGTGATCGCCGATGCGCGACGCACGCTGGCAGAACTGGAGCGCGGCATGCATCAATATGCCAGCGCACCGGCACGTGCGGCTGAAGCGTCGCCACAGCTGGGGCTGTTCGCCCCAACCCAACCCTCGGCAACCGAGCGCGCGCTGGATGAGCTCGACCCGGACGCGTTGACACCGCGCGAAGCGCTGGAAGCGCTCTACCGCCTCAAGTCACTGAACTGAGCGCACATCAGAAGGCCGGCTTCAAGCCGGCCTTCTGATGTCATCCAACCCATTCAGCGATGACCGCGGCGGCAACTCCTCTTTGCCGCCTCCACCACCCGCGACGGATGGATTCGTCAGGCCGCTGCGCTCAACCTGATCGCATCCAGCGCCTGATTCAGATCGGCCCACAGATCGTCAACATGCTCGATGCCGACGGACAGACGCAACAGCCCCGGCGTGATGCCGTGCTCGGCTTGGGTGGCTGCATCAACGACGCGATGGGTCAAGCCGGCCGGATGCTGGATCAAGGTATCCACCGAACCCAGGCTCACCGCAGGCGTGGCCAGCTTCACCGCCGCCATCACCGCACTCGCTGCGGCGTGCCCGCCGCGCACCTCGAACGCCATCAGGCTGCCTGGCCCGTTCATTTGCGTGTCCACCAGATGCGCATTCGCCACGGTGCCAAGCCCGGGATAGCAGACCTTCGCCACCACCGGATGCGCGGCCAGCAACTTCGACAATTTGCGTGCATTGTCCTGCGCCTTCAGCACGCGCAGCGACAAGGTCTGCAGACCGCGATGCAGCAGATAAGCGCCCAGTGGATGCAGCAAACCACCGGTAGCTGCACGCACCTGGCGCAGCGCCGATGCCCAATCCGCATTGCAAGCGACCACGCCGGCAATCACGTCGCCATGGCCACCGAGGAATTTGGTCGCGCTGTGCAGCACCAGCGTGGCACCCAGCGAGGCCGGCTGCTGCAGCACCGGCGTGGCAAAGGTGGAATCCACCAGCACCGGCACCGCCCCGGCGGCCTTCACCACCGCCGCAATGTCGATCAAATCCAGCGTCGGATTGGCCGGCGTCTCGATAATCACCAACGCGGTATCGGCATTGATCGCATCGGCCACTTCTGCCGGCTTGACCCAGCGCGTGGTGATACCGAGCAGGCCGGAGTTCAGCAGGTGATCGTTGGTGCCATACAGCGGTCGCACCGCCAGCACGTGCTTGCCGCGCTGGCCGGCGGCGAGCAGGCAGGCCGACATCGCCGCCATGCCCGAAGCAAACGCCACCGCATCGGTGGTGTCTTCCATCTGCGCCAGCGCATTCTCGAAACGCGCCACCGTGGGGTTGTGCAGCCGCGCGTAGATCGGGTTGGCCGCGCTGGCGGCACCACCGACCAAGGCATCAAAGCTGGCAGTTCCCTCGGCCAGATCGCGCACCGGATACGTGGTGGACAGATCCAGTGGCGGCGCATGCACGCCCAGCTCGCTGAAATCCTCGCGACCGGCGTGTACACCCAGCGTTTCAAGACGTGACATGAGACCCACCCCATTCGAAATAGTGGCTGGATATTAGAATCATCCGCTATGCTGGAAATTCGTTACCGAATTATATTTCGCCAAAGCCAAAATCATGCGCCTGGATCGAATTGACTTCGCGATACTGCGCGAGCTGCGGAAGAACGCTCGACTGCCCAACAAGACGCTCGCCGAACGCGTTGGCGTAGCCCCTTCGACGGCACTGGAGCGGGTGCGCCGGTTGCGCGAAAGCGGCGCGATCAGCGGCTACCACGCGGAGATCGCGCCAGCGGCGGTAGGCATCGGTTTGCAGGCGATGATCAGCGTGCGCCTGGCACGCCACTCACGCAAGGATCTGGACGCCTTCCACGCCTATTTGCTGACCTTGCGCGAGGTGCTGGCGTTCTATCACGTGGCCGGCGCCAACGATTATCTGCTGCACGTGGCCGTGGCCAACAGCGACCACCTGCGCGACTTCGCACTCGACGCGTTCACCACGCGGCCGGAAGTGGCACACATCGAGACCAGCCTGATCTTTACCTTCCGCCGCAATCCAGACGTGCCGATTTACCGCGAGGCGGATCAGGACTGAGCCGCGCTTCCAGACTCAAGCCAGGCCATGCGCGGTCTTCAACACCATCGGCGACAGCGTTTGAGCTGACAGTGCCGGCGTCACATCTGCGTCGGGCATGGCGATGTCGGGAATATCCGCCAATTCATCGACCAGAAGCTCCGGTGCCAAGGCCAACCCGGCGGCCTGCTGCAGCGCACTGGCATCGCTGCGGGAAGGCAATCGTCCCGCGCGCACCAGATGGCCAATGCGCACGTAGACGTCATCGCGATCAAACGGCTTGCGCATGAAGTCGTCGGCACCAAAACGCTGCAGATAGAATTGCTCGGTAGCCTGCGGATTGCCGCTGATCATCACGATCGGGATATCCCGCGTCAGCGGGTCATGGCGCAACGCGCGCAACACCGCGAAACCATTCATGCCCGGCATCACGACATCGAGGAAGATCAACGCCGGCTGCTCATGGCGCGCCTTTTCGATCGCCGTCTCGCCGTCGACAGCCTTGAGCACGGCATAACCATCCTGCCGCAGCATCTTGCCCAGTACCGCACAGATCGTGGGCGAGTCGTCCACCACCAGCACGCGCGATCCCACTGGCGCCTGAGGTTCCACCCGCGAAGTACCTTCCGCATGACTGCCGAGCAGACGCTTGAAAAAACCAATGCCACTCTTCAACGCGTGTCCGTCCATGCGAGTTCCCCATGCAGTGTGACTTGACGAAGTTCCGCCAAGTCAGTGGATTTGCAGGAATACTCACCCATCCATGCACGCCATTCTGCGATGCACTGCTCATTGATCGTGTTTGAGTCGCCGCAAATCACGCCGTGCCTGCTTGTCCGGACGTTTTGGCGGAGCCCCGGCACCGATCAATCGATGCAACTCACGCGCCGCCTCGCGCGTCGCGCGGCTGGATTCGGTTTCGTCGTACAAGGTCTGCGCCACGCTGGCCGGACCGCGCCGCTCGGACAACGCCAGCACCTCCACTTCCATGCGTTCCTCGCCACGACTGATCTTCAGGTGATCACCCACACGAAGTGTTCTGGCCGGCTTGCAACCAGCGTCGTTGACGCTGATGTGACCACCGTCAATCGCCTGCTTGGCGAGACTGCGGGTCTTGAAAAAGCGGGCAGCCCACAGCCACACGTCGACGCGCGTGGTGGCGACACTTTCTGATGAAACGGGCTTGCTCACGGCGACCCGGGTCGCAGCATCGTCAAACCTCAGCCCCGGTTGCCGGACTGCTCGATCATGTCGTGAGGATCGGGCATCGCGATATCGGGAATCGCGGCATGCTCAGCCGCGGTGTGCTCCGGTTCGCTGGTTACCGGTTCCATCGTCGTGCGTTCCCGCACAACCAGGCGTCCACTGGCCGTCAGGTGTTCGATGCGCGCGAAGACCTCGCTGCGCCCAAACGGCTTCTTCATGAAGTCGTCGGCGCCAAAGCGCTGCACGTAAAACTGCTCGGTCGCCTGCAGGTTGCCGCTGATCATCACGATCGGAATATCCCGTGTCAGCGGGTCATGGCGCAACGCACGCAACACCGAGAAGCCACTCATGCCGGGCATCACGATGTCGAGGAAAATCAGATCCGGAATTTCGCGCTTGGCAATGACCAGCGCCTCATCGCCGTCGGCCGCTTTCAAAACCGAATGGTGGTTCTGCGTCAGCATCTTGCCGATCACCGCGCGGATGGTGGCCGAATCGTCCACCACCAGAATGCAGGCTTCCTTGGGCTTGCCGGAACGCGGCAGCGCACGGCGTTCGCCGTGTTCGCCACCAAACAGTCGTTTGATCAGCTGAAAACCTGCCATGACCCCAATGCTCCCTTTCCCCACCTTGAGCGCTAGTGTCGGCGCAGCACGCGCCAGACGCAAGAAAAGCGTTACGAGCCGAGCAGCCAGTCGCCCAGAGGAATGGTCAGCAGGGACAACACGATGCCGGCGCCCAGCACGGTATTGGCCAGACTCGGCTCCAGGCCGTATTCGTCGGCCAGGATGGTCGCCGACACCATCGGCGCCATCGCCGCCTGCAGCACGCCCACGGTCAGCACCAGCCCATCGACACCGGCCGCGCTGCCCAGCGCCCAGCACAGCAACGGCGCCAGCAACAGCTTCCAGCCCAAACCCCAACTCACCGCACCCAGTTGCCGCTGGCCCGGATGGAACTTGAATTGCAGACCGACCGAGAACAGCGCCAGTGGCGTCAGGGTGGCACCGATCGGGGCAAACACACCATCCAGCAACGCCGGCCAGCCACCGCACAAACCCGCCACGATGCCGACCAGCAAGCCAATCGTTGGCGGGAACGTGAAGATGCGCCTGGCCACCAACCCCAGCGCCGGCTTGCGCCCGGAATACAGCGAGGCCACCACGATGCCGCCAATCGCCAGCACCGGAAAACAACCCAACTGGTCGGCAACCACCGCCAGCGCCAACCCCTGCTTGCCGTGCAAGGCCTGCAACAGCGGATACCCCATGAACGAGGTGTTGCCCAGGCCACAAACAAGGATCAGCGCACCGGTGCGCTGACGTGACCAGCCCAGCCGCGGCCCCAGCAGGCCGAACAACAACCACGCGCCACCGAAGGTGAGCCACATCACGGCGACCAGAAACCACAGCTGTGGATCGAAGCTGACCTTGGGAATCAGTTCCAGCACCAGCGCCGTCAGCGCCACATTCAGCACCCACCAGTTGATCCCTTGCACGATGCCCGCTGGCGGCT
The DNA here is from genome assembly GCF_029224025.1 of Rhodanobacter sp. AS-Z3. Lineage (NCBI taxonomy): Bacteria > Pseudomonadati > Pseudomonadota > Gammaproteobacteria > Lysobacterales > Rhodanobacteraceae > Rhodanobacter > Rhodanobacter sp. AS-Z3. Next base: position 3,170,944 of record NZ_CP119392.1, read on the forward strand.
TGGCATAGCGCGCCACCAGGGTGCCCAGGAGCAGGCAGACGAACAGCAACAACATTGCACTCATCGAAAGCGGTGCCGCAGTGGAAAGTTACTCATTAGACGCGAAGCGCCGACCGTGGGAAAGCCGCTGCAACAAGCCATCGGCCATAATCCGCGACCGGCGACCGCGCATGGCACCATTACGCTGATGAACGACCCCACCCACCTCGCGCACGGACTGGTCGGCGACAACACGCCGCCGGACTGGCCTGCGCTCGGCGCAGACGAAGTCGGCGATCTGCTGCGTGATTACCCGTCGGTGACTGGCCCGACCCGAATCCGCTGGCACAGTCCGCGACCGCTGTCGGCGGCCTGTCTGGTCGAAACGGACGCAGGCGTGCTGTTCGTCAAGCGCCATCACCATCGCGTGCGCACGGCAGCAACGCTGGGTGAGGAGCATCGCTTCATCGCGCATCTGCGTGATCGCGGCATGCCGATTCCCGGCCTGTTGCGCAACGTTGAGCGCAGCACGGTCAGCACGCGCGGCGAATGGGTGTATGAAGCTCACCAGTGCGCCGCCGGCATCGACCTGTACCGCGAGTTGATCTCGTGGGAACCGTTGTCCGCCTGCTCACACGCTTTCAACGCCGGAAGCATGCTGGCCGGCCTGCATCACGCCGCGACTGACTATCACGCGGCTCAGCGCAACACGCATATTCTGGTGGCGCGCAGCGACTTGATTCAGGCGGCTGATCCGGTCGCGACCTTGACCGCGCAACTGCCGCAACGACCCGGACTGGAGCACTATCTTCGCGATCGCCACTGGCAGCATGACCTGCATGAACTGCTCGCCCCGTGGCATCCCGTCGTACAACCGGCGCTGGCGCGACAACTGCCGCTGTGGACACATGGCGACTGGCATGTCTCCAACCTTTACTGGAGCGATGACAGCGCCAGCGCAACCGTCAGCAACGTGCTCGACTTCGGTTTGTGCGCGCGCAACTTCGCGCTGTTTGATCTGGCCACGGCGATCGAGCGTAATGCGATCGCGTGGCTGGAACTGGACCATCACACCGACATAGCGCATCCCGACATCGCCCATGCGCTAATCGATGGCTATCACCAACAGCGGCCGCTGACTCAAGCCGACCGCGATGTACTGGCCAACCTGCTGCCGCTGGTACACGTGGATTTTGCGTTGTCCGAAATCGAGTATTACCACGCCATCACGCAATCACCGGCCAACGCGGATCTGGCCTACGACGCGTTCCTGTGCGGCCACGCCGCGTGGTTCCACACCCGCCACGGACAGGCACTGTTGCGCGGCATCCGCAACGCCGACTAAACACATCGGGACAATCCGTGGTTCAATAGGCGTTCTTGAAGCGGGGGTGCCCGGCGTAGCCGGGCTGAGAGAGTCCCTTGGAACCTGATCCGGTTTGTACCGGCGTAGGGAGCTTGCAGATCCAGCGTGTCCTTGCGACCGCCGGGTCGCCGTCGCTTCGTCCGTACCCAAGTTGACGACGACGAGAACGATGCCCTTTTCCCGCACTCCCCTGATCCTCGCCCTGCTCGCGGCTGTTGCGCCGGCGCACGCCACCGACACCACCACGGACACGGCCAGCGAACCGCAAGCCACGCATCTGGCGCCGGTCCACGTGAATGCGAACGGCAACCTTGGTTATCACGCGAACAACTCGCAACTGGACACGTTCGGCAGCTTCGGCAATGCGCCGCTGCAGGACACGCCGGCAGCGATCACCGTGATCACCCGCGACCAGATCGACGACCGCCAGCCGCACACGCTGAGCGAACTGGCCCGCAGCGACGCCGCGCTGGGCGACAGCTATGCGCCGGTCGGTTACTACCAGGACATTGCCATCCGTGGCTTTGCACTCGACCTCGCCACCGGCTATCGGCTCAACGAGATGAGTCTGGTCGGCGAACAGCCGGTTGCGCTGGAAGACAAGCAGCGGGTGGAAATCCTCAAGGGTCTGGGCGGTCTTGAAGCCGGCGTGGTCGCGCCAGGCGGCTTGGTCAACTACGTCAGCAAGCGCCCGGCCGATGTACGCAGTGCCACGGTTGGCACCGACTCACACGGTTCGCGCTATCTCGCACTCGATGTCGGTGGCTGGCTCAGCCCGACGTTCGGGGTGCGCGTGAATGCCGCGCATGAGGACATGAACTCCTACGTGCAGCATGCCGATGGCCGACGCACGTTCCTCTCGCTGGCGGCGGACTGGAAGATCAGCCCGAACGCCACGCTGCAACTGGACAGTGATTACCAGACCAGCGGACAGCGCTCGGTCTCCGGCTACCAGTTGCTGGGCGGCACGACGATTCCGGCAAACCCCAGCCGAACCCGCCTGCTCGGTTTCGAGCCATGGCAGCGGCCGGTGGGTATCGACGCCAGCAACAGCACCTTGCGCTTCAACTATCGCCTCGGCGACGCCTGGAGCGCGCAGCTTTCCGCCAGCCACAGCCATGCCGTGATCGACGACAACGTCGCGTTTGCTTACGGCTGTTTCTATTCCGCGGACTGCGCCAGCGGCGCCACGCCCGGCTACTTCTTTGCGCCGAATGGTGACTACGACATCTACGACTATCGCAGCCCCGACGACACCCGCGTCAACGACGAGGCGCGTGCCGTGTTGAAGGGTTCGTTCGACACCGGCGCGATCAGCCACGAAGTCAGTCTGGGCAGCAGCGCCTTCCGTCGCACCATCGACCGTCGCGCCTACGTCTACGACTACGTTGGCACCGGCAATATCAATCAGGTGAACCCACCGTACTTCGCGCCGTCGCCGAACCAGCCCGGCAATTCGGTGCGCCGACTGACCAGTTGGCAACATTCCGTATTCGCGCTGGACCGGGTGCATCTGGGTGAACAATGGCAGGTGCTTGCCGGTGCGCGTTTCGTGCGTCTGCACGAACGTGCCTATGACTCCAGTGGCGCGCCCGAGCGCGATACGCAGCTCAGCAAAATGCTGCCGCAGGCCGCCGTGCTGTGGCAGCCCACCGCACGCCTGACCGGTTACCTCAGCTACAGCGAGAGCCTGTCACTGGGCAACGAGGCGCCGTACTGGACATCCAATGGCGGCACCACGCTGGCGCCGCTGCTGGCACGCCAGAGCGAAGCCGGCCTCAAGCTCGCGTGGAGTGATGCATTGAGCCTGACTGCCGCGCTGTACCGCATCAGCCAGCCCTACCAATTCGCGCAGCCTGGCCAGACCGCAGAAGGCTTTACCTTCGTGCAGCACGGCAACGAAGTGCACAGCGGACTGGAACTCAACGCTGCCGGACAACTCAGCGATCGCCTGCGCCTCACCGCCAGCGTCAATCTGATCCGTGCCCGCGCCGAAAACACTGGTTCACCTACTTACGAAGGCCATCAAGTCGTCAACGTGCCGCGCGTACGCAGCGCGCTGTATCTCGACTATCGCCTGCCGTTCGCCGAGCAGCTCAGCGTGCTCGGGGGCTGGCGCTACGCCAGCAGCAACATGGCTACGCCTGATGGCGTGACCCGCGTGCCGGCGTATAGCGTGTTCGACGCCGGCGTGCGTTACGCCAGTCAGTGGAACGGCCATGAAATGACCTGGCGGCTCAGCATCGACAACATGTTCAACCGCTTCTACTGGCGCGACACCGGCAGCTCCGGCGGCGACAGCTACCTGTTCCCGGGTGCGCCGCGGCTGGCGCGCCTGTCACTGACGTTCGCGTTCTGACATGACCTGGGTCGAACTCATCGCCGCCATCGTCAGCGCCCTGGGCGTCTGGCTGACCACCCGACGCCAGCCGTGGTGCTGGCCGGTCGGGCTGGTGTCCGTGCTGGTCTACGCGTGGGTGTTTGTCGACGCGAAGCTGTATTCCGACGCGCTGCTGCAACTGGCCTTCGCCGGCTTCATCGGTTACGGCTGGTACCGCTGGCTGCAACACCTCGGCGCAGACGGGCGGGTGCAGGTGGCACCGCTACCCCGGCGGCAGGCGCTCATCCATCTGCTCATCGGCGGCGTCGGCGCGGTCGCGCTCGGTGCGTTCATGCATCATCTGACGGATGCGGCGCTGCCGTGGCTGGACTCGGCGCTCACCGCCTTCAGCCTGGTGGCGCAATGGTGGCAGGCGCGGCGGCATGTGGCGGCATGGTGGCTGTGGATTGCGGTGGACGTGATCTACGTGGGCGAATACGTTTACAAACACCTGCTGATCACCTCGGTGCTGTATGCGGGATTCGTGGTGTTGGCGGTGATCGGCCTGCGCGCCTGGCAAGGTGCCGGTCGCAAGCTTGCCCGTACGCCGGCAGTGCCTTCGACACCGGCTTGAGCGCGATCACCATCAAGCAAGGGAAGCTCCATTGCGGCAACGTCATGTTCAGCGCACCCTAACCCTCGCTCCGGCACTCTTTGGGCCATGCGAGGCCACGCAGGATGGACGCCATCATGAAAGTCCGACCGAACCGAATCCGGTTGTCATGCATCGCGGTGCTGCTGCTGACTGCAGCGGGCTGCGCCGGTGCACAGAACATCTACAAGTGCACCAGTGCTGCAGGGGTCAGCTACACCGACCGCCCCTGCCCGAAAGGCCAGGGCGAATTACTGCATCAGGCTGACGACACCGAAGTCATTGACCGCTACCTGCGACTGGGTCAGGACAACCTGGCCAAAAGCTACGCCGACTCGCACCATCTTGAAGCGCTTTACCAGCAACGCATCGAAGTGCGGCAACAGACGCAGGACGAAAAAGCGCAACGCCAGGCTGATGAAGCCTACGCCACTCAAATACGCGACGAACAGGCACAGCAACAAGCACAACGCGACGAAGCCGCCGAACGCAATCGCCTGCAAGGCGAGAACGAGGCACTGCGCGAGCAGAATGCGGCTTATCAGGATCAACTGACGCAGGAAGCCTCCCGCCCTGCACCCGCCTATTTCGCACCCTATCCGAACCGTCGCCCCCGCCGCGATCATCACCACGACGGTGACGGTGGACACGATCACGAACCGCCTTCAACCGAACCTATCTTCCATCCGTGCAAACAGCTCGCCGGTGGACGCACGCAGTGCTGATCGGTTCGCAAACAACGACGCCCGTTCACTGACGGGTCGTCGGTACCGCTAGGGCAAAACGGGAATCGCCAGGCTGCGTTCGATATCGCCGGTGGCACCGGTGCGCAGGCTGGGCGGAATGTGCCCGACGTCACCGACGGAAATGACTTTGAAGCGGCCATCGGCCTCGACCAGAATTTTGGTGATGCTGGCATTCTCAACCGACATTTCCAGCCACGCCGCGCTGTCGACACCCAGCGCCCGAACCACCATGTTGCGGATCACGTTGCCGTGGCAAACCATCAAGTCCGTCTGCGGGTGACCGTGGGCCGGCTTGAAATACTGCGCGAACAGGCGGTCGAACTGCTGCTTGCAGGCAGCCAGATCAGCCGGCTTCTCGTCAACGGTCACTTCCTTGCGACGCGTCGGCGGCATGCATTCCTCAAGATCGCCAACCACTTCGAAATGGCGGCCCGGGAAGTCTCCGGCAATCACCGCCGCGGTATCGCGCGCCCGCTGCACCGGGCTCACATACATCGCATCGAAGTGGTTCGGCAGCGCAGCCAGCCGCGCACCGACCAGATGCGCCTGGGCTACGCCGATCGGGGCCAGATGCGGGCCGAGCTTCTTGTCAGCCGCGGGATCGGCCCGGTAGTCACCGTGGCGCACCAGGATGATGGTGCGGGTCGCCGGCGCTTCGGCGGCGCACGCTGGCGCAGTAAGCAGCAGGCAGCAAAGAAGCAACAGAAGACGAGGCAACATGACGACTCCCGGGGTGAATGGCCGGTCGATTATGCCTCGACGACCGCACCACGAAAGCCCCGTCCGTGAGGCACTCATCACCCGCACCGCCACGCCGCTGCCTCGAACCGATCAAGACACGCCGAACTCAACGCGCCGACCGTAGCCCTCTCGCCGCTGGTCGCACGCCACGACGGTACGGTTGCCTGCCAACGCTTCGCTACCGCTACCGCTGCCGCGTTGCGTATCGTCCGCAACAGGTCACTGCAGTGCCGGCAATGAATTGTCGATCTGGCGGGCACATTCGAGGCCGATCAGCGAAGCAGCAAACGACCTTGTGTCCGGGCGCGATGTTGTCCTGAAGCGGCAACCGTCAGCGCTTCGGCAAGGCTTCCAAATGCGTAGGTTTCGCTGTTGATGGCACCCATGCGGCCAACGAGCTTTTCGAGGTCACGACGAGCCCGCACGCTTTCTTCCGCGGCGCACGGAACCGGCCACTGCAGCCCATCCCGCCCGTCCCCCTTGCGAACTGAAGTTGTTGCGCGATCGACTGGTCGGCCGTGCTTGACACCAGACAACTTGCGGAGGAACTTCCCTGATAGCAACAGAAGCAAGGATTTAACTCACCAGGAGGTGCTTCATGAAGTCTGTTCAGCTAACCGTTGTACTCAGCACGTTGGCGCTTTGCTCCGGCACGGCAGCCGCCGCTTCCGCCTCGCTCAACCAATTCAACTCGAAAGTCATGCCGGTATTGGTGCGGGTGAACTCGCAAGGCAAGGTCACCGAAGCTTCGCCGGCGGTGGAGCTCACGCCAAAAATCAGGCGACTGATGCGCGCAAATCTCGACGAGATGATCCGCACACCAGCAACCGACAAGCACGGCCGCCCGATCGCCAGCCAGTTCGTGATCAACCTTGCGCTGAATACAGCGCCAAGCACCAACGGTAATTACGACGCGAAGTTTGCCTACGTGTCGACCTCGCCGGTGCCCGCCGGGTCATGGTATTGGGTACATCTGGACGGTGTCCGCGTGGCGCTCGCCAACCAGAACTACCGCCGTCAGGACACGCACTACACCCGCGAGATTCCGACGGCGTATCACACCACCACGACGGTCAATCGGTCGCCAGCACCCAGTGTCAATGCCAGCTCGTCTTCATCCACGCCCGCTCCCCGACGCGATCGCTAAGCCAACGAAAAGCCCGCCGAATGGCGGGTTTTTCTTGTCAGCGATCGACACAACGATCTCGCACCAATGCAGCTGACTGATCAGCGCAACCCCACCGTGCCGTTCGCCGCCTTGACCAGCATGGCCGAGTCGTAGCCCACGCCATCCTTGAACACCAGCACCACGTTCTCGATGTCCTTGATGTTGTTCGCCGGGTTGCCTTTGACCAGCACCATGTCTGCAGCCTTTCCCACTTCGATCGAACCGATGTCCTTGTCGACGCCCATGAAGCGTGCACCGTTCAAACTGGCGATCTGGATGGCCTGCACTGGCGTAAAGCCGGCATCTACCAGCAATTCCACTTCGCGCTGATCGCCATAGCCGGCAATCACTCCGCCATAGCCGGTGGGATCAAGGCCCGCCATCAACGTGCCGCCTGCCTTGACGAAGGCGCGTTCGAAATCCATTTCCAACTGAAACACCTTGGTCCACGGCGAGTCCTTCATCGCGGCAACCCGTTCGCGCGTCTTCAGGTATTCCACGCGAGCTTGCGGCAGCATCGCATCCAGCACCCGCGCATCCTGGGGCGCACGGCCGGGCACCATGGTCTCGAATACCGGCAGCGTGGACGTCACCGCCACATGCCTTGCCACCAGATGCTTGATCAGCCCCTGAATCTCGGTACTGTCCACACTCAATGTGGCCATGTGGGCAACGGCGGCCTTGGTATCGGGGCATACATCCAGTTGCTTGCCGGCGGTGAATTCCGTATCCACAAACAAACCATGTTCGAGGTCGTCGATGCCCAGATCCGCCGCCTCGGTGAAACCGATCGAACACAGGTGACCGGTAACCTTGACGCCCTTCGCATGCGCCGCCGCAATCGCCGCCGACAACTCGGCGCGCGTGATATTCATGTAGGCCTTGAACGAAGTGGCTCCCTCAGCGATCCAGTAGTTCACCGTGTTGCGTGCATCATCCACACCGGTCAGCTCGTGCATCTGCGGCGTAAAGCTGCCCTTACCTTCCAGATACGGACCGGTGGTGTGCATCTTCGGCCCGACCAGCAGCCCGGCATCGATGGCCGTCTTCAGGTCCATGTCGGTATACGGCTCGGTGCTGCCGGTGGTACGAATGGTGGTGACCCCGGCCGCCAGATACAGCTTGGGGAAGCTGGACGCCTGCTCCGGGTACATCGGGTCCGTCGCTGCGGGATTCACCCTCGGCGCCGGATAGAACATGTGATCGTGCATGCCGACCAGGCCGGGGATCAACGTCTGCCCGCTGCCGTCGATCACTGTCGCGTTTTTGGGCAGCTTCACGTGACGCCCGACCGCCTCGATGCGTCCATCACGCAGCAGCACCGTCTGGTCTTCCTTCGCCGCGGTGCCGTTGCCATCGATCACCCGCACATTAGTGATTGCCAGCAGCGGTTGCGCGTGGGCCACATACGCCTGCACCGCTGGCGATAGTGTCGGCATCGCGGCATGGGATGCCGGGGTGAACATCGCACCCGCCAGCGTGAACGAAGCAGCAAACAACGTGCGCGAACAGCCCTTCGGCAAACGATGCATGGTCGACTCCCCTGATGAAAACGTGGCGAGCCCCCGCTCGTCCATCTGGATGAGTATGCGCCGCTGCCTGCACGGTCGGAAGCACGCCAGCGCGGAAAGCTGCCGGTCAGGACAGCCGACTTCGCGTCGAACGAAAACCAGTGCAGCCGCAACCTGCTGCCCGGCCAGCCCCGTTCTGCCAAACTGCCGAACCTGTCCACCCTCAGCGAGCACCGAACCATGCGCCTGCCCCGCAAAATGCTGCTTGTTTCGTTGCTTGTCTGCACGCCGGTACTCGCGCAGGCCGCACCCGCCGAACTCAGCCCGACGCAAGCGACCTCCATCGATCGCTATGTCAACGCAGAGATGGCGCGCGAGCGCATTCCCGGTGCCGAAGTCGGCGTCTACATCGACGGTCATGCGGTGCTGGTGAAAGGCTACGGGCTGGCCAACGTCGAATGGCATGCGCCGGTCACGTCAACCACGCTGATGCAGTCCGGCTCGGTCGGCAAGCAGTTCGCCGCCACCGCGGTGATGATGCTGGTGGAACAAGGCAAGGTTAACCTCGACGACAGCATCACCCAATACTTCACCGATGCGCCGGCGAGCTGGCAGCCGATCAAGCTGAAGAACCTGCTGTCGCATACCTCCGGCCTGTCCGAATACGAGACCGAGGAGCGCATGAAACCCGGCGGTCTGTTCGACATGCGCAAGGACTTCACCGAAGACGAACTGGTGAAGAAGATCGAAACCCTGCCGATCGAATTCAAGCCGGGCGACGACTGGGCCTATCGCAACACCAACTACGCCCTGCTCGGCGTGCTGATCCACAAGGTCACCGGCCAGAACTACCGCGACTACATGCACGATCACATCTTCGCCCCGCTCGGCATGGTCTCCACCCGGGGCATCTCCGACCGCGATGTCATCCCCGGCCGCGCGGCCGGTTACGAAATCGCCGACGGTCAGTTGAACAACCAGACCTGGATATCACCCAGCCTCAACTCCACTGCCGACGGCACGCTCTATTTCAACGTCGTCGATCTGGAGAAGTGGGACCGTGCGCTTTACGGCACCACTCTGCTCAGCCAGAAATCACTGGACACCATGTGGACACCGTTCGTGCTCAACGACGGCAAACCCAACGCCAGCCACTACGGCTTCGGCTGGGTCGATGACAGCATGAACGGGCATCGCATGATCCAGCATTCCGGCTCATGGCAAGGCTTCACCTGCACCATCAACCGCTATGTCGATGACAAGCTCACCGTGGTGGTACTCACCAACCTCGACGCCGGCCACTCCAGCCCCGTCGCCATGGCGCAGGTTATCGCCGGTCTGATCGAACCGGCACTGATGCCGAAGCCGATCCCGCTCATCAAGGACACCCGACCCGCCATCGCCAAACACGCACGCGACGTGCTGCATGGCATGCTGGCCGGCAAGAACATCGCCAGCGAATTCAGCGCCGATGCCGGCTACACCTTCACCCCCACCGACGCCACCGACATGCGCAGCCAGTTGCCAGCGAAGTGGGACACCGCGCCACTGCAGCTGATCAAACGCGCTGAACACGACGGCGCGGTGCGCTCGGTGTATCGCGTGGGGCCGGAAGGCGATACGCGGATCATGCTGGTGGAACTGGATGCGAAGGGGAAGTTGGTGAATCTGGCGGTGAGGGCCGATCCGGATAATCGGTAGTGCGGGATCAGAGGCGCGCGGCGCACTGTCTTTCCAGTGGCCAGCAAGCTTGCTCCCGACACACCATCACTCTCCGGCAGTCAGCCGTGCCCTGCCTGTCGGAAACTCAACCCAGTAATCTTGTGTTCTGCAACAAGCTGCTCCAGTACCGATTTGCCCGCAGAGTTCACATAGATCTTCCCAAGGTTCAACCGATCCTTGAATACCGTCGCGAGACTGGGCACCAAGCCCATGTCAAACACCTCGCGGGCAATCGTTCCCTCGGGACGCCGCTCGGACAAGTTCGCGTCTATGCAGGCAAGCACATTGGTCACGTTGTAGAAGTACTCGGGCTGCCCTTCCACGCTTAGTTCCAGCAACTGACCAAACGGCGCGAGGACAGATCCCAACGCGTCGCGGGCTCGCACACTCATAACCAACGCACCCGGCATGAACGGGCTCAAGTCAGCACGCGGCTTTGGCTTCTTGCGCCCCCTGCCCACCAGCAGCTCCAGCTTCGGACGTGAGCGCCACTTCAACGCCGAACCGTCCCCGCCAAACTTGTCCCACCAACGCAGGTTGTCCTGCTCCGCGGCCGGGATAACGACGCCAGCCACCTCGTTGATCCGATCATTGACGATTTCCCAAACGCTCATGAGCTCATTTCCGGAAGGTAGGGAAAAATACCATTGATGAGCTCCTGCTTGATCGTTCTTAACGCGATACGACCACCACGACGATCCTTCGCGTCGAGTGCTGCAACCGCGCTCAAACGGAACCACACTTCCAAATGATATTGCTCGGTGTGCACAACAGAATGCTTCGTCGTATTCGGCAAACTGGGTACATGAGAGCGCTTCCAACGTGGAAGATAGACGCCATTGTCTACATCATTGATCGCGATGTTCCACCCAAAGATCAGCTTTCGGGCACGATCAGCACCGGCGTCTTTCCGGGCAACAATATGATGGGCCGCGACCTCGGCTGGTCGAGTTTGCCCGGCAGCCAACATATTTCTGGATAGCACAACAGAATGGCGAGCATTCCTACGGGCGTCGACCATGAGCCGCTTTGCAGAAGCCCGAAGTGTCTGGCCGTTATTGTATCGAATCTTGTCTTTCTCCACCTCAATGATCAACTCGTTGACCACAGCGTGACCATTTCCCGCTCGGCAGATCATGCCCGCAGCTATCCGCAAGTCGAGCAAACTCGGATCGACTTGGTCGAAAGGCTTACCCTTTGGTTTCAGCGACATCCTCTATCCCCTTTGCATTCTTCTACTTCGCGCCAGCTAGAACATGCAACGATGTCCGATAGAACATCGCTGGCACAAGCGCTTGCAAGCTTTATTTAAGCTGGAAAGATACGCCCTCGTGCACTACTCCGTCGCATACATCCACGGAAGATTTTGACGCGGCCTAAATGGGGTCATCGCTGACAGGCTGACAGAGGTTTCCTACGCAAGCCGTCTGCACTAATCTGGTAGGAGGGAGAAAACATGGCCTTTTGGTGGGTAAACCACAAGCAGACGCGTGCCCACGAAGTTCGTGGCGGCTACCTGTGGTCGCCCTACCGAAACACCAACGGCGCGTTCAACCAGACCTACGAAAACATGAAGCTCGTGCAGCCGGGCGACGTCGTGTTCTCGTATGCGAACGGCCACATTGGCGCCGTCGGCCGCGTCACCGTCGCCGCTTCGCCCAGCCCCAAGCCGATCGAATTTGGCAATGTCGGCGATTACTGGTCTCACGAAGGCTGGTTGGTCGAGGTCGACTTCAAGGAAGCGCATCGTCCGCTAAGGATGCTCTGATCAATTAAGTTCAAAATGGCCGTCCAGACGGCCGTGCTAAAAATATGGATTGACTACGACGAAAAGGCAGATTGTGAGGCATATCGCCGCCATCGCCGTGCTGGGTTACCCCCAATCGCCTCGATTTCCCGCCTCACAGGCGCACCTCCCCTGCGGACGCTAGCAACGTTCGTCGCACCATCCACAGATTCGATAGCGCGAACAGCGTGAGTATCTGAGCGGTGTTCTTGAGCAAGCCCTTGAAGCGCACCTTCTGATAGCCGAACTGCCGCTTCACCACCCGGAACGGATGCTCCACCTTGGCTCGAACCGCGGCCTTCATGTGCTCGGTGTGCTTGACCGCATCCTTCAACTCGCCCTCGGGCATCGCCTTCACGCTGCCGCGTTTGGCCGCGATATGCCACGTGCGGCCGCGCTTGGGTGCCCGTTTCTCGGCGCCTTGGTAGCCGGCATCGGCATGCACCGTCTTCTCTTGGCCGTGCAGCAACTTGTCCACTTCCGTCACGTCGCCCACGTTGGCAGGTGTCGTGGTTACCGTGTGCACCAGCCCCGATTCCACGTCCACCCCGATGTGCGCTTTCATGCCGAAGTACCACTGCTGGCCCTTCTTCGTCTGGCGCATGTCCGGGTCACGCTGTTTGTCCGCATTCTTGGTCGAGGACGGCGCCTGAATGATCGTGGCATCCACGATCGTGCCCTGGCGTAGCAACAGGCCCTGGCCGCTCAGGTGCGCATTGACCGCTTCGAAGATCTTCACCGCCAGGCCGTGCTGCTCCAGGAAGCGACGGAACTTCAGGATCGTCGACTCGTCCGGAATCGCGTCCTCGTTCAGCTCCAGCCCGGCAAACCGGCGCATGGACTCGATCTCGTACAACGCATCTTCCATCGCTGGATCGCTCAGTGCGTACCACTGCTGCATGAAGTGGATCCGCAGCATCGTCGATGCCGCCATCGGCGGGCGACCGCGACGACCGGAGGTCGGATAGCTCGGTTCGATCAGCGCCAGCAGGTCGGCCCACGGCACGACTTTGTCCATCTCACCCAGAAACCGCTCACGACGTGTCGGCTTCTTCTTGACTTCAAAACTCAACGAGGCGAACGAACGCTGCTTCATCGGCGATGGGCTTCCTGGGGACTGCTGGCTATGATGCCGCAGACGGGGAATAAATCAGAGCATCCCTAAGCCCCAAAGAGCAGATCCAATCGATTGGCCCAATGCTGCCGCAGCGCAACTCGCCCATCCAAAAAAACGGCAACGGCAATCAGGGCTGTTATCTAGCCGGCATCTCCGATGCGCTCGGCCACGTGCTAATGGCATTGCTCGATATCCAGCAAGTGCGCGATGTCGACCAACCGCCCATTTACTTGATCGACCACGAACCCAACGCGCATGTGCTTGACGACATACACCGCATCGAGATCGACCCAGCGATCCCTGAAACCCAACGCCTTCAACTCACCCGCGCACGAGTGGGCCAAGGCTATTTCCGCAAACAGGTCATCCTGCTCGACCCCATATGCCGCGTCACCGGCGTCACCGACACACGTCTACTCATCGCCAGCCACATCAAACCCTGGCGTGAAGCCAGTAACTCCGAACGTCTCAGCGGCTACAACGGATTGCTTCTCTCGCCACACGTCGACGCGTTGTTCGACGAACAGTTCATTACCTTTGAGGACGACGGCCGTATGCACGTTCATCCTTCGCTGTCGCGCGACGTGCTTGATCGGTGGTCGATTGATCCGGATAAGCAGGTGGGTCGATTTCGGTCAGAACAGACATCGTTTCTCGCACATCACCGAGAACTCTTTGTCCGAAAGGCAACGTCCGTCTAGCAACGGAAGATTGTATTTAGACTTCTCCGTCGCGCCTATTGAGACACACGGGCCTCAGCCTTCAAGACGGTCAAACCCTGCAAACACCTAAAAGTATTGCGGTGCTAGCGCGCGGGCCCAGAAATTGGGGCTACTACCGACATGGAAAAGAAGTACGTAATGTCCAATTTCTCCCCCAAGGAACCCGCCATGATTGCGACGCCCAACATTTCGCCTACCGCGTTTTTTAGCAAAGGTAATTGGTCGTCCGAGTAACTCAAACTGGCCTTCAACTTCTACTGCCAGACGCCCTTCGGCAAGTTGCACAACAAAAATCCACAGATCATCCAATTGGCGGGTCTAATCGGACGCACACCCAGCGCGCTAGCGATGAAGCTCGTCAACTTCGCCAGCCTCGACCCATCGATCACCAACACAGGGCGTAAGGGACTAAGCGGCGCATCCGCGCTTGATCGGGAAATTTGGGACGAGTTCCACGCCGATTGGGAACGCCTCACAGTCGAATGCGAAGAGCTGCGCCGATTTCTGCTTCAGGAACACGGGCAGACGACCAGCGTCCCCGACGAAATCGGTAATGAGGTCACACTAACCGACTTCACTGGCGAAACGCGCCTAGCCATCGTCCAGCAACGCGTCAAACAGAACTTCTTCCGCCGCGCCGTGCTCGCAAGCTATCGCCACCGCTGCTGCATTTCCGGTGTGAGCGACTCGCGCCTACTGGTCGCTAGCCATATCGTGGCATGGAGCGCCGACAAAGCTAATCGCCTAAATCCAAGCAACGGGCTGTGCTTATCTGCAATCCACGACAAGGCTTTTGATAGCCACCTGTTCACGCTGAGCAACGACTGGCGCGTCATTCTTTCCGGACGTATCAAAGCCAGCAAAGACACCTTCCTTCGCGAGGTATTCTGGCCAATTGACGGCAAGCAAATCGAGATGCCCGATCGCTTCGCTCCCGACCTGACATTCATAGCGAAACATCGGTGCACCATGCTTGAGTTACATGCTTCCGATTGAGGTCAATTCATGAGCAACGAATACACCTCCACAGACGTATTCTGGGACGGCTGGGGCGTCATACAAAGAGCTGACGGCGAAATGTTCGACTACGAGGAGGTCAAAGACCATTCAATCGAACACGTCTGGACCATCGTTGATACTGGCACTTACGAAGATGAAAACTGGTACGCCATGCCGGGGTTTCATGTCGTCAACAAACTCGGTTACATCATGACCAAACGTGCGTGGACTGCGGATACCCCAGACGCCATCTACTTTCTGCATGAAGACGAGGATGACGGAGAGCGCAACGTTTTCATCTATCAGTACCGTGACGCCTCAAACTACAAGGCTGGCGGCATGTTGCTTCTGTATGGGGCGAGCCGTGAGGTTGAGGAAGACATGATCCGCGAATGTTGTGACGCGGACGGGTGCTTCGTCGCCGAACAAGTCGGAGTGCCGTCATTGTGCGATCAGCTCTACGCTTTTAGTGGCGGGCCAACTGAGGACGATCACGCCTTTCATGAATTTCAGAGCATTCGCGCGGCCACGGCAGAAGAAGCGACTTCACTCCCGTTGTGGGGTGGTTTGCGAGATTTGACATGCCGGTTCCTTCGTACCGGCGGCCATTGGGATTGCTCGTTATCTCCCAACTGTTTCTAGCTCCGCGTAGCAGGCTCGCCCTTCCGCTTGCCTCCATACCGCCTACACCCGCGCCAACGGATACAGCCATCGAGCATGCGTTCGCGTCAGCAACTCCGGCGCCCCGGAATGCTCATTCCACAACGCGCCGCATTGCTTGCAGCGCATCAGGAAACTGGGAGCTTCGGGATTCGCGGCTAGCCGCTCGAAGCGGTCGTAGGGCGCGTGGTAGCCAGATTGGCAATCGGTACAGAGCATGCGGGCCGGAAGTTGAAGGGACGTCGGTCGTGAATCCGCCAACGGCAACGAAGGATTCGGGTGGTGCAGTCTACGCCGCGAGCACGGCCAACTCGATTCTCTCCTCGCAAGTGTGAGGGGTAAAGAAAAGGCCCGCCGAATGGCGGGCCTTTCGTCCCGGCAAGGTGCGAGGCAACTTACCCCATCAACACCCGATTCATCCGCTGCACAAACGCCGCAGGATCGGGCAATTGCGCACCGGCAGAAATCTCCGCCTGCTCCAGCAGCAACGTGGCCAGATCGCGCGCCTTGCCTTCGTCCGTTTCGGTTTCCACGCGCTTGACCAAGGCATGCTGCGGATTGATCTCCAGCGTCGGCTTGGAGTCCGGCATGTCCTGCCCCGCTTCGCGCAGCAGACGAGCCAGATGCGGCGCCATCTCGTAGTCACTCAGGGCAAGGCATGACGGTGAATCAGTCAGGCGCGCCGACACTTTCACTTCGCCGACGCGATCGCCCAGCAGCTCTTTGATCTTCTTCAGCAGCGGCTCGGCTTCCTTGGTCGCCTCTTCCTGCTTCTTCTTGTCAGCCTCGTCCAACGGCACCTCGCCCTTGGCCACGCTCTTGAGCTTCTTGCCTTCGTATTCGCTCAGGCTGCCGATCATCCACTCGTCGATGCGGTCGGACATCAGCAGCACTTCGATGTCCTTGGCCTTGAACGCTTCCAGCTGCGGGCTGCCAAAGGCGGCGGCGTAGCTGTCGGCGGTGATGTACCAGATCGCGTCCTGGCCGACGGCCATGCGGCCGATGTAGTCGTCCAGCGAAACGTTCTGCGCGGTGCCTTCGCCCTTGGTGCTGGCAAAGCGCAGCAGCTTGGCGATGCGCTCGCGGTTGTTGGCGTCTTCGCTGATGCCTTCCTTGAGCGTGTTACCGAAGGCCTTGTAGAAGGTCTGGAATTTCTCGGGTTCGTCGCGGGCCAGCTTCTCGATCAGGTCGAGTACGCGCTTGACGCAGGCGGCCTTGATGCGATCGAGCTGGCGGTTGTGCTGCAAAATTTCGCGGCTGACATTGAGCGGCAGGTCGTCGGCATCGACCACGCCGCGCACGAAGCGCAGGTAGTTCGGCAGCAGTTCTTCGGCGGCGTCCATGATGAAGACGCGCTTGATGTAGAGCTTCAGCCCCTTGCGCTCGTCACGGCCGCCCATCATCAGGTCAAACGGCGGCTGCGACGGCAGGTACAGCAAGGTGGTGAAGCTCTGGCTGCCTTCGACGCGGTTGTGCGTCCACGCCAGCGCGTCGTTGAAGTCGTGGCCGAGCGACTTGTAGAAGCCCTGGTAGTCCTCGTCGCTGATCTCGCTCTTGGGCTTGGCCCACAGCGCGGAGGCGGCGTTGGTACTTTCCCACTCGTCAGTCGGCTTGCCGTCTTTCTCGACCGGCATGCGGATCGGGAAGGCGACGTGGTCGGAATATTTGCGGATCAGCGACTTCAACTGCCAGCCCTTGAGGAATTCGTCCTCGTCGGCTTTCAGGTGCAGGATCACCGAGGTGCCACGCTGGGGCGTGTCGACTTGCTCCAGCGAGTACTCGCCCTTGCCGTCGCTTTCCCACTTCACGCCTTCGCTCTCCGGCGCGTCGGCGCGGCGGGTGATCACGGTGACCTTGTCGGCCACCACGAAGGCGGAGTAGAAGCCCACGCCGAACTGGCCGATCAGTCGCGCATCGGCCTGCTGCTCGCCGGACATCGCTTCGAGGAAGCGCTTGGTGCCGGAGCTGGCGATGGTGCCGATGTTGGCCACCACCTCGTCGCGGGTCATGCCGATGCCGTTGTCGTGCACGGTGACGGTGCGGGCGGTTTCATCCCAGCTCACGTCGATGTGCAGCTCGCTGTCGCCAGCCGACAACGCCGGGTTGGCGATCGACTCGAAGCGCAGTTTGTCGCAGGCATCGGAGGCATTGGAGATCAGCTCGCGCAGGAAGATTTCCTTGTGCGAATACAGCGAGTGGGTGACCAGGTGCAGGACCTGGGCAACTTCGGCTTCGAATTTGCGGGTTTCGGCGGGTGCGTTCATGGGCGAATGTTCCAGACAAAATGACGGTGAAGGTGATTCGTGCCTTGGCTCGCCGCGAGGGCGCGCAAGGCGTTCTTTTTATCCTGCCCCTCTAGATAGGGCCGGAGTGACTGCACTCCAACCCTCCCTTGCTCAGGAAAGATCGGACGAAGTCGCAGATCAGCCGCCGCTTTGCAGCGCGGCAATGCGCTCGTCCAGCGGTGGGTGGCTCATGAACAACTTCTTGAAGCCTTCGGCCAGCGGACCGGAGATGCCGAAAGCGGCAATCGTGTTCGGCAAGGTATTTTCGCCGTGGTTGACCTTGAGCCGCTGCAACGCGGAAATCATCGCGCCGCGACCAGCGAATTTCGCGCCCGCTTGATCGGCGCGAAATTCGCGCCAGCGCGAGAACGCCGCCACGATCATCGAGGCGAACAGGCCGAACACCACCTGCAACACCATCACCACGACGAAGTAGCCGATGCCGCCGCCACTGCGATTGTCACTGCGGCCACCGCTCATCCAGCTATCGACCGCCTGACCGACGAGGCGCGCGGCCAGAATCACCAGCGTATTCAACACGCCCTGAATCAGCGTCAGCGTGACCATGTCGCCGTTGGCCACATGGCCGATCTCGTGACCGAGCACGGCGGTGACCTGCTCGCGATCCATCTGTTGCAGCAGACCGGAGCTGACCGCGACCAGCGAGCTGTTCTTGGTCATGCCGGTGGCGAAGGCATTCATTTCGGGTGCGTCGTAGATCGCGACTTCAGGCATGCCGATGCCGGCGTTCTGCGCGTGGCGACGCACGGTGTCGACCAGCCAGCGCTCGGTTTCGTTCTGCGGCTGGGTGATCACCCGCGCACCGGTCGACCACTTGGCGATCATCTTGGACATCGCCAGCGAGATGAACGCACCGCCCATGCCAAACACCGCGGCGAAGGCCAGCAGGCCACCCATGCCGCCATAGCCACGCGCAGCCGCCATCTGATCGATGCCGAAGATGCGGCAGACGATGCTCAACAACAGCAGAACGGCAAGGTTGGTGCCGAGGAATAACGCGATACGACGCATGGCTGTCTCTCGTAATGGCAGTCATGAAAGGGACTGGGGCTGGTTCGGAATTCGGGGCGGGAGCACAGGCTTTCAAGTGCCGGGCGCGGGCATTTACCATGCACCGATGAATTACCGCGGCCGCTTCGCTCCCACGCCCACCGGGCACCTGCACTTCGGCTCGCTGGTTGCCGCGGTCGGCAGTTGGTTGTGCGCGCACGATGCCCGCGGGCAATGGCTGGTGCGAATCGAAGACACCGACCCGCCACGCGAGGTGGCCGGTTCGGCGGCCAGCATCCTGGCGGCGCTGCCGGCGTTCGGGCTGGTCGCCGACGAGCCGGCGCTGTTCCAGTCCACCCGACTGGGCGCGTATGCCGCGATCCTCGAACAATTACGCGGCAGCGACTGGCTGTTTCCCTGCTGGTGCAGCCGCAGCGACCTGGCGCGTGGCGATGGCCTTCACCGTGACAGCCACTGTGTAGCCCCGCCACAACCCAATCACCCACCGGCCTGGCGCTTGCGCGTACCCGACCAGGTCATTGAGTTCGAGGACGCGCTGCAAGGAATGCAACGCCAGAATCTGCGCGACGAAGTGGGCGACTTCGTGTTGTGCCGCGCCGACGGTCTGTACAGCTATCAACTGGCCTGCGTGGTGGATGACGCCGCCCAGGGCATCACCGACGTGGTGCGCGGGTTGGACCTGATCGACTCCACCGCACGGCAAATCTGGTTGCAACGCTGCCTTGGCCTGCCCACGCCGCGCTACCTGCATCTGCCACTGGCCCTGGGCGACGATGGCCACAAGCTGTCGAAATCCAATCAGGCATTTCCGATCGACCCGACGGACCCGACACCAGCGTTGCGCCGCGCGCTGACCTTCCTGCAACTGCCGCTACCAGACGCCGCATGCGGCGTGAGCGAGCTACTGCAGCACGCACTGGCGCATTTCGATCCGGCAAATTTGCCGCATTGCAGCGGTCACTCTGTCGCCTGAACGGCTATAACTAGGGGACGCGTCGATGCACCGGCCCGGCAGCTGAAACAGGTGCCCGGCCCGTTTCGACGCGACCGACTTTTGCCCCACCCGAACAGGAGATTCAAGGACATGACTCAGCGTACGGCACTGGTTACAGGCGGCACCGGCGGCATCGGCAGCGCAATCGTTCGCCACCTCGCCAGGCAGGGCCATCGCGTGGCCAGCAATTTCCGAGACGCGGACAAGGCCGAAGCCTGGCGCAAGGCCATGGCCGCCGAAGGCATCGAGGTCTGTCTGGTCTCCGGCGATGTCTCCGATCCGGAAGCGTGCGCGGCGATGGTGAGCGAAATCGAGGCCAAGTGCGGACCGATCGATATTCTGGTCAACAACGCTGGCATCACGCGCGACACCACTTTCCACAAGATGAGCTACCTGCAGTGGATCGACGTGGTGAACACCAACTTGAATGCCTGCTTCAACGTCACCCGACCGGTCATCGAAGGCATGCGCACGCGCAAGTGGGGACGCATTGTTCAGATCAGCTCGATCAACGGCCAGAAGGGCCAGTACGGTCAGGCCAACTATGCCGCGGCCAAGGCCGGCATGCACGGCTTCACCATCTCGCTGGCACAGGAAAACGCGAAGTTCGGCATCACCGTGAACACCGTCTCACCGGGCTACGTCGCCACCGACATGGTGATGGCCGTACCGGAGGAAGTACGCGCGAAGATCGAAGCGCAAATCCCGATTGGCCGTCTGGGCAAGCCGGAAGAAATCGCCCATGCCGTGGCCTTCCTCACCGGTGAGGAAACCGCCTGGATGACCGGTGCCAACCTCGCGATCAACGGCGGGCAGTACATGGGCTGGTGACGTCCACCTCAATCTCGTGGGGCGTGCACTACCCGCCGGCTTTTGCGTCGAATCGACCGAGAGCGGCGGGCATTGCCCGCTCTACGTCACGTCATTTGTCCTGTCCAGCAGCTTCTCCAGCACCTTGCCGACTGCCGCAAAGGCGAACGCGCCGGTGATATGGGTTGCCGCACCCAGGCCGCCGCCACAGGTCAGGTTCATCGAATCGCCGCCCGGTGGGCGCGTGCCGCAGACGGTACCGTCCGGTTGCGGGTATTGCACGTTCTGCAGCGAATAGACGGCTGAAACACCGAAGTAGCGACTGGGGTTGCGCGGGAAGTTGAAATCCGTGCGGAGTTTTTTGCGGATCAGGCTGAACATCGCGTCATGCTCGGTACGCGACAGGTCGCGCACGCAAATCTGGGTGGAATCGGTGCGACCACCGGCCGATCCCACGCTGACAATCGGCAACTTGCGCCGACGGCACCAGGCGATGGTCTCCAACTTCACCCGGAACGCATCGCAGGCATCCAGCACCACGTCGTAGCCGCGATCAAGCAGCTCGTCCAGCGTGGAGGTGGTGAGAAAACGCTCGATCGCCTCCAGTCGGATCGTCGGATTGATCGCATGGGCACGCGCCGCCATCACGCCCACCTTGGTCTTGCCGTACTCGCCATCCAGCGCGTGCAGTTGGCGATTGGTGTTGGATACGCAGATTTCGTCCGCGTCGATCAAGGTCAGCCGCCCCACGCCGCTGCGCGCCAACGCCTCGACCGCCCACGAACCCACACCGCCGATGCCGATCACGCACACATGCGCCTGCGCCAGCCGGGCCACACTGCCGTTGCCGTACAGGCGCTCAACGCCGGCAAAACGTTCGGCCGGAAAAGTGGACTCGCTCACAGTGCGGCGCGGCGGGTAATGGTGAATGGTTCGTTGTGCTTCACGGAGCGGCCTGCTGAAGAGTAATGGGCCATTTTATCGTGCCTGCGTGGCCGCGTGTCTTTGCCGCGGGTTATCCTGTGGTCTTCCCCATCCATGCACGGAGTTCCCTGATGCGCGTAGCCCTGATGATCCTGCTTGGACTGGTGATTGGCGTTATCGGTACCGCCAACGTGATGAATGCGCTGAGCGCACGCAACCCGATGCCGAAAGCGGTGATGGCAACCATGGACTATCACGCCAGCGTACTGAAGAACGCGTTGAAGACACAGCAATGTGACCCGGTGAAGATCCAGCAGCATCTCGCCCGACTGCAGTCCACCGCCACCGACATCGTGCCGGTGTTCCAGGTGGGCGAAAAGGACTTCACTGATCACGCGAACCAGTTGAGCGACCGACTGCAGCAGGCCGTGCAGTCCGCGCCAGCAACTTGTGCGGCATTGGCGGCAGCGATGAAGCCGATTGGCGAATCCTGCAAGAGCTGCCACCAGCAATATCGCTGAGACGTCACACGCCCGCGCCACGAACGCAGCCATACCGGCCGGGCGGGCACGGCCCGCCGACTTTTACATCGGATACGGCAGCGGGAGCGGCGGGCAGTGCCAGCCCTGCGAACGATCGCCGTGACCGGGAAAACCCGTTTCGTGACGAGCCGGGAAGCGGGCACAACAGCATCAAAAACGGATCTTGCCCCGCAACATTTGCCCGTACATCACCCAATCACCCGCCAGACTGTATAGCGGATGCTGGAACGTGGCCGGCCGGTTCTTCTCGAACGCGAAGTGGCCGACCCAGGCGAAGCCATAGCCGATCAGCGGCATCAACCACAGCCAGCGCAACTGTCCGCTCAACGCGGCAAGCACGATCACCGCGAGCACCAGCGTGCTGCCGATGAAATGCAGGCGGCGACACGTGCGATTGCTGTGTTCTTGCAGATAGAACGGATAGAACTCGGTAAAGCTGGCGTAGCTGGACATGACGGCACCCCAAGCGTGAATGAGCCGATTCTGCCGCATCTACCGTAGGGCGGGCACTGCCCGCCCTACGGAGGCGAGTACGACTCAATGCAGGAGCGCACCTTGTGCGCCCAACTCTTCCGTCACCTGACGAAGAGCATCGCGCACAGGTCGCGCTGCTACTGCGGTAGCGGGATGAATTCGTGGTCGTCGCCCGGCACGCTGGGAAAACGACCCTCGGCCCAATCCAGCTTGGCCTGCTCGATCCGCTCGCGGCTGCTGGCCACGAAGTTCCACCACAGGTGGCGCTCGCCATCCAGCGGTGCGCCGCCGAACAGGATCACCCGGCTCGCTTCGCGTGCGCGCAGCGACGGCGCTTCGTCGCCAGCCTGCACCGCCATCTGCTGCTTGCCGATATCCAGCTCGCCCCAAGTCACGGCGCCGTCGATCACGTGCACGCCGCGCTCGCTGTGCTCACTCGGCATGGCCAGCTCGGCACCCGCCTGCAGGTTCACCTCCAGCATGAACATCGGCGCAAACACCTTCACCGGGGAACGCTGCCCATAGGCATTACCGGCGATCAACACGCCGTCGACACCGGGCTGGCTGATTCGCGGCAAGGCCTCGCCATCGTGATGATGAAATTCGGGCTCAACTTCGGCATCGCTCTGCGGCAGTGCCACCCAGACCTGAATACCGTGCAGCGACTGGCCACTCTCGCGCACCTCCGGCGGCGTGCGCTCCGAATGCGTAATGCCCCGTCCGGCAGTCATCC
This sequence comes from Rhodanobacter sp. AS-Z3, assembly GCF_029224025.1. Taxonomy (NCBI): domain Bacteria; kingdom Pseudomonadati; phylum Pseudomonadota; class Gammaproteobacteria; order Lysobacterales; family Rhodanobacteraceae; genus Rhodanobacter; species Rhodanobacter sp. AS-Z3. The sequence continues at coordinate 3,194,227 of NZ_CP119392.1, forward strand.
AGTTGACCTCACCGGCACGGATATCGGCCAGGCTGCCGAGGCTGTCGCGATGGCGGATCGCGCCATCGAACAGCCAGGTTACCGTGGCCAGCCCGATATGCGGATGCGGGCGCACGTCCATGCCCTTGCCCGGCAAAAATTTCACCGGCCCCATGTGATCGAAGAACACGAACGGACCGACATGCCGCGCCTGCAACGCCGGCAGCATGCGGCGTACGACAAAGCCGTCACCGAGGTCATGCTCCCTGACGTTGGCAATCAGCTGGGGACGATTTTCCATGCGACTCTCCTTACCAGGCCCGCTGGTATTGCGCGGGCGCCTCGATCTTCAGGCCAAGTTGCTGCGCGGCGCGACGCGGAAAGTACGGATCGCGCAGACTTTCGCGAGCAATCAGCACGACGTCGGCCTCGTCGTTGGCGACGATACTGTCGGCCTGCTCCGCCTCGGTGATCAAGCCCACCGCACCGGTGGCGATATCGGCCTCGCGGCGAATCTGTGCCGCGAACGGCACCTGATAGCCGGGACTCAATGGGATCTTCACATGGGGCAGCAAGCCACCGCTGGAGACGTCGATCAGGTCGACTCCAAGGGGCTTCACCATCCTTGCCAGCTCGATGCTCTGCGGCAGATCCCAGCCGCCGTCATCGGCCCAGTCGGTCGCTGAAATGCGCAGCCACAGCGGCAGCTCGGCAGGCCACACCTCACGCACCGCGGCAATCACTTCGCGCGTCAGGTGCGTGCGGTTTTCAAAGCTGCCGCCGTAGCGGTCGTCACGCTGGTTGCTCAGCGGCGACAGGAACTGATGCAACAGATAGCCATGCGCCGCATGTATTTCGATCAGCTGGAAGCCAGCCTCGAGCGAGCGTTGCGCCGCGGCGCGAAAATCCGCCACCACCGTCTGGATGGCGGCATCGTCCAGCGCCAGTGGCACGTTCCAGCCCGTATCGAAGGGCAACGCGGACGGCGCCACCGTCAACCAGTCCCCCTGCCCGGGCGGCACCGGACCATGTCCGTCCCACGGGCGCAGCGTGCTGGCCTTGCGCCCGGCGTGAGCCAACTGGATGCCGGCGATCGCACCGTGTTCGCGGATGAAACGGGTGATCGGTTGCCAGGCCTGCAACTGCGCCTGATTCCACAAGCCGGTGTCCTGCGGCGAGATGCGTCCTTGCGCCGAAACGGCGGTGGCTTCGGAGATCACCACTGCCGCACCGCCGACCGCGCGACTACCCAGATGCACCAGATGCCAGTCGTTCGGCACACCATCGGTGGCGGAGTATTCGCACATCGGCGACACCACCAAACGATTGCGCAAGGTCAGGCTGCGTTGCTGAAACGGATCGAACAGGTTCATCGGGATATCCCTGGAATCGGAAACAACGAGGTTCGGGCGATGGATCGGGAAATCAACCAGCCGGCGGGTCGTCTCCGGTGAACGATGTGTCCTGTGTAGCCAACCATTCCACCATGCGCTCGGCGATCGGCGCTGGTGTTTTCATCCAGCCGAAATGATCGGCGGGCTTGCCGCCCAGATCCTCGCGACTGATCACATCGATCTGGCGAATGCCCGGGCCCAGCTTGGCGACCAGCCAGTCCAGCGAGGCCGCCGGACCAAACCAGTCTTCTTTCAGCCGCAGCGCCAGCAGCGGCAGTTGGACGGCCGCCAGTTGGCGCTCGAAATCCTGCGTCATGCCGGTCGCAGCGTAGCGACCATGGCGGCCGCTGCGTGCCCAGTCGTCGATCATTCCGCGCGCCTCGTTGCCACCGAAGCCGATCCGTCGACCGGGCAAATACCCCACCAGCCGAGCCAGCAGTGGCGCCAGCGAATAGGCAGCACCGATCAGCCAGCCGTGTCGAAAACGTCGCCAGTACGGTGAGCCGCTGGCTACCAGCCATAGACCGGCAAGGGCCGACGGATGCAGGCTGGCATACAGCAGAGCGAACTGCCCACCAAGGCTGTGACCGCCCAGCCATGGACGTGTCTGTGGCCAGCGTTCGCTCAGCATGGCCATGCCGGCGGGAAGATCATCGAGCAGCACGTGCCGATAGCTCCAGTTGCACTGGCGGCCGGCACGGCGGTCACTGGAACCGATGCCGCGCCATTCATGCAACACAACGGCGATGCCGCGCTCGGCCAGCGCCCGCGCCAGCGGCAGGTAGTGGCGAGCGGGAATACCCATGGCCGGCAGCCAGTACAGCAGCCGCGTCCACGGCTGCAGCGGCAGCACAGCCAGCAATTCAAACCGTGCACCATCGGCAGCGGTCACCGGAATCACCAGCGGTTCGGTCAGAGCGGCAACTTTCGCGGAAAAATCTTTCATCCACACAGGCTAGCGAATCCCGGCGGCGACCACAAAAAAGGGCCGACTTGCGCCGGCCCTTTCAAACAGCTTGCGTTACCGCGATCAAACCGGGGTAACGTCCTCGGCCTGCAAGCCCTTCTGGCCGTCCACAACATTGAAGCTCACTTTCTGGCCTTCCTGCAGGCTTTTGAAGCCCGAGCCGGTAATGGCGCGAAAATGCACAAACACGTCAGGGCCATTCTCACGGCTGATAAAGCCGAAACCCTTGGCATCATTGAACCACTTCACAGTACCTACTTCACGATCCGCCATGACTCACTCCGATCCTGATCCAGACGCTAAGACAAACCGGCCCCCAATCGGGCCGACGGTTTTACTGAGCATGCAGGGGTCGGTGCAACAGTCGGATTCAGGAAACCCTTACCGGGCACTTTTGTCGCCAAGCAGACGCAGTGGCCCAAGCATAGCGGATTTTTCGCTTGTAGTGATTTGTCAAGCAGCTTTTTTCGAAGACAGTCTTTGACAGGGAAATCCGGCCTGTTTGCAGGGTTTTACTGTCATGACATTCATGCTCAGCGACGAACGGCAGGCATCGCTTGACCACCGCCCAACAGCGGTTGATGACAGCTCGCATCCATCGCCACGCGATGGAAAGAGCCGCCTCGTCGCTCAACGCACCACGATCAGTCAGCAAAGCCCACGCGCCCCGTATCATGCCGACTGACCAGCCACCGGCGATCTCCCAGGACAGCCGTGGTGATCGTCCCGTACGCACCCCCGTTAAGGAGCTTCGACATGCACACCCTCTCTCGCCCGATCCTGGCCGGCGTGCTTGGATGCCTGTTGCTGGCCGGCTGCGCCCAACGCCCGCTGAGCAAGGCATCGCAGCCAGCGGAGACGACGCGCCCCAGCGTGATAACCGGCATTGCTGCCTGTGATGCCTATCTGTCGAGCTATCTCGCCTGCCATCGCACGGCAGGGTTGTTTCCACCAGCGCAGCTTCAGTCGCACTACCAATCGATGCGCGACAGCTTGCTGCAGGAATCTGGCGACTCGCGTGTCCGCCCTCACCTGGAAGCCCGTTGCCTGGTGCTGTCGAGCCAGTTACTCGACGTTCTTCAAGGCAGGCCCTGCGCGGAGCAACGGGCGCCTGCCAACGGTGCCAATAAGCGCAGCTCAGGGCGCTGACAGTGACGGGCGCCGCCACTGCGCACGCAGCAGTGGTGCCAGCGATGCGGGACGGGTGCGACCGAGCCGGACGCGTTCGGTGCCATGCCATTGCGCCGTCTCCGCAAGGGTCTTGGCCAACACCTGGGCGAGTTGCAACGAAGGCTGCACGCCGGGCTGCAGAAACAAGGCCTTGACCTCGAACACCCCGATATCGCGGTGTGCCTTGGCGTCCAGCCGTCCGACCAACCGGCCCCGATGCAGGATCGGCAGCACGAAGTAACCGTACTGGCGCTTCGCTGCCGGCGTGTAACACTCGATGGTGTATTCGAAGTCGAACATCGCCAACGCGCGGGCGCGATCCCAGACCAGCGGGTCGAACGGTGACAGCAGCGTGGTGTGGGTGGCGCGCAATCGTCCTGCGAGCGCCTTTTGCAGCAGCGCGGCGTGGTCGCGATGGACATAGCCCGGTGTGTTCCAGCCCTCGACCGGTACGGCCAGCAGTTCGCCACTGGCCAGCAGCGGTGCCAGTTCCGCATCCGTGACGCGCGGTTTCAACCGGAAATAATCCGCAATCCATGCCGCCGGAGTCACACCCAGTGCGCGTACGCTTTCAACAATGAAGTGCTGGCGCTGTTGCATCAGCGAAAAAGTCAGCTGTGCATCGAACGGTGGACTCAGTGCAGCCAGCACCTTTTCAGCCACGTCGTACACCCGCTGGAACTTGTCGCGGCGAACCACCATCAACTCGCCCAGCGCAAACCACGCCTCCAGCCAGCGCTTCTCCGGCTTCCACTCCCACCAACCCGACTGACTGGCGCCATCGCGACGTGCAAAATCTGCCGCGCGCACCGGCCCGGAGGCACGTACTCCGGCGAGCAGGGCATCCATCTCAAGGCGGTTTTCGCGGTGCACGCGTTCGGCATTCCGATGCGCCCAATGATGGCTGCGATGCTGTTTTCCACCGCGATGCCAGACGAAGTCGGCGGCGCTGACGAAGCAAGCCTCGTGCGCCCAGCATTCCGCCAGCCGGCCCTGTGCCAGCGCTTCGTCCAGCCAGTGCATGGGGTAGTGACCCAGGCGTGAATGCAGTACCAGATAAGGACTGCGCGCCACCACGTGGATGGTGTCGATCTGCAGCATGCGCATGCGCTCGATCGCCGCAACCACGTCCGCTTGCACGGCGCGTCGACGCGGCCGCTGCAACAAACCCTGCGCCGACAACTGCATGGCGCGGGCTTGCGAGAGTTTCAGGACGTCGCGTATAACTGAAGCGTGGCCCAACGACCGTCGTTCTTCACGACAACCTGATCAATTTCTTGAGCCGGCATTTACAAATCCCCTGCTAGCTTGGTTCGTGCTGAATCACCCCGGTCGCCGTCACCGCATGACCCCGCCCGGACCTGCTCACCTGATCATTCTGGCATGGAGTTCCGATGATGAAATACCGCAAACCACTGTTGACCGCCCTTGTCGCGTCCAGCTTGCTGCTGGCCGGACAGGTGATTGCCCAGGACGCGCCGACGACAGCACCAGCCGATCAAGCCACTGTCACCCTCAACACGCCGAGCGGCGAGCTGACGGTGCACTCGAGCATGCCGCCGGCGCCCGCTGCCGGCCCGGCTCCGGCGTTTGATCAATTGTCCGGCGGCAGCAAATACATCACCGAGCAGCAGGCGGCCGCCTACCCGCTACTGGCCAACGACTTCCTGTATGCCGACCACAACCGTGATGGACGCATCAGCCAGCAGGAATACAAGAACTGGACCGCACAGAAGTAGCTGCACAGTAGAAGGCGCCCACGGGCACCTTCTACTGCCGGACTGGTGGACATTCATGCCGCAAGCACGTGCGGCGACGCTAAACTGATCCACCCTGTCCAGGAATTGGTTTCACATGAAGCGATTGACGGCGACCGCCAGCGTAATGCTGTGCGCGTTCTGCGCGGCGCATTCCGCGCACGCACAGAACCCGGACCCCACGGATATCCGCGGATGCACCGCGATCGAAAGCGATGCACAACGACTGGCCTGCTACGACCATGCCACCGGCCGGGTCAACCTTCCGGTCGCCCAGAAACGCAGCGATGTTGAGGCAACGACATCAGGCAGCTCGCACCGCGACGACCAGCTGATCTCCTCCGATGCACCCGGCAACAGCGATGTTGCCAAGCCCCTGTCGCTGCTAGACAGTCGCTGGGAGCTGTCGCCGGAAAGCAAGTTGGGCACCTTCAACTTGCGCGGTTATCAGCCGGTTTATGTGATGCCGGCGTTCCTCACCAGCAACCAGAACAACCGGCCGCATAGCCCCAACCCGGACAACACGGTGGCCGGTGCGGGCGAGCATCTGGAAAACATCGAATCGAAATTCCAGCTCAGCCTGAAGGCCAAAGTGTGGCAGGGCGTGTTCGGCGACAAGGGTGACCTGTGGGTCGGCTATACCCAGTCATCGCACTGGCAGCTGTTCAACTCGGCGCAGTCGCGCCCCTTCCGCGAGACCAATTACGAACCCGAGGCGATGCTGGTCTTCGACACGCATTACCACGCGTTTGGCTGGACCGGCCGCCTGCTCGGCCTCGGCGTTGACCACCAATCCAATGGCCGCGGCAATCCACTGTCACGCGGCTGGAACCGGGTAATCGCCAATGTCGGCTTCGAACGCGAAGGCTGGACCGTGATGCTGCGACCGTGGTGGCGTATTCCCGAACCACGCAAGGATGACGACAACCCCGACATCAGCAATTACATGGGTCGCGGCGAAGTACAGATCGTGCACGAATGGCACGGCCAGGAATTCGGCATGATGCTGCGCCACTCGCTGCGCGGCGGTGACCGCAACCATGGTGCGGCCCGCTTCAGCTGGAGTTTCCCGGTGGCCGGCAACCTGCGCGGCTACATGGAAGTATTCAAGGGCTACGGCGAAAGCCTGATCGACTACAACCACAACGCCACCTATCTCGGCGTGGGAGTGTCGCTGCTCGACTGGTATTGAAGCTTGCAAGAACGACGAAGGCCTGGCGATGAACCAGGCCTTTGTCGTTCATCCGGAATATTTCCGGGCGTGCCTCACACTCAGTGGTGGTGACCACCGGCACCATGCACGTGGCCATGCTGCAATTCTTCTTCGGAAGCCTCACGCACGTCGGTGACTTCGATGGCGAAATGCAAGGTCTTGCCCGCCAGCGGATGGTTGGCATCGATGAACACCACGCCGTCCTCGATCTTGCTCACGGTGACATTGATCTGGCCTTCCGGACCACTGCCCTGGAACTGCATGCCCGGCTGGATGTCCTCGACACCCTGGAAGGCCTCGCGCGGAACCTGCTGCATCATTTCCGGATGGTGCACGCCATAACCTTCTTCCGGCGTCACGTGGGCGTCGAACTTGTCGCCGACCACGCGGCCTTCCATCTGCTTTTCCAGACCCGGCACGATATGGCCCTGGCCATGCAGGTAGGTCAGCGGTTCGCGACCGGCAGAGCTGTCGATGACCTGACCTTCGTCGTCGGTCAGCGTGTAGTGGAAGGCGGCTACGGAGTTCTGGGCAATCTGCATGGGCTTCTCGCAAATAGGTTCTTGTTCGCCGACCAAAACGCCGACATGAACGGCGCAGTTTAGCAGAGCTGCCAAAACCCCCTGCAAGCCGCCCGGTGATTGGCCATACTGCCGTCCATGAGCCGATTGCCACACCGCCATGCGCAGTTGCTTGTGATCCGTCTGCTGCTTTGCGCCGGGTTGCTCGCCATTCCGCCGTGCACACTTGCGACCGCACCCAGCACAGCCATCGACACGCCGGCCGCACTGGCGGAACAGATCAACGCGTTGGTCACCCAGCCGCGCTTCGCTGGCGCCAGCTGGGGCATTGCGGTGGTTTCGCTGGACAGCGGCGATAGCGTGTATACCCATCAGGCAGATCGACTATTGCAGCCCGCCTCCACCGCAAAGCTGTTCACGGCGGGGTTGGCGCTGGCCGTGCTGGGCCCCGACTACCGCATGCCAACGCGTCTGCTGGCTGGCAAACCGGTTGTTCACGGCCACCTGAATGGCCCGCTGATTTTATACGGCAGGGGTGACCCCACGCTGGGCTCGTCAAGCAGTGCGGACTGGGCGGAACAACTGGCCCGCCAGGCCGCTGCTCGCGGCCTGAAGTTCGTGCAGGGCGACCTGCTTGCCGACGACAGCTATTTCGCCAGCCCGGCGTTCGGCAACGGCTGGGAAGCCACCGATCTGCAAAGCTGGTTTGCGGTGCCGACATCGGCCCTGAGCGTGCAGGAAAACATTGTCAGCCTGACCATCAGCCCCTCCGCCGTGGGGCAACCAGCGCAACTTGCGTTTGCTCCCGTCGAGGCCGCGCCTTCGATCGACAATCAGTTGCTGACCACCACCGCGAACACGCAGAGCGACATCAATCTCTATCGCGCACCGGGTACAGCGACACTCCACGCGTTCGGCACGGTGGCCGCCGGCTCGCCGGTGCAAACGTTCCGGCTGGCCATGGTCGATCCGGCGCTGGTCGCCGGCGCCGAACTGCGCCAGGCGCTGAAGCGCCACGGCATTCGCGTCACCGGCAAGCTGCGCGCTATCCATTGGCCGCAGCGGGCAACCGTCCGCCCCGCGACAGCCGAATTGCTGGGTGAAGTGCAGTCGCCGCCATTGCGCGAGATCGTGCAGCGCGGCCTGAAACGCTCGCAGAACCTGTACCTGCAGAACCTGCTGCTCAGCGTGGGTGCCACCCAACCCGCCAGCACGACGGGCTTCCGTAGTAGCGAAAATCGCGCGCTGGATGCCTTGCACCAGTGGCTGCAGCAAAGCGGCATTCCACCATTGGGCAGCTTGCTTGAAGAGGGCGCCGGACTGTCTCGCCGTGATCTGATCACCCCAAACGCGATGGCTCGCCTGCTCAGCTATCTGGCAACCCAGCCTTACGCGCAGACCCTGCGCGCGGCGTTACCGGTGGCCGGAGTCGATGGCACGTTGATCCGACGCATGCGTGGTACGGCGGCCGAAAACAATGTGCACGCCAAGACCGGCAGCATGAGTCAGGTGCATTGCCTGGCCGGCTACGTCACCAGCGCGGCCGGCGAGCGACTGGCCTTCGCCATCATGCTGAACAACTACGAGAGACCACCTGACGCACCAACGGCGAGCAACGAGGTGGATGCGATCGCGATACTGCTGGCGAACTACCGCGGCCACGATTGAAGCGGTGGCGGAAAATCCCGTCGTGGCTTCAGCCCGCCAATCTTGCCAACGTGTCCTTGCCGATCTTCTCCGGCGTGTCGGTGGACGCATAGCGCTTGACCACCTGGCCTTCCGGGTCGACCAGGAACTTGGTGAAGTTCCACTTGATCGACTCGCTGCCGAGGATGCCCTTGCCCTCACTCTTCAACCACTTGTAGAGCGGATCGGCGTGCTCGCCGTTGACCTGGACCTTGGCGAACATCGGGAAGGTCACGTCGTACTGGGTACTGCAGAAATTCCGGATCTCCGCCTCGTCGCCCGGCTCCTGATGACCAAACTGATCACAGGGAAAACCCAGCACCACCAGACCCTGATCGCGCTGGTCCTGCCACAGCGTCTCCAGACCCCGGTATTGCGGGGTGAAGCCGCATTTGGAGGCGACATTGACGATCAGCAGAGTCTTGCCCCGAAAGTCGGCAAGCGAGCGTGGTTTGCCGTCGATGTCGTTCACGGTGAAGTCGTAGACACTGGTCATGCAGTTGCTCCGGCAAAAGATCTGATCAGCCAGATTACGCTATCCGCCGGCGCTTTGCGCGGCATCACCGCAATGCGGCATATCCATATGCATTCACCGACGTTCACTTGCGGACGTCTGGACGGCTATTGTCCGTGAACTGACCTGTCTTCTGGAACACGCCGTGCTGCATGTGATCGTTGCCACCTTGTCGCTATTGCTGCTGGCCGGCGCATTCGGTTCCTGCACCGACACGAACGACACGCCAGCGCAAGCGACCAACGAAGTCGAAGCCAGGCAACGGGACGTCAGCCCTGCTGACGACGAAGCGTGAGCGCAGCAACGCGTCGCTCATGGCAGGTGCTGGCAATCAGCCTTGTTCCGGGGGAATCTCGAACACCTGGCGCAGATACGCCACATAGGCCTTGTCCTCGCACATGTTCTTGCCCGGCGAGTCGCTCAGCTTGGCCACCGGCTGGCCGTTGCAGCGAATCATCTTGATCACGATATTGAGCGCGCGCGGGCCCACGTCATTGGTGAGGTTGGTGCCCACACCGAATGCCAGCTGGCAGCGCCCACGAAAATGCGTGTACAACTGCATCACCTTGGGAATATCCAGCCCGTCACTGAATACCAGCACCTTGCTGCGCGGGTCGACCCGGTTCGCCGCGTAGTGCGCCAGTACCTTTTCGCCCCATGCGAACGGATCGCCCGAATCGTGGCGGGTGCCGTCGAAAAGTTTGCAGAAATACATGTCGAAATCGCGCAAAAAAACATCCAATCCGTAGACGTCAGACAGTGCGATGCCAAGGTCACCGCGATATTCCTTCGCCCACGCCTCCAGCGCCGCTACCTGCGAGTCGCGCAGGCGCGGCCCCAGCGCCTGGTGCGCCTGCAGGTATTCGTGCGCCAGCGTGCCCAGTGGGATGAGATTGAGCTTGCGCGCCAGCCAGACGTTGCTGGTACCGGCGAGCTGTTCGCCCAGTCCGTCACGCAATGTGGTTACCACTTCTTCCTGCCACACGCGCGAATAACGCCGCCGCGTGCCGTAGTCGGCGATCCGGCAGCCGGTGTAATCCGGCGAGTCACGCAGCAAGGCAATTTTCTCACGCAGACGCCGGCGCCCCTCGGCGAGGTCGAGCCCGGCACTGGTGTGGCGGAAATACACCTCGTTGACGATGGCCAGTACCGGCACTTCGAACAGAATGGTATGCAGCCACGGGCCGCAGATACGGATTTCGATCTCGCCGTTACCGGCTTCCGAAGGGGCGATATCGAGATACTTCTCGTTGAGCTGGAGCAGTCCGAGAAAGTCGACGAAATCACTCTTGATGAAGCGCCAGCCACGCAGGTAGTCGAGCTCTTCGGGCGCGAAGCGCAACTGGCACATCGCGCGCAGTTCTGCACGAATCTCATCGATGAAAGGCACCAGATTGATGCCCGGCGTGCGGCACTTGAAGCGGTACTCCACCTGCGCCGCCGGATACTGATGCAACACCACCTGCATCATCGAAAATTTGTACAAATCGGTGTCGAGCAGCGACTCGATAATCATCAGTTGCCCACAGGCATAGGGGTAATGCGTAATTATCCATGCCAGCGCAGGATTCATGTGAATGTTTGCAGCCATGAAAATAGCAGGCAAAAAAAACCCCAGCGGCCAGGGGAGGACCGATGGGGTTTGTCAGGCGGCATCCAGGGGAGGAAATGCCGGCCCCTCAGTAACGCGTTGTGCTGCGCCACTTTTTGTCGCCATCACGGCGATACACGGGCTTAGTGTGGATTGGGCGATGTGAGTTCAATGTACACGCCCGGGTTCGTTCAGCTGGCCGACAGGCTGCGCGCCAGAAGCGCCCAAACTGCCGCGGTCCGCGCCGCTGTTCTACGATCGCGTATTCCTGCTGGAGTTCCTGATGAAGCTGCTGACTGTTGGCCTGCTCGCCTGCTGCCTGCTGCGGCCTGCCACAGCCGCCGAGCTCAAAGTGGACCTGGGACACGGCCAGATCACGTGGCAGACCGCAGCGTTGCTGAAGCGCGATGACGTGCGCACGATCGAGGTGCCGGACGACGTCGCCTTCCATCGCGCCATGCACTACCAGGCGGTTCCGCTGACGGCGCTGCTGCACGGCATTCAGGCCAGCGATCACCTGCAGTTTGTCGCCAGCGACGGCTTTGCCGCGGAGATTCCCGCTGCCTTGCTGCTGAACCGAAAAGGTAGCGTGGCGTGGCTGGCGATTGAAGACCCGGCGCAGCCCTGGCCCGCGTTGCCCGGTCACGGCAGCGCAGCGCCGTTCTATGTCGTATGGACCCAGCCACAGGCGGCTGGCGTCAGCAGCGAACAATGGCCCTACCAATTGGCCAGCATCCGCAAGCTGGCCGCCATGTCCGCACGCTTCCCGGCGTTGCAACCCGATCCGGCGCTGCCGGCCAACAGCCCGGTGCGACAAGGATTCAGCGTGTTTCAGCGCACCTGTCTGGCCTGCCATACCTTGAACGGCGAAGGCGATGCGCAGGTCGGCCCCGACCTGAACATTCCGCACAACCCCACCGAATACCTGCGCGCCGACCTGTTGCGCGCATTCATCCGCAATCCGCAATCGCTGCGGCGCTGGCCACAGGCGAAAATGCATGGCTTCGACCGGAATGCGTTGACCGATGCGGATCTGGACGCCGTGCTGGCTTATCTGCGGCACATGGCTGGGCGCAAGGCTACGCCCTGAGCGCAGACGGGCGGATCAGCTGCGATCCACGATCCGACTGATGCGTGCGCCGTCAAACTCGAATTCGGACTCGCCCGGCAACTCCAGTGCGCTGCCCGCGCGCGGGCCGTCGGGTATATCCACCGCAAACACGCCGCGCCAGGCAATGGTCACCAACACCGACGCCGGACGGAACGACCATGCCTTGATGACTTGCTTGCGCTCGGTGAACAATGACGCGCCCTGTTCAGCCAACTGGCGGAACTCGACCAGTCCGTGTGCCGCCGCATTCACCTGCCCCGCCGAAACGTTCTCGAACAACAGGTCTGGCGCAAGCATCGCCAGCATGCCGTCCACGTCGAAACGGTTGTAGGCGTCGACATAACGTTCGATCACTTCCCGCTTTTCTGCGTTGACCATTGCACCGCTCCACGAATCGGAGCTTCAGTCTGCCCCGGAACACGCCCCGTTGCACAACTTCTGCAACGTGCGCACGCGCTGCGCCGACGATTGCCGTGCCAGTTGGCGCACGCTGGCGTAGAACGCAGGCCAGCTTTTCCCCGACCGTTCAAACAAGCCGGCGAAGGCTGGTAGCCACTGGCGATACAAGCCGAACGGAAGCAGCCGCGCGTTGTTGATCGGCGCCGCCACCCAGGCGTCATAGCGGTGATCTTGTGGCCAACGGCGGTCACGCCATTGCGCGTAATCAGCGCGGAACGCCGCTATCTCGCGTTGTTTGCGAGCCTCCATCACTTGTTCGCCACCACCGTTCGCGTAGAGCGCTTTCAGGCGCGCCCGCAGGTTCAGTACGCGCCGGGAGAACTCGTCGTCCATGACTTGGGCACGGCCATTCGGCGGCGGCAATCCGCGCGAACGGCGCCACTGACGCAGCCCTTCTTCCTGCACGAAGGAGGCAAACGATTCATTGAACGCCGTATCGTTCTTCACGTAGACCAATTGATGAGCAAGTTCATGGAAGATCGTGCTGTCCAGCTCGTCGTCATCCCAGCGCAGCATGCTCGACAGGATCGGATCGGCGAACCAGCCCAGGGTGGAATACGCCGACACGCCGCCAACCCAGACATCGTCGCCACGCGCACGCAGGCGTGCCGCATCCGCGTTGGCCGCCGCTTCACTGAACCAGCCGCGATACGCGACGCAGCCGGCGATCGGAAAGCATTGCGGTATCGCCTGCACCGAGTAGCGCGGCGTGGCAAAAACGTTCCAGACCACGTACGGACGATCCAGCGCCACGTAAGTGGTGTAACTGCGATTGCCCGGCAGGCCGAGGTGCCGACTGGCAAACGCCCGCGCCTGCTGTGCCTGACGTAGCCGTTCGGCCAATTGCGGCTTGGTCGATGGGTCGGCCGCCACCGTAGCCAGTGCGCGCCGATGCACGATCAACTCGCCTTGTCCGCGCGCCGCCTGGCTGTAGTAGTGCAAACTGCTGCAGCCCGACGACAAAAGGCCCATCGCAATGATCGCGATGAGCCTGCTGAAGACACTGCATGAAAGTCTGCCGAGGTGCATCCGCAACCGTTGCCGTCAGTCGTCAATCACGCTGATCGCCGTGATCGCGGTGCCGATCATGGTTTCCGCCATGTTGTTCGACACTGTGCCCGCGTGGCGCCTGATCAGCTGCATTTCCGTACGTACCGCGATTGTCGTTGCCACGGGAAACCGGACGCCCGTTGCCATGGGACTCGCCGCGCTGATGGTCACCCGAGCGGTCTTGCCAGTGACCGGCGTGATTGCCGTAGTCGCGACGCCCTCGATAGTCTTCACCACGGTAACCCGAACCGCCGTACCAGGTATTGCTGATGCCGACACTGACCCCGGGCGCATAACAGCAACCGTAGTAGCTGCGGCCATAATAGCCGCCACCGTAATAGCTGCCGCCGTAGTAACCATCGTAAGCCGGCTCGACGTACCGGTCACCGCCGCCGTCGCCATAGTAGGCGTCGCCGCCCTGCCCCGAGCCGCGCACGTAGCTGTAGCCCGGATCGTAGTAGCAGCCCGACAGCGTCGCGGCGGCAAAAATGAGTGCAACAACTGACAAATGGCGCTTCATGAACCGTCCCCCTGATGGAATGACAGCCCCAGACTGAGCGCACAACCTTGAACCGACGCTAAAGTCGTGGCGTGCGCGGCGGCGATCTGAAGATGACTGCCACCGCGCAATGATGCTCGGGAACCAGGCTGCCGCGGAAGCGACAATTCAACTGTTGCCGCGCTTGCCCTGGTCGCCACGCTGCGCAGCCAACACGCGGCCATCGGCATGGTCGTTGCCAGCATCGACGGCCGGCGGCGAATGCAGATCGACGTGGGTATTTCCGGGCTGGCTCGGATTGGCGTCCGGCCAGGTGGGGCCATGGCGCACGCGGTCGTTCTTCGCCTCCAGCAAGGCCTGTATCCGAGCCACCGCGTCTTCCTGACTGATGTGCGGAACTGGCACATCCAGCGGCGGTTGCCTGCGCGTGGCCGGCTTCGCGACGGCCTTCTTTGCGACGGTCTTCTTCGCGACGATCTTCTTCGCGACGACTTTCTTCGCGATGACCTTCTTTGCGATGACCTTCTTTGCGATGACCTTCTTTGCGACGGCCTTCTTTGCGACGGCTTTCTTTGCCATCGGCGCCTTTTTGACTGCGGCCTTCTTTGCTGCGACCTTCTTTGCCACGATCTTCTTGGTTGCAACCTGCTTTGTCGAGATCTTCTTGGCAGCCGTCTTTTTCGCAGCAGTTTGCTTGCCCACTGGTTTTTTCGCTGCAGGTTTTTTCGCTGCAGGGCTTTTCGCTGCGGGTTTGCTCGCCGCCACTTTGCGCGGCACCGCCTTCTTGCTGACTGCCGGTTTGGGTGAAAGGGGTTTCTTTGCCGCGGACTTCTTCGCAACCGACTTCTTGGTCGTAGCCATGCGTTCGTTCTCCTGCGGTGGTCGTTGGAGTGGTGAGGGTCAGTATGCTCGCCTCGACCGCTGCCAGCATTACCCAGTAGTGGAATCGTTCAGCCTCGGAAGCCCGGTTGCAGCAGCGCATTGATGAAATGTCCGAACACTCGCGGGTTCACCAGCACCGTGAACAGCACGCCGTAGGCCGCGCCCCACAAATGCGCACTGTGGTTGATATTGCCCGCACCACGGCGATCCATGTAGATCGAATAGGCGGTGTACAGCACCGCGTAAATGATCGCAGGCATCGGCACCACCAGCACGATGATGCGCGACCACGGCGATAGCAGCACGAACGAGAACAACACCGCCGACACCGCACCCGACGCACCGAGGCTGCGATAGTTCGGATTCGCGCGATTTTTCAGGTAAGTCGGCAGGATCGAAGCCACCAGCGCACCGATGTAGAACAAGGCAAAACCCAGCGGACCCAGTTGCGCGGTGAAGAAACTCTCCATTGCGCGGCCAAAGAAAAACAACGTGATCATGTTGAACAGCAGGTGCCCGAAATCCGCGTGCACCACGCCATAGGTCACCAGGCGGTGGTATTCGCGCTGGCGGGTGATCGCCGGCGGCCACAGGATCAGGTCGTTCATCAGGCGACTGTTGTTGAGCGCCATGAACGAGACGATGCAGGTGATGGCAATGATGCCAAGGGTAATCAGCATGAACAGTTCCGTGACAGGCAGCAAAAACGCACATCTTGAGACTCCCAACGCGGCTTGTCGACTCGATATCCATAGCGCGCGATAGACGTGGGCCATTCACACTCGAAATGCCCTTATGCCCTGCGGTCACACCGACATGCCAGATCGTGACTGCCACGGAACGCGTCTGCCGGCTATCATTCGGCGCCTTATGCGGCGCGCAGCGCCCGATCAACCGACTTGATGAATGCCATGACCCCGCTCCGCTATCTGCACCTGGACGTCTTTGCCGCCACCGCTGGCGGCGGCAACCACCTTGGCGTGGTGATGGGTGCTGAGACATGGAGCTGCGACGCGATGCAGCGTTTCGCACGCTGGACGGCGCTGGTCGAGACGACCTTCCTGCTGCCGCCGACCGATCCGAAGGCCAGCTATCGCGTGCGCATTTTTACCCCGCACAAGGAAATTCCCTTCGCCGGACATCCCAGCATCGGTAGCGCCCATGCCGCACTGGCATGCGGACTGGCTGAACCACGTGACGCACTGCTGTGGCAGGAGTGTGGTGCCGGCACCTTGCCGATCCGTGTCGAGGGCCACGGCGCCAGCCGCGAACTGCTGCTGCAGTCCCCCGGCGAACGCGTGCTGGCTACTGGCGTGGATGCCCACCCGCTACTCGCCTCGGCACTGGCGGGCATCGACCTCGGCCAGCTGCCGCCAGCCCTGGTCGATGGGGGTCGACGCTGGTGGCTGGCCGAAGTGGCCGATGAAGCCAGCCTGCGTGCGTGGCAGCCAGACCATCAGGCGATTCTTGCGCTGGCAACGGCCAGTGACAGCATGGGCTTGTGTGCATTCGCGCGCGTCAGCCACGCCGACCGCCGACTGGTAGTGCGCGCCTTTCCGGCTGGTGTGGGCATCGTCGAAGACCCAGCCTCGGGCGCGGCCAACGGCTTGATCGGCGCTTACATTGCCCACGCCGAACCGCACGGCCCGCTGGCCCGCGGCTACGAAGTCAGCCAGGGGCGCGAGATGGGCCACGACGCACGCCTGGTGGTGCAGATTGACGGCGCGTCAATCTGGGTCGGGGGCAGCAGCCACACGGTGATCGATGGCGCGCTGACCTGGTCCACCTGAGCAGGTGGACCACCGCCGGCAAGCGAGTGACTCAGTTGCCGCGTTTGTCCAGATGTGCGCGACGCGCTGCCACCAGTGACAGCGCCGACCAGTCCATGTCCTCATCACCCGCAGCCAGCGCCTCCAGCAGGCTGTCGCGCAACACGCCGGCAAACGGCAGCGGCACGCGCGCGGCGTCGCCCGCCGCCAGCGCCAACCCCACGTCCTTGTAGCCAAGCGGCAGTGCAAAACCGGCGGGTTTGAAGCGCTGCTCGGCAATCATCTTGCCGTACACCTGATAGGCGGGAGTGGCGAACATATTGCTGGTTACCACCTCGAGGAAGTCCGCTGCGCTGACGCCATGAGCGCGAGTCAGCGCGGTCGCCTCGGCCATGCTCTCGATGGCGCTGGCCAGCATGAAGTTGCCGGCAATCTTGACCACTGCGGCGCGCTCGGGCGCTTCACCCAGCAACCACGTCCTGGCACCCATCGCCTGCAATAGCGGCTGCACCGTTTCGATGGCTTCTGCCTTGCCGGCTGCCACGATACTGAGCTTCGCCGCGGCGGCCATTTCAGGCCGACCGAACACCGGTGCAGCGACGTAATCCAGCCCGCGCTGCGCGTGTGCAGCAGCCAGCTCGCGGGTCAACTCTACTGAGAGCGTAGCGTGGTTTACATGCACCGTGCCCGGGTCCATCGCATCCAGCAGACCGCCGTCGAAAAACACCGCGCGAACCGCCCGGTCGTCCGCCAGCATGCTGCACAACACCTCGCCCTGAGCCGCGCGTTCTGGTGTCGAAGCCACCCTGGCGCCCAGCGAAGCCAGCGGCGCGCAGGCCTCGGCAGAACGATTCCACACCGTGACCGCATGACCGGCCGCGATCAGGTTGCTTGCCATCGCGCTACCCATCGCGCCCAGACCAATGAATCCAACTTTCATGAAGCATTCCTCGTAAATGTTTTCCCGCAGTGAAGCACGGAAAACGTTCATGCGCCGCGAACTTGCCCGAACGGCCGGATCACCCGGACGCTGACTTGATCACGCCCAGGGCTTAAGCTGACCCCAACGTCGACCACCGGGGAGTCCGACTGTGTTCCATCCTTTGCAATGGCTTGGTCGTTCGCTGGCCCGCTTCCTGGCGAAACCGCGACCGGTGGAAATGCACTTCAGCACTTCGGGCTTCGATCTGCTGGTGGCGTCCCTGCGCAAGGGTGACGTGTTGCTGGTCGAAGGCAGCAGCCGATTCAGTACGGCGATCAAGTATCTGACCCAGTCCAGCTGGTCACACTCGGCGATCTATGTCGGTGATGCAGTACTCGACCGCTTTCCCGAACTGGGTCCGCATGTGTTGATCGAAGCGGATGTGGTGGATGGCGTGCGTGCCCTGCCCGTGGACAGCTACCGCGGCGTGCATACGCGCATTTGTCGACCGGTCGGGCTGGCGCCCAACGAAATCCAGCACGTGCTGAGGCACGTCGTTGGTCGACTCGGGCAGCGTTACGACATGCACAATGTGTTCGACCTGATGCGCTATCTGCTGCCGACACCACCCATACCGGGGCACTGGCGGCGGCGGCTGCTGGCGCTCGGTGGCGGCGAGCCAACCGAAGCAATCTGCTCGTCATTGATTGCGGCGGCATTCCACAGCGTGCGCTACCCGATCCTGCCGATATTGGATCGCGATTACCGCGCGTTGCGTGGCACGCGTCAGGCGCGCAAGGAAATCCTGCGTATCCGCAACACCAAACTGTTCACGCCACGCGACTTCGACATCTCGCCGTACTTCCGCATCGTCAAGCCGTTGCTCGAATACCATTTCGACCCGCACCGCGTGCACTGGGCGCAGGCCGAGCCGATCGAGGAAGCCGAGCTGGCCCTGCCGTTCACGCTGCGCGAACCGCCCGAAGCGTGACTGCCCGACTGCCGGCAAAAATCCTGGCCTGCATTACGCTACCTGCCCCGCCGCCTGCCCCGATGCCCACGCCCACTGGAAGTTGTAGCCACCCAGCCAGCCGGTGACATCGACCACCTCGCCGACAAAATACAGACCGGGCACCAGCTTCGACTGCATCGTGCTGGAAGAAATGCCATCGGTGTCGACGCCACCAAGGGTGACTTCGGCAGTGCGATAGCCTTCGGTGCCGCTGGCGATGATCGGCCACGCATTGAGCTGACTGCCAATCTGCAACAGTTCGGCCTCGCGGTATTGGCGCATCGGACGACTCTCGAACCACTGTTCGCACAATCGTTGGGCAAGCCGTTTCGGCAGCGCGTCGCCCAGCACCGTCTTCAGTTCGGCCAGTGGCCGCGCGGTGCGCTGCCCGACCAGCCAGTCACCGGCATCACGATCCGGCAGCAGATCGACACGCAGGTCGTCACCGGGCTGCCAGTACGAGGAAATCTGCAGAATCGACGGACCACTGATGCCGCGGTGAGTGAACAACAGACCCGCACGGAAGCCCTGTTTGCCCACTCGCGTTTCCACCAGCGGCAACGCCACCCCGGCGAGATCCTGGTAATGCTCCTGATGCTTGCCACTCAGCGTCAACGGCACCAGTCCGGCGCGCGTCGGCAGCACGGTGTGACCAAACTGGCGTGCCAGTTCGTAACCGAAACCGCTGGCGCCCATGCTGGGAATCGACAGACCACCGCAAGCGACCACCAGTGATTCGGCATGCACCTCGCCGCGCGCGGTCTTCACGCTGAAACCTTCCGGCGTCTTGCGCACACCCTGCACGCCACAACTCGCCTCCACGGTGACACCCGCCGCCGTGCACTCATCCAGCAACATGCGCACGATCTGTTTGGAGGAGTCGTCGCAGAACAGTTGACCCAACTCTTTCTCGTGATAGGCGATGCGGTGTTTGTCGACCAATGAAATGAAATCCCACGGCGTATAGCGGGCCAGCGCGGATTTGGCGAAATGCGGATTGGCCGACAGGTAATTCTCCGGGGTGGCGCCCATGTTGGTGAAATTGCAGCGCCCACCGCCGGACATCAGGATCTTCTTGCCGACCTTGTTCGCATGATCGACCACCAGCACGCGGCGACCGCGCTGGCCGGCGGCAATCGCGCACATCAGGCCGGCAGCGCCCGCGCCGATGATCAATACGTCCACTTTCACGAATACCGATTCCCGCACATTACTGGTTGCGCATTATCGCCCAGCTGCATCGCTTACACTGGCCTGCCCTTTCCACCGAGTCATCCCCATGCCTTCCTTTGACGTGATTTCCGAAGTCGACAAGCACGAACTGACCAATGCCATCGACCAGGCCAACCGCGAACTGACCACCCGTTTCGACTTCAAGGGCGTGGATGCAAGCTACGTGCTGGACGATTCGGTGATCACCCAGAGCGCGCCCAGCGACTTCCAGCTGCAGCAGATGCTGGACATCCTGCGTGGTCGGCTGGCGGCGCGAAAAATCGACGCCCGCGCACTGGATATCGGCGAGCCGGAAGTAAACCTGGGCGGTGCCAAGCAGAAGATCACCGTCAAGCAGGGTATCGAGCAGCCGGTGGCGAAGAAGCTGGTGGCGGCGCTGAAGGCGGCCAAGCTCAAGGTCGAGGCGCAAATCAACGGCGACAAGCTGCGCGTGACCGGCAAGAAGCGCGACGACCTGCAGGACGCCATGGCCCTGCTGCGCAAGTCGGACGTGGAGCTGCCGTTGCAGTTCGACAACTTCCGCGACTGAGCACCGTTCCGTATCCGTAGGAGCGCACAGGGTGTGCTCCTACGCCTTGGACAACAGCCGTCCGCCCATCGCCGCGTTGACAGCCACCACGAACGCTACCGCCGCCGCATGCGTCAGCAGGTCGGTAGCGGCCGAATCGTAAGCGTGGCAAATTTCCAGCAAGCTCGCCGACGCCGCTGCGCTGGCCAGTCCGACCAGCACCGCGGTCAACACCGGTCGCAGCGGACAGGCGCGGCGCAGCAGAAACACCAGTAGCGCCGACAGCGGCACCGAGAAGCCGATGATGAACAACAGGCAGTCGGCCGACTGATGCAAGCCGGCCACTTCGGTGCCCGGCGCGATCCACGTGCGCAGGCAGCCCAGGCCGCTGGCGCCGATCCACAACACGGCCGCCGGCAGCGGCAGCCAGGCCCACGCCCGGTTGCGCCCCGGCACGCCCAACGAGAACGCCGCCCACGCCGCACTGATCGCCGTGGCCACCGCACCAAGACCGGCCCAGGCCAGATCCGGCGTTGCCGTCCAGCGTCGCAGCATCGGGTCGGCACCGTAATGCATCAACAACAGCACGGCGATACCCGCCACCGCCAGCAGCCAGCCGACGGTGCGCAGCCACGGTGGCAACAGGCGCCGCACTGGCACCAGCTCGATGCCGAGTTGGTCGATCAATGCTGCGTGCGGGCGCAATTCGGGCATGGCCTCAGGGTTCTCCGTGGAAACGTTCGCGCAACGCTTTCAATGCGCGATGCAGGTTTACTTTCAATGCACCGGGATTGCGCCCGGTCAGTGCGGCCGCTTCGCTCAGCGAGCGCTCATGCAGGCCCAATTGCTCGACCGCCTCGCGCTGGCCCGGTGGCAATTCGGCAATCGCTTCGCGCAGACGCTGCGCGCGCTCATCGCTTTCCGTCGCAGCACTGGCATCACCCTCGTCCGCATGGCTGTCGAAGGCATGTTCATCGTGTACTTCGCGGCTGTCGCGACGACCGCGGCTGCGTAGTGCGTCGATCGCACGGCGGCGGGCAATCGCGGTCAGCCACGCATCGTAGGAACGCGCCGGGTCATAGGTATGCCGCACCCGGTGCACGGTGATCAGGGTTTCCTGCACCACATCGTCGAGATGATCCTGCGCCACGCCTTGCCGCCGCGCCGCGGCACGGATCAGCGCTACCGAATCACCCAGCAATTTCTCGTAGGCGCGCCGGTCGCCCGCCTGGGCAGCCGCCATCCACGCCGCCCGACGTTGGTCGGGAGACTTGCTATCGCTTGCCTGGGTGAAATCGACTGGCACGATCCGGCTGGGACTCGTCCGCAAACAAAGTCCGCTATCTAGGCTCAATCGGCCGTTGGCAGTCAAGGTTTGCGACATGGATGCTCCATCGTGGGACCCTCACCATGCATTCGCCGCATCCATCGCCGCAGTTACCTCGTAACTAACAGGTAACCGGCGACAACCCGGCAGCGAAAGACCAGAAAACCACCCACGGATGAACTCCCCATGCTTGTGTTGATCCTCGCCTACCTCGGCGGCGTACTGACCATTCTCAGCCCGTGCATCCTGCCGGTGCTGCCGTTCGTGTTTGCCCGTTCGGACAAGCCGTTCATGCGCAACGGCTTCCCGATGTTGCTGGGCATGGCGATCACCTTCGCGGGTGTTGCCACGTTGGCCGCACTGGGCGGTGGCTGGGCGGTGCACGCGAACCAGTACGGCCGGGTCATTGCGTTGGTGGTGCTGGCCTTCCTCGGCTTGACCCTGCTGTCGAGCCACCTCGCCGAATGGCTGACCCGACCGTTCGTGGCGTTGGGCAATCGTCTGTCGCAGCGCTCCGCCAGTGAAGGCGACTCGATCTGGAGTGCCGCTGGTCTGGGCGTGGCCACCGGCCTGCTGTGGGCACCGTGCGCGGGGCCGATCCTCGGCCTGCTGCTGACTGGCGCAGCGTTGAACGGTGCCAGCGTGCAAACCACCTTGTTGCTGCTCACCTATGCCGCTGGTGCAGCCACCTCGCTGGGGCTGGCGCTGCTGATCGGCGGCAAGGTGTTCAGCCTGATGAAGCGCTCGCTGGGTGCTGGCGAATGGGTACGCCGCGCGCTCGGTGTGCTGGTGTTGGGCGGTGTGGCGGCGATTGCGCTGGGGCTGGATACCGGCGTACTGACCCGCATCTCGCTGGCCAGCACCGGCGGCATCGAACAGAAATTGATCAACGCCGTGCGCCCGGCACCCGCGCCGCAGCCGGTGTTGAAAGCCGGTGACGCGTTGCCAGTGGAAGGCACGATGCCGTCACTCGCTGGCGCCACCCAGTGGATCAACAGCGCACCGCTGACCACCGAATCGCTGCGCGGCAAAGTGGTGCTGGTCGATTTCTGGACCTACTCCTGCATCAACTGCATCCGCACCCTGCCGTATGTGCGCGGCTGGTATGACAAGTACAAGGATCACGGCCTGGTGATCATCGGCGTGCATGCGCCGGAGTTCGCGTTCGAGAAGAATCCCGACAACGTCATCAAGGCCGTCAAGGATCTTGGCGTCAGCTATCCGGTAGCGCTGGATAACGACTACGCGATCTGGAAAGGCTTCAACAACGAATACTGGCCCGCGCACTATTTCATTGACGCGCAGGGGCAGATTCGCAGCCATCACTTCGGCGAGGGCAATTATCGCGAAAGCGAAGACGTGATCCGCCAGTTGCTCACCGAAGCCGGCCAGAAGAACCTGCCCGGCGGCTACATCAACGACGTCAACCACGGTGTCGAAGCCGCCGGATCGGGCGATCCCACCCGTTCACCGGAAACCTATGTCGGCTATGCCCGCGCACAGAACTTCGTCGGCGGTCGGGTGACCCACGACGACGCCCACGATTATCAGGCGCCACGCTCGCTCGCCTCTAACCAGTGGTCACTCGACGGACGCTGGACGGTGCGCGATGAAAGCGCGCAACTGGAGAAAGCCGGCGGCGCCATCGTCTATCGCTTTCGCGGCCGCGACCTGCACCTGGTACTGGGGCCAGCCAGCGACGGCAAGCCAGTCCGCTTCCGCGTCACCATCGACGGCAAGCCGCCGGGCGCCGACCACGGCATGGATACCGATGCCGATGGCAACGGCACCATCGACAGCCAACGCCTGTACCAACTGGTACGCCAGGCCAACGGCAGCGGCGAGCGATTGTTCAAAATCACCTTCCTTGATCCGGGTGTGCAGGCGTTCGCCTTCACCTTCGGCTGATTCCCAACCCACGCCTGCGGAGGTTGCCATGTCACGTCTTGAAGAAACCCTTGCGATGGATCGCCGCCGCTTTCTGCGCGCCGCGCTGACGGGTGGTGCCGTACTGCTGGCCGGCGGCGGATTGCTCGCCTCGCGCGTGCGCGCGGCCGTCAATACGCCTGTCGGCCAGCCGGGCAAGGTGCTGGTCGACATTTTTGATGACCATGGCCGCGATCTAGGGCCGCGAGAAATACCCAAGCTGATCCTCACCGATGCGCAGTGGCAACAGAAATTGCCGCCGGCCTCCTACGACATCATGCGACGCAACGGCACCGAGCGTGCCTTCAGCGGCGACCACGAACGCCCTGCGGTCGCCGGCCTGTTTCGCTGCAAGGCGTGCGATACCGCTTTGTACGATGCCGCCACGGAATTTGACTCGGGCACCGGCTGGCCCAGCTTCTGGCAACCGATCGCCAGACGCAATGTCATCGAGCAGACCGATCATCTGTTCGGCATGACCCGCACCGCGATCAACTGCAAAGGCTGCGACAGCCACCTCGGCCACGTATTCGATGATGGCCCGGTACCTACCGGCCTGCGCTATTGCATGAACTCGGTGGCGTTGCACTTCGTGCCTTATACGACAGGCTGAAGCAGGCAATGATTCAATGGCTGTTGCCACGGCAGCAGCCAATTTAAGCAGGTGCAAGTCATGGAGCTCCACCTGCGCAGCCCATCCATGGCCGAGCTCCCGCACGGGTCGCGAACCGCCTTCGCACGATTTTGGCAATTCCGTCACGCGCCTGCCACGCCGCCCCCAGCACGGTGTGTTTGCACGCGTGCAGACGTTCGTCTGCCGCGTCTTGTGCATCGACAACGGAGAACTGCCATGAGAACCGTAATGGAAACCTATCGTCGGCAAATGGATCGACAAAAACAGAAAGGTGGCATCGGCTGGGTATTGCTTTGGCTATTGGGCGTTCCAATCCCCGTATTGATCGTGTTGTTCCTGCTGCGCGGCTGCACGTGATGCAGGCGTGCCGAAAACGGGATGCAAAACGACAACACAGTCGCAGCAATGCGGCCATCGGGAGAATGTCATGGCACAGGTAGCAATTGAACGCAGCACAATGGTTGAAGTGACCCAACCATCGATGAGATGGGGAGCCATCATCGCAGGTTGGCTGGTCGCCGTCGGCATCGCCTTCCTGCTGTATGTCGGTGGACTGGCGATGGGCTTCACTGCCTTTGATCCCAACGACGCGCAGGCAACCGCCAAGGGTATCGGCATGGGCACCGCCGCATGGCTGGTGCTGACCTGGGTGGTTTCGTTACTGATCGGCGGCATGTTTGCCAGCTGGTTCGACGGCAGGGATGACGAAACCACCGGCGTGATGCACGGCGTCACGGTATGGGGACTCTCCATTGCGGCTTCCGGATTGTTGCTGGCGCTGGGCATGGGCGGCGCGATTGGCAGCGGTGCCAACCTGGTTGCAGCAGGCGCTGGCATGAATCACCACAGCAGGGGTTGGGACGCAGATAGCGCCCATGGCTCACTGCAGATGGGCAACAACGCGACCATTTTGCTGCAGGCACAACTGTCGCAAAAAGTCCGCGCCGCACGCAGCACCGCGTTGGCAGCGCCGATGAGTGCGAGTGGTGCTCCGATGCCGGATATGCAGAATGGTGCCACGCTTGGTGCCGCATCAGCTCGTGGGCTTGACCCGAAGACCGCAGGCGCGGCGACCATGGCCTTGCTCGCCGATCACCCGGACACCGCGAAGGCCTTGCTCGCAGCCAACACGGACATGTCTCCGGCGAATATCGACGCCACCGTTCAAAGTCTGTCGCCCCAAGTCAGCGAGGCTCAGGCGACGCTTAAAGCCGCGGCGGACAAAACGGCGCATTACGCCGCGATGGCAATGTGGGTTCTGTTCCTGAGCATCGTGCTGTCCTTGCTTGCTGCAGCGCTAGGTGGCTGGTTGGGTGCGTCGCACGTGCACCGCGTCTATCACCTTCGTCGCTACACGCGCAGCGTTCCGCTGCGTTGATTCATCGTGCGCGCCATGGCCACCACCCGTGGCCATGGCGCGCATAGTGATCCGCCGCACGCTCCAATGGATTGCGCACGCTGATCCCGCCAAACAGCAAATAGATCGGAAGAAACAACGGCCCCAGCACCATGTACTGCAACACATGCGCGCGCTCGTGGTCAGCCAGCCAGATCATCGGCTCGATGCTGCGGCCGGCACGATGGGCATAGGTGCAGCAAGGAGTGTCCAACTGTGGCCCCGTATGCACGATGACGTTGCCCAGGGTCAGCGCACCACCCGACCCCCACGGCCAGCATCGCACCACCATCGCCAGTTCGCGCGACTGCCAACGCATGCGTGCTCCGAACGGCATCCCGCAACATCCGAGCAACAGCCCGAGCGCACTGTTGGGCAACGTCCACAACATGCCAAGCGCAAGCATCATGCGACGTAACCACGCCCTAAGAACGGGAGGTGTCGGTCCGGATAAATCCACTCGACTTGGATTCACGCTGGCCAGCCGCCATCTGATCGACATGGGCGCATCGTGCCTGCCCGGAAATCTGAGTTTGCCATGAGTACAGCGCTTGCGATCCCGTGCCCGCACTGCGGGGCCATCAACCGCGTGCCTGCCGAGCGCGCCGACGAGCATCCGAACTGCGGGCGGTGCAAGCAGGGCTTGTTCAGCGGCCACCCGGTCGAATTCACTGCAACCAACTTCGACGCCATCGCCACGCGCGGCGACCTGCCAGTATTGGTGGACTTCTGGGCGCCCTGGTGCGGGCCGTGCGTGGGCTTCGCCCCGGTGTTCCTGCAGGCCGCGGCGAAGTTCGAGCCGCGCTTGCGGCTAGGCAAGGTCGATACCGAAGCCCAACCCCAACTGGCCGCGCGTTTCGGCATTCGCAGCATCCCCACGCTGATCCTGTTCAAGGACGGGCGCGAGGCGGCGCGGCAGTCCGGCGCACTCAATGCAGCGCAACTGCAGCAGTTCGTCGCTAACGCACTGGCACCGCACTGACCGCCGCACAGCGCTGCAGCGACGCAGCCACGGCAGACCGCTGATCGCGTTGTCACCGCGAACGGGGCCGCACCACCCATGCCTTTAAGCACAGTGCAGTACCCATCGCAGCCGTTAGTCTTGAGTTTTCGTCTGCGAGGAACGCCCGTGCGCAAACCCCTTCATTCCGCCCTGTTGGCCGCCTTCGTGCTGGCTGGGTTCGTTGCATCGCCGGTCTTTGCCGCCGACAACCACAAGCCCGCAGCAGCGGAAGCCAGTGCCAGCAGCGACTTCCACCTGCCGCCGCTGCCCGCCGATGCCCACGTCACGCAGTCCGCCACGCTGGACGGCAAGACCCTCAAGTACACCGTCACCGTAGGCTCGCTGCCGGTACGCGACGACAAGGGCAAGATCACCGGTGAAGTGGTGTTCACTGCCTACACCATGGCCGGCAACGACCGGCCGGTGACCTTTGCCTTGAATGGCGGCCCTGGCGCCTCGTCGGTCTACCTCAACCTGGGTGCGATCGGCCCGAAGAAAGTGGCATTCGGTGCCGAGGGGGATTCGCCATCCGAACGCCCAACCCTGCACGACAATCCGGGCACCTGGCTGGGCTTTACCGATCTCGTCTTCATCGATCCGATTGGCACCGGCTACAGCCGCGCACTGGTCGATGACAAGGAAGCGACCAAGCAGTTCTACAGCACCGATGTCGACATCAAATACCTGTCGCGGATCATGTACGACTGGCTGGTCAAGAACGGCCGCATGGATTCGAGCAAGTATTACGTGGGCGAAAGCTATGGTGGCTTCCGCGGTCCGCGCATTACCGAATACATGCAGACCCAGCTGGGCGTGGCGATGAGCGGCGTGACGCTGATTTCGCCGTACCTCGATCCTGGCGCATGGAGTGACGACACCGTCTCGCCACTGCCGTGGATGACCACCCTGCCGTCGATTGCCGCGGCGCATCTGGAGCGCGAAGGCAAGCTCAGCGCCGAGGCGATGGCGCCGATCATCGCGTATACGCGCGGCGAGTACGCCAGCACCTTGATGAAGGGTCGCGCCGACCCGGCGGCCACCACCGCGATGATCCAGAAGGTCACCGAGCTGACTGGACTTGATCCGGTGTTCGTGAAGCGCTCCGGCGGGCGCATTGAAACCCA
The DNA here is from genome assembly GCF_029224025.1 of Rhodanobacter sp. AS-Z3. Classification (NCBI taxonomy): domain Bacteria; kingdom Pseudomonadati; phylum Pseudomonadota; class Gammaproteobacteria; order Lysobacterales; family Rhodanobacteraceae; genus Rhodanobacter; species Rhodanobacter sp. AS-Z3. The sequence goes on from NZ_CP119392.1 coordinate 3,221,874, forward strand.
GGCCTATCTGCGTGAGGTGTATCGCGCCGAAGGCAAGCTGGGTAGCCGCTACGATTCCAATGTCACCGCATGGGACCCGTTCCCGTACGCACCGCGCCAGCAGACCGGCGACCCGATCTTGAACGGCATCATTGCGCCGACCACCTCGGCGATGGTTCACTTCGTGACCCAGACCGTGGGCTGGAAGGCGCAAGGTCGCTACAACGCACTCAGCTACGAGGTGAACCGGCTGTGGCATGAAGACGATGACGCTCGTGAAGGTTCAGTCAGCCAACTGCGTGAAGCGGTCGCCAACGACCCCAAGCTGCGTGTATTGATTGCCCACGGCTGGGACGATCTGTCCTGCCCGTTCATGGTGTCGGTGCTGGCCGTCGACCAGATGCCGGCGATGGGTGACCCAAGTCGCGTGCAGGTCAAGGAATATCCCGGTGGCCACATGTTCTATGCGCGCGCCGACAGCCAGGCCGCGCTCACCGCTGACGTGAAGAAACTCTACGGCGTGAAGTAAGCACCTTGACGGGGGCCGGCGCAACGCCGGCCCGTTTCCGCTCAGCGCGCCACCGCGCTGGTGCGCACCAGGTATTGCACGGAGAACATCTGCTGCGGGTCGGTCCAGCTGCGCATCACGGCGAGACCGGCCTTGGCGGCCAGCGCAGCAAAATCCTCCAGCGAATACTTGCAGCTGTATTCCACCTGGATAACCTCGTCGCTGCGGAAGTTGACCCTGCTGCTGCCGACCTTCACCTGCTGCTCGGCCTGACTGACCAGATGCGTTTCGATGCGACCTGCCATCGGGTTGTAACGCGCGCGATGGCGGAAAGCTGACAGGTTGAAATCACTGCCAATCTCACGATTGAGTCGTGCCAGCATGTTGAGGGTGAACTCGGCCGTGACGCCGGCACGGTCGTTATACGCCGCTTCGATTCGCGTCACGTCTTTTTTCAGATCGACACCGACCAGGATGCCGCCGGCATCGCCCATTTCGTTACGCATCTTGCGCAACAGCTTCACCGCGTCGCCCGCCTCGAAATTGCCGATAGTGGAGCCGGGAAAATACAACACGGTTCGCCGCGGGGCGCATGGCGGAATCGGCAATCGCAGCGGTTTGCTGAAGTCCGCACACAGGGGTTGCAACGTCAACGCCGGAAATTCCTCGGCCAGCCGTCGCATGCTCTGGCTCAGCGGAGTGGCTGAAATCTCGACCGGCACGTAGGCCACTGGCCGATCCATCTGGCGCAGCAGCATCCGCGTTTTCAGGCCACTGCCACTGCCGTATTCAACCAGCCGCACTTCACTACCCAGACTGTCCGCGATACTGCCGGCGTGCTGCTCCATCAGGGCAACTTCGCAACGCGTGAGGTAGTACTCCGGTTGCTCGCAGATTTGTTCGAACAAAGCCGAGCCACGCGCGTCGTAAAACAGCCAGGACGGCAGCCGCTTCGGCTCGATTGCGAGGCCGCGTCGAACGATGGACAGAATGTCGTTCAACGGTGGGCGACGATCATCGTCACTGGTACCGCAAGGTTGCACACTACTCATCGATCTTGTCCCAGTCGCAGCCCGGCAAATTGCCAGCGGGCGTGAGGCGGAAAGAAGTTGCGGTACGTGGCACGCAGATGATCGCCTGGCGTGACGCACGAGCCGCCACGCAACACCCACTGACCGCACATGAATTTGCCGTTGTATTCGCCCAGCGCACCAGGCAACGGGCGAAAGCCCGGATAGCTGACGTACGGCGATGAAGTCCACTCCCATACGTCGCCGAACATCTGCAACAAGCCCTCACCCGCAGCGGCCGCCAACGGCTGAAAACGATCCTGCTGCTGCAGGTTGCCGATCACCGGCAGGCCTTGCGCGGCCGACTCCCATTCAGCCTCGGTTGGCAGCCGTGCACCCGCCCAGCGGGCGAATGCCTCGGCCTCGAAATAACTCAGATGGCAGACCGGTTCCTGCAGATCGATTTCCCGCATGCCGGCCAGCATGAATTCGCTGGCCAGGTCATCCTGCCAATAGATCGGGTGCTGCCAACCTTCACGCTGCACTGTGGCCCAGCCCTCGGACAACCATAACGCCGGCTCGCGGTAACCACCCTCGCGCACGAAGGCGAGGTACTCACCGTTGGTTACCAGACGATTGGCCAGCGCATGCGGCTGCAACAGCGTGCGATAGCGTGGCGTTTCGTTGTCGAACGCAAACCCGTCGCCGCGATGGCCGATCTCCACAATACCTTCGCCACCATCAATGAAGCGAAGAGGTACCACGCTCGCCGTCGCTTCGAATGCCAGCGGCGCGCGATAGCCTGGCCGCAACGGGTTGCACCAGAACGCATGTTTGATATCGGTGAGCAGCAACTCTTGGTGTTGCTGTTCGTGGTGCAGACCCAGTTCGACCAACGTGGCCAGTTCGGCATCGTCGCTGTGCATCAGCAGGTTCGCCACCCGATCGTCGATCCGCTGCCGGTAGTCGCGCACCTCATCGAGCGACGGCCGCGACAGCAAGCCGCGCTGCGGCCGCGCATGCATCGGCCCGACCGACTGATAGTAGGAATTGAACAAATAGTTCCACTCCGCATCGCGTGGCCGATAGTGCGGATCGTGCCCCAGCACGAACTGTTCAAAGAACCACGTGGTGTGCGCCAGATGCCATTTGCCGGGACTGGCATCGGGCATCGACTGCAACTGGAGATCCTCGGCCGTGAGGCTGGCGCAAAGTACAAGCGTGCGCTGTCGCACCCGCAGGAATCGGGTGCCGAGATCCTCAGCGGTCGACGCGTTGATAGCCATCAAGCGCAGCTCCGGCGCTGGGCCTGATCGACACTCGCAACGGCAGACCTGACTATCGTGTACTTGATGGATGGCATACCCGCCAGCATGCCGGGCCAGCCGTTTATTTCTTGTGACCATACGACCGTCAACGCTCATGATGGCTGACGCAGCCCGGCAAGGCAGCAGTCCATCGCCATGGGAACACGTCCGGAAAGCAAAGGGCCCGGAGTGACCGGGCCCTTTGTTCAAGCGTTCTCATCGAGCGATGCGATCAATCGTCGTCACCATCGTAACCGTCATCGCGGACGTAGCGCGTCTGGTAACCGTCGTCGTAAACCACGGTGCGAGTTTCCACCACGCGGCGGCGCACGACGGGAACGTCGCGATAAACCACGGTCCGCTGCTCGCGGTAAGCCGGGGCACCGTAATACACCGGCGCCGGGCGCATCGCGCTGTCGACCAGGCCGATGACCGCGCCAGCAACAATGGCACCGGCAATCCAGCGACCGCCACTCCAGTGACCGCCATGCCCGTAATAGCCACCGCGCTGACCGCCGTAATAGCCGCGATCGTAACTGCTGTGGTAACCACCACCGCGATGGTAATCATGGCCACGCGCTGACGCACTCAGCGGCATTGCTACCGCCGCCGCGACTGCCAAACCAATGACTGCCAACTTGCCCGCACCACTGAAACGTCGAGTCATGTCCGTTCTCCATTGTACGAGGTGGATGCTCGTCGGATTACGCTTAATGTGAACTGAAGGGTTCACTTTTTTATGCGCGCCGTATCCCAAGGGTTTATCCCCGGATCCGCCTTGCGTCGACGCAGCAACCAACAGCCGTGGATATCGGTTCGCCGAGCGAAGTCAAACGGAATGCTTGGTGCACTCCAATCCTCGATTTCGAAATGTGTTTCCAGCGCTTCACGATCCAGCTTGAAACGACGGAAGTTGTTGGAGAACACGATCACGCCGTCTCGCGTCAGTCGTTCATTGCACGCTTCGAGCAGCTTTACATGGTCGCGCTGCACATCGAAATCTTCTGCGCGCTTGGAGTTGGAGAAGGTCGGCGGGTCGACGAAAATCAAACCGTAATGGCCGCGATCACGCTGCAGGAACTCCAGCGCGTCGAACTGCATCAGCCGATGACTGGAGCCGCTGTAACCATTCAACGCCAGATTGCGCGACGCCCACTCCAGATAGGTGGCCGACAGATCAACGCTGGTGGTTTCCAGCGCACCACCGGCCGCCGCATGCACGCTGGCAGTGGCGGTATAGGCAAACAGGTTAAGGAAGCAACGACCCTCGGCCAGTTCGCGCACCTTGCCGCGCACCAAGCGATGATCGAGGAACAGGCCGGTATCGAGATAATCGGTAAGGTTGACCAGCAACTTCAGCCCATCCTCATCCACCTCGATGAACTCGTTGCGCTGATCCATCTGACCGTATTTCGAACCACCCTTGCCGCGCTCACGGGTTTTCAGCGCGATGCGCTCACGCGGCACGCCCAGCACTTCACCGGCAACGCGAGCGATCTCGCGCATGCGCAAACGCGCCACGTCGGCGGGCACATCCGCCGGTGCGCGGTACTCCTGGATGTGCAGGTGGTCGTCACCATGGGTGTCGCCATAGACGTCAATGGCAGCGGCGTATTCCGGCAAGTCCTGATCGTAGGCACGCCAGCAATGGATGCCCTCACGGGTGAGTCGCTTGCGCAGGTGCCTGACGTTCTTTTCCAGCCGGTTCTTCAACATCTGCGCGCCGGCTGACAATGGCTTCAGCTCGCGTGGCGCCTCGTCGCGCGGTTTCAGATCAAAAGTCAGCAGCACGGTTTCCAGTGCGCCGTTGTACAGCGCGTAACGCTTTTCTGCATGCAGCTGCATCGCCCGACCCAGCTCCACGTCACCGGCCAGTACCGCTGCGCGCCAGCCACTGAAACGTTCGCGCAAGGTGTCGCCCAGCGCACGATACAGCTGCGGCATTTCGGCACGTTCACCCAGTCGCTCGCCATACGGCGGATTGGTGATCACCAGGCCACTCTCGATACCCGGCGGCGGGGCCGCGCGGGTCATGTCCTGCTTGTCCAGGGTGAAGAATCCAGACACGCCGGCTTCCTGCGCGTTGCGTTTGGCCGTCTGTACCATGCGTGGATCGGCGTCGCTGCCGAAGAACGCGCTGCGCAGCGCGCGCAGGCCGGTTTCGGCACGCACGGTCGCCTCGTCCAGCAAGCCACGCCACGACGCGATGTCGTGTTGCTGCCAGCCGAGGAAGCCGAAATATTCGCGACGCAAGCCCGGCGCCACATCGGCCGCCATCAACGCACCTTCAATCAGCAGCGTGCCCGAGCCACACATCGGATCGAGCAGCGCGCCGCCAGCGGCGTAAACCTCCGGCCAGCGCCCACGCAACAGCATCGCGGCGGCGAGGTTTTCCTTCAGCGGTGCCTCGCCCTGCTCCTCGCGCCAGCCGCGCCGATGCAACGGCTTGCCGGCCAGATCCAGCGACACGGTGGCGCGGTCACGGCGCAGGCGCAGGTTGATGCGGATGTCCGGCTCGTCGGTATCGATGCCCGGACGTGAGCCATCGCGCTGGCGGAACTGGTCGACCACCGCGTCCTTGGTGCGCAGGCCAATGAACTGGCTGTGGGTGAGCTTGCTCATCGCGGTGCCGGCATCCACCGCGAACGTGGCGTGCGCCGCCAGATGCTGGCTCCAGTCGATATCCTGCACGCCGCGATACAGCGCGTCGTCGTCAGCCGCATCGAACTCGGCCAGCGGCAGCAGAATCCGGCTGGCCAGACGCGACCACAAGCAGGCCTTGTAGGCCGTTTCCAGCGTGCCGGAGAAATGTGCGCCAGCCAGCGCCTCGCGCACGTCGCTGGCGCCAATGGCCACCAATTCGTCGCGCAGCAGATATTCCATGCCTTTCGGGCAGGTGGCGAAGAACGAACGGGAGGTCGAGGTGCTCATGCGGCGGCCTCCTGATGGAGCCAGTGATGGAACTGTGCGCTGATCATGGCCATGCTCGCACCCAGTCGATGGTCGTCATCCAGCACCAGCAGCGGCAGCCGATGGCGCGCGGCGAAGGCATGCATGCCGGCCAGCGGGCAGACTTCGTCGCGCCAGCCGTGGATCAACAAGGCGGTGCCTTGGGTACGCAGGTCGAAGCGACGCGAGTAGCCGGGAATTTCGCTCGGCGTAGCCAGCAGCAGCAAACCGGCCACCGGCACCTCCAGCGAGACCAGTCCGGAAACAAACGCGCCCATGCTGGAGCCGACCAGCAGCGGCGGTGCATCCAGCGCCTCGATGGTGGCACGCAGGCGGGCAATCCGGGGTGCCACCGAGTCGGCGTGGCCGCGGCTGTCATCGCTGCGATAGTCCGGCCGTTGCGTGCGCCAGCCCAGCCCTTCCGCCTGCGCGGCCAACTGGCTGATCTTGGTCGCGTCCGGCCCGGTATCCGAGCCATGCGAAAGAATGATCTGGCCGCGCATGGCGGTCTCCATGAAAATACGCTGAAAGCAAGGCGTGCATGGTAACAGGCGGCGTTTCCACCGCGGCTCCGGCGCATGCGAGACTGCCCGAATGAGCCTGACCATTCACGAACAACCGCTGCCCTACATCGACCTGCTGCCCGAACGTGCTGCTTCGGCGGTCCAACTGGTGGTGATCCACTGTACCGAACTGCCGGATATGGCCACCGCACGCGAGTATGGCGAACGCGTGCTGCATCCCAGTGGTGCCGGGAACAGTGGGCATTACTACGTTGACCGCGATGGCGCGGTGTTCCGCTACGTACCCGGCACGCGCGTGGCCAACCATGTGCGCGGGTACAACCCGGCATCCATCGGCATCGAACTGGTCAACCTGGGGCGTTACCCGGACTGGTGGGATTCACGCCATCAGCAGATGACCGAGCCCTACACCGACGCCCAGATCACCGCGCTGCGCGCCTTGCTGGCCGAATTGTGCCGTGCGTTCCCGAACCTGCAGCACATCGCCGGACATGAAGAACTCGATACCGCGCTGATGCCAGCCAGCGACGACGCCAGCGTGCAGATCCATCGCAAACTCGACCCCGGCCCGCTGTTTCCGTGGGCCGACGTGCTCGACGGGCTCGGGCTGCACCGCCTGCTGCCCCCGTAAGCCACGCCACCGCCGGCTATAATCGGCGGCTTCGCCCCTGTCGAGCCTGATTCCATGTCACCCAACCACGTTACCGAACTGGTCGAGCTGCTGCAGCTTGAGCGACTGGAAGACAACCTGTTCCGCGGTCAGAGTCGCGACATCGGCACCCGTTTCGTGTTTGGTGGTCAGGTGCTCGGGCAAGCTCTGTCGGCCGCCCAGCAGACGGTCGATCCGGCTCGCGAAGCGCATTCGTTGCACGCCTACTTTCTGCGCGCCGGCGATATTCGTGCGCCGATTGTTTACAACGTCGAACGTACGCGTGATGGCGGCACGTTCTCTTCGCGCCGGGTGGTGGCGATCCAGCATGGCCAGCCGATTTTGAACGGTTCGGTGTCGTTCCAGGTGCCGGAAGTCGGCGTCGAGCACCAGACCAGCATGCCCGAAGTGCCGGCGCCGGAAGACATCGCGCCCCAGCCACCGCTGCCGCCGGACGAACTCTCGCGCCTGCCGGTGAAACTGCAGCGCTGGCTGGGCATCGATGGCCCGTTCGAGTTCCGTCAGGTATGGCCGCGCGACGAAATGCACCCGGTGAAGCGTCCGCCGATCCAGCACATCTGGTTCCGGCTGACTTCGCCGATCGACGACTCCGCCGTGCTGCATCGCACGTTGCTGGCGTATGCCTCGGACTTCCACCTGATCGGCACCGCCACCCTGCCCCACGGCATTTCGTACATGACCCACAACGTGCAGATGGCGAGCCTCGACCACGCGCTGTGGTTCCACCGTCCGTTCCGCGTCGACGAATGGTTGCTGTACACGTTCGACAGCCCCACCGCGCAGGGCGGCCGCGGGCTGGCACGCGGGCAGATTTTCAGCCGCGACGGGCGCTTGATTGCCTCCACCGCGCAGGAAGGCCTGATCCGCGTGCGCAACGACTGATCGCGTAGACTCCCGCCCATGCGCCAGATCTATACCTCCCCTCGCGAACAGAACATCGATACCGTGGTGGCCTTGATGGCCGAACACGGCATCGGGGCCACCGTGTCCAATCGCTCCAACTACAACCGCTCAACGTGGCAGCGTTTCAGTTACACGCAGCGCAAGGATGACCGCTCCAGTTGGCCGCAGGTATGGATTACCAGCGCCGACGACTACACCCGCGCCCGCACCCTGCTACGCGACATCGGCATTGAGCCGGTGATTCGCTACGGCGAAGAACTGGCGGCCGCGCGCAACCCCGGCAGCACCGACCGGCGCGCCCTTACGGTGGCCCGCGTTCGCCGTATCGTGCTGCTGGTCGTGCTCGGTGTGGCGGCGATGGCCATGCTGCGCGATCTGCATGTGATCTGATTCATCCGCGTGCGATGCCGGCAGCAGCGGCATAGAATCAGGGCATGCGCCGATCCGATCCCGTCCGACTGTTCCAGACGCTGCCCCACGCCTGCGGCTATTACGACGACCGTACGGCGCAGAACCTGGTGCTTGATCCGGCTGCGCCGAACCTCGATCAACTCTACGGCCCGGCACTGGAGCGCGGCTTTCGCCGCGCCGGTGGCCACCTGTATTTCCCGAACTGCGCCAGCTGCCGTGCCTGTACGCCGTGCCGCATCGACGTGGAAAACTTCCAGCCCGACCGCAGTCAGCGCCGCTGCCTGAAACGCAATGCCGACGTGGTCATCAGCGAATGCCTCCCCGGCTACAACCGCGAACGTCACGCACTCTACGAGCGTTATCTGCACAACCGGCATGCCGGTGGCGGCATGGATGACGCCGAAGCAAGCGACTTCCGCCGCTTCCTCACCGCACCGTGGAGCCCCACCGTGTTCATGGAGCTGCGCGTCGGCGAGCGTCTGCTTGGCGTCGCCGTCACCGATGTCTGCCTCAATGCGGTTTCGGCCGTCTATACCTTCTTCGATCCGGACGAGGCCGCGCGCAGCCTTGGCACGTTTGCGATCCTGCAGCAGGTGGAACTGGCGCGGCGCCGTGGCATCCCGTGGTTGTACCTCGGCTTCTGGATCGACGGCCATCCGAAGATGGACTACAAGCGTCGCTTCAAGCCGCTGCAGATTCGCACGTCAACGGGCTGGACCACGATGCCGTAAGGCGGGCACGGCCCGCCGTGTTGCATCAGCTTCGCCGCAGAGTCTGCCTACTGCGCTGACTGCTCCCGCTGCGGATACGGATACAACTTCTCCAGCGGAATCGACAAGCCGTCATCGCCAACCACGCGGCAATGTCGGCGATTGAGCTGTCGCGGTTCGCTGACGCCGCAACTGTGCGCAATGATGCCGACTTCGTGCATCACGTTCTTTGCGTAGTGGAACACCCGCTCGGTCTTGTCGGTGACCACCAGGCCGCGCTGCAGTTTCGGGTTCTGCGTGGTGATGCCGGTGGGACAGGTGTTGCGATTGCACTGCAATGACTGGATGCAGCCCAACGCGAGCATGAAGCCGCGTGCCGAGTTGACGAAGTCGGCACCGATCGACAACGCCCACGCCACGTCATAGGCGGTGATGCACTTGCCCGAACAGATCACCTTGGTTCGTTCGCGCAAACCCTTGACGATCAGCATGTCGATCAGCGCCGGCAGCGCCTCATGCAAGGGCAGACCCACGCCTTCCATCAGCGTCTGTGGCGCCGCACCGGTGCCACCTTCGGAGCCGTCGACAATGATGAAATCCGGCGCACTCTCGATGCCGCGTCGATGCACTTCGTCGCACAGCTCGCCAATCCATTCCGCTCCGCCGAGCACCGCCTTGAAGCCGACTGGCTTGCCGGTCAGCTCGCGAATATGCGTGATGCTGTCCATCAATTGCGACACGTTGGCAATGTCCAGGTGACGGTTCGGACTCTGCGAATCCTCGCCCACCGGAATACCGCGAATAGCCGCGATCTCGGCGGTGACTTTTGCACCCGGCAGCAGGCCGCCCATGCCGGGCTTGGCACCCTGACCCAGTTTGATGCTGACCATCTTCACCTGCTGGTGCGCGCAAATCGCCAGCAGCTTGTCGTCGTCCAGCTTGCCGTCCGGCGTGCGCACACCGTACTTGGCCGTGCCGATCTCGAAAATGATGTCGCAGCCGCCCTCCAGGTGATACGGCGCCAGCCCACCTTCGCCGGTATCCATCCATATACCGGCCTTGGCCGCGCCGCGCGACAGCGCGCGTACCGCGGGTGCCGACAACGCACCGAAGCTCATTGCCGAAATATTGAAGAATGCGGCGTGGCTGTAGGGCTGGCGCGCATACGGCCCGATCGTCACCGGCACCGGCTCGACGTGATCGGTGCCCAGATCCGGGAACGGCGCATTGACGAAGAACGGCACGCCTTCAGCACGCAGATCGCGACTGGAGCCGAACGCGTTGGTGTTGTCCACGTTCTTCGCCGCGCGATACACCCAGGTGCGCTGGGCGCGATTGAACGGCATTTCCTCGCGATCGCTGGAATAGAGATACTGACGAAAGAACTCGCCAAGATGCAGAAACCAGTAACGGAAGTGTCCGATCACCGGGAAGTTGCGCAACACCGCGTTGCCGGTCTGGTTGCGGTCAACCACCCAGGTCGCCAGCAGCACCACCACCGCCAGCGCGAGCGCCAACAGCGCAAACGTGGTGACCACTTCCACCAGCACGATCAGCCAATGCGCGAATCCACCTGATTCCATCCTTGCCTCTCCCCGATCAATAGCTCGCCGTCGGCAGCGAGCGGTCCCGACTCAATCATCGTCGTCGATACGGCAAAGCCTATCGCATCAGGTTGCCGGATGCCCCTCGATCACAGCTCGATGCGTAATTTCCCGGCCGCACGCACCGACTTGGCCACCGCCTCATCCAGCGTGTCAGCACGTGCCAGCGTCACCGCCATGCGCCGACGCCCTTTCACCGCCGGTTTGCCGAAGATGCGCAACTGCGTGTCTGGCTCGGCCAGCGCGGCAGCCACACCGTGGTAGAGCGGACCGGCGCCGTCGCCTTCGACCAGCACCGCGCACGAGGCAGACGGCCCGTATTGATGGATCACTGGAATCGGCAGGCCGAGAATCGCCCGTACATGCAGCGCGAATTCGGAGAATTCCTGCGAGATCAGCGTAACCAGCCCGGTGTCGTGCGGCCGCGGGCTGACCTCGGAGAAGATCACCTGATCCCCCTTGACGAAAAACTCCACACCAAACACGCCCCAGCCGCCGAGCGCGCCCGTGACCGCTGCGGCCTGCCGCTGCGCCTCGCTCAGCGCCGCTTCGCTCATCGGCTGCGGCTGCCAGGATTCGCGGTAGTCACCTTCTTCCTGGCGATGACCGATCGGCGCGCAGAAGCTCACGCCACCCGCATGCTGTACGGTGAGCATGGTGATCTCGTAGTCGAAATCGACGAAGCCCTCGACGATCACCCGGCCCTTGCCTGCACGGCCGCCCGATTGCGCGTAATCCCATGCCTGCTGCAGTTCGTCGTCGCTGCGCACCACGCTCTGGCCCTTGCCGGACGAACTCATCACCGGCTTGATCACGAATGGATAGCCGATCAGCGCAGCCGCCTCCCGGTACTGCGTTTCGTCATCGCAAAAACGATAGGGTGAGGTCGGCAGCTCCAGTTCCTCTGCCGCCAAGCGACGAATACCTTCGCGGTCCATCGTCAGCCACGCCGCGCGCGCCGTGGGAATCACCCGCTGCCCGGCCTTCTCCAGTTCGATCAGGGTCGGCGTGTGGATCGCCTCGATTTCCGGCACCACCAGATCAGGCCGCTCCAGTTCGATCACCGCGCGCAGCGCGTCGCCGTCCAGCATGTCGATGACATGACTGCGATGGGCCACCTGCATGCCCGGCGCATTGGCGTAGCGATCCACCGCAATCACTTCGACCGCATAGCGCTGCAACTCGATCGCCACTTCCTTGCCCAGCTCGCCGGCACCAAGCAGCAGGACGCGCAAGGCGCGCTCGGAATGAGGTGTACCGAAGGGCTTCATCGAGTTCTCCAGAACAGGCAAACCGCGATTGTATGCGGCTTGACAAGGTGCGAAGCAGCCTGCCGGAAGACCTCTTGCGTTAGATATCATTTTGATATCTAATTTCGGCACCTCAGGGAGAATCCTCATGAATGAACACAATGGCTTTTCGTTTGCCGGCATTCCTTTCGTCGGGTTTTGCCTGGTGCTCGCCGCGATCGGCGTTGGGCTGGTGATCACCGCGATTCACGGTCAACCGGACGCGCCACCGCTGGCCCAGCTATTCGCCGGCGTGATCCTGGTGACGATTGACGCCTTCCTGCTCAAGGGCTTCTTCCAGGTGGCACCAAACGAAGGTCAGGTGCTGCAGTTGTTCGGCAAGTACGCCGGCACCGTGCGCCACGAAGGCCTGCGCTGGACCAACCCGTTCTTCAGCCGCCAGCGCATCTCGCTGCGCGTGCGCAATTTTGAAAGTGGCAAGCTGAAGGTCAACGACAACGACGGCAATCCGATCGAGATCGGCGCGGTGGTGGTGTGGCAGGTGCTGGATACTGCCGAGGCTGTGTTCTGCGTCGACGACTATGAGAACTACGTGCACATCCAGAGCGAATCGGCACTGCGCCAGATGGCACAGAGCTATCCCTACGATGCACACGATGACGGTCAGCCCTCGCTGCGCAGCCATGGCGACATCATCAATTCGCACCTGCGTGATGAAATCCAGACACGACTCGGCAAGGCCGGGGTGCAGGTGGTGGAGGCGCGCATCAGCCACCTCGCCTACGCCCAGGAAATTGCCCAGGCCATGCTGCAGCGGCAGCAAGCCGGCGCCATCATCGCCGCCCGTACCAAGATTGTCGAAGGTGCGGTAAGCATGGTCGAAATGGCGCTGGCGCAACTCAGCCAGCGCGGCGTGGTGAACCTGGATGAGGAACGCAAGGCAGCCATGGTCAGCAACCTGCTGGTGGTGTTGTGTGGCGAACGCGGCACCCAGCCGGTGCTCAACACCGGCACGCTGTACTGATCGCAGCAGATGGCCGTTGAAAAAAAAGCGTACCCCCTGCGTATCAGCGCTGCCGTGCTGGATGCCATGCAGCGCTGGTCCGACGACGAGTTGCGCAGTGTCAACGCGCAGATCGAATACGTGCTGCGCGAAGCGCTGCGCAAGGCCGGCCGCCTGAAGTCCGGCAAAGCCGAGCCGGTAGCGGACGACGACCACCATTGATTTCATTGAACGGAGAACTTCATGCTCAAGCTCGCCGCTTCACTCTGCATCGTGTATGGCCTTGGTATCGGCGTGGCGCAAGCCGCCGCGCCGTCGTGCGAGGCAACCTCCAGCAAGATGCTGGCCCAGCTCGACAAGGGCGATTATTCCGGCGCCACGGCAGACTTCAATGAACAAATGAAGTCAGCGCTTGATGCCGACCGCCTGAACAAGATCTGGACGGCGATCGCACAGCAGTTCGGCGCACGTGGTGCGCACGACCCGGCCCGGGTCTCCGAGGTAAAGGGACATACCGTGGTGATCACCCCGCTGCACTACGGCACTCATCGGGTCGATGCGCGCGTGGTCTGCGATCCCGACGGCAAGGTCGCCGGCTTCTTCATCAAGCCGCTCGATTGAGCCATGAACATGACGCCGCCTGAACTGCCGGTGCGTGGACCGCACCTGAAACTTGCGCTGCTGCTTGGTGTGGCAGGCGCGCTCGCCGCACTGGCGCTGAGCCCGTATCTGCTGGCAGTGATGCCGCTGAAATTCGCGCTGCTGCCGATGCCGCTATGGGTGGCGCTGGGCGCACAGGCGGTGCAGGCCGGCCTGTTGTGCTGGCTGCTCGGCTGGCTAGGCCTGTTCCTCGGCGCACACCATCAGCTGGATGCACCGTGGCTGCGCGCGTGGGTTTACCGGCAGCCGCGTCCATCTTTCCGACCGCAGCGCTGGTGGCTGGCTGCGTTACTTGGAGTACTGGTCGCCCTGCTGATCATTAGCATCGATCTGATCGCTTCGCACGGACCAACCGGCACATCGGCGCACGCGTCTTTCGGCGCGGCATGGCGTGGTGGACTGGCTTCGTTCTATGGCGGCATCGTCGAAGAAACCGAATGCCGCCTGTTTCTGGTCAGCCTGTTCGTCTGGCTGCTGGCATGGACCAACCAGCGACAGGCGAAACCATGGATGTTCATCGTCGCCATCGTGCTGGCGGCCCTACTGTTCGGCGCCGCCCATCTTCCGGCCGCGTTCGCGATGGGCATGGCCCACACGCCACTGGTGATCGGCCGCATCGTGCTGCTGAATGCGCTGGTAGGCCTGGTAACCGGCAGCCTGTTCTGGAAATACGGACTGGAGCACGCGATGCTGGCGCATTTTTGCGCCGACCTGGTCTTGCATGTGGCGCTACCGCTAATCGGTGCAGGCTGATTCTTGAGCGCCGGCTTACTCGCTGCGGCTGCGTAGCGACCAGCCCAGTGCCATCCAGCCGGTGACAAACGCCAATCCGCCGAACGGCGTGATCACGCCGCACCAGCGTGGCGCGCCCAAGGCCAGCGCATACAGGCTGCCGCTGAACAGCACGATGCCGATGGCGAACGCCCACGTAGCGATCCGCGCACTGCGGCCACGCCCAAAGCCAATCGTCAACACCAGCGCCAGTGCGTGCCATACGTGGTAATTCACCGCCGTATGCCACAACTCCGCCGCACGGGCATCCAGCACATCGCGTAGAGCGTGTGCGCCGAACGCGCCCAACAACACGGCGCTGGCGCCCGCCAGACCCACCAGAACAGCAACTTTCGTCGAAACCTTTTCTTGCATCACGTGGGTATTTCCGTGCTCGGTGAACGCGGCAGCAATGCCGGTGTCGTATGCTTGAACCGATGAAGACCAAGGATTCTCGCATGATGGGGTTGCGCTGGCGGTACGTTCCGCTGTTGATGTTGCTGCTGCTTTCCGGCTTTTTGCTGGGCGCGTGCCACCGCAGCGAACCGTTGCCGTTCCGTCTGACCAACATCAGCGGACACATGCCAGATCTGGATTTCAAGCTGACTGACGACAACGGCAAGGCGGTCACCGGTGCCGATTATCGCGGCAAGGTGACCCTGCTGTATTTCGGCTACACCCATTGCCCCGACGTCTGCCCGCTGACCCTGGCCCAACTTCACGTGGTGATGCAACGGCTTGGCCCGTTGGCTGATGACGCGCGCATCCTGTTCGTCAGCGTCGACCCGGCACGCGATACGCCAGCCGTGATGCACGCCTACGTCCGTGCGTTCGACAAGCATGCGGTGGGTCTGGTCGGTGACGCGCGCAGCGTGGAAGCCTTGAGCAAGCGCTACCGCTCGGCGTTCACCCGCGAGCCCGGCGACGCGGCGGGCAACTACGAAGTAAGCCACAGCTCGGCCATCTATGTATTTGACCGCGACGGCCATGCGCGCGTGCTGGCCACGCCGTCCGCGTCACGCGATGACCTGGTCCACGACCTGCATCTGCTGCTCGACACCGGAGCCCACTGATGAAAATGCCCAAACTGCCGATGTTGACGGCCGGCCTGCTGCTGGCCTGCGGCGTCCACGCCACCGATGCCGAGCACATTCGCGCCAGTCACGCGTGGATTCGCGTACTACCCAGTGCCCTGCCAGCTGGCGGGTATGTCACGCTGGAAAACGACAGCGATCAGCCGATCGCCCTGCAAAGCGCCAGCAGCACGAATTACGCCGACGTGATGTTGCACCAGAGTTCAACCGCTGGCGGCGTCAGTCGCATGAGCATGGTCGACGCGATGAGCGTGCCGGCGCACGGCAAGGCGCAGCTTGCACCAGCGGGCTACCATCTGATGTTGATGCAGCCGAAGCAGCCAATAAAACCGGGTGACACGGTGGTGCTGACCCTGAAGTTCAGCGATGGCAGCACGCTGGCCATCGACTTCATCGCACGACCGGCAAACGCATTGGATGCAGGCGACGAACACGCCATGCCGGGCATGGACCACGACGGCATCCAGCACGCGCACTGAGCCGCGACAACACTCAGTCGGAAACCGTCACCTCACTGACCACCGGCGCGCGGACTACCACCCGGCGCGGCGGCTTGCGCGGCAGCCGGCCGTTGCGCGACAGGCGCAACCACAGGCGCAGCGCCATCAGGCCGCCGATCGATTCCACCAACGCGGACGGCACCCAGATAATCACGCCGCCAATCAGCTGGCCGGTGAGCACATTGAAGGTGAACGCGCGTCCGCAGATTTCGAAGATCGGATAGAGGTCGATCTTGGAAAACGTGACGATCGCGCCGGCAACAATCTGCGGCGTCATGGTGATCGCCGGAGACAGCACGCGCAGGCCCGCCATCATCCGACCCGGCGGATGCGGACGATGATCCAGCACCAATGACCAGTAGGCAAAACCACTGACCAACATGCTCCAGTTCATGAATCGATAGATGCGCCAGTCCAGCATCGCCAGCGTCTGCATCGAGGGAATCAGCCAGACCAGGATGAAGGCGATGAACAACAGCGTGGCAACGGTCGGATTCCACAGCACGCCAAAGAACAGCCGCCACGGCCACGAACGTTGCAGCGGACGCAGCAGCCGCACGCGCCATGTCAGCGGCAGGCCCGCACGCAACACCGTCGACGGATAGGCCGCAACGATCAGCAGCGGTGCAATGTGATGCAGCAGTAATTGCTGGATGCGGTGCATGAAGAACTCATGCTCGGCGTAATAGTCCAGATAGGTATGCAGCGACAGGTAGATGATCGCCATGCCGGACCAGAACGCCAGCTTGCTGGCAAAGCGCACCGGCAGGCGGCGACAGCCACGCAGGTACAGCACGCTGGTCACCACGAAGCACGTGAGCAATACCCACGAAAACTCCCACGGCACGATCCATTTCAACAAGATTGAACTCACTGCACCAACACTTCTGTCTGTGCCGGCAAGCGCCGGCGACCGCCCAGCTTAACGCCGCGCGCCCTTTCCGTCAGCCGCCAACGGCTTCCTGCACAACGGCAAATGGTCGCGCCTACTGCCGGCGCCGGCTGTAGCGCGTGCGCCGCCAGCCGTACAGCATACCCAACAGCACGATCAGGCCAGGCACCAGAACAATGTTGATGACCTTCACGCGCAGGCCGAGCGCATCGATCTCGGCATTGAGTTGGTGCTGTACATCGCGTAGTTCCTTGTTGATCGCCAGTTGGCGCTGGCGGAACTGTTCGATCTCGCGGCGTTGCTCGACGGAGGCGACATCACCATGACTACCCTTGGCCGGCTGCAACTCTTCCAGCCGGCGTCGGGTATCGGCCAGCTCGCGTTCGAGCTCACGCTCCTTCTGCAGGAATTTCTGGTCCGCAGCGTTACGCAACGCCTGTACCCGGGTGAACGGACGCTGCGAGGTGGAGCGGCCACGAATCGATAGCAAGGACGAGGAACCACTCAGGTTGTCCACCAGATTGGTCAGCATGTCGCCGTTGTTGGCGAAGATCCGCATCATGGTCTGACCCAGCATGGTCTGCGGCTCCACCCACAGTCGATCACTGAGCAGGTCGGTGTCGGCCACCAGAATCACCTCGGCATTGGGTGCCGAGCGGGCCAGGTGCCCCGCTTGCGCGGCACGCTCGGGGAATGCGCTGTCGAAGGTGCCATGCAGCCGCGCCGCCAGCACGTAATGGATATTGTCCGGGGTGTAGTCCTGCAGCAGCGTGGTGGGGTCGGCACTCGAATCCAGCACGCGCTGTGTCGGCACCACCTCGGCCTCGGCACTGCTCTGCAGCAACGGGATCAGCCGTGAACGCGTATCGGGCGCCAGATCAAAGTAGCCCACGGTGGACACATTGATGCGTTGCAGACTGGCCGTGACTGCGTCATTGCGGTTCAACTCCTGCGCGCCGAGGGCGAGCATCGCCGGATGATTGAGGCTGCTGCCGGCCAGTTCGATCTGCAACGCACGCGTGCGATCAAGCACCACTTTTCGCGGGTCGTAGACCACACCCCAGGTTTTGAACAGGCGCGGCAGATCGGACACATGATCGGGAACGGTGATGCTGTCCGGCCCGTACGCTGACAGGTCCAGCTCGGCATCCGGATCAACAAACACCACCAGGTGCCCGCCGCCCAGCACGTACTGGTCAATCGCATATTGCGCATCTGGCGTCAGTCGCTTGGGCTGGATCAGCAGCAGCACCTTGATGCGCGGGTCGACCTTCTGCAATGTCGCCGCGTCGATCGATTTCACATCGAACAATTGGCGCAGTTGCTGAAAAGCCATCCATGGCTGTTCGCTGAGTGCCGGATTGCCGTCGACCGGCAGCGAACTGATTACGCCAACTTGCGGCTTGCTGGTCTGGTTGAGCTCATAAACCAGCTTGGCGACGTCGTACTCGAGAAACGCTTCGCGGGAAGGGTCGAAGAACGCAATCGACAACGTCTTCTCCGGCAGGCGCTCTTCCACACCGTCGCCGTCGATACTGCCGGACATGGCGCTGCCGGCCAGGCCGAAGAACACCCGCTCGCCGTTGCTGCCGCCATTGGCGCCGGTCAGCCCGGCACCTTCGGCGCTGGCTTCGTCATCCGAATACGGCACCGGATCGATGATCTGCAAGCGGATATGTCCACGCGAACGCGCCACCATTTCCTGCAGCATTTCGCGTACGCGCTGCTCGTAACTGCGCAGTTGCGGCAGGTCGCGGGTAGCATGCTCCGAAAAATACAGAGTCAACCGCAACGGGCGCTGCAGGTCGTCCACGATATGCAGCGTGCCGGGCGTCAAGGTGTACAGCTTGTCGCTGGTGAGGTCGATGCGCGACGCATGCAGCCAGCGGCTGCTGGCCACGATCAACGGTACGAACACCAGCACCAGCAACACCAGCGCGAGGTAAAGCAGGCCGCGCCGATTCAGCCGCAGCGGCGTAGACAACCAACGATGGATGCGCGAAAAGGCCATGGCGTCAGCGCGTCCGTTTCAGGTCGAGCAGCAACACGCCGCCAATCAACCAGCCCAGTGTGCTCAACACGAAATACAGCACGTCACGGATATCCAGCACACCGCGGGCAATCGCCTCGAAATGGCGCAGCATCGACAAGTGGGCCACCGCATTGATCAGCCGGCGCGGCAAGCTGCCGGAAAAGAAATCCAGTACCTGCTGTTGTCCGACCAGAATCAGCAGCACGCAGACCAGCGCACTGAGGATAAATGCCACCACCTGGCTGCGGGTCAGTGCCGACATGCAGGCACCAATGGCGGTGAAGCTGCCGGCCATCAACCAGCTGCCGAGATATCCCGCCAGAATGATGCCGTTGTCGGGCGAGCCGAGGTAGTTGACGGTGATCCAGATCGGGAAGGTCAGTGCCAGCGCAAGGCCGATGAACAGCCACGCGGCGAGGAACTTGCCCAACATGGCCTGCCACAAGGTCAACGGCAGCGTCAGCAACAGTTCCAGCGTGCCGCCCTTGGTCTCTTCCGCCCACATGCGCATGGTGATCGCCGGCACCAGGATCAGGTACAGCCAGGGATGCATCACGAAAAAAGGTTGCAGGTCGGCCTGGCCGCGCTCGTAGAAATCCCCGGCGTAGAACGTAAGAATCGCGCTCAACACCAGGAAGATCACCAGGAACACGTAGGCCACCGGCGTCACGAAATAACTGCGCAACTCACGCCGCGCCACTGCCACGATTGGACTCATGCGAGGCTCCCGGCGTTGTCACCAACCGTGGTGATCTGGCGGAACACCTCATCCAGGCGACCACGCTCAAGCTGGATCTCGGAGACCTCCAGCCCCTGTTCGCGCAGCAACGTCTCCACCGCCTCCAGAATGCGTTCGCCGGGCTTGGGGAACACCGTGATGCGGCCATCCAGCGCATCCACCTCGATCGCCGCCACCTGTGGCAGCCGCCCCAGCATTTCCTGCGACATGCCACTGCCCGGCGCACTGAACGACACCGCACCGTGATAGCGCGAACGCGCCTCCAGTTCAGCCGGCGTGGCATCGGCCAGCAGCCTGCCGCTGGCGATGATCACCACCCGATTGCACAGCGCATGAACCTCTTCCAGCAGATGGGTGGAGATCAGGATCGTGCGGTCGCGCGCCAGCGTGTCGATCAACTGACGCACCGCGTGTTTCTGGTTTGGGTCAAGACCGTCGGTTGGCTCATCGAGCATCAACACCGGTGGATCGTGCAGGATCGCCTGGGCCAGCCCGACGCGCCGACGCAAGCCCTTGGACAAGGTGTCGATACCCACGCCAAGCACATCCTCCAGCTGCAACTGCTGCACCACCGCGTCAAACCGGCGATGCGCCGCTTCAGGCTTCAGCCCACGCACGCGTCCGATGAACTGCAGGAACTCGCGCACGGTCATCTCGCCGTAACTGGGCGCACCTTCGGGCAGATAGCCCAACGCCCGCTTGACCTTCAGCGGCTCGCGGCTCACATCGTGACCGCAGACCCGCGCCGTACCCGACGTCGGCACCAGAAAGCCGGCAATCATGCGCATCGCGGTGGACTTGCCGGCACCATTCGGACCGAGCAGGCCCAGCACCTGACCCGGCTCGACACGGATGCTCAACGCGTTCACCGCGATGAGAGGGCCATAGCATCGGGTGAGCTGGTCGGTTTCGATCATGTCCGGTTATGGGTTGTTAAAAAGCGGAACAGCAAGCGAGCAGCACGTGCGCAGCAACGGTCACAACGGGCCCTGCAATGTACCGCAACACGCACCTTCAAGCTCCAAAGAAAAAGGCCCTTCCGTGACGGAAAGGCCTTTTTCAGCTTGCTGCAGAAGACGCGTGAAGAGCTTACTTGCCCGCGCTGGCCGCCTCGGCGGGTGCCGCAGCCGTGGCCGCCGGAGCCGGAGCCGACGCGGCGTTCGCCGGGGCATCGTCCAGCGACGGCGGCTGCAGGCCGGCTTCCTGCTCCGGCGTTTTCTCCGGTGCATCGGAAATCGGCAGGAACACGTCGTACTTCGCATACTGCGTAATGTTGCCGCCGGCATCCTTGACTTCCGGCGTAGCGACCACGTCATAAGGACGGTTGACCACTTCGTCGTACTTGTAGCCATGCGTCTGCGCGTAGGCCTTGAGCATGTCGCGGGTCTGCGGCACACCGGCAAACGTGCCGTTCCACACACCCTTGAGTGCTGCCCCACCAAATGCCAGCGTGGCGCGCACATTGCCGTCCACCACCACGCGACCGAAGCGATCACGACTGCCCGGAGCGATCGCGCTGTCTGCGGCAGCCGCTGCGCTGCTGGCCTCAGCCGGGGCGGCGCCCGCGGTATCCAGCGACGGCGGGGTGGCAGCCATCAGCTGTGCGCTCTGGCCGTTGATGGTCAGCGTGCTGCTGTCAATCGGGAAAGCCACGTCGAAGGCGTAGGTCTGATCGCCGTAATTGGTGGTGATCAGGATGCGCGAACCGGTGATGTTCACGCCAAGCTTCTTGGCAGCTGCCTGAATTTCGGCGGTTGCCTTGGCCACGGCGTCATCCAGCCCTTCCAGGCCTTCCTTGCGCTCAATCGAGGTGGACACCAGCAGCACCGGGGTCGGCTGCGTCTGTTCGATGTACGGCACCAGTTGGCTGTAGTCGATGTTTGGCACGCCAGCCAGCACGTTCTGCAGGTTGTTCAGGCTGAACTGCACGAACGAGTCGGGGTCGCCATGGATATACAGGTTGGCGAAGCGATTGATCAGGTTCCAGCCATAGGACACGTCATACGACCACGTAACCTGGGTGAGCTGGCCGCGGCTGCCCTGGCGTTCCAGATCCAGCGTGAAGTGCTTGTCCAGACCGCGCCAAGCGTTGTCCAGATTCCAGACGATGGTCGCCGTCTTGGTGTTGCTGTCGATCTTGTCGAAGTCGGGCGTGGCGCTGGCGATGGTCAGACCACCGTTGCCGAGCTTGGCATCGCTCGAGGTCCAGCTGATTTCGGCGCCCGGACCGAAAGCTTTGCCCGAGTAGGTGAACTGGACGCTCGGGTCGAGCGAACGCAACACAGCGTAGTCCGGCAGTCGACGATAGTTGTCGAGTACGTCGTAGACCTGACGCATGTCCTTGCCGATGACCAACTGGCGTTCGACATGCCCGCTACCGGGCATGACCACAGCTGCCAGGACACCGATGACCGCGACGATGACCAGGGCAACAAGAAATTCAAAGACACGCATCATTCCAGAGTTCTCCGAAGCGTCTTTACGCCATACCTAGATAATATTTCCCCGGCGTTCCATGCGGACCCGTTGAGGGGTTGTTTCCGCGGGTCTTGGCAGGGGGTCGGCAAACGCCGAAGCTACGGATGTTACTTGCTCAGGGGCCGGAACGCTATCCGCAGCCATTGCTGGTTTGAGTGCCCCAAAAACAGGGCGGGCTGCGGTCGGCGCAGGCACCGCAACCGCTCCACCCACGCCCCGTCACACCTCAAACGATGCCCATTTCCAGCGCCTTCAACACGGCCCGGGTGCGGTCGCGCACGCCCAGCTTGGAAAGGATGTTGGAAACGTGATTCTTCACCGTGCCCTCGGCCACCTTGAGCGAGTTGGCGATTTCCTTGTTGCTGTAACCGCCGGACAACAGTCGCAGGATTTCCGTCTCGCGCTCGGTGAGCGGATCAGGCTGCTCCAGACTGGTGAAATTGTTCTGCATCCGCGACACCCCGGCCATCAACCGCTGGGTGACCATTGGCGCCACCAGTGAGCCGCCGGCAGCCACGGTGCGCACCGCCTCGACCAGTTGTTCCAGCGAGACGTCTTTCAACAGGTAGCCGCGCGCGCCGGCCTTCAAACCCTGCAGCACCAGTTGGTCGTCGTCAAAGGTGGTCAGGATGATGGTGGGCGGCAAGTCGTTGCGGGCCGACAGCGCCTGCAGCACTTCCAGACCACTCATGTTCGGCATGCGCAGGTCCAGCAGCACCACGTCCGGCTTGATGCGCGGAATGTCCTGTACCGCTTGGGCGCCATCGGCGCACTCGGCCACCACACGGATATCTTCGGACAGATCCAGCAACGAGCGGACGCCCTGGCGAACCAGATTCTGGTCGTCAACGAGACAAACGGAAATCATTGCGGGTCCTCGGGAAACTTGGCTTGATGATGTGCTGCTGAATGAGGTGATGCTTGCAGCTGGCAAGGCCGGCCGCGGCGAACGTCGACGCGCTTTTGCACCCCGGCGCCCACATCACAGATTACGACACATTGAGCGCGGGCGGCTCAAGCCGGCTTGGCGCGTGCGCCAGCGCGGGCTGCTCGCCCAGCGGCAGTCGCACGGTCAAGGCGAAACCCTGGCCAAGCCCGGTATCCAGCGTGACACTGCCACCAAACTCAGCCAGCCGCTCACGCATGCCCGACAGGCCATTGCCTGGCTCGACCTTGTCGGCGCCGCGACCGTCATCACGCGCATGCAGGCCGATCAGGCTTTCCCCGGCATAGGCGAAGTTCAGCCACAGGTTGCGCGCGCCGGCATGGCGCGCGGTATTGGTGATGATTTCCTGCGCGCAACGCAGCAGAACCTGGGCCCGCCGCGGGTCTTCCACACTGAATCGCGGCGGCATCACCACGTGCACATGCAGGCCCGGCACACCTTCGGCCAGGCCACGCAAGGCCTGGGTCAAGTCAATCGCATCGTCCTGACGCAACTCGCTGACTACCTCGCGAACATCCGCCAGCAGCAATTTGGCCGTGCTCTGCGCCTTGCGCACGTGCGCACTGGCAGCCTCATTGGTGAGATGACTGGCTACTTCGAGGTTGAGGCTCAGGGCCGTCAGGTGATGGCCGATCAGATCGTGCAGATCCCGCGCGATGCGCATGCGCTCGGCGATTCGACTGGATTCGGCCAGCAAGGCGCGGGTAGCCCGCAGTTCGGAATTCAGGCGCCGCTGCACGTCACGCTGTTCGGCCTGCTGGCTGGCCACCGTGGAGGTGATGAAAACCAGCACCGAAATACCCAGATAGATGCTCGCCTGCAGGAATCCCAACGCCACACTGTGGTCGTACTCGGGGAAGGTGGCGAAGATCGCCACCAGGCTCAAGTGCTGCAGCACCAGCCAGAACACCGCCAGCCAGAACGGCAGCAGCCACGGCAGCACCAGCGAAGCCACCACCATCAGCATCGCCGACAGGCCGCTGTGGCTGTACCAGCCAACCGCCACTGCCGCCGCCGTCATCAAGGCAAGCCCAAGCAGTTTCCACACCGGATGCCGACGCGAACCGAGGTTACTGGTCAGCAGCCAGTACATCAGCCCGAAGATCAGGTAGCACAGCGTCCACAGCAGCAACGAAAAGTTCGGGCGCTGCAGCAGGCTTAGTCGTTCAGTCGCCCAACTGGTGATCAGCGGCGTCCCTACCGACAAGTAGGTGAAGAAGCCCGCGTAGCGGAGCAGGCGAATATGATTGAAGAATGACCAGCGCATGGCATGCATCATTGACGGCGCAGCGGATTCGCGCAATGCGCGAGAAGTCATGGTCGCAACGGGAGCGAGCGGCCCGGAAAATCGTGCTTTACGAAGCTTTTACATGTGCCTCAACGTGATGTAAGGGGCATCCGCGCATGGCATAATGGGCCATTGCGCGAGGCAGTTACCCCGTCTCGTCCCCGAATCCACCCTTGCGGAGCAACGAATGGCCCTTGCCATCCGCGACGTGCGCGAGCACGACCTGGATGCCGTGCTGGCGCTCAACAATGCTGCCGGTCACTCCATCCTCGCACTGGACCAAACCCAGTTGCGCTATTTCTTCGAGCGCGCGGATTATTTCCGCGTGGCCGAGATCGACGGCCAGCTCGCCGGTTTCCTGATCGCCCTGCGCGAAGGGCACGATTACGCCAGCCCGAACTACCGCTGGTTTGCCGAACACTATCCGCAGTTCCTGTACATCGACCGCATCGTGATCACGAATGCGCATCGTCGCCACGGGCTGGGGCGCATCTTCTATTGCGACGTGCACAGCTACGCCGAAGTGCGTGTGCCGCTGCTGACCTGCGAAGTGTTCCTGGAGCCGCGCGATGACGTCGTCGTACTGTTCCACGGCACCTACGGTTTCCAGGAAGTGGGCCAGCAGCGCATGGGTGAGCACGGCCCACAAGTCAGCCTGCTGGCCGTCGACCTGCCCAGCTTCGCCTATGTCCGTGATACCTGGCTGGAGAAGAGTGGCCTGCCCGCGGTGCCATGGCTGGCCGAACGCGAACGGCCCGGCCTGACGCCAACCCATCCACTTCGTCTCGCCGGGGAGCAACGCGCATGAATGCCAGCATGGATGCCGCCGACGCCTGCGACCTGCGTTTCGGGCAGGTCGGTATAGCCTGCGTGCGAGTGCGCCGGGTCGATGCCGCTGCGTTGTGCGACGAACTGGAACGCCGCGTGCGTGCAGCGCCGCAAATGTTTGCCCGCGCCGCCGTGGTGCTGGACCTCAGTCACCTGCTCGACCTGCCTGATGACGGCACCGTCGACGCGCTGCTGGAAGCGGTGCGCAGTGCCGGCATGTTGCCGGTGGGGCTGGCTTACGGTACCAACGAGACCGAGGCGCTGGCCAAGCGCATGGGCCTGCCGCTGATCGCCAAGTTCCGTGCTGCCTATGAACCCGTCCAGGGCGCACCGGTTGCTGCCGAACCCGCGCCGCGCAATGAACCCGCCCCGGTTGAACGGCACGAGGCGATCTTGTCCGCGCCCGCCAGCGGCAGCGTGGGTTCCCAGCAGCACGCAGGCTCGGTGCGCTCCGGCCAGCAAGTCTATGCGCGTGATCGCGACCTGATCGTCACCGGCGCCGTGGCCAACGGTGCCGAAGTGATCGCCGATGGCAACATCCACATCTATGGCGGCCTGCGTGGTCGCGCGATGGCGGGTGCGCAGGGCGACGAAAAGGCGCGCATCTTCGTTTCCGATTTCCGTGCCGAGCTGGTGGCGATTGCGGGGCAATATCGGGTCTTCGAGCAGATCCCTGCCGACCTCGAAGGCCATTCCGTGCAATGCTGGCTCGATGGCGAAAAACTGATGATCGCCAAGCTGTGATCACCCACAACAAAAACAAATCTGCGGAGATGAACCCTTGACTGCTGAGATTATCGTTGTCACCTCCGGCAAAGGCGGCGTCGGCAAGACGACGACCAGCGCCTCGCTGGCCACCGGTCTGGCCATGGCCGGCAAGAAAGTCGCCGTGATCGACTTCGATGTCGGCTTGCGCAACCTCGACCTGATCATGGGTTGCGAACGTCGAGTGGTGTATGACTTCGTCAATGTCGTACATGGCGAGGCCACGCTGAAGCAGTCGCTGATCAAGGACAAGCGCTACGAGAACCTGTTCGTGCTGGCGGCCAGCCAGACCCGTGACAAGGATGCGCTGACCCAGGAAGGCGTCGAGAAAGTCCTCGAGGGCCTGTCCGAAATGGACTTCGACTTCGTCGTCTGCGATTCGCCCGCCGGCATCGAGAAAGGCGCCCACCTGGCGATGTATTTCGCCGACCATGCGGTGGTGGTGGTGAACCCGGAAGTTTCTTCGGTGCGCGATTCCGACCGGATCCTCGGCCTGCTTGCCAGCAAGACCCGGCGCGCGGAAAAAGGCGAGACACCGATCACCCAGCATCTGCTGCTGACCCGCTACAACCCGGCCCGCGTAGCCATCGGCGAAATGCTGAGCGTGAAGGACGTCGAGGAAATTCTCGGCATCCAGGTGGTTGGGGTGATCCCGGAATCGGAGAACGTGCTGACCGCATCGAACAATGGCATCCCGGTGATCGTCGACGCCAATTCACTGGCCGGTCAGGCCTATGGCGACACGGTTGCCCGCATCCTCGGCGAGGAGCGTCCGCTTCGCTTCATCGACGTGCCCAAGAAGGGCTTTCTCCAGCGCGTGTTCGGAGGTTGATCACGATGGGCATTCTCGATTTCCTGAAGCGCAAGCCCGAGGCCACCGCCAACGTGGCGCGCGAGCGTCTGCGCATCATCGTGGCGCAGGAACGTTCCACCCGCGGTGCGCCGGACTACCTGCCGATGATGCGCAATGAGCTGCTTGAAGTGATCAAGAAGTACGTCCACGTCGACCTTGAAGCCATCAATATCAACTTCGAGCGCGACAGCGGCCACGAAATTCTTGAACTCTCGGTCACCCTGCCCGACGGCAAGCTGCCCGCCAAGAGCGAAGCCAAAAACGGCTGAGTCCGCGATGCTGACTACCGCCGGGCGGCCACGCGCCGCCCGGCCTTCCCTTTCCGGCCATTCCATTCGCGCACACTGCGCACCTTCATGCACCCCGACAATCACACTTCCGCCAGCGATCCTTCCAGCCTCGTGCTGTGCGTCGGTCAGATTGGATTAGACCACGCAGCCAGCCTGCTCGACCGGTTTGGGCTGAAGCTGCAACGGGTCGCCGCGAACGCGCCGATCCCCGGCAGCTTCTGGGGCGACCGCGAAGCCGGCATCATCGGCAGCACGGTTTACGCGCGCGACGACACGCCGGTGCATTCGCTATTACATGAAGCCGGCCACCTGATCGTGCTGCCGGCAGAACAGCGCGAACACGTACACACCGACGCCACCGATTCCATCGAGGAAGAAGACGCCACCTGCTATCTGCAGATCGTGCTGGCTGACGAACTTCCCGGCGTGGGCAGGCAGCGTCTGATGACCGACATGGATGCGTGGGGCTACACCTTCCGGCTCGGCTCGACCCAGGCATGGTTCGAGCGCGATGCCGAAAACGCACGCGACTTTCTGATCGCTCGCGGCCTGCCCTGCTGATTCTCGCCAGGCATACCAGGCCGTCGCTTCAACTCACCGATGGCGCCTGATAGCCGCCTACCTCGACCCGGAAGCCGATCGCCAGCCGGTTCCAGCCATTGATCGCGATGATCGCCAAGGTCAGGTCGACCATCGACTTTTCGTCGAACTGCGCGCGCACTTGTTCGTACAACGCATCCGGCAGATCGTTCGATGCCACCAGCGTGACCGCCTCGGCCCAGGCCAGTGCGGCACGTTCGCGCGGCGTATAGAACGGCGCTTCGCGCCACGCTGACAACAGGTACAGGCGCTGCTCGGTTTCGCCGGCGGCACGCGCATCCTTGCTGTGCATGTCCAGGCAATACGCGCAACCGTTGATCTGCGACACGCGCGTCTTCACCAGTTCCAGCAGTGAATGCTCCAGACCCGACTCACGGGCGCAGGTTTCCATGCCAAGCATGGCCTTGAACGCAGCGGGTGATGCTGCCTTGTAATCCAGACGTTGATGCATGAAGAATTCCTTGCAGCCATGACGAGAGGCGCCCATCACTCCGGCGCGAACAGCCGCTGTGCATCGGCGTAAGTGAACTCACTGACGAAGCCATCAAAGCGGCCACTGATCAGCATGCCCCGCACGGCATGGTCGACCGCACCCAGTGCCAAGGTGGCGAGCCGGGTAGCCGTGCTGACACGCGCAACGCCCAACGCGGTCAACTCGGCCACACTGGGCATGCCCACACCAGCGGCGACATTCACCGGCGCATCAAGCGCCTGCACCAGCGCGGCCAAGGTGGCGGGGTCGCTCAGACCAATCGGATAAATGACGTCGGCGCCAGCCTGCAGATAAGCCTTGCCGCGGGCGATCGCGTCGTCGAGACGCATTGCGGGCGCCATATTGTCGGCGTGCATCCAGTTGTCCACCCGCGCATTGATCACGAGGGGAACGCCGCAGGCATCCGCCGCGGCGCGCGCCGCACGCACCCGTGCTGCGGCCTCGGCAAGCGGACGCAGCGGGCCATGCCCGGGTAGTCCGTCCTCGATGTTGATGCCAACCGCGCCGGCGCCGATCACTGCCTGCACGGTTGCCGCCACCGCTTCGGGCGAGTCGCCATAACCGGTTTCGATATCCACCGTCACCGGCAACTCGACCACCCGCGTGATGCGCGCGACCGCCGCCAGCACTTCCGCCAGTGGCGCTCGCTCGCCATCGGCATAGCCCAGCGACCACGCCAAGCCACCGCTGGTGGTGGCCACCGCCGCAAAACCACGTTGCACGAACAATCGTGCGCTGCCGGCGTCCCAGGCATTCGGCAGCAGCAGTATCTTGCGGCGATCATGCAGCGCGCGAAATACCTGTGCCAGCTCGACTTGGGTCGCCTTTGCCATCGTCCGTCACCTGCGCGAAGTGCCTGCCACGCAGCTTACTGCCAACGAACGGCAGAGCGCTTGCCGCAGATCAGCCGCCTCGCTAAAAGCGGCACTGGCCGGGCTGCTCGACGCGCCCTAGAGTTGTGGCCGAGGTTCGTTCGCACATCGTGCCGGAGAACACCGTGGTCATGCGTCGGCTGGTGCTGTTGTTTGACGGTACCTGGAACAAACCCGAATCCAACACCAACGTGGAGCGTCTGCGACGACTGATTGCGCCCGTCGACGACGACGGCAACCTGCAAATGGTCAACTACATTCCCGGGGTGGGTGTGAAGCGCGGACTAACCCACCTGCTCGGCGGCGCGTTCGGCTACGGACTTTCCGACAACGTGATCGACGGCTACCGCTGGTTGTGCGAGAACTGGCAGGCCGGCGACCAGATCCATTTATTCGGCTTCAGTCGCGGCGCCTATACCGCACGCAGCCTCGGCGGCTTGATCCGCAAATGCGGCCTGCTGCGCTGCTCCAGCAACGCAAGCGTCGCGCAAGCGGACGTTGACGCGGCCTACGACTTCTATCGCAACCTCACCAGCAAACCTGACGACCCGGCTGCGGTGGAATTTCGCGCCGACCATTCGATCGAAGTGGACATCCATTTCATTGGCGTCTGGGATACCGTTGGCTCACTCGGCATCCCGGACACGGCGTCGTGGTTCCCCTATGCCCGCGCGCGCTACCAGTTCCACGACACCGAGCTGAGCAAAATCGTGAAGTACGCCTATCAAGCCCTTGCGCTGGACGAGCACCGCGCCGATTTTTCACCGGCCGTGTGGACACGCAATCCGTACACGGTAAAGGCCGGCGAATCGCTGACCTCCAAGAAAGTCGAACAGATCGAGATCGAGCAACGCTGGTTCATTGGCTCGCATTCGGATGTCGGCGGCGGCAACGACCGCGACGGCGCCGGCCGCAAACCCGATCCACTGCCCGACCTGCCGCTGGCCTGGCTGCAACGCAAGGCGATGGATGCCGGATTGTGTTGCAACAAATCATGGATTCCCGCAGAGGATGCGAACAGCGGCATGCCGCGCGATTCCTACAAGGAATTCATGAGCGGCCTCTACAAGGAATTCAAATCGCCGATCGACCGCCTGCTCGGCACCGGCGTCAACGAACGCGTCGACGACTCGGTGTGGCGACGCTGGCTGGCCGATGCCAGCTATCGACCGCCATCACTGGTTCGCGCACTGGCCAATGCCACCGTGCTGATGTCGATTGAAACGGTGGTGCCGCCGGCACGCCCACCCAAGGCGTGGGGCGACGCGCGCTAAAGCGGCTCGATGATCTCGGCCGCCATCACCGCCATGGCATCAGCGTCGCTCACCGGCAACACCGTCTCGCGCGTCACCCCGTGATACCAGAACCACGCCAGCGCACCCGCCACGGTCAGCAGCGATGCTCCCAGTGCCAGATGCAACATGCTGGCCGACAGCAGCGGCGACATCACACCAGCAACAAAACCGCACAACAACAGACTGGCAAACGCCTGCACTGACGAAATGCCGCCGCGATGGTTCGGGAAGCGATCGAGCAGCAGCAAGGTCAAGGTCGGGAACGCCAGTTGCACGCCGACACCGTGCAGGATCAGCGGCAGCATCGACCACGGCAGACGCGGCAGCGGGAATAGCAGCGCCAGCAACACATGGAAGACGCAAGCCAGCAACATCAGCGTATAGCCCAGGTTCACGGTGCGCTTGGCGCTGTAGCGTTCAGCCATCCGCCCTGACAACCAGGCGCCGCTGATCAGTCCAATCACCACCGGAATGAACAGCCACGGAAAACCCTGCGCCGACAAATGCAGCAGCTCGCGCACAATGCGCGGCGCGGAAGAAATATAGAGAAACAAGCCGGCAAAATTAACCGAACTGGAAATCAGCAACGGCCAGAACGAACGGTCGCGCGCAAAGCCCATGTAGCCCGCCAGCAACGGCCGTGGCGCAAAGCGCGAACGCCGTTCCGGTGGATGCGTTTCGTCCAGCAGCGTGTACAGCGCCAGCGACAGCAGCACGGTGAAAGCAGCCAGCAGCCAGAAGATCCCGTGCCAGCCACCCAACGGCAGCAGCAACGCGCCGATCATCGGCGCAATCACCGGCGCCACCCCGAAAATCATCATCACCTGTGACATCAGCCGCTGCGCCGCCGGCCCTTCCAGACTGTCACGAATCACCGCCCGGCCCACCACCAGACCGGCCCCCGCACACATGCCCTGCAGGCCGCGACAGGCCAGCAACATCGCGAACGAAGTGGACGATGCCGCGCCCACCGAGGCCAGCGCGTAGACCAGCATGCCGGTAACGATCACCGGCTTGCGCCCGATCGCGTCGGAAATCGCGCCGTGGAACAGGCTCATCACTGCATACGTCAGCAGGTACATGCTGATCAACTGCTGCAGCGCCGTGTCGTCCACCTGGAAGCGCGCGCCGATCAACGGAAACGCCGGAAACACCGCGTCGATCGAAAACGGACCGATCATCGACAAGCCCGCCAGCAGCCACGGCAGGCTGCGTCGCACGGTGTGCTGGGCTGGGTTCATGAGGATGGTTGATCGCGGCGGGTCGCGCATTATAGACGGCCACGCTTGACGGCAGGGCGGCGGAATCGACTACGATGCGGCATGGGAGATGGCATGCCTCCCGTTCCGGAACACCATCACGGCCCGGAACAAACCACTTCTCGTGATTTCGAGCGTTGAAGTTGATGATGCCTGCTCCCCCGGTTTCCGGCGGTGCAGGCGTGCCTGCATCGCGGCAACCGGACACACCCGTCAGGAGGCACGCTCGTGGGCTTTACCGGATTTTTGGCAATCGGCATCGGCGGCGCCATCGGCTGCTGGCTGCGCTGGGGCTTGGGCATCCTGCTCAACCCGATGTTTCCCACCCTGCCGCTGGGCACGCTTGCCGCCAACCTCACCGGCGGCCTGCTGATGGGCTGCGTGATCGGCGTGTTCGATCACTTCCAGACCTTGTCGCCGGCGCTGCGGCTGTTCGTGTTCACCGGTTTTCTCGGTGGACTCACCACCTTCTCTACCTTCTCTGCCGAGTCAGCCACCTTGCTGCTGCGCCAGCAATACCTGTGGTTCAGCGGCCACGTGGCCGTGCATGTGATCGGCTCGCTGGCGATGACCGTGCTCGGCATCACCCTCACCCGCAGCCTGCTACGCCATTGATCGGGGCCATCGCATGAACCAGGACAACCTCCAGCAAGGCGTGCAGCTGACCTTCTACTGCCACTCGCGCACCAAGCACGACGGCATGCTGCTGTCCGAATGGCTGCTCGAACAGGCCAAGAAACGTGGACTCGGCGGCGGCTCGGTATTCCGCGCCATTGCCGGCTTCGGTCGGCACGGCGTGCTGCACGAAGAGCAATTCTTCGAACTGGCCGACGACCTGCCGGTGAAGATCGAATTCCTGTTGCACGAAGATCAGACCGAAATCCTGTTGCAACTCGTACGCGACGCCAACATCGACGCCACCTATGCATGCTGGCCTGCCAGCTTCGCCGTACTCGGCAAGCACTGAACGGGACAAACGACTGCACCTACGCATGAAGCGCGTCGTGAACCATGACGCGCAGAAGGAACGTACCAGCGGATCACTGGAACAGGCTGGCATTCGCATCCATGACAACGCACCGATCGAGCGGCGCGTTCACGACGATCGCCAGCGCGCCACGCTGACTACTTGCCGACAGCGTCAGGTCGCCGCATAGTCAGGGCTGACCTTTATGTCATCAGGGGATAGCCATGAAGCGCCATATCACCAAATTGCTGGTCACACTGACCCTGCTCGTCGCCACCGTCGCCACCGCAGCGGACACCGCGCCGCCACCCAGCTACTTCGATCACGCCAGTCACGGCGAAATGCTGACCGGCGGCGTGAAAATGATCCCGATCACCACCCCCAAAGGCACGTTCCACGTCTGGACCAAGCGCGTCGGCAACGACCCGAAGCTGGCCGTCCTGCTGCTGCACGGCGGCCCCGGTGAGACGCACGAATACCTTGAGGTATTCGACAGCTTCCTGCCTGCCGCCGGCATCGAATACATCTACTACGACCAGCTCGGCTCGGCCTATAGCGACCAACCGAAAGACGACTCGCTGTGGACCGTCGACCGCTACGTCGACGAAGTGGAACAGGTGCGCCAGGCGCTGCACCTGGACAAGAACAACTTCTGCGTCCTCGGCCACTCCTGGGGCGGCGTACTGGCGATGGAATACGCGCTGAAATACCAGCAGCACCTGAAATGCCTGGTGATCTCCAACATGGTCGATTCGATCCCGGCCTATAACGCCTACGCCAACACCGTGCTGATGCCGGCGATGGACCAGGCCAAGCTGGCCGAGGTGAAGAAGCTGGAAGCCGAACACCGCACCAGCGACCCGCGCTATATGGCCATCCTCGGCCCCATGCAATACGAACAGCACGTGCTGCGCCTGCCCCAGGCGCAGTGGCCCGAGCCAGTCACCCGCTCGTTCGGCCACATGAACGAACACATTTACAACCTGATGCAAGGACCCAGTGAACTGGGCGCCAGTGGCCGACTGCTGAACTGGGATCGCAGCAAAGACCTGCAACGCATCACCGTTCCCACGCTCGTTATCGGCGCCCAACACGACACCATGGACCCGAAGTACATGCAGGGCATGGCTAAAAAACTGCCGCACGGACAATTCCTGCTATGCCCGAAAGGCAGCCACATGGCGATGTATGACGACCAGCAAACGTACTTTGATGGGCTAATCGGCTTCTTGAAAAAGGTGGAAGCCGAGTGAGTCAAACAACACATCCGGACACTGCAGGATTAGATTGCGGCAATAGCACCAAGTCGTTGATCGGTCGCGCCGCGACAAGTAATCGTGGAGGACCGGCTGCAGGCTTACCCTGCACTTTGAAATCTACATAGCGTCAGACGTCAGAGCGGCGTTCTTCTACGCTTGTGAAGCGTGTTGCACGTTTGCAATTTTCTCAGGCTCGCCGCGTTGTGTTGTTCCTGGCTGGCCTGCATTGGGGTCTTTCGCGCGCTCGATTTTCATCGCAATTCGCGCGCGTGTGGACGCCTCGCTTTTGTATACTTCGTGGCGCGCGCGGTTCGTCGCAATGTGTAGTGTGTCGTCAGCGGTTCGTTCTTCGCGCGCAGGCCACAACCTTCCCGTGATTGCCCAGCATTCAAAGCAGCGGTATGGTTCTGGTTCACGACGGCATGGGGCTCTGCCTTCTTACCAGTCATTCAAGCGGCCGGCTCCGCCGCTGCTTGATTCCAGCGTTATGTGGATGCGACCAGGCACCAGATGCCTCGACCCGCATGAACCCTTACGCCTTGCTGTCCGGCAACTGGGGCTGGGCAGACACCGATGATTGCGCGGCGACGCCCAAGCAGATCCGCTTCAGCGAAGACCGGCAGAAGATGTTTCTTTCGCTGGTGCCTCGCCGTGAGGACGGTACCCGCGAGCCTCGCCGTGAGGCCACCTACCAGGTTCTCGGCGAGCTTCCCGACGGCTTGCGCATGTCAATGGACGGAGAGCAGCGACTTGATGCGGCCGGCAAGCCGATCGACTGGGACCTGATGGTGATTGAACCTGACCAGATTTGCTGGCATCGCAGCGACTGGCCCGCGGGTGGCTGCACCAAATCCATCCATCGCTGCAAAGCCTGAAGCAGGCATCCGCTTACGCGCTGCCGCTGAGGAAGCGACTCGTGACGCACGTCAATTCCCAAGGAAGCTGCCATGCAAAGGCCGGTTCGTTCCATCCATCGCGTAGTCGCCGCCGTGCTGGCCATCATCTGGTTGCTGGTGGGAGCCGTGGGTTTCATCGTCATGGCGCGATCCGGCCAGTGGTGGTGGGCGCTGTTTGGGTTGTTCGCGTTCTGGTACGCGTGGGTCTGGGTACTGGTGGTAGCCAAGGGGCGCCTGCTGACCTGGCAAGAGGCCAGCAGGCCGTGGCGCATCCATGCGCCAGAGCCGGGCAAACCGTCTGCGTCACCACGCAAAAAGCAGCGCGACGCATGATCTTTCAGCAACGAGGCACGGCATGAAGAAGCGCAATTCCATGACCAATTGTCAGGTTATGCTGTCGATGCTTCTGCAGTCATCTTGAAGAAACATGCCAGTCGGCGTACACCAGCCTGCGAACCCGCTGATGGAACGACCATGAAGATCGAGCGCAGCTACTGGTTTCCGGCCAAACGTTACGGTTGGGGCTGGGGCTTGCCGACCCGCTGGCAAGGCTGGGTTTGCTTTGCCATCTACGCAGGCGGCATTTCGCTGGTCATGCATTTCTTCCGACCCGTACGCGAACCGGGCTTGTTCACCCTCGGCATCGTATTGCTCACCCTCGGTCTGATTGCGGTGTGCTGGCTGAAGGGCGAACCACCTGGCCGACGCGGGAACGATTGATCGACGTTGACGAGCGGCCGTCCCAACACGATTGAACTGGGCTGCACTTGCCGCAACACTGCTCGGCATGAAACATCTGCTCACCCGCTGTGCCGTCGCACTGCTTCTGCTGCTGCCCGCGGCCGCCATCGCCGACCCGGCGCTGTGGGTGGTGAAGGACGCCGACACCACGATCTACCTGTTCGGCACCGTGCACCTGATGCCGAAGGACGCCGACTGGCACTACCCGGTACTGGACCGCGCGCTGGCCGACAGCCAGACCTTGTACATCGAACTGACGGACGACAACCCGGCCAACATCGCCGGCCTGGTATTGCGCATGGGCATGGATACCGCGCATCCGTTGACCGGCCAGCTCAGCGAGTCCGAAGCGCAGCGCCTGCGCATGCTCGCCAACAAGGCCGGTGTACCCGGCGGCATGCAAACCTTGAACATCATGCGACCGTGGCTGGCTGCCTTGACCTTGTCACTGTCACCGCTGAAGAACGCCGGCATGGACCCGGCGCAAGGCGTGGATAAACAACTGCGCGCACAGATGACGGCCGCGCACAAACCCGTGGTCGGGCTGGAAACCGCCGAGCAGCAGATCCACCTGCTTGCCGACATGCCGCGCTCGGTCGAACTGGGGCTGCTGCGCTCAAGCATGCGTGATGCGGACAAGGGCACGACCCAACTGGAGGAGATGATCGCCGCCTGGAAGGCCGGTGACCCGGACACCCTCGACCGCGTCGGCACCGCCGAGATGCGCACACAGGAACCGAAGCTCTATCAGGTGATGCTGGTGCAACGGAACCAGGCCTGGGCGGCGAAGATCGCCAGCCTGCTGCAGCAACCCGGCACCGTCTTCATCGCGGTCGGCGCGGCGCATCTGGCCGGGCCGGACAGCGTGCAGGTGCAGCTGAACAAGCTCGGCATTTCGGCCGTACGGGAGTAGTTCTCCTACAAGAACCGGGTGCTTTCTGGCACCATCGACCGGTTATCCGCGCGCCGCGCGCCACTTTTCAAGATCCAACGCATGAACCTGCAAGCCAATTACGAACAGATCCCGCTGAAGGAATACGCCGAGCGGGCTTATCTCGATTACTCGATGTACGTGGTGCTGGACCGCGCCCTGCCCTTCGTCGGGGACGGCCTGAAGCCGGTGCAGCGACGCATCATCTACGCGATGAGCGAGCTGGGGCTGGCCTCCACCGCCAAGCCGAAAAAGTCCGCGCGCACCATCGGTGACGTGATCGGCAAATTCCATCCGCATGGCGACAGCTCCAGCTACGAAGCGATGGTGCTGATGGCGCAGCCATTCTCGTACCGCTATCCGCTGGTCAATGGCCAGGGCAACTTCGGCTCGCCGGACGACCCGAAAAGCTTCGCCGCGATGCG
Organism: Rhodanobacter sp. AS-Z3; assembly: GCF_029224025.1. Classification (NCBI taxonomy): domain Bacteria; kingdom Pseudomonadati; phylum Pseudomonadota; class Gammaproteobacteria; order Lysobacterales; family Rhodanobacteraceae; genus Rhodanobacter; species Rhodanobacter sp. AS-Z3. The sequence continues at coordinate 3,258,576 of NZ_CP119392.1, forward strand.
CTATACCGAAAGCAAGCTCAGCCCGATCGCCGAAGCGCTGCTGGGCGAACTGGCTCACGGCACGGTCGACTGGGTACCGAATTTCGACGGTACGCTGGAAGAGCCAAGCTGGCTGCCAGCGCGCGTGCCGCATGTGCTGTTGAACGGCTCGATGGGCATTGCGGTGGGCATGGCCACCGACATTCCGCCACACAATCTGCGCGAACTGGTCACCGCCTGCATCCGTCTGCTGGACGAGCCGAACGCGACGGTCGCCGAACTGTGCGAACACGTGCTCGGCCCGGATTATCCGACCGAGGCGGAGATCATCACCTCGCGCGCTGACCTGTTGTCGATCTACCAGACTGGCGGGGGTTCGGTGCGCGCCCGCGCGATCTACCAGCGCGAGGAAGGCAATATCGTGATCACCGCGCTGCCGCATCAGGTCAGCCCGTCGAAGATCCTCGAACAGATCGCCGCGCAGATGCGCGCGAAAAAACTGCCGATGATCGAGGACCTGCGCGACGAGTCCGATCACGAGAACCCGACCCGGCTGGTGATTGTGCCGCGCTCGAACCGCGTCGATGCGGACGAGACCATGCAGCACCTGTTCGCCACCACCGACATGGAGAAGAGTTTCCGCGTCAATCTCAACATGATCGGCCTGGATGGCCGGCCGCAGGTGAAGGATCTCAAGCGTATTCTCAGCGAATGGCTGGCGTTCCGCACCAGCACCGTGACGCGCCGACTCGAACACCGTCTGGCCAAGGTCGACCGCCGCCTGCACCTGTTGGAAGGCCTGCATACCGCCTACCTCAATCTCGACGAAGTGATCCGCATCGTACGCACCGAGGACGAGCCCAAGCCGGTGCTGATGGCGCGCTTCCGACTCAGCGAGGAGCAGACCGACTACATCCTCGAAACGCGCCTGCGCCAGCTGGCCCGTCTTGAGGAAATGAAGATCAACGCCGAGCGCGATCAGCTCGAAGAGGAGCGCGCGCGCATCAACGTACTGCTGAAATCGCCAGCCAAGTTGAAGACCCTGATCAAGGAAGAGCTGCGTGCCGACGCCGAGAAATTCGGCGACGATCGCCGCTCGCCGCTGGTCGAGCGTCAGGTGGCGCAGGCACTGGACGAAAGCGCGCTGGTGGCCAGCGAACCGGTCACCGTGGTGCTGAGCCAGAAGGGTTGGGCACGCGCTGCCAAGGGTCATGACGTGGATGCCGACGGTCTGAATTACCGCGAAGGCGATGCCTTGCTCGCTGCCGTGAAGGCACGCACCACGCAACAGATTGCCTTCATCGACTCTACCGGTCGCGCCTACTCCACGCCGGCGCACACGCTGCCATCCGCACGCGGCAACGGCGACCCGCTGACCGGCCGCTTCAGTCCCGTCGCCGGCGCCAGCTTCGATGCGCTGGTGGCTGGCGACAACGACAGCCGACTGGTGCTAGCCAGTGACTTCGGCTACGGCTTCGTCACCCGCTTCGAAGCACTCACCGGCCGCAACAAGGCCGGCAAGCAGATCATCAGCCTCAGCGACCAGGCCAAGGTGCTGGCACCGCAACTCACCGCCGACCCGGCACGCGATCGCATCGTGGTGGTCACTACCGAAGGGCATCTGCTGATGTTCTCGGTCGCCGAGCTGCCCGAGCTGGACAAGGGCAAGGGCAACAAGCTGATCGAGATCCCCAAGAAGCAACTGGCCGAAGGCGAACGCGTGGCCGGCGTGGCGGTGGTCAGCGAAGGCAAGGGCGAAGTGACGATGTATGCCGGCGCGCGCAAGCTGACCCTGAAGTGGGCCGACCTGGTCGAGTACGGCGGCACCCGTGCCACCCGCGGCAATCTGCTGCCACGCGGCTTGCGTCGAGTTGAACGGATCGAGACCACCGCGTGAACTGATGCGTAAAAATGTCCTCGCGGGAGCCCGCTGGCGGGCGATGCTTTTTTTGCCGATACGCAGAACAGGAGCATCGCCCGCCAGCGGGCTCCTACGGGCGGTGGTTTACTCGGCAGGAACTTGTCGGCGCGCGGCCGTTCCAACAGGGATGTACACGCGAACGCAGCCCCGCGCGTTCACCACGTGATACCCGGAGTCCCCATGAGCATCCAACGCACCCTACCCGCCCTGTTCGCCACACTGCTGGCCACCACAGCATGGGCACAAACCGCGCACAAGCCGCTGAACCTCAAGCTGCCGCCCAGCGACGTTCCCGCCGCCAGCAGCAGTGCCGCGGCACCCGCCACGTCCAGCACCAGCGCACCAGGCGTCTATTACGGCGACACCAGCGGTCGCATGGGCAATACCGAAGTAGCCAGCGACACCCGGCGTGACTGCGACGACTCCAGCTACAACCAGCCACAAGTGCATGGCAGCGTGGGCATGGGCGTAGTCGGCGGCAATCACGTCAGCGGGAACTACCAGACCGGCACGGTGAACGTCAGCAAGGCGTTTGGCAGTTGCGATCATCCCAGCGGCGGTATCAGCATCTCGGTCGGCACCAGCACCGGCCACTTCCACGGCCGCGGTCACTGATCGACGTTATAATCGCCGGATAGTGTCGAGGAGGGTCTCCATGCACGGCGAATACAAGATGCCTGGCGGCAAACTGGTGGTGGTTGACCTCGACACCAGCGACGGCCGCTTGACCCATGTTCATTTAAGCGGCGACTTTTTTCTGGAGCCGGACAGCGCGCTGGATACGATCAACGCCAGCTTGCTTGGGCAACCCGTGCATACCGGTGAAGTCGAACTGGCCACCACCATCCACGCCGCGCTCGGCACCGAGGTGATGATGTTCGGCATTTCACCCGAAGCCATTGCAGTGGCGGTACGTCGTGCGCTGGACGGAGACACCGCGGCATGATGCGCACCGATTGGCACGATCACGACTGGCAGCTGATCCACACGATTCCGCAATCCCCAGCCCTGCATATGGCACTGGAAGACGTGCTGACGCACGAGGTCGGCGCCGGGCTTCGCCCGCCCACGCTACGCATCTGGGAATGGGCCTCACCGGCGGTGGTCATCGGCCGCTTCCAATCGTTGCGCAACGAGGTGGATACGGAAGCTGCGAAGCGGCACGGCATCGAAGTGGTGCGCCGGGTTTCCGGTGGCGGCGCGATGTTCATCGAACCGGGCAACACCATCACCTATTCCATCTACGCGCCGCAGTCGCTGATCAAGGGCCTGTCGTTTCAGGAAGCCTATGCTTTCCTCGACGAATGGGTGCTGGCGGCACTCGCCGACATGGGCATCAAGGCGTGGTACAAGCCGCTCAACGACATCACCTCCGAAGGCGGCAAGATCGCCGGCGCGGCGCAGGTGCATCGCGGTGGCGCCGTGCTGCATCACGTCACCATGGCCTATGACATCGACGCGACCAAGATGCTGGAAGTGTTGCGCATCGGTCGCGAGAAGCTGTCGGACAAGGGCACTACCAGTGCCGCCAAGCGGGTCGATCCGCTGCGCAGTCAGACTGGCCTGCCCCGTGAGGAAGTGATCGAACGCATGATCGCCACGTTCCGCCGCCTGCATGGACTGAACAACGGCAGCTTGACCAGTGAGGAACTGGCCCAAGCCGAGGCACTGGCGATCAGCAAGTTCGGCAGCGCAGCCTGGCTGAGTGACGTGGCGTAACCCCTTCTGCAGCGTGCAGGACGGACGCTGCCCACTGCCCCGGTGGTGTGGAAGACCTGACGGGCGGTGCCCGCCCTACGCCATCAGCGCAGCAATGGCAGGATGTGCTCACGGCTGAGCTGCGCCACGGGCACGTCCGGTGCGGCCGGGTCGATCCAGCGCAGTTCTTCGATTTCGGCTTGCGATGTAACCACGCCGCATACCTCAACAACGTAGACAACCGCCTCGACGCGGTGACCCGGCTCGTTCGCGGCCGGCGCACTGCAATGGCACAGCAAGCGTGCGGAAGCAGTTACCAGTGCGCAGCCCAGCTCCTCGCGCAATTCGCGGGCCAGCGTGGCGAGCTCATCGACATCAGCGGGATCACGCTTGCCCCCGGGCTGCTGGAACACCGCCGCACCGCGCTTGCGCACCAGCAAGATGCGGCCGCGATCATCGCGAATCACCGCCGCGACAATGCGTATGACTTGCGCGTCGCTCAACGGCTGTACGACCACGATTGCATGCATCCGTCCTTGTACGGCATCACGCCATGGAACGGGCGCGGGTCGCCATCGAACACCAGCGGCAGAAAATGGCGGTCGCCTTCCCACATCGGCAGCTCCATAAGGCGATCCAGCGCCACCCATTCCAGCGTGCCCTCGGGGTTGCTCGTCAGCGGCGTACCGCTGTAATGATCGATCACGAAGATGAAGCCCAGCCAGTCCTCACCCTGCTTGCCAAAGCCCGGCCAGTTGAGTGTGCCGCGCAGTTGCATCGACTCGCACTCGATGCCCGCCTCCTCGCGAATCTCGCGGCGCATGCATGCAGCGATATCTTCTTCCGGCTCCATCTTGCCGCCCAGGCCGTTGTACTTGCCCAGGTGCTGGTCATCCGGCCGCGCGTTACGGTGAATCATCAGCACCTCGCGACGATCAGGCGAGAGCACGTAACCGAGTGTCGCCACTATCGGGGTATAGGGCATGGAGGAATACCGGGGAAAACGCCAAGTTTAACGACAGATGGTCCGGTGCGCAGTCGCATCACCGGGCTTGCACCCACGCGGCAGGGCGGCGACCATCGACACATGTCTTCCCATATTCCGCGTCTGCCCCATCCTCCTCGCCTTCGTCGACTGCTGCACCTGCTGCTGCCGCTGGTCTTGCTGGCCGTCGTTCCCGGCTGCGCACCCACCGCACAGGCGCTGGACAGCAGCGACGTCGCGTTCGATGGGCAAAATTATCGAATCGTGCACGTCGATCTCAAGCGCGAAAACTTGTCATTGCACTGGCGCGACCCAACCAGCGGGCAACCGTTCGGCAGCATCGAAACACTGCGCCAATGGGGCGAGGCACGCGGGCAGCGGCTGCTGTTTGCCGCCAACGCCGGCATCTACGATCACAAATTCGCGCCACTGGGACTATATGTGGAAGATGGCAAGACGCTGGTGCCGTTGAATCTGGCGCACGGCAACCCGGCATCCGGCAATTTTTCGCTGCTGCCCAATGGCGTCTTCGCGGTGTATCCCGATGGCCATGCGGCCGTGCGTACCAGTGAGGCGTTCAAGGCGGATGGCCAGGCTGCGCGCTGGGCTACCCAGTCCGGCCCGATGCTGCTGATCGACGGCAAGCTCAACGAGCAATTCGTCGATGACTCGGCGAGCCTTAAATGGCGCAGCGGCGTTTGCGCAAGAACGTCCACTGACGTGGTGTTTGCTGCCAGCGAAGCACCGGTCAACTTCCATACGTTTGGACGGCTGTTTCGCGACAAGCTCGGTTGTCGCAATGCGCTGTATCTGGATGGCAGCATCTCGCAGCTCTATGTTGATGGCCAGGGCTACGCCGGTGCACCGGCTTTCATGGTCAAACCCTACGCAGGAATCTTTGCCGTGTTCGCCAAGCCATGATGACCCGCCGCTTCCGCCTGTTGCGGATCTCGCTGCTGCTTCTACTCACCTTGTTGTTCGCCGCGTTCCTCACCGGCTGGTGGCTGTTCGCCGGCAGTCGCGCGCAACTCGATGGCACGCGCAGCAGTTCGGATCTTGCCGCACCGGTCAGCATCACACGTGACGCGTTGGGCACCGTCACCCTGACCGGCAAGGACCGCACCGACCTCAGCTACGCGCTTGGCTACGTGCACGCGCAGGAACGCTTCTTCGAGATGGACCTGATGCGCCGCGCCAGCGCCGGCGAACTGTCAGCACTGGTGGGTCCGGCGGCATTGAAGCTCGACCTCAACCATCGTCGCCATCGTCTTCGCGCCGTGGCCGAGGCCGCTTATGCGCAAATGGAACCTGCGGAAAAACGCGAGCTTGATCGTTACCGCGACGGTGTGAACGCCGGACTGGCCGACCTGCGCGTGCGGCCGTGGGAATACCTGCTGCTGGGCAGTCAACCACAGCTGTGGCGTTCCGAAGACAGCATGCTGGTGATCGGATCGATGTACCTGGATCTCAACAGCGACGGCCGTAACGAACGCGAACTGCGTTTCGCGCAGATTCGAGCCGTACTGCCCGGGCCGTTGGTGGACTTCCTGCTGGCGCCTGACCCGACCTGGGAAGCCCCGTTGAGCGGCCCGTTGTCCGCCTCGCCGGTGATCCCGGCCGCCAGCCTTTTCGACCTGCGCCAACACGCATCGACGATCGCCTCGGTGACGCTCAACGCCGCGCTGGCACCGGCACTGGATGCACCGCGCCCCGGCAACAACAACTTCGCCGTCGCTGGCCGACTCACCGGCAACGGTTCGGCGATGCTGGCGAACGACATGCATCTGGGTCTGGGCGTACCGAACATCTGGTTTCGCACGCGCCTGCGCTATCCCGATGCCAGCGCACCGAACGGCGAGCGCGACGTCAATGGCGTCAGCCTGCCCGGCACGCCGGCGATGATCGTGGCTTCCAACGGGCAGATTGCCTGGGGCTTCACCAACAGTTATGGCGACTGGCAGGACTGGGTGCGCGTGCGGCGCGACCCGGCTGATCCGACCCGTTACAAAGTGCCCGAGGGCTGGGCCGCGCTCGACCATCACGACGAACATATCCAGGTGAAGGGTCAGCCAGACACCATCCTGAAAGTTGACGACACCCGCTGGGGCCCGATCATGGGCACCGATGCGGATGGCACGCCGTTGGCGCTTTCATGGATCGGTGCACAACCGCGCGCGTACAACGTCGAACTGATGCAACTGGAACGTGCATCCAGCGTGGACAAGGCGCTCGACCTTGCCCCAACGCTAGGCATGCCGCCGCAAAATCTGCTGGTTGCCGACAGCGCCGGCAACATCGGCTGGAGCCTCGCCGGCAACAGCATTCCACTGCGCGCCGGCATCGACCCGCTGCTTCCCTCGGACTGGTCCAAATTCGGCACGGGCTGGCAAGGCTGGGCGGCACCCGCGCAGTATCCACGCATCGAAAATCCCGTTGACGGAAGACTGTGGACGGCCAACAACCGCACCGTCGACGGCAACGCGCTGGCACTGCTCGGCAACGGCGGGCATGACCTTGGCGCACGCGCGCAACAGATTCGCGACGAACTGCATGGACGTGTCAGCTTCACTCCGGGCAACCTGCTCGATATCCAGCTGGATAACCGCGCCGTGTTCCTCAGCCGCTGGCAGCACTTGTTGCAGGACACGCTGGCCGACAACACCGATCCGGCACTGCAGCCGTTGCGTCAACTCACGGCAACGTGGCGCGGGCGCGCCGCCGTCGACAGCGTTGACTACCGACTGGTACGTGCCTTCCGTGCCCAGGTCAGCAAGACCGTGCTGGCGCCGTTTATCGCACGCGTGCAACAACGATTCCCTGACTTCAGCTGGCCCGGCGAAAGCAGTGCGGAAGCCGCTGTGTGGTCGTTGCTGCACGCGCAGCCACCACAGTTGTTCGACCCCGCCTACCACGATTGGCACGCCCTGCTGATCGCCTCGGCGAAGCAGGTGGCGGACGAACTGGGCAAGCAACCCGGTGGTCTCGCTGCGCGCAACTGGGGTGAGCGCAATCGCACCGATATCCGGCACCCGTTGTCGGCGGGCCTGCCGCGCTGGCTGGGCCGACATATCGACATGCCCGACCAGCCACTGGCGGGGGACAACAACATGCCGCACGTGGCGGGACCGGGCTTCGGTGCGTCCGAACATCTGGACGTCTCGCCCGGTCAAGAGGATCAGGCGATCCTCAACATGCCGGGCGGCCAAAGTGATCATCCGTTGTCGCCCTACTTCGGCGCCGGCCATCAGGATTGGGTTGCCGGACGTCCAACACCGCTGTTGCCCGGAGCCAACCAACACACGCTGACCCTGCAGCCGGCCGCTAGAGAACCCGGTGCAACAAAGGATTGATGCCCTCGCGCAAGCGCCTGACGATGGCGCTGCCGCTGGTGCGAATGGTGAGGTGCTGGTCGCCCTGACCGGCCAGCTCGATCACCGCCAGCATGCGCTGCAGCGGCAACCAGGTACGCCACCATTGCAGCAACACCAGCAGCAAGGCGCACAGCGCAAAACCCACCACGCCGACCAACCACGGCAGCGCCACGGGATTGAGCGCAGTACCCTCCTTGTCCGGACCGATCGCCACCAGCGCAGCACGCCCGCCGGACGCCTGCAGTGGCGTCACCCAGCTGACGGTTGCATGCTGACCATCGGTCAGGTTCAAAGCCTTGCCCGCGCTGTTGCTGACCGCCAGCACGCGATCCAATTGTGCGGACAGCGCTGCTCCAGTCCAGCCCAGACCAGTCGAAGGCGGTAGTGCCGAGCCAGCCACAGGCTGCATCAGCAAGGCCACGTCGGTATGCGCGATGCGACTGACCGCGATGGCAAACGCATCGTCCACGCGGCTGGCGGCAATCAGCACGCCCTGCAACGCGGCGCCGCGCACCAGCGGACTGACCGACACCCAGTACAGCTGAGCGTGATCCACCCACAGGCCTTGCTGCGGCTGGAGCTGGCTGATGGCGCCGGTGACCAGGGCATCGTGCTGAATGCTGGCGTGGTCTTTCAGAAAAATGCCGGAGGTGGCTACCGGCCGGCCCTGCGGATCGAGCACCATCGCGATGTCGTAGCCGCGTCGGCGATCCTTGAGCAAGTCGCTGATCGACGCACTGTCGACCGCACCACCCAGTTGTGGATTGGGAATAAGCGACTGCGCCACGTAGTCGACAAAGGCAGGGTCCTGGGCGAGCAGGTCGGCGCGCAGCTGCAGTTCACTGAGCCGGTTCGCTGCCAGCTCGCGCTCCACCGTCGCGGTCACGCGCAGTTGATCCAGCGCATGGCCACGCGCGGCGTGGTCAACCTGCCAGACCACTCCCGCCACCGCAGCGACAGCAAACAACATTACGGTACCGAGGCCGACCAACAGGAAGCGGCTGGCCGGATTCATGGCTGTTCGCCCGCGTTCAGTGCCGTGGTCAATCGTGGCCGCACTGCCAGAATCTGCTGGCTCACCGCGGCGCCCATCGGCAACGTCACCTTTTGGCTGACCAGTTGCGCGCGAGGATTCCAGAAGTACAGCGTGCCCGGACCCTTCGGCAGTCCGGCCAGGGTGAAGTTTCCATCGGCGCCCACTTTGACCATGTAGGGCGAAGGCACCACCAGCACATCCAGCTCCATCGAGTGGTGGACGTTGCAGCTGACCAGCACGATGCCGGCATGGCCGAAGGCATGATCAGCCTTTTCGCCGGAGCCTTGATAGCCAAGATCGAACGCCGAACCGGGCGTCACCGAGAACACGTTGTGGCGCACATCATCAAGATTCACGAAGCTCACCGTGCTGCCGAGCGGTACGGCAAGCGACTCGGGACTGAAGTCGCGATTATGCGTATACACCGTGTAGTGACCCGGGCGGGCGCGGCTGCCGCCGCTGACGGGCACGAAATAGACCAGCGTGTCGGCTTGTTCGCCAGCCTCTATCTGCTGACCGCGCGCGGGCTTCAGCATCACGTGACCACTGACTTGCAGGGTCGCCTGTGCTGGCGCAGCAATCGCAGCCGCCGCGGCCTTCTTCGCCGGCGCCAACTTCGGCACGGGGTGAGGTGACATCAGCGGGTGAGCGGGCGCGGCGACCGCCACCGGCGCCGCGATCGCAGCCGGAACCGGCGTTGCGGACAATGGCGCCGGCGCTGGCTGCAAGGCAGACGCTGCTGGCGCAGGCACAACTTTCGACGTCGCTGCCACGAGCGGTGCTGGCGCAGGCGCAGCGGCGATCGGGCCGGTTACGGCAGCGGCGTGCGGCCGTGGTGGCGCCATGCTGCAGGCGCTCAACATCATCAGCGCGCCCATCAAACCCATACGATACGTGTACATGCGACCCCCTGAGGTCATTCAACTCAACTGCGCCATCCGGCGAGTGCCGGATAGCGTCCTTCGCTTCGCACGGGCTTCCGTGCAGAACCCTCCGAATGGACGGCTATTTGGTGATGACGGCCGGATGCATCGGCGCCAGCTTTGCCAGCAACTTGTTCTGCGCTCGGAACGGCACATTGTTCTTGTCCATCGCGGTCTGCAGATCCTCGACCAAAGCGTTGAACGCCGCGCGATTGATGCCAAGCTTGCGATGCACCTTGACCATGTCCTTGCCGGTATAGGTGCACGGGCCATCAAGAATCACGCAGAACTGATCGACCAGTTCAGCCTTGATGTGCTCACGGTCGGAATCCGCGAAATACGAATGCGTGCGCGAGTCCGCCATCAGGTTGTCCATGAAGTCGTTCATCAGCGTGACCAACCCCGGCTTGCCGCCGAACTGGTCGAACACCGGCTTCAGTGCCGGATCGCGCGGAGCGCTGGCCGCCATCGCCGCGGACTGCGGCGGCATCGGCGCGACGTCTTGCGCCAGCGAGCCCTGACTGAGCAGGATGGCGGCGGCAAGCATGATGAAATGGAAATGGCTTTTTTGCATGAGGGTGCTCCCGGTAGGTCGAGGGTGACGATCAGAAAGTGGAACAGTGGCTCAGAAGCCGACCTGCACCGAGGCGTACACGCCACGCTGCCGATCCTTGATGACGATGTTGCCGAGATCGGCGTAAGCAAGGGTCAGCGACACGTGCTTGTTCGGCGCCCATGCCACGAAGGCGTCGTACCAGTCGTCTTCCTTGGCGATACCAAGGTTGTTCGGCTTCTGCCGATATTCCGCACCGACCGCCCAGTGACGGCTGAGCAAATAAGCCACCGAGGCCTCGAACTCCGGTTTGTAGGAATTGTTGAGATCGCCGCCAAAACCGAGGATGCCGATCTGGTTGGCCTTGGTGAAACGCAGCGTGCCGTCGACCAGCAGGCTCTGGCCAAGGAATAGCTTGGTCGCGCTGATGTAGTAGTCGGTGCCTTGCGAACGCTTGGCCCCGACAAACTTGACCACACCGTCCTGATTGTTCTTCTTGTATTGCGCACCGACCGACACCTGCGGCAACCAGCTGTCCTGGTCGAGCACAACATCGCCGAACAGGCGCACTTTCACGCCGACAATGTTCTGTCTGAAGGTAAAGCCTTCACCCAGCCCCAGCGCGGCACCGACCTTTTCGGTATTGAAGCGCTGCTGCGCAAACGACAGCTCGACCCGGTTGTACAGGCCAACCATCGCGCCAGCTTCGTCGACGTGGTAATCCGGCAGGTTCACCCGGGTATAGAACGCGTTCGCGCCAATTTCGTCACGGGTACCGTAGCCGCCAATCACCGCCCATGGCGTGAGGCCACCACCCGCCGAGCCTTCCAGCTGGGATACACCACCGGTCAACAACAGTTTGTTGCTCGTCGTCGGCGCGCCAGCGTCGCTGCCGGTAGCCGTGGCCGCCGCGGAAAGCAGGCAGCCGGCCAGCGCCAAGCCGATCGATCCGACCATTCGGGTCTTGCGATTCATATGCATTGAGGTTCCCCTTGCAGACAGCGCGAAATGCGCATGTAAAACCAGATACGAGCGAACTCACCCAAAGGATGCAATGTCGTCGCAACCAACGTCAGCGCACCACGTGCCAGCTGCCGTTCACACCATCCCCGTCGCGGTCGCCGGGTTTGTCGTCGCCAACAAACAGGTACAGCGGATGGCCCTGGTAAACCCACTGAAAGCCGCCGTCGCCGCGCAAGGTAACGCTGTATCCGCCGCCTGCCGTGACTCGCGAATCCGCCAGGTACGGCGGCCACACCGCCGCACATGACCCGCTGCAATGGCTGACACCCGAACTGCCATCGGGGTCGTAGCGGTACAAGGTGTGCCCACTGCTGTCCACCAGCAGACCTTTTACATCGCGCTGCGGCAGCGACGCGGCGCTGGCGGTGCCAGCCAAAAGCAACGCTGCGAAACAACGAACAACCATCATGGCAAGTCCCTGGCGAAAGGCAGGCGGCTTGCCTGCAGCAAAAAGGTACGTTCGGGGAATCGCCACGGATGCACCGCGCGTGTGCCGCTTGCCAGCGGCAGACGCTTGCCCTCATGCTGAAGATCATTGCCGCCGCGATCCGTGCAGCCCGGTTCGGCATGGGCAACCCGTGACTACAGGATGGTTCGAAGATGAGTGTCAGCAGCCCCGCCGAGCGCGACGAGTTGAATCGCCTGCTGCAGCAATCCGGTCGCAACGACCAGAAAGCATTTGCAGAGTTGTACAAGCGAACCTCGTCCAAGCTGTTCGGCGTCTGCCTGCGCATGTTGCGCGATCGCAGCGAGGCCGAAGAGGTTTTGCAGGAAACCTACACCACCGTGTGGCGGCGCGCCTCCAGTTTTGATGCGTCCAAGGCCAGCGCCATCACCTGGCTGGTGACACTGTCGCGCAACAAGGCGATCGACCGACTGCGGCAACATCGCGAGGAGCTGATGGATGATCCGTCTCATCTCGACGAATTGGTCGACGAGCAGCCCACACCGGCAGCTGATGCCCAGACCAGCCAGGAGTACCAGCGACTGCAGCGGTGTATGGATGAACTGGAGCCACAACAGCAGAGTTCGGTACGTGAAGCTTTTTTCACCGGCGCCACGTATAACGAATTGGCAGCACGCTGCAAGGTGCCGCTCGGAACCATGAAAAGCTGGATCCGCCGCAGCCTGATGCAATTGCGCTCCTGCCTGGACTCATAAGGCTTTGGAAATGAATACACCGATCGACGATGGCAACCACAACCTGCGTTACGCCGAGTACGTGCTGGGCGTGCTGGATGCAGATACGCGGGCGCAAGTGGCACGTGAGGTGTCTTCTTCCGACGAAGCCGCCACGGCAGTGGCACTGTGGCAGCGCCGGCTGATTCCCTTGGCCGACACGATCGACGAGGTAGCGCCGGCGCTGTACGTCTGGGCGCGCATCCGCGACACGCTGCAACTGGAACAACCTGCCAGCAAACCATTGCGTGTAGCTCGACCGCGCGAGGGGCTGTGGAACAACCTGCCGCTGTGGCACTGGCTGGGCCTGGGTGCCAGCGCGCTTGCCGTCGCCTTGCTGGTGGTAGTGTCGCTGCCGCGCAGCGTACCCACGCCGACCGCCGTCAACGCCAGCTACATGGCGTCGACCATCCAGCAGGACAACGGCAGCACCGGCTGGACGGCCACCGTGGACGTGCAGCACGCCCGCATGATCGTGGTGCCGGCCACGCCGATCGCGTTCGAGGCCGGACGCGCACCGCAACTATGGCTGATCCCGAACGGCGGCAAGCCCGTCTCGGTGGGCATGATCGCGCGCGACAAACCCACGGCGTTGCCGCTCACACCTGCCTTGTTGGCACAACTGGGTACGACAGCGGCACTGGCGGTATCGGTCGAACCCATGGGTGGCTCGCCGACCGGCCAGCCGACCGGAGCGGTGATCGGCAAGGGTTCCATCGGCACTGCAACGGATGCGCTGCGCAAGGTCAGCCTGCTGGTTGCCGCGAAGCCAAATCGCGCAGCGGCATGAACCCACGCACCGACTCCTGTACGACATTGGAGCGCGGTGCAAGCCGGCGTGAGTCAGCTCGGCAACATGCGTTCGCAAATCGCCAGGTAAATCGCCGGCAACGCTTCCAGTTCAGCGAGCGCCACGCATTCGTCGAGCTGGTGAATGGTGGCGTTGACCGGCCCGATCTCGACAACTTCGGCACCCAGCGGCGCGATGAAGCGGCCGTCCGAAGTACCCCCGCCGGTGCTCTGTTCGGGCTCGATGTCGCACAACTGGCGACATACCGCTACCACCGCCTCGCGCAACTGGCCACCGGGTGGCGTCAGGAACGGCTCACCGGATAGTTGCCAGTCGACCTGAACATCCAACCCGTGGCGATGCAGGATCGCCTCACTGCGCGCGCGCAGATCAGCCGCGCGACTGGCCGTGCTGTAGCGAAAATTGAACAGCGCCTGCAGCGTGCCGGGGATGACGTTGTTCGCACCGGTGCCGGCGTTGATGTTGGAGATCTGCATCGAGGTCGGCGGAAAATCCTGATTGCCCTCGTCCCAGTTTTCGGCAGCCAGCTCGGCCAGCGCCGGCGCAAACGCATGGATCGGATTGAGCGCTTTCTCGGGATACGCCACATGGCCCTGCACACCGCGCACCGTCAACGTGGCCGACAGCGACCCACGTCGCCCCACGCGAATCAGGTCACCCAACCGCGCCTTGGCGGAAGGTTCACCCACCACGCACCAGTCGATCTGCTCGCCGCGCTCACGAAAATGCTCGGCCACCTTGCGCACGCCATCAATGGCCACGCCTTCCTCATCGGCAGTGAGCAGCAAGCCGACCCGGCCGGAATGCTCCGGATGCTCGGCAACGAACTGCTCCAGCGCCACCACCATCGCGGCTACCGAGCCCTTCATATCGGCGGCGCCACGGCCGTATAGATGGCCATCGCGTACTGTTGGCTCAAACGGCGGGCTGACCCAGGAACCTTCCGGACCGCTCGGTACCACGTCGGTATGACCGAGAAACATCAGCGTGGGCCCGGCGGCGCCGTGGGTGACCCACAGGTTGTCCACCACGCCGTAGCGCAGATGCGTCACGGCAAAACCCGCACGCGCCATCCGCGCAGCGATGAGGGGCAGACAACCGGCATCCTCCGGCGTTACCGAACGGCGACGGATCAGCTCACAGGTCAGATCGAAAACAGCAGACATGGCGGCTCACAGGGCGCAGGGTTTGGTCAGAACATCGAGCATACCAAGGGATGCCCATGGGCCCGCAGATCAACCCACCAACACGGTACCCAACAGATGGCCCACGGCATAGGTGATTGCTGCTGCTGCCGCCGTAATACCGAACTGGCGGGCGATCGAAAACAGCATGCTGCGGCCGGTGAACAACGAGGTGCCGATGCCGATCAAGGCCAGACCCGCGGCGGTAGTGCATCCACTGACGATCAGCGCCGTACTGCCACCGACGAAGAAATACGGCGCCACCGGAAACATCGCACCGCAGGCAAACAGGCAGAACGAAGAGATTGCCGCACCCCAGGCCGAACCGCCCAGTTCGCCGGGGTCCACACCAAGATCCTCGCGCACCATCATGTCCAGTGCGGCACGGGGCGTCTCGGCGATGTGCTCGGCGAGATGTTCGGCGGCGGCCCGCTCCAGTCCCTTGTCGCGATAGATGCCGGCGATATGCTCACGTCCGTCGTCCGGTGACACCGCCAGGCGTTCGGCGCGTTCGGTGATCTGCGCCTGATAGAACTCGCGCGAACTGTTCACCGACAGCCACTCACCCAGCGCCATTGAGCAGGCGCCAGCGACCAGACCGGCCAGACCCGCCAGCAGGATGGCGCGATCACCGGTGGCCGCGCCGGCCATGCCCATCACCAGACTGACGTTGGACACCAGCCCGTCATTCGCGCCCAGCACCGCGGCGCGCAAGGTATTGCCACTTTGCGTGCGATGCCGGTGATCGCGCTGGTCTGCCTCATGGGGTGCAATAAAATGATCACGATGACCGCTGCGGTCGACCGGGGTGGCTGCGTGGTCGGCGTGTTCCATACGCACCACCGTTGGCATCACGAATTCCGTACCAAAATGCCTGGCAAACCAGCCCAGCGCACGCACCCGCAAACCGATGCGCGATATCGGCACGGGCACCCCCATCTCGCGCAGACGAGCTTCCCAGAACTGGGCGTTGAGCTGTTCGCCTTGCGCGATACGCCAATAGACCTGGCCTAGCCGGGCATCGGTAGCCAGATCGGCCAGGCGTGCATACAGCGCGGCATTGTCGCGTTCGATGCGCAGGTTGTTGCAGAAGCGGCGGGCACGATGACGGGTCATTTCAACGCCCGAAGATTTTCTTGAAGCCGTTGTCAGTGAAACCGACGCTCACCGAGCCATCGGCCAGCACCACGACCGGGCGACGAATCAACGCGGGATATTCCTTCAGCAACAAGGTCCACTCCGGGTCGCTGCCCGGGTTCTTGCGCTGCGGCAGCAGGTTGCGCCAGGTGGTTGAAGATTTATTGACCAGCTTTTCCCAGCCACCCAATGCCGCTGCCCACGCTTTCAGGGTTGCCGCCGGCACCGGATTGGCGCGGTAATCAACAAACTCATGTGCAACCTCGAAACGTGCCAACCAGTTGCGCGCCTTGCGACAGGTATCGCAGTTGGGCAGCCCATACAGCTTCGCGCTCATTCGCCACTCCGCAGCAGTTCGTTGATGCTGGTCTTGCTGCGCGTCTGCGCATCAACCTGCTTGACGATGATCGCCGCATACAGGCTGTGGCTGCCGTCCTTTGCCGGCAGGTTGCCAGCTACCACCACGCTGCCGGACGGCACACGGCCATAGCTGACTTCACCGGTAGCTCGGTTGTAAATGCGCGTGGACTGGCCAAGGAATACGCCCATGCCGATCACGCTGCCGCGTTCCACCACCACGCCCTCGACCACTTCGGAGCGTGCGCCGACGAAGCAGTTGTCCTCGATGATGGTGGGATTGGCCTGCAACGGTTCCAGCACGCCACCGATGCCGACGCCGCCGGAAAGGTGCACGCCCGCGCCGATCTGCGCGCACGAGCCCACCGTGGCCCAGGTGTCGATCATGCTGCCGGCACCGACGAAGGCACCGATGTTGACGTAGCTGGGCATCAACACCGCGTCTTTCGCGATGTGTGCGCCGCGACGCACCAGCGCACCCGGCACCACGCGTGCGCCAAGCTGCTGCAGTTCGGCGTCATTTCCATGCGCGAAACGCAGTGGCACCTTGTCGAATGCCTGCGCTGACCCGCCATCAACCACGCGGTTGTCGTTGATGCGGAAATACAGCAGCACGGCTTTCTTGATCCACTGATTTACCGTCCAGCCACCGTTGCCGTCCGGCTCGGCGACACGACGCTGCCCCGATTCAAGCAGATCAAGCACCTGACCGATGGCTGGCCGCAACTGGGTTTCGATTTCAGTCTGGGACAACGCACTGCGGCGTTCGAAGGCATCGTCAATCAGGGTTTCGATGGATTGCATGGTATTCATTCGATGATCATGGTGAAGGGGGAGCCGGATGCGGCTCGCGATAGAGCGTACAGTCTGGACGTCCGGAACCTGTGCCGGGATTCATCAATACTTAACCGCAACACGCCCATTGTTTCACAGCCTTGAGGAGGATTCGGCAATGAACCAGATCAAGATTGGCGTAATGGTCGGAAGCCTGCGCATGGATTCGTTCAATCGGCGGCTGGCCCGTGCCGTGGAACGGCTGGCACCGACAGACCTAGCGTTCCGGCATATCCAGATCAGCGACCTGCCGCTGTACTCGCAGGACTTCGATGCCGCTTACCCCGCAGCCGCCACCCGACTGAAGAAGGACATCGAGTCCGTCGACGCGCTGCTGTTCGCCACGCCTGAATACAACCGGTCAATTCCCGGCGTACTGAAGAACGCCATCGACATTGCTTCGCGCCCATGGGGAACCAACTCGTTCGCCGGCAAGCCTGCTGCGGTCATCGGCACCTCGATCGGCGCCAACGGTACCGCCATGGCGCAACAGCACCTGCGCAACGTGCTGGCCTATCTGGACATGCCGGTACTGGCACAGCCTGAAGTGTTCCTGCACTTCAAAGACAATATCATCACCGAAGACGGCAGCATCAGTAGCGACGGCACGAGGAAATTCCTGCAAGGTTTTGTTGACGACTATGTCGCTTGGGTCAGGCGATTTGCAGGCTGATGGCGAGCTACGCTGATGAGCTTGTCCGCGCCCGCCTTGACCGCACCGTGCAGCAGAGTCGGATGATCGAAATTTTCGAGATCCGCAATGATGGTTCAGCGGCGTTGATGCCACAGCCTCTGCGGTGAAGTGGTGGCAACACCGTTCTACCGATGGACTGATTCGCATGCCTTCTCGCATGCGACCTCCCGTCCCGCAGAAGCGAGACCCTGAAACGCTGTCAGCAAGGCCGGCGAGACCCTCTTGCCGGCTGGCGCTGCCCGAAGAATGCGTGATAATGGACTGATCCCACCTGAAAGGCGGTGCAAGCCCATGACGCAATATGATCTTGAGTCCTTGTTGGCACCGATCGGGGATGCGTCCCCATCGGGTGATGATCTTGAATACGATCCCGAGTTCATGGCGCTGGAGCGCGCCGCCGCGCCCAAGGCGGAACGCGCGATTGGTGACAACGTCAAGGCGGCCGAGGAACCCGACTGGGACAAGGTTGTCGAATTGGCCGAAGCCGTACTTCGACGCTCGAAGGATCTGCGCGCCGCCGTCCATCTCACCACCGCATGGATGCGCACCTCCGGCATGCCCGGCTGGAGCGCCGGACTGAGTCTGATCCGCGGTCTGCTGGAACATTTTTGGGACACCGTTTATCCGCAACTGGATGCGGATGACGACGATGACCCGACCATGCGGGTCAATTCCATTGTGCCGTTGGGCGATCTGCAAGGTGTGCTGCGCTACTTCCGCACTACACCGTTCGTGCAGTCGCCACGCCTGGGCCGATACGACCTGCGTAGTCTGCGTATCGCCAACGGCACGCTGAAAATCACCTCGACGGACGGTGAGTCGGAAGCCACGCTGACCGAAATCGAGGCATGCTGTCTGGACTGCAATGAAGATGATCTGGCTGCCGTTACTGCAGCAATCACCCAGTCACTGGAAAGCGCCAAGGCCATCGACGGAATTTTCAACGAGCGGCTCGGTACAGCCGGCCCCGACCTCAAGAATCTGCTGGGCGATATCTACGAGCTGAAGAAGTTTTTGGAACCCCAACTCGCGCGTCGACGACCGCAGGAAGGCGGCGCAGATGAGGCTGGTGCCGGCGGGCTTGAAGCGGCCAGCAGTGGTGGGGCTGCAGGTGGTGCTGCACGTGCTTCGAACGGCGCCATCGCCGGGCCGCAGGATGTCATGCGGCGGCTGGATGAGTTGTGCGAATACTACAGTCGCAACGAGCCATCGAGCCCGGTACCCATGCTGCTGCGCCGCGCGCAGCGGCTGGTCGGCATGGATTTCATGGACTTGTTGAAAGATCTGGCGCCAGGCGGCATTTCCGAACTGCGGGTGGTTTCAGGCACGCCAGACGAGTAACGCCTTGCAGGGCAGTCAACGGCAGCTGCAAGGTCAGTAAACACCCTTGCAGCTGCCGGCGCCGGCACGCACGAACAGTTGCCGTACCGAAGGGTCCCAGCTGAGCGTCAGCCCGCCGGGCAGTCCGGCCGTGATACCTGCCGACGCGATCTGGCTGATCGGTCCCACCGATGCCTTGTGCCCATCAGCGAACGTGACACCTGCACTGATCGTGTAGCGCACCGGATCAGCGCAGGCACCCGTATCCACTGCTTTGGACACCGTATTGGCACCGGCGAAATCCGGCATGGTTCCGGCGATGGCCGGGCCAGCTTGCTCACTGCCATCACCAGCCCGACAGGTGGTAGTCAGCGCATAACTCACCGAAAGTTTCTCCGGCGCGGCCACCTGCACCACAGCTACCGCCTCCGGTTGCGCGCCGCAGCCGAGCAGGAAAGCCTTGTGTTTGGGCACCACATGAAGCACGTAACCACCCGGTGAGAGCTGGCCGCCAGCAGCCAGCTCCAGTTCAATGCGGTTGGGCGACGCGCCGGCAAGGGTCGGCTGCAGGGCCTGCAGCTTCCCCGCCGCATCGGTGGCAGTCACCGTCGGGTTTTCGCACTGCGCATCAAACAAATTGGCACCCACCAGCGCAAAACTGATTTTCTGTCCGCTGTTGCGCAAGACAAACAGTGGTCGATGATCGGCCGTCTCGACGCCATCAATCACTGGCGGCAACTTCGCCGCGCCCGAGACACCCGCAATCTGACTGACCGAAACTGCGAGGGCATCGGCCATGGCAGTCGTGTCCGCATCGAAGCAGCCTTTGCTGGCAGCCAAAAATGCCTGTACTCGCTGCACTGCTGCATGGGCACGATAGGCGCTGCTTTTCGGTTTGGCGTCGATGATGTCCAAAGGCTGGTCGGCATCCTTGCCCAGCGTCTTGCGCAATGCAGCCTCCATATCAGCAAGCTGCTTGCTGGTAGATGCCAGACTGGATTTCGGCAAACTGGCTGCACGCGCAGACAGGTCGTGCTGCGCCACGTCCAACTCGGACATCACCACCGCACCAGTGAGGCGCGGCGCGATCTGTCCATGGACCAGGCCGGACGACCCCGACGCCAACAATCCGAGCAGGACCGCGACGCCGAGCCGTGGCATGCTCATCGGCGACCGTTCATCATAAGGCGCACCATGCCCACGGAGTCACCTTCCTGGCAGCCTTCCTGATCCGGCTGATCGGGATCGCAACCACTCTGCTGATCCGCCGGCAGACGCACGCCCGAGGGCACGATGCCATACGACCGGTAGTTCGCCGTAATCACGCTTGGGTCGATATACGAATCACCGTGATTGCCGTTTTGCGCACTGCCTGCACCTTGGGCCGTGGGTACGTTGATGGCGAATCCGCCCACCAGCGGCAACTGCTTGTTGGCACTGTCGACTGCGTAGAAGTAAGCCGGCGGCATACCGACGTTGGCGATCGTCTGTACACCTGTACCGATGACATAGATCGCTGCTGAACCCTTGCCCATGCGTCCGGTTGCACCCCAGGTACCGGTGCCGTTGTATAGCGGCGTCGTACCCAACTGGAACAAATCACCGTTGGTCACCGACAGATAGGACGTCGAGGTTCCGGCATTGACCGTGAATGTGCTGCCATCAACCGACGCCAGAGTCAGCGTCTTGTTGTTGGTCATGCTGAAACCGGCCGGCGACGCAAAGTTGCCAAGGGTGTCCACCATATTGTTGATGCGACCCGATGAGCTACCAAGCGTGGCCCCACCTGCGGCGCTGCCGCTCAACGTGGCCGCAGTGATTACGCCACCCGTACCTTCAGTGATCGCACCAGCAGAGCTCAACTTCGTCTTGGTACCGTTCACGGCGCCGTTGATCGACAAATCGCCGGTCGTGGTCGTCAGCGCCGTACTCGCGCCACCGCTGATCGGACCACTCACCATCAGTGCCTGCGCATTGGTCAGTGCGAAGTTTGCCGCACTGAAGGTGCCCAGGGTGCCGATGTGATTGGCGCCATTGAGCGCCGTCGCGCCGCTGGACTGACCCGTCAACGTGGTGGCGGTGATGCTACCGCTACCGCCTTCATTGATGGCCCCGGCGGACTTCAGCGTTGTTATGGTTCCATTGACCGCACCGTTGATCGCCAGGTCCCCTGTAGTGGTGGTCAGATTCGTGCTGGCACCACCGTTGACAGAACCGGAGACACCAAGCGCCTGTGCATTGGACAGTGCAAAGCCAGCTGCAGTGAAGTTCCCCAACGCACCGATCTTGTTTGCGCCACTCATTGTTGTGCTGCCGACCGAACTGCCGGTCAACGCGGTTGCAGTAATGATGCCGCCCGCACCTTCAGTGATGGCACCCGCCGAAGTTAGTGTCGTGGTCGTACCCGCCACCGCACCGTTGATCGCCAAGTCACCGGAAGTCGTCGTCAGTGCCGTACTGGCGCCGCCATTGACCGGCCCATTCACCGCCAACGCCTGTGCATTGGTCAACGCAAAGCCCGCCGCCGTGAAGTTGCCCAACGTGCCGATCTTGTTCGCACCGTTCAAGGTGGCGATACCGACCACGCTGCCAGTCAACGTAGCTGCCGTGATCACGCCCGAGGTCTGGTTGATGTTTCGACCGGCGTTGAGGCTCACCGTGTTACCCGTCAAGTTGCTGCTCAGGACCAGATCCGAGGCCGCACCAGTGGCTGTCAACGAGAGATTGCCAGCACCCCCGTTGGCCGAAGGCGCGTTGTTCACCGTCAGCGTCTGCGCATCGTTGAAGCTGAAATCACCGCCGGTGGTAAACGCGCCCAAAGCATCCACTTGGTTCGAGCGACCCAAAATGGTGCTGCCCGCCGAGCTACCAGTGAGTGTCCCTGCCGTTATAACGCCGCTTGCACCTTCGCTGATCGTGCCAGCCGAAGTCAGCGTCGTCGTCGTGCCGTTAACCGCACCATTAATCGCCAGGTCACCTGACGTCGTCGTCAGCGCCGTGCTGGCACCTCCGTTGACTGGCCCGTTCACCGCCAACGCCTGTGCATTAGTCAGCGCGAAGTTGGCTGCCGTGAAGCTACCCAACGTGCCAACCTTGTTCGCGCCGTTGAGCGTGGTGTTACCCACCGAGTTACCCGTCAGCGTGCCTGCCGTGATGACTCCGCTGGCGCCTTCATTGATCGCGCCAGCAGAAGTCAGCGTGGTTGCCGTGCCGTTAACCGCGCCGTTGATCGCCAGGTCACCCACGGTCGTCGTCAGTGCCGTGCTGGCACCTCCGCTGACTGGCCCGCTCACCGCCAGTGCCTGCGCATTGGTCAGCGCAAAACCCGCTGCAGTGAAGCTGCCCAGCGTGGCAATCTTGTTCGCGCCGTTGAGCGTACTGGTGCCCACCGAGCTACCCGTCAACGTACCGGCCGTGATCACTCCTCCGCTCTGGGTGATGGCACCACCGGAAGCCAACTCTGCCGCAGTGGCGTTGATGTTGTTGGCTAGTGCCAGATCGCTCGCCGAGGTCAGCGACACATCGCCGCCCGCCAGGTCCGTTGTGATGTTCAACGCACCACTGCTGGTGATCAAGTTGATGGCGCCTGTACCACCGGTCGTCGCCAATGGGCCACTCACAATCAGGGTCTGCGCATTGGTCAGCGCGAAGTTGGCTGACGTGAAGCTGCCCAACGTGCCCACTTTGTTCGCGCCGTTGAGCGCGGTGTTGCCCACCGAGCTACCCGTCAACGTGCTGGCCGTGATGCTGCCAGCCGCGCCCTCACTGATCGAGCCCGCCGAGATCAGCGTCGTCGTTGCGCCGGTGATCGTGCCGTTGATGACCAAGTCACCAACAGTGGTCGTCAACTTCACACTGGGACCGCCATCGAGTGGCCCAACAACCGTCAACGTCTGACCATTGGTCAGGCTGAAATCGGAAGTGAATCCGCCCAAGTTCTTGATGTGATTGTTGCCATCAAGCGTGGTATTACCCACCGAGTTCCCGACCAACAGATCCGCCGTGATGTTGCCACCAGCACCTTCAGTGATCGCCCCTGCCGAGGTTAGTGTGGTCGTGGTGCCGTTGACTGCCCCGTTGATCGCCAGGTCACCCCCCGTCGTCGTCAATGTCGTGCTGGCACCTCCGTTGACTGGTCCGCTTACCGCCAGTGCCTGTGCATTGGTCAGCGCAAAGCCTGCCGCCGTGAAGCTGCCCAGCGTACCGATCTTGTTCGCACCGCTGAGCGTGGTATTGCCCACCGAGCTACCCGTCAGCGTACCGACCGTGATCACTCCTCCGCTCTGGGTGATGGCGCCACCGGAAGCCAACTCTGCCGTAGTGGCGTTGATGTTGTTGGCTAGCGCCAGATCGCTGGCCGAGGTCAGCGACACATCACCACCCGCCAAGTCGGTCGTGACATTCAACGCACCGCTGCTCGTCGTCAGACTGATATTTCCCGTACCACCAGTCGTCGACAAGGGGCCGCCGACAGTCAAATCTTGGCCATTGGTCAGCGCGAAGTTGGCCGCCATGAAGCTGCCCAACGTGCCGATCTTGTTTGCGCCGTTGAGCGTGGTGTTGCCCACCGAGCTACCCGTCAGCGTGCCGGCCGTGATGGCACCGCCACTCTGTGTGATGGCACCACCGGAAGCCAGCTCGATCGTATTGGCGTTGATGTTATTGGCGAGCAACAAATCACTTGCCGAGGTCAACGACACACCACCACCCGACAAGTCGGTCGAGACGTTCAACGCACCACTGCTCGTGGTCAGGCTGATGTTGCCCGTGCCCCCGGTCGTTACCAAAGGACCGCTGACAGTCAGGGCTTGCCCATTGGTCAATGCGAAGTTGGCTGCCGTGAAGCTACCCAGCGTGCCAATCTTGTTCGCGCCATTCAGGGTGGTATTGCCGACCGAACTGCCGTTCAGCGTGCCTGCCGTGATAACGCCGCTACTCTGCGAGATGGCTCCGTTGGAGGTCAACTCTGCCGTGGTCGCGGTGATGTCGTTGGCCAAGATCAGATCGCTGGCCGACGTCAACGACACATCGCCGCCAGTCAGGTCGGTCGTCACGTTCAACGCGCCGCTGTTCGTGGTCAGGCTGATGTTGCCTGTACCACCGGTAGTTGCCAACGGGCCACTCACCGTCAGCGCCTGCGCGTTGGTCAGCGAGAAGTTGGCCGTCGTGAAGCTACCCACCGTGGCGATCTTGTTCAGGCCGCTGAGTGTGGCGTTGCCCACCGAACTGCCGCTCAAGATATCGGCGGTGACAACACCGCTTCCACCTTCGGTGATCGTACCCGCCGACGTCAGCGTAGTCGTGGTGCCATTCACTGCACCGTTGATCGCCAGGTCGCCTGTCGTCGTGGTCAGTGCCGTGCTGGCACCCCCATTTAGCGGACCATCCACCGCAAGCGACTGCGCATTGGTCAGCGCGAAATTCGCCGCAGTGAAACTACCCAGCATGCCAATCTGGTTGGCGCCGTTGAGCGTCGTGCTGCCGACCGAACTACCCGTCAGCGTGCCCGCCGTGATCACCCCACCAGCACCTTCGCTGATCGCGCCGGCCGAGGTCAGCGTGGTCGTGGTGCCGTTGACTGCACCGTTGATCGCCAGGTCGCCTGCCGTCGTCGTCAGTGCCGTGCTGGCACCCCCATTTAGCGGACCATCCACCGCAAGCGACTGCGCATTGGTCAGCGCGAAATTCGCCGCCGCGAAGCCCCCCAGCGTGCCGATCTGGTTCGCCCCATTCAACGTCGTGCTGCCGACCGAACTGCCCGCCAGCGTGCCTGCCGTGATCACGCCACCAGCGCCTTCGTTGATCGCGCCGGCCGAGGTCAGCGTGGTCGTAGTGCCGTTCACCGCGCCGTTGATCGCCAGATCACCCGTCGTGGTAGTCAATGCCGTGCTGGCACCGCCGTCGACCGGACCGTTCACTGCCAGCGACTGCGCATTGGTCAGCGCGAAATTCGCCGCCGTGAAGTTGCCCAGCGTGCCAATCTGGTTGGCTTCATTCAGCGCCGTGCTACCGACCGAACTGCCGCTCAACGTGCCGGCCGTGATCACGCCACCAGTGCCTTCGCTGATCGCGCTGGCCGAGGTCAGCGTGGTCGTGGTGCCGTTGACCGCACCGTTGATTGCCAAATCACCCGCCGTCGTCGTCAATGCCGTGCTGGCACCCCCGTCGACTGGACCGTTCACCGCCAGCGACTGCGCATTGGTCAGCGCGAAGCCGTACGCCGTGAAGCTGCCCAACGTACCGATCTGGTTGGCACCGTTGAGCGTCGTGCTGCCACTGGAACTGCCGGTCAGTGTGGCAACATCGAGAATGCCACCAGTCTGATTGATAGCACCGTTGCTGCTGGTCAGCGACGCAATACCGATCGTATTCAAATTGCTGTTGAGCGTCAGCCCATCGCGTCCGGCCAGCGTGATGTTGCCGCCACTGAGTACACCCGGGGTAACGATGGATCCGCCGTTCGCCACCAAGGTCAGGTCGGCTGTGCCCGTATCAATACCCGAAAGCGGCAGCATCAGCGCGCCGCCGGCAGTCAGATTCACCGTACCGTCAAGACCGCCGCTTAGCGCAGCAATCGTCAGGTTGCCCGCATCCACCAGCGTCACGCCGTGCCCCGCAGCCGTTACCGCACCGGCGAAATGGTTGCCGGCACTGGTCAGCGTGATGCCCCCCGAGCCTGCTTGCAGATTGCTGCTGCCTGCCACCGTCAGCGCGCCAGTTTGCGTGATGGCACCGCCGTTGCTAGTGGCCGCCAAGGTGCCTGCCACATTACCCTGACCCAAATTCAATGCGCCCGTGCTGGTGGCCGTCAACGCATCAGTAGCCAGCGCACCGAGCGTCAGTGCGTTTTGATCGGTGATCTGGGTCACGCCACCCGTGAGGTTCACTACGCCGGTGAACATATTGCCGCTGCTGGTCAGCGTGATTGCGTTGGCGCCGGCGTTGAAGCTCGATGCTCCTGCGACAATGAATGCGCCGCCCTGCGCAATGTCACCACCACTGGTGGTCACCGTAAGGCCACCCGCGCCCACAGTAAGCGCATTGGCGCTGAAGGTACCGCTGGTGACGGCCAATTGATTCAGCGCCGCTCCGCTACCCACCGCGCCGCCGAAACTGGCCAGACCGCTGGTGTTGACGATCAGGTTGCTGACGCCGTCAAGCGTAGATGCGAAATCGATCGTGCCACCACCACTGCTGGCCAAGGTTGCGTTGGTACCCAGCGTTACCGCATCGCCATAGGTCTGCGCACCGCTGGTGGTCACGTTGCCATTCAAGGTGGTGCTGCCAGCGCCGTCGGTGAGCACACTGGCCGCTGCCACGGTGCTGCCGAACGTCGTCAGTCCGCTGCTGTTTACGCTCAACGCACCCAGTGCACCATTGCTGCCGCCAACCGCAGCCGAGAACGTCACCGCACCGCTACCGGCGTTGACGGTCAGGGCATGCGCTGTCGCGGCGGCATTGTCCACCGTGCCTGCGAAACTCACCGCACTATTGGTGGTTGCCAAGGTGACATCACTGCTCAGCATTACCGCGCTGTGATACGTCTGTGCTCCGCCCGTGGTTACATCGCCGTTGATCGTGATGCCATCGCTGGCCGTCGCATCCAGATTCCCGCCCACGCCAAGTACCGGCAAGGTCAGCGCGGCGCTGGTGTAATTCAGCGTGAAGTTGCCAGTGACGCTGCCAGGCAAGGTCAAAGCGCCTGGATTCGCGTCAATGTTCTTCAACGACAGGTTGTTGATCGTGCCCGCAAAGGTCGTGCCTGCCTGGAAGTCATTCAGCTGCGTGCCCAGGTCGATGTCCTGCGTCGTCCCTGCCGTGCCGTTGTTTTGCGTGAACGTCGCCAGGCCCGTCACCGTCAGCGCACCGGTCTGGCTCAACGCTCCATTGCTGCTCACGGCCAGCGTGCCCGTCACCGCACTGGTACCTAACACCGTCGCACGATCGTTGGTCAGGCTGGTGTTCGCACCGTTCAAGCTGACGGCACCCGTCAACTGATTGGCATTGTTCAGCGTGATTGCGCCCGTGCCGGCATTCACCGTCGTGGTGCCACCGGCGGTCAGCGCGCCCGCGGACTGCGTGATCTCCGCATTCGTGCTGGCCAGCGCCAGCGTGTCCATGGAGGTCACACTGCCACCAAGGGTCACCCCATTGAAGCCGGTCAGGCTCACAGCGTTGCCACTCAAGGTACCGCCAGTCGACAAGACGCCGCCGTTGGCGGCCAGTGTCAAGTTGCCGCTGCCAGCCGCGATCGCGCTGCCCGGCAAACTCAGTGCGCCGCCGGCGATCAGGCTCACGTTGCCGTTCGCATTGTCGGTCAGTGCCGCCACGCTCAGGTCATTGGTGTCGGTCAGCGACACGCCAGCGCCGGTCGCCGAGACCGCGCCCACGAAGTCGTTATTGCCGTCGGCAAGCATGATCGCGTTGTTGCCCGCGTCGAAGTTTGACGTGCCAGCAACCACGAATTTTCCACCCTGCGTGATATTTCCGGCCGAGGTGGTAATCGACAGGCCGGAGCTTCCAATATTCAGGGCATTGCCACTGAAGCTGCCGCTGCTGCTGGTCAGGCCAAGGAGCGCACCAGTGGCGACGCTGCCACCCACTACGCCAGTGAAAGTCACTGCACCGTTACCGGCGTTGACGGTCAGCGCATGCGCTGTCGCAGTGGCATTGTCCACCGTGTCCGCGAAACTCACCGCGCTATTGGTTGTTGCCAAGGTGACATCGCTACCCAACAGCACCGCACTGTGATAAGTCTGCGAGCCGCCCGTGGTTACATCGCCGTTGATCGTGATGCCATCGCTGGCCGTCGCATCCAGATTCCCGCCCACGCCGAGTACTGGCAAGGTCAGCGCGGCGCTGGTGTAATTCAGCGTGAAATTGCCAGTGACGCTGCCAGGCAAGGTCAACGTGCCTGGGTTCGCGTCAATGTTCTTCAACGACAGGCTGTTGATCGTGCCCGCAAAGGTCGTGCCTGCCTGGAAGTCATTCAGCTGCGTGCCCAGGTCGATGTCCTGCGTCGTCCCTGCCGTGCCGTTGTTTTGCGTGAACGTCGCCAGGCCCGTCACCGTCAGCGCACCGGTCTGGCTCAACGCTCCATTGCTGCTCACGGCCAGCGTGCCCGTCACCGCACTGGTACCCAGCACCGTCGCACGATCGTTGGTCAGGCTGGTGTTCGCACCGTTCAAGCTGACGGCACCCGTCAACTGATTGGCATTGTTCAGCGTGATTGCGCCCGTGCCGGCATTCACCGTCGTGGTGCCACCGGCGGTTAGCGCGCCCGCGGACTGCGTGATCGCCGCATCCGTGCTGTCCAGCGTCAGCGTATCCCCGGCGGACACATTGCCAGCGAGTGTCACGCCAGTGAAGCCGGTCAGGTTGATGGCAGTTCCCGTCAGCGTGCCGTCAATCGTCAGGTCGCCTGCCGTGGTCGTCAGCTGCGTGCTGGTGTCGGCAGCCACCGTCTTGCCTGCCGCAACTGTCAGACTCTGCGCATTGGTCAGGTTGAAACTGCCGGCGGTGAAGTCACCCAGGTTAGTGATCGCGTTGGCTTGATCAAGCACGGTGGCTCCTGTCGAACTACCCGACAGGGTATCCACCGTAATAACGCTGCCTGCCGATTGCGAGATGGCTCCGCCTGTGTTCAAGGAAAGTGTCGTCGCATGGGTCGGGTTGACCACACCGGCAACGTTCAAATCACCGCTACTGGCATTGCCGATTTTGATCGTGCTAGCCGTGATGTTGTTCAGTTCCGCGTTTTCGATTTGCAGTTGACTCGTGCCAAGATCACCGACCGAAATGGTTTTTCCTGAGGTGTACTGCCAGATCGCAGCCGTTCCACCTGTGCCGGCATTGATCGTGCCGTCGATGTTCGCATTGTCGGAGTTGATGTTGACGTCGGCACCGGTGGCGACGGCACCGCCATTGGTGGTGTCGATCGTGCCAGCCCCGTTTACCGTGACGCGGGCGCCGTCAGTCAACGTGCGCAGAGTGACTTCACCACCGGCCGTTTTGATGCCCGCCGCTGCAACGTCCATGTCGCCGGTAGTGCTGGTAAGCAGCACACTGCCGGAACCTGCAGTACCGTTGGCAACCGCGCCAGTCGCCTCGGTAATATTGACCGCACCGGTACCCTTGGCGCTGAAGTCGATGTTGTTGACATCAGTCAGGACTGCGCCAGCCGCTCCGATCGAGCCATTAATGCCCGCTGCGGTGAGGGTCACCGTGCCGCCGCTGATCGTGCCGGCCGAATGCACAATATTGCCGTCGGTTGCCGTGAGCGAGACGTTGCCACTCGAAATGACATCCCCACCGATCGTCAGATCACCCGTCGCATTGCTGAGTTTGACCAGTCCGGACCCGCCATCGCCACTGACGGACACAGCGTCAGCATCGTTGACCGCCACGCCACCGGCGCCGGTGTTGGTGAATGCAAGCGTCGCCACTTGGGTATCGATCGCATTGGCAGAGCCAATCCCCGTCGCGGCATTGAGCGTGGCGTGACCTGCGCCGTTGGTAATACTTGCGGCGGTGCCAAGATCTGCATCGGTAATTGCACCGGCGCTCGCCGTCAGTGTGATCAGGCCACCTTGAGCCAGCACCGAGCCGTCGTTGATCCCGATGTCGCCCGTGGTTGAGCTCAGCGATATCGTGCCGGTCGCATTGGCTGCGTTGGTCTGCTGCAAGGCCTGGACAGTGACGCCGTCCGCTTCGGTGATGTTGATATTGCCAGTGGCGCCGTTGTTGACGACGTTGAGCAAGGTTGCGGCTGTGGTGAGGTCGATGCCCGTCGCGGCCGTTGCGTTCACCGTGCCGGCCGACAACGTACCAGCCGTCTGGGAAATATTACCTGACGTCGCTGCCAGTGTGGCTGTGCCACCACCAAGCGATATATCGTTGGCAATGCTGATGTTGTTTCCCGCGTTCAACGTCAGGTTGAGCTGGTCGCCACCCGCCGTGGAATCGTAAATCTTGTTGTTGATCGTGATGTCGTGGGCGGCGTTGAACGTGAGCGCATTGGTGCCCTTGCCGTTGTAATCGAGATCGGCATCCAGCGTGATGTTGCCCAACTGGTTGTTCGCGCCGGCCGCCGCGGTCGTCACTGTGACATTCGCACCACCGGTGAGGGCAGCGACTATCAGGTCCACACCGAGCGATGCAGCGTCACCGGACGTGGCGAACGGGGAGCTGGCATTTATATTGGTGTTGCCACCGCCGGCAACGATGTCGATGTTGTTCGGGTCGATCAGCCATTCGCCGCCCAGCCCGCCATCAGCCCGGGCCATGACCAGCGGCGCGCCCGTGACGGTGAGTCCGCCGTGGCTGGAGGTCTCGACAAAGCCGCCATTGCCACCATTGATGCCGCCGCGCGCCGAGAGCACACCGCCGACTATCGAATTGTTCTGCGAGAACACGGCGATACTGCCGCCATTGCCGCTATCCGTCGCATCGGCGTTGACTGTCGCACCATCGGCCACGTAGGCGCGGTTGGCCACGAACAGCCCTTCGCCACCCTGGATGCCACCGCCAATGCGCACCGAGCCGCCACCTTGCTGGCCAGACGCATCGATATTCGAGCCCACAGTGACCATGACGTCCTGGTCCGATAGCAACTGCGCGCTGCCACCGTGAACGCCAGACACATTGATGCTGCCGCTGTTGACGACATTGCCGCCATTGCCCACCAACCGCACCACGCCACCATCGGTGCTGATGCCGCTGGCGTCGATCACGCCCGCGTTGTTGACCAGGTTGGTGAACAGATCCTTGGTCGCCGAGGCTTGCAGCACCACGGTGCCGTCTTCGGCGCTCAACGTTCCTTTGTTGGTGACTGCCGCTTCCTTGGCGTCCAGTCGATCCTTCAACTCACCAGTGATCTGGATGTTGATCAGACCGTTGCCGTCGAAGTCGAGCGTGGCGTGCTCGGCGCCATCAAGATTGATCTTGCCGTAGTTGGCGAAGATCAGGCCATCGTTGAGGACGCTGCCTGCGACCAGGCTGACAGAGCCGCCACTCGCCGCCTGGATCAAGCCGTGATTGACGATGCCGGCGCTGGCACCAGCCACGTTGAGGTTGTAACGACCGGAAAGAAAGTCGTTCGGGGTCAGGTCGAGCGTGCTGGCCAACAATCCACCGACATTCATCTGCGCGGTGGCGCCGAAGATGATGCCGTGGGTATTGATCAGGAAGACCTGCCCGTTCGAGCTGATCTTGCCGAAAATCTGGCTGGGGTTCTGATCGAGAATGCGATTCAGAGCCACCGCCGAGCGACCTGGCTGATTGAACAGCACCGACTCATCGGCTTTCAGGTTGAAGGTTTGCCAGTTCAGCGCCAGCTTCTGCGAAGCCTGGTTGATGACGGTGCTGTTGCCGCTTTGCGTGATCGTTCCCGAACCGCCCACCACGACGCCGCCGGTGGGGCCGCCTGCCAAGGCATCGCCACTGAATACGATTGACCCCAGGGCGAGGCCCACGCAGAGGCTGATCGGCCAGGTTCGCCGCAGGGGCAGACCCACTTCCGACTTCCGAGTTGCATGGTCGCGCGCCGTCGCGCGCATCGTGCGCTGCTGTGTGCTCTTGCTCATGGTCGTCATCCGTCAGAACGTGAAGCTGAACCGAGAATAGATGTGGTAACCCTTTTTGTCGGACGCATCTTGCGATCCAAGGGGTACGGCACCGTTGAGGTGAAACTCGAAGTGATGGAATCGCGGCAGGCGGAAAATCAGGCCGCCACCCACGCCACTCAGCGTGGAGGTGGGTGACTCGCTCTCGCGATTGGCTCCGGCTGAGAAGCCCTTTGCGTAGTCAACGAACAACTGGAACTCAAGCAGTTCACGCCAGGGGCGCCCATAGAACGGCGAGACTTTGTCGCCAAAGCCTGGCGCGTCGACGTGATATTCCAGCGACGTGTAGTAGCCACGGTCGCGCAATGCGTCGGCGATGGGATAGGCCCGGATGCTATCGGGACCGCCCAAGGCAAACTGCTCCAATGGGATCAGCGCATCATTGCTGTATTGACCAACGATCTTCAGGTAGAGCCGCTGCGACTTGGTCAGAAACTGCATGCGTGTATAGGACAGTTTCCCGACAAGAAAACTATGGGCGTGCAGCGGGCTGACAAGATCCGGATCAAGTGAGTCGTCATTGATGGACTTGCGCACGCCTACCTGAAGGATATCGACGCCATTGAAGCGCCGATCGGTATGCAGCAATCCGTAGGTCAATTCTGCCAGCAGGAATTTTTCATCGGACAAGTGGATACCGAGGCTGTCCAGTCGTGACTCTTCGCGAATGAGATGCAGCGTGCTCACCATCTGCAAGTCGTCACGATTGATGAATTTCCAATCGGCGCCGCCGTAGTACATCGAACTGGGACCCTTCACGTCGAGCGCCGCAAACGTGCCGGTATTGATCTGCAACTCATTGCGCGAAGCGCCTACCACGGCAGTCAGGCCGGGAATGCTTGTTGCCGGCACACGATAGGAGGCTGCACCGTAGATGTTGTCACTGGGAACGAGCGCGTAGTCGACGTTCAGATTGAACACATCGCCTATACCCAACGGGTTGGCCCACTCGACGCCGGCCTGCGCGCGATAGCGACCCGTCAGAGGGGTGCCGTAATTGTTGGCGCCTAGCGTGAACTTCAGGGGCCGCTTCGCTTCGGTGGCGATCATCACCAGATCGGTGTCGCCGGTATGCTCGCCGGGCTGGAACGTGGAAGCGACCGTCACGCCTGGCAAGTCACGCGCATACAGCAAAGCGGAGTCCACGTCGCTTTTCAGCAAGGGCTTGCCGCGAAGCTTTTGCGCGGCTGCAGAGATCACATCGGGCTGATAGCGCTTGTTGCCTTTGACAATGATCTTGCCGATCTTTCCTTCCAGTACGCGAATCTCGACGATCTTGTCCGCACCGACGGTCTGCGCTGGCAGAAACGCGTTGGAAACGATAAAACCTGCATTGCGGTAGCGCTCGACAATCTTGTTGGCGACGCCTTGCATGTCGTCAAAGCTGAGCTCAACCGGGCTGCCTGCCTTGGCGGCCAACGCCTGGTATTGCGCATCAGCCAGCGACTGGATGTTCGCGGGTGTAAGGCCCACGTTTGAGTGATCCGCCACACCGGTGACCCGGAACCCCTGCACGGCAATTTTCTGCACGGCAGCCGAGTCGCGATCACGAACTGGCGGCACTACGTTGTCCGCTGTCGGCGGAGAAGCATCTGACTGCGGCGGTGAAGATACTTGTCCCGTCGCCCCTGCGTCACTGCCCTGCGCCCGCAAAGGGCCGCCCGTAAATACAAATGCCAACGCTGCCGCGAAGCAAACAATTCGCACGATTATTCCCCTTGGCCGCACCTATCGATCCATTGACGGCAGACGCTGATGATTCAGTGCCTGCCCGCTGCGAACTCCCAAGCCCCCTCACACTCAGACAATTGCTGCCTGCTGGCTTGTGTTACTTGCTCAAGGATACACCTTTGCCTCTGCAAAGAAAGCGGTCTGTCCGGCTGAAACCACCCGCAGCAACCGCCGGAAATAACCACGGCAAACGTCAGCAAAAACCTACGTCATGCTCCGGCGGATCAGCCGAACGGCCAGCAAAGCCCTGAGCTGCGCGCCTCCCCACTGACATGGATGAACGTCAAAGCACGCAACCCTACATGACAGCTAATCGCTCAAGCTTGCTTCAACACAGGGTTTAAAATCGGATTATCGAAACCATGCACCGAAATACCTGTCATGACTTAATCGAAAATATGCCGCCCACGCGAAAGTCATTCAATGTCGGATGAACGCCCAGTAGATCATCCCGGCAATCAAGGCGACTGCCATCGCCATCAACAACAACGGCTTCCATGTCAGTGTCGGCCGCATCGACAGCAGCGACGCCAGCGCGTGGCCGGAGTCTGCCGGATCGTTCCCACCCATGGCCACTCTATGCTGGCCACGCGAGGTGGTTATGGCAGAGGGTGGCACCAAAGCCTTGCGCGCGGTAACCACCCCGCCGCCGTCGGCCAGCGACTGCAACACCCGACGACGGCGTCCTCGATAGTCATCCCGCGAGATCCGGCCAAGCCGATGCGCGTCATCAAGCGCACGGAGATCACGATTGATGGCAGCTTCGCGTTCGGTCATTTCAGCTCCCTCAATACCCGGAAACCCACATCCCGTTGCGGCGAACCGCCATCCGACCGGCTGGAGTCGACACTACAGTCCGACCAATAGCTGTTGTAGCTGCCACCGCGCACCATCACGCTGCCGCCGCTGACCACCCACTCCCACACATTGCCAGTCATGTTGACCAGACCCCACGGGTTACGCGAGCGTCCCCGCGGCGATACCGGTGCACCACTGCCGTCCCCGCCACCCGCCGAAGGAAGAATGCAGTTGCTGTCCTCTGCCTGCTTCCAACTGCCGCCACCTTTCGCAGCGTGGAGCCATTCTGCATCGGTCGGCAGGCGATAGGTGAAGCCACCACTCAGGTCGCTGAGCCAGCGCGCATAGGCCCGCGCCTGATCGAGGCTGATATTGCTTATCGGCGCGGCGCCAAGATCTTTGTCGGCGACTGAAACGGCCGCGCACTTGCCGCTGCCGCGACAGAATTGATTGAACTCGTTGATCGATATCTCGGTTCGCGACATGGCGTAAGCCTTGCCGCCATTTACGCCAGGCACGACGACGAGCAAAGGTCCGCGCCCACCCTCGATGGCGTCCGAGCAGAACTTGCCCTTGCCGACAAGTTCGGGCCTGGCGCACGCGTCCGGACCACTTGCCGCCACATTGCCTGCCGTCGCCGGCTGGGCCACGGGCTTCGTACCGGGCTTGGTGGTCGCGGTGGGAGGCTTCCCCGGAACGGTGGTAGGAACCTGGGTTGTAGCCGGCTCCGGGACCGGAGCCACGACCGGCGTAGCCGGTGTCACGGGAGCGGTTACTGCCGCACGCTTGAGCTTGTCCAGCTGATCGGCAAGCGACTTCGCCGTCAACTGGCCGCGAGCCTTCATGCTGGCTTCGAGCTTGCCCAGCTCGGTCGAATCGTTGCGGCGAACGCTGTCGAGTTGCTTTTCCAGTTGCGCATACTGGGCGCTGCTTGCCGGCTGCTTGGTCGCCGCGATAATCGCGCTCGCCACGTCGTAGCGGGCCTTCGCCGTGCGCAAATCGGCATTGTTGCCAAGCGCACCAAGGCCCTGTCCAAGAATGTCCGAGGCACGCTGATAACGACCCTTCTGGAAGGCATCTTCGGCCTGGCCGAGATACGCGTCGGCCAGCAGCTTCGGAGCTTCGGTCCGCAGGAACGGATTGTCCGGCTGCAAGGCCTTGATACGCGCCAACGACTGGCTGGCTTTGCTGACGTCGCCGGCCGCCACCGCACTTTTCATCGACTCGATACGCGACTTGACTTCGGCGTCGGCGCTCTCCTGCGCAGCCGTTGCCTGCAGACGTGCCTGCAAGGTATCCAGTGCGGCCTTCTGCGCCAGCAGCTCGGCGGATTTCGGTACGTATTGGAGGCCAAAATCCACCGCAATCTTTGCCTGCGGCAGATGTTGCGGATCAGCCAGCCGCGCCGCCTCCCCCGCAATGGCGGCTCCCAACGCGTTGACCGCACGCTCGGTCTCTGGCGACTTGTCGGCATGCAGGGTCGCCATGGCGGTGGCCACATCACGCTGCCAATCCGGCGTCAGCGTGGGCTTCGCACCCAAACTGGCCAACGACGTTCTCGCATCAGCGAAGGCCTGCGCCTGTTGCTGCTGGGTCTTCTGCTGTGCCGCCGTTCGGGCGGTTGCAACGTCAGCCAGCAGCTTGCCAAAACCCGCTTCGGCCGGATCGAGCTGCTGGCCTGCCTGACCGACGCGCTCGGCGGCGTCCAGGTTGCCGTCTGCTATTTGTTCACGCGCCAGCTTGATCAAACCGGTGTTCGCTTGCGCGCGCACGGCGGCATAGTCCGCGGAATCTGCGCCGATCTGGCTGCGCGCGGTGCTCAGTGCACTCTTGACGTCCTGCAGCCAGACCACCGTCGCTTGCGGGCTGGCCAGCAAGTCGGTCACGCGGCTCTTGGCCAGGGCATTGCGCTGCGCTTCGCTGGCAGCCTTCTGTGCCAGCTGGTTCTGTTGTTCCAGCAGACTCTGACGGGTGGACGACAGACTGGAGTCGCCAGGGAACAGGTTGATCCCGAAACCGGCAATGCTGATGGCACCTGCCAGATCGCCTGCCTTCTGCCGCTCGGTTGCCTGCCCAGCCAGAACTCCCTTCAAACGGGTTGCCTGTTCCGCCAGTCGCGGATCGTCGACCAGCAGGCTTGCCGCATCTCGATAGGATGCTGCCGCCTTGGCCCGCCAGTCGTCTGCATTGACCGGCTGATCCAGCAAGCCGGTGAGTGTCTGCAAGCCTTGTTCACGCTGCTGCTGCAACTGCTGCGCCTTTTGCTCCTGCAGCCGCTGCGCTGCCAGCGCCTTGCCGATTTCGTCCAGTTGCGCGCTGCGTTGCTTCAGTCTCGCCGAATCCGGGAACAGACTGATGGCAAGTTTGAGTTCCTTGGTCGCGTCGTCGACATGGCCGGCGTCGATCGACTTGCCGATGGCGGTGTCGTACTTCAGCTCCAGCTCGGTGTTCTTCAACAAGGTGCTGTTCGGATCGATCGCGCGGATATGGCTCAGCGTGGTGACCACGTTGTCTGGCTGATTCTCGAAAATGGCATCGGCGCTGATCTGGTCGCTCAGCTTGGTATCGAGCGAGTTGAGCAGGTCATTGCGCTGCTTTTCCACCTCAGTCCGCTTGATGTCCAGTGCCGGCGAATAAAGCTTGAGGTCATCACGCAGTTTGAATACCTGCTGGGTACCGGCGTAGTCGTATCGATTCTTGTCCGGGCTCCAGTAGGCATCGATACGGGCAAGCAGGTAACTCTGGATCAGTTCGCCCTGGTCGACGACGGTGCGCTTGCGATCGTCGTCACTCAAGGTGTCGAGTGCCTTGAGCGCCTGCGCTTCATTGGCGTAGTGATCGGGGCGCGTCATGGTGAAACGCGCGATGACTTCGGACAGATGATGGTTGTGCTGATAGGTCGTCCACGCCCATGCACCACCGGCCACCACGAGAATG
Source organism: Rhodanobacter sp. AS-Z3 (assembly GCF_029224025.1). Classification (NCBI taxonomy): domain Bacteria; kingdom Pseudomonadati; phylum Pseudomonadota; class Gammaproteobacteria; order Lysobacterales; family Rhodanobacteraceae; genus Rhodanobacter; species Rhodanobacter sp. AS-Z3. The sequence goes on from NZ_CP119392.1 coordinate 3,295,670, forward strand.
GCGGGCACGCCGTACAACAGGTATGGCATCGCGCGTTCGCGCGCGCCTACGTCGCGCAAGCCGTCGATCAGCTCATTCGCACTCTTCAGGCGGTCGGCCTTGGTGAAGGCAACGCTCGCGCAGAGTGTCTTGTACTGATGTTTGGTCAGCCCCTTCACCGGTGGCGGTTTGCGGCCTTCCTTCATCGCCACTTCGGCGCTGGCCTTGTCGTACGGGTGCTTGCCGGTAAGCAGCTCGAAGGTCACGCAACCGAGCGCGTAGACATCGTCACTGGGAACCGGGTCTTCGCCCCGGATCATCTCCAGGCTGGCATAAGCGGGCGTCAGGGCACCCAGCGTACCGGCGTCGAATACGGTTTCTTCGCCAACCGAATCACCCATGTGCTTGCCGGCACGGGCGATGCCGAAGTCGAACACTTTCGGCACACCCTCACGGGTGACCATGACGTTGGCCGGCTTGAAGTCTGAATGCACCACACCGGCCGAATGCGCGCGAGTGAGTGCACGCGCCATGCCTTCAATCAAAGGCCGCGCCTGTGTCAGCGACATGCCGTTGAAGGCTTTCTCACGGATCAACTGCTTGAGATCGGAGCCATCGACGTACTCCATCGTCATGAAGACGATGGTGCGGTCCTTGTCAAAATCGTAGACGCGCACAATGTTGTCGTGCGCCAGTTGTTGCGAACGCCGCGACTCGCGCTGCAACGAGATCAGTGAATCGGGATGACGACGGAATTCGTCGTTAAGAATTTTCACGGCAACGTAGGGATCGCGATCGCGCGCCTCCACCTTGCGTTCGTCGCGCGCCTTGAACACCACGCCCATGCCGCCGCGGCCGATCTCCTTCTCCAGGTAGAAGCGCCCCTTGAGCAGCGAGCCAACCGTAACGAAGTCGGAGGCTTCGCCTTCGGAGATGTGATTCCAGCTGGAGCTGGTACCGGTCACCCCCTGATGGGTGCCCTGGGTGCCAGTCAAACCTGCCGTTTGACCTTCCATCGGCCCCGTCGGCGTGCCCGAAGCGGGCTTCACGATGGTGGCCTCGTCGTCCACTGGTGGCTGCGCCTGACGAGAGGTGGGCTTGACCACGGTGACGTCGTCATCCACTGCGCCGGCTGGCGGCGCGACCGGGCGAGAAGCCGGCTGCACTATCGTGGCGTCATCATCGATCGCTGCGGGCGAAGTCGGCGGCGCAGCAGGCGTGGGACGCTGCGTGGCAGGCTTGATCTGGGTGGCCTCGTCATCGTGTAACTCACTACCGGAGGCCGCCTGCACAGCGGCCAACTTGGCCAGCAAGGCCTTGGCCACCATCGGCTCGAGCGTCCCCTGCTCGCGCTGCTGCGCCACCCACTCACATTCGGCCTGATGCTCTGCTTCGGGCAGCGTCCCGCGTGCCCCAAGGGCATCGAACAAGGCGGCGAGCTTGAGTTTGTCGGCCTGGTAGGCGGAAACCAGTTCGGCTATGGAATTCATGAGTGGGGACTTTTCTTCATTCTTGGATGCGTACGACTACGGCAGAGATGTTGTCCCGACCGCGCCGGCTGAGTGCGAGGTCGAACAAGCTGGCAACGAGATCCTGCGGCTGCGGGTTGCGACGACATTCGTCGTCAAGTTCGGCATCAGACATTTCCTTGTTGATGCCATCAGAGCAAAGCACGAAAGCCATTCCCGGCCGGTTACCAGCGACCACCCAGTCAACGAACAACTGCTCTTCCGCGCCGACTGCGCGCGTGAGTACACCGGAGCCGGCCTGCGCCGGCTCGGCAGGTGCGCCAAAATGGGTGATGTCGTCATCACCGCCATGCACATGGTCGCGGGTGATCTGGCGCAACTGCCCGTCTTCGAAGCAATACACGCGGCTGTCGCCAACCCAGCCGCAGAGCATCAGGTCATTGTCCTGCACCAGCACCACCACGGTGGAACCAATCAGGTCGACGCCACGCGTTACGGCGGTCTGCAGCAGGTCGGTATTGATCTGCGAGAGCGTGTCTTCGATCAATTCGATGAAGTCCAGTGCGCTACCGGTGCGTGGCAAGGCACCGAGTCGCTCGACAATCATCGTGCTGGCGTAGTCGCCGGCCGAATGACCACCCAATCCGTCGGCGACGACCCACAGGCCAACGTCGTCGCGCACAAGGATGGCGTCCTCGTTGTGCTTGCGAACCTTGCCGGTCACCGTGCGTCCTGCTGAAACATAGCGAGTCATCATGCGCCCATCTCGATGATCGTCAGCGGCCAGCGGGCCGCATCCGTGCCAAGGCCCGCCGCTTGGGCCAGCCGCTGTCGTGCTTCGTCAATCGAGGAGAGCGCCAGACTGCTGGCCAGAACACCTGCTGGCAGCTGCAACAAGGATGAATTTGCCAGCAGCAGCAAACGGTCGCCAGCAGCCGCCTCGCATTGAACCTCTCCACACGTCGGTTGCTCGGCGGCGCCCAACCCGGGTGCCACCGGTGCAGCACTGCTGAATAACAAGTCGTCAAACTCGTCGCTGACGGCGCCACCAGGCAAGCGGGCCGGCGCACTGCCCTGCGCGAACAACGGCTGCACTCGCCCCTGCCGGTAGTGCCACGCGCTGGCGCTGCCAATGCGCAACAAACTGGCCTTGCCGCCTTCCACATGCGCGGCAATCACCGCGCAGTCTTCCAGCACCGGATCGATCAAGTCTTCACTGGCCTGACGCAACGGCGGATTCAGCATCAACAGCTGGCTGCACAATGACTGCATACCGCCGTCCAGGTCGTCGCAAGGCAGCGCCCGGACGATGGCGGAAACCGCGTCGACGGCGCGCTGACGGGCGCTCGGCAACCCGACTTCAGCAGCCAGCACGGTCAGTCCGCACTCGGGGCGTGACTCCACCGCAGCCTTCGGCATCACTCCCATGGTCACGCCAACAGCCACGGTTGTCGTGACCGCAGCCGGAACAGTGGTGAGGGGTGGCGCCACAACTGCGGGAGCCCCCAGCAAATCCGATAGCAGGCCAGGATCGTCAGGCAACCAGGCTGGCGCCGGAGATGGCGACGGAGCAGGCCAGACGGGCGCTGTTGGTACCGCGGCCACAAGATCGTCCAGCAGATTGCTGGCATGCTCCGACAGCGATCGCTGAGGAGAGCCCGCTTGTTCAAGCGGCACTGATGAGCGCCACGGTTTGACGCCGCTGCCGGCATCGAGAAATGCGGCGTAGGCGGCCGGAGCAGGCAGCCCGTTCGTGGCCAATGCACATGCGGGAACCCGCTCGCTTCCCGCAGTCCACCACAGACACCAGGTGCCAGACGTGCTGGCCAGACGACCCCACAACTCGGCCAGAAAGGCTTCCGCCGATGGAACTGCCGGCAGAGGAAGGCGCCAGTGCGTCGCCGCCCGCCAGTCGACTTCAGGCAGCGCGGTCGATGCGGCCGAAAACCGTCTGGCCAGCGGATCGCCCAGGTCAGCCACCTGACCATCAAACGCCTCGACCGTGATACGGGCGTCCGCCTGCGCCTCGGCATGGACGTTTTCGGCGGCCTTCAGCCAGCCGACCGCCTCCGTCAAAGCCCGCGACGTGGCAGCCGGGTCACTTGCCAACGGTGCGGCAATAACCATCGGAAAACAGCGTCCGACTCGGTCAACACCAGGCCCCATGATGCCAAGCCATGCCGAGTCACCGCAGACGCCTGCGCCAAGCAGGAACCGCCAGACCGGACTGGCGTGGTAAGCGTCGCGCCAACCTGTTCCCAGTTCGTTGCGACTCTCCGCCACCGCCGTCTCGAAGTGCCCGTCCCACACGTCCACAAAACTCGACGGCAACCGACGCTGCACGAAATCCCCTGCGCAAGGCAGCTTTCCGAAAAAGCCCGCGACGGGATTCGGCATCGCCTAGCCTCCACACCGGAAGCTGGATAGCGCATTGCTGAGGAAGGGATTCTTCAGGTTGTTGGCCTGAATGGTCACCTTGGCCACATGTCCACCGAAGTTGAAGCTGGCCACGAAACGCAGGTCCGATTGCTTCTGCAGATTCGCTGCCTGCAGCGCGCGGAAGAACGCCCAGTCGCCGTGATAATCAAACGTGGTCAGCAAGTTGCCTGCCGTGTCATAGGCCGAGATGGATACATGGCCCGGCGCGGGGCCCGGCCATTTCATGCTGGCCGTTGTTGCACCACCGGACTGGTATTCGTATTTCTGGCCATCAACCTCGATCACCAGCTTGCCAATGCCGGGGTCCAGCACAGGGGCGAGAAGGGTGAAGTCCACCTCCGGCATGTTGCCGCTGCGGAAAAACATCTGCTTGATTCGATCGGCACCCTGCATCTGCGCCAGCATGCCGGCCGAACCACTGACCGCACCGGGGCCGGTCTTCCACTGCCAGTTGCGCCCGCTGGCATCAATCAGCTTGCCCACGGTCTGGTTGTAGAAGCCGTCGAAGCGACCACCGTAACCAAACATTTCGCCGAAGTTCTGCAGCGGAATGTCGTTGTTGCTTGAGGGTGAAAACGGATAGCGACCACGCGTGTAGTCAGCGCAATCCTTGGCCACCATCTGCTGGTACTGGTCATCGAGCGCGCCCTTGGTACCGCTGGCTACCAACGCCTGACTCTTCCCGGTCAGCGCGGCAAACCAGCCAGAGGCCGGTGCAGGCAGCTGACCGGCAGCCTGCTGCGCCATCAGCATCTGCGGATTGGGCTGGCCCGCCGCCGAACTGAAGTCACCCATGGTCAGCAAGGTCTTGCTGAGATCGTCGAGTACCTTGAGGGTCTGGTCGATCGGTGCCGCACCCGGCGCACCTTCGCTCAACTTGTTGAGCTGATCGAAGTGATCACTGATGACCTGTCCCGGCTTGCTGGCGGCTGCATCGGCCGCCGGGGCTCCCGCCCCGGCACCCGCTTGTGCCAACGCGCGCGCCAGCGCTGACTGAGTCGCCTTCTTCTGAGCCAGGTTCTTGACCACGTCCTCGGCCTTGTCCTTGGCATCGGTCGGTGGCGCACGCATCAGGTCATGCGTGTTGTCACTCACCACTTTCAGCAACAGCTTCATCGGCGAATTGGTGCCGGCCAACTTGGCTGCAATGGTGCTGGCATCCTGGATATTGTTGATTGGTTGCAATTCCAGGTCGGTCAGGATGCCGTCCCAGGCTTTGATGTAATCCTGCTCGTAAAGTGCGAGTACCTGCTGGGCAAGACGGGCCTTCTGCAAGGAGTCGATCTTGGTTGCACCGAACACCCAATCGTCGGCAGCGAACTGGGCAACGGCCTGATCAATGCCCTTGTCGACTTCTTCCTTGAAGACCGGCTGCGTGAACAGGGCCGGCAGCGGCTCCGATAGCGGCGCACCACTCTTGCGTCGGTAGACGTTGCCCAGCAGACCCAATTCCTTGTCCAGCCGCAGCGGCGGAAACGCGCCACTGTCCGCGGTCAGCTTGATGTTGCCGTAGATCAGCGTTGCCAGGTCCGCGGTGCGCAAAGTGTTCCGTGCCTGCTCGACCAGACTCGCATCCAGACTCAGCGCGCGCAGCCGGCCTTCATGACCGACCAAGGCGTCAAAATGCTTGGTCAGTGCCTTCTGCAGCACCGGATCGGAAGGAAACAGTCGACGCCATTCGATATTGGCCAAGGCCACGATCTGGTCGTGATCCAGATGCTCGGGCTCGCCCAGCATCAGGTAACCCTTGAGGTAGTAATAAAGCATTTGCGGATCGGCGGCATTCGCCGACAAGCCAGCCCGGAACTGGGAAGCCACGCCGGGCAGCAACAAGGCATTCAGCTCGCGATAGTAAGCGTCACGCACTTCGTCGCCGACCGCATTGCCCTGATACAAGCCGAAACGCATGGACAGGGGCACGTCGCCTTTGTGCTGCTCCGCAACGTCCACGGCGCTGGACAAGGACTCCAGCCGCTGCAGCACCATCGCAAAATACGCCTGCTGGTTCGGCGCCAACGACACGTCGTTTTGTGCCGGATACTTTTGCAGTACCGACTGCACCTGACTGAGGTAGTTCGCGTTGCGGCGATAGCTGCTGGCCAGTCCGAACACCAACAAGGCGCACACCAGCAGAACACCAATGTAGATGGCCGCCTGCAGCAAGGTCTTCTGGCGTTCCAGCTTGGGGTTGGTGCCGGCAAAACCGGATTCCTTGAACAACACGTCGCGCAGCAGGCGTTCGACGAAGAACGTGCGACTCTGCGCACCCGGTACATGCAGGCGAGACGCATCGAGGCCAAAGGTTCGCGCGACCGCGCCCATCATGCGGTCAATCGGCGTACCTTCCTGCGTGCCGGAGGTGAAGTAGGCTCCGCGCAACAACAGTGGCGCATCGTATTGATGGCCGGTAAACACGCCTTCAACAAATTGCCGGGTGATCCCTCGCAAGGCACTGAGCTGTTGCGGGAAGGACAGAATGGCCGCGCGCCGTGTGCGGTCACGCTCGCCATGCAGGCGATCGAGAATGCGGGTATTGAGACGATCCAGCAGCAGGTTGAACTCTTCGAGAAACTGCTTGGCGGCGCTGCCGTCCATGGTCTTGTCGACCGGGAACGACATGCCCCAGACCTGACTGCGCAACTCCGGATTGAGGTCGTCGAAGAACTCGGTGAAACCGGCAACCAGATCGCACTTGGTGAATACCAGATAGGCCGGAACACCGATGCGCAGATGCTTGGCTAATTCGTCCAGTCGCTGGCGCACAGCCTGGATATGTTGCTGGCGTCCCGCCTCATCCAGCGTCAGCAGATCGGACAGGCTCATGGCGACGATCACGCCATTGATCGGACGCCGCTTGCGATATTTGCGCAGCAGTTCGAGGAATTCCGTCCACGCCGACGCGTCGGCGCTGCGATCGGAGTCCTGGGTGGTGTAACGACCAGCGGTATCCAGGAACACCGCTTCGTCAGTAAACCACCAGTCGCAATTGCGCGTGCCACCGACGCCGCGGATGGCTTCCTTGCCGAACTTGTTCGACAACGGGAAATTAAGGCCGGAATTCTGCAGCAAGGTGCTCTTGCCCGAACCGGGTGGCCCGATTACCACATACCAGGGCAGCGCATAGAGGTTGGTGCCACCACTGCGATTCTTGCGCAGGGTTTCCACCGCTTCCTGGAAGCGGCCCTGCAACTGCGCACGCTCGTTGGCGGAGCGGTCGTCGCGCTCGCCACCGGACTGGGATGAGCCCTGATCACTCAGGTCACTGGCCATCTGCTTGGCCTTGCCGCGCACACGCATCTGCTGCACTTGCAGCCAGACCGCCCAGATCACCACGATCACGATGATCACCAGCAGGCGTACCACGGGACTGGACAACGGCTGTGACTCACCAAAGCCGAGATAGGGACCGCCAAACCAGATCAGCAACGACAGCAGCAGCAAGCCGACGAGGGTCATGAACAGACGGGATTTGAACAACGCAAGAAGCTTGCCCACGGTGTTCAGTCCTCCGGACTATAAAGAATTTCAACGCGACGATTGCGCGCGCGGTTGGCCGGCAGATCCGGCGGCAAGGCAATCGGTTGTGACGACCCTGCACCGCTGGACTCCAGCCGACCGGCGTTGTCGATGCCCTGACTGAGGATCTGCAAAACCGACTTCGCACGCTCGGCAGACAACGCGTAATTGTCCTTGAAGCGCAAGGAATGCACCGGCTGATCATCGGTGTGGCCGACCACCACAACCCGACCCGGCACCTGATTCAGTGCCGCCGTGATCGCATGCAACATCGGGATCTGCTTGTCAGTCACCTCGGTTCCACCCGAGGCGAACATCGCCGTCGCATTGAGCCGAACCAGCGCCGATCCATCCGGTTTTTCATCCACCGTCAAAGCGCCCGCCTGTTCCTCCGGTGCCAGCAATTGCTTCAGGCTCTTGCGCGCAACCGGCGGTTGCGCCTGCCGACGCAGGGCATCATCCGGCGGCACCGCCGTTTTCAGGCCGATCTGCACGACCTGCGCGCTGACCGGTGACGACAACTCGTTCAAGCGCGTGAAAAAGTACAGAAAAGCACCCAGCAGAAGACAAGCCGCGGCGGCCACGATGACCCACAACGGCACGTGCCGAACCAGTGGATTGCGCCTATCCTCGATGCCCCTCCAGTGCGGCGCCAGCTCTTCGACAGCCGGTGGTCGCTGACTCTTGAGGCGTCGATACAACTCTTCCTGGATGTCGGCCAACTTGGCGCGACCATCGGCCTCGATCTGGTAGCGTCCGCCAAAGCCCAGCGCCAGACAGATGTACATCAACTCGATCAGGTCGATGTGTTTGGAAAAGTCGGCACACAACCGATCGAGGATGATGAAGAATTTTTCACCACCGTAAGACTCACCGTGGAAGACCACCAGCAGCGTCTTTGCCGCCCAACCACTTTGCTGTCCCCAGGGCGTATTCATCACCGACTCGTCCAGCGTTGCACACAGCACGTAACGCGCGGCGGTGATCGTCTGGGCTGCGATACCGGCGGCCTGCGCGTTGCTCTCGAACTGACGCACCTGGGCAATCACCTGCTCACGCAGGTGCGCGGCATCGGGCTGTGACACGCTGTTGCGCAGTTGCACCGCCAGCAACAACAGCGGACTGGCTGCCTGGACCAGCGCATTCAGGCCACCACCGAGAAAGTCACTGATGGCCGCCGGCGGCACCGCTTCGGCACGCGCCGCAGAGCTGCGGGCAGCCACCACCGGCGTCGTTGGTTGCGCAGCCGGCGGAGGTGCTGCCGGAGCAGGCGCCGCTCCGCGCGGGCGAACAACGGTCGCATCACGCATCGCGTCGTCGTCAAAGGGACCGTTGCTGTTCATGCGCTCAACCTCTGATCGCCCACAGTTGCAAGTCGAGGCCGGCGAACTCGCCACCAAAGTGGAAAGCTATCCCGCCTGACGTCTTCAGATCGCGCCACATGGCCGAATTCTTGTCGAATTCGAAATACAGGTAGCCGGAGTTATAGGGAATCTGCCGCGGAGCCACCGGCATGGGCGCCACCGGGATACCGGGCAGCTGCAGATTCACCAGGTCGCGAATTTTCTCGACCGGACCAATCTTGGACTGTGCCGGCAACTGGCGACGCAGGTCTTCGGACTTCATATCGGCCTTGGCCGCGAGCACGAAGGCCGAGCTGTCGATCAAGCTGAGATCGGGAACCACGGCCACCCACACACCGAACTTCCGCTGTTGCAGCGGAATCGGAATGGCCGTCTGTTCCATCACCGCGCTCAGGCTGCTGCGCAAGGCAACAATCAATGGCTCGAAACTCGCATACAGCGCCTCATGCCGATACGGCGAAAATGCCGGTGGGCGCTTGCCTGGCGCAGTGAAGGTACAGAATTCGCCCGCCATCTCGGCCAGCACCCGGTAGAGATCCTCCGGATGCAGAATGGGTGCCGCAGCCAGGTGGGCCACCAGCGGCTGGTAGCGATTGACTACCTGCAACAGCAGAAAGTCGGCAATTTCCGCGGCACCACCACGATCGGTTACCGCAACACGGCTGGCCAACGCTTCGCCACGCTGGTGCAGCAAGCCCAGCAACTCAGTGAGAAAGGTGGTCAACTTGGCCGCGGCATGGCAGCTCAACACCGTCGGCATGAACGCGTCTTCGAGAATCACCCGGCGATCGGAACGGCACTCCACGATGCGCGCTACCGGAATCTGCGCCAGACCTTCCAGCGGCTGCGACTGCGGTAGCAGCCGGCTATTGAGGCCGCCTACTTCCAGCGCAGTCATGCCGTCAACGCTGCCCGACGCGTCGCGAACTTCGGTTTCCCGCACGCGGAAGCGAAACAAGGTTTCAGCAGACGCGTCGGGTCGACCAGTGTCCGGCTGTGCTGGCGAACGCAACGGCAGGGTGAGAAAAACCGTCTGATCGCGCCAGTTTGCATCCACCTCCAGCGCGAGCGGAAGCGGGTCGTCCGAAGGCATGCAGAACGGCGTTCCGTCAGGGAATACACCGCGGGCACGCTTGATCCCGAGTTTGCCGATGGCCAGCAGGTCGGTTTCCAGCTCCAGTTCGGAGAAACCCCAGGTGTAAGGCCGCAGATTGCCGGCGCGCAGTTCGACAAAGCGCTCGAGATAGCGTTCCTGCTGCTGCAGATGCTGGGGCCGGAGGAAAAGACCCTCGCTCCAGACGACCTTGTTGATATCCGTCATGCGTCGCACCTGCCCCTGTGAGTATCCCCGACTGCGTTGCCGGGCCTTCCGATGCCGGCCTTGAACTGCCGACACGTTGCTGGACCGTCTTTCCGACTTGCTATCTGCCATGCCCCCCGACACGGCTAGTGATGCGACTTTTGCATTCTCCGCGCCGATTTCAGGCGTGACAACTGCTCTTCATAGGCTCGTGCAAACTCGTCACCGAACAGGCGTCTGAAGCACTCGTCCGGATCACGCGACAAACCGTCGAAATTGTCGCGATACTTGTCCCAGTATTTGCCCTTGCCGGCAAACGCTGAGCGCTTTGCGCCGTCAGTTTCCTGCTCGAAACGATCCGGATTGAAGTGCACCAGCAAGGACTCGAACGCGGCACGTACGCCCGCCAGCATGGCCATCTGGTGGCAGCGGATATCATCAAACGCGTCTTCGAAAGCCAGCGTGCCGGACATGAAGGCATTATTCGGCGGGGCCATGATCTTGGCCAGCGCCTCTTCCGGATTGGGTGCAAATTTCAGCGGATTGTTCTCGGACCGCTGGATAATCGTGACCGGCAGACGAAAGGTGTTCTTGATCTCGGCCCGGGCACGCAAAACGTCCATGACGCCATCGACAACGACCCTGAACATCTGATCGACATCGGCCGGCAACCCCGCAGCTGCCGCAGCTGGCGCATAGGCCGCCACCGGCGGCGCGTAAGCCGGCGGCGCGGCCACCGGTGGTGCCATCACCGGCGCCGGGGACGAAGCGGCGGGCGACGAGAAGTCACCCATGGTCAGATCCCAGTTTTCGGGCAGCGCATTGGCGCTTGACTGCCGCTGCTCGGTCGTCATCGGTGGATGGAAAAAATCTTCCGTACTGGAGGTGTGGTTCCAGCCCGAGCTGGCATTGCCCGTCGTGGCACCCGAGAGCAGCCCGGCCGTATTGTCTGTCGGCCCGAGAAAACTGAGTGGATCAAGTTCGCCACTCAGACTCGGCGCCAGGCCGCCGGGAATCAGGTCGGCGTCGAGGGGAATGCCGCCACTCGCCGGTGGATACGCGGGCGCACGCGGCGCCAGGTCGAGCAAACCGAAATCCAGCGGGTCGAAAGCTGTCGCGGGAATCGCTTGCGCTTGTGCCGGTGCTGAGCCCGGCAAATCAGGCAACCCGGTCGCACTGGCCGCGTCTTGCAGACTCACCTCCACCTCGAAGGTGTCGATCAGCAGCCGATCGCCCTCTTTCAACGCGGAAGGGCTGCCCTTGACCAACGGTGCATCGTTGAGAAGCATGCCGTTGGTGCTGCGATCCTCGATGAAGTACATGCCATTGAGGTAGCGAATCATCGCGTGGACACGTGACACGCCCGATGCACTTAGCACCCAGTCGCAATCCTCGGAACGACCGATGCTGCCGCCAGCTCCTTCAAACACCCTGCTGCTGCGACTGCCGAACTGGGCAGCCTGACGGCCAGTAACTGCAAGGATCAGGCTCTGCGACATCGACACGCGTATTTCCCCAACAACTGTCAGACCAGCATGACCATGACGAACGAAGCATCTCGAGCCATGCAAAGAATCAGGTTTCAAGCTTTGCGAAAGATCGGCATTCGAAGACCGCAACGCCGTGAGCTGAATTCACGATCAGACTGACCGCAGAGACTTCCACATCCACAACCGAGCATCCTGCTCAACTTCGTACCATCCCTGCCCGACTCCCTTGGCTATTCGGCTGGCGAAAAAGTCGCCGGCGAGCCACGGCCATGAGGCGTAGGCAGTTGGAGCTGCCAGATGACCGGCAAACTACAACGAATTTGCCGCCCGTCATCGTATCGCCCAACGCAAGGACGAGCAAGGTCAGGACACATCCAAATCACGCCAACCAGTCCCCTCAACCGACACTGCTGCCGGCAAGGCGCCAGGCCAAGACTCAGAGAAAACTCAGGTCGTGCCACCCGCTCCATTCAGAAGAGTCATTGCCGGCTCGATGAAGGCCGCGCGACGACTCTCGAACTTGTCGATCACCAGAGCCGCCAGCATGTTGATCCCCGCCACCACAGCACAAGCGGTCAGATGATCCGGTGGCGGCACCGGGGTCTCCTGCGTAGCAGGCGCGAGGCTCCCGCCAGACCAGCCCGCGGCGGCAGCCACCCATGCACCGGCTGACTTGTAGCCACCCGCATTGGCGAACTCAAACGCAGCACGCCGATTGCTTTCGTTCGGCTCACGCACCCATCGCTCCGCAAGTGAGGCGCCGGCCTTGTCCTCAGGATCAAGCACCTGGTCACGCGCACATTGGCACAACCAAGCCACGGCATAGCGCTTGGGCAGCATCCTCGCCAACAGTTTCAATGCATCCTGTACCTGCCCTGCCGCCACCAGCGCCTGTACGGCGGATTGCGCAGTCATTTCGGGGGTGAGCAATGCGTTGGCCTGTTCGGACAACTCCATCTGCATCGACGCCTGCATGAGTCCTGACATTTGCGTCTCCTCCCGGTCAACCAATCATGATCAGGGCGCCGGACATCTGCACCATGCCACTGCCCTTGAGCATCAACATGGGTGCCTTGACGGTGGTCATCGCGGCGCCCGCCAGTTCGGCCATGCCATCCGAGTGGATCTTCAATGACGCACCTGCACCGATATCCATCGTGGCGCCCGCCTTGATCCCGACTTCGACCTGACCCTCGACCTTCACGCCTGCACTGCCGGTGATCTTGATGTTGACGCCCTTGATTTCGATCGTCCCATCATTCTTCATGACGATACTTGATGCGCCAGTGACCAACTCGATTTCGGTGCCGGCGCTGAGCTTGAAGCTCTTGCCGATCTTGCTGGTGGCGTTGCCGGTGACATCGAGTGTGTCATCGTTCTTTACGGTGATTTTCCGATCATTGTCGATCGTCTCGGTCTGGTTGTTCTTGATCTCCACCGTCTGGTCGTTCTTGATCGTCACTTTCTCGTCGTGATCGATCGTCACGGTGTGGTCGTTTTCGACTTCTTCGAGCATGTCCTTCTGTGCGTGTATGAAGAACTGTTCGCTGCCTTTCTTGTCTTCGAAACGCAGTTCGTTGGCATCGTCCGCCGCACCAAGAAGGCTGCGCGATTTGATACCACTCTGGGTCTTGTTGTCAGGCAGCGCGTAAGGGGGCGTGTTGTCTGCGTTGTAGACCGATCCAATGATCAACGGCCGGTCCGGATCGCCCTCGAGAAAGCTCACCACGACTTCCTGGCCAATGCGCGGAATGCTGACCGCGCCCCAACCCTTGCCCGCCCAAGGTGATGCGACCCGCACAAAGCATGAACTCAGTGCGTTCTTCTTGTCGGTCTTGTTCCAGTGAAAGGTCACCTGCACGCGGCCGTGCTTGTCTACCGCGATGTCTTCGTCCGTGTCACTTCCGGTAACCACGGCAGTCTGCAAGCCCACCACATTGGGCTTGATCGCAGAAGGCATGCTGCGATACGGCTGGCGGCTTTCGATGGCCTGGAAAGAGCAACGAAACGGAGCGGCACTGCCGTCACCGGAGGCATAGTCGGACTCCTCCAGATGAATCAGGCTGCCGACAACCAGATACTCCTGGTTCAACGCCTCGCTTGGGAAATCTTTCAACTTGAACAGCGCGCCGGTAGCCAGGCCTTCTGCATCGCTGCTGCCGGCGTATTGCATGTGAGGCACGTTCGCCGCCTCAACCCTCACCCGCGCATAGTGCTGGCCGTCAGCGGCCAGCACATGCAGACCTGGATAATCAAACACATCCAAGCCGGTCAATTCGTGATACTCGCCACCACCGTTGGCCGACTCGGTAGCCAGCAACGAGGCCTTGGGCTTGAGCGGGTCGTAGTCGGTCAACTGGAACTTCAGCGAGTGCACGGAACGCTGCTGGCTCCACTCGGACACCGTCGCCTCGTGGCGTTTGCCACGTTGCGTTGGCGGGCAATACGGAAGGGTTTCAAACGGGCTGACGGCGGAGTGCGCGCCAAGCGCATCGGCCAGCACCATCGTGTGTGCACTTGCCGTATGCGTGAAGTAGTAATAAATGCCTTCCTGCTCCATCAACCGGCTGATGAAGTTGAAACAATCCTCACGATACTGCACACAGTATTCGCGCTTGGCATAGGTGGCGGTCAGACTTGTCTTGACGTCGGCATAGCCAAAGTCACCGAGCACCGCCTTGATGATGTCAGGCACGCTCATGTCTTTGTAAATTCGGCAATCCACCTTGTGCGAGAGCAACCAGGGCTTGGGTACCAGGCTCACGGTGTACACCGCATGGCGCACGTTTTCGATGGACTGGAATCCCGTCTGCGAAGCCTCTGACACAATCCCGTTGAAGTAGCGCTTGTAACCGGTGACAAGTTCCATTTTCACCGTCATGGGCTTGCCGAGCAGTTTGCGCAGATCAACATCCACATCTTTGCTCAGCAATTGCACTTGATACGAGAAAAGTTTGCCCAGATGCTCAGCCGCTGACATCCGCACAAACAGCAATTCGCTGTCGTGCGCGCTGGAAATGGTAATTTGGTGAGCCATCGTCTACTTCTCCGAAGAGAGACGTTGCCATACCTGCGCGGCACCGCCCCTTTGAATGGAATGCAGCAGGGCACTAATCCTGTGCTGCCATAACCGGCTCGCGCAGACGGACCTCTGTGAAGGCCCTCCGCTTGCTGCAACCCGGCATCACCTCAATCGTCCTTGCGCCGCCCCAACACAACCCAGCCCTCGACCGGCCGCCCACTCTCTTTGCGCAACCTGTCCGAACGAACTACCACATCACCAAACCCGGCGTGCTCAAGTGTCGTCTCCACATAACCACGCGCATGACGGTAGCGACCACTGGGGGTCAACTCGAAACCCTGGTCATCCGAAAGCGATGCCTCGAGCGTGAAGCCCACCCAGCCACCGGGTCGCAGGGCGTCGTGAGATGCCTGTAGCACCGGCTGCAACTCGCCAAAATAAACCAGCGTATCTGCGGAAAGTACCACGTCGTAGGCTTGTGGATGCTGTTCCAGCCAATGCGTGATCTCGGCAACCTCGAGTTCCTCGTAGCCGCCGCGCAGCCGCGCCTTTTCGACCATCCGACCGGACAGGTCGACGCCAGCCAATCGCCTTGTCCATGGCCGCATCGGCCCCGCACAAAGCCCGGTTCCGCAACCGGCATCCAGCACATCCAGCGCGCCACGCGGATCGCCCAGGAACTCGCCCAGCGCGGACACCAGCACTTCGGGGGCGCGATAACCCAGGTTCTGCAACAGTTGCTCGTCGAAGCTGTCGGCGAAACCATCAAAAGTGTCGCGTACATAGTCGTCCCCGGCCCGGGAGGGCGCCTCGGCCCCGCCACAGGCAGCCAACATGTGCTGCGGGACCGGATTGTCTGGCTCACGCGCCAGCCATTCACGATAGACCTGCGCCGCTTCACTGGGCTGGTTGAGCGCATACAAACCCACACCCAGAGCCTGCAACGCTCGCAAGTCATCCTTGTCCAATGCGATGGCACGACGGAAACACTCCACCGACTGTTCAAGGTGCTCCATGCTCTGGGCGAAATTCCGCAAAAACGTGCCCATCAGGTAATAACCACGAGCAAACTCTGGTGCCATTTCCAAAAGTTTGGAATAAGCCTGGAATGCTTCTTCGGGGCGCTCCTGTGCCTCCAGCACCACCGCCAGATTGTTCATCGCGTTGTAATGATCGGGACCACAATCCAGTGCCCGCCGATAGCAACCCTCAGCCTCGGCAAGGTGCCCGCTTTCTTTCAGCACATTGCCCAGATTGTTGTGGGCATCAGGGTGCTTCGGCGTGATCCGCAAAGACGTGCGGATCAATTCGGCCCCTTCGTCGCTGCGTCCGCGTTGATGGCAGAGCACACCGAGATAATGCAGCGCATCAGGCTGTGCCACCCGCAATTCCAGCACTTCGCGGTACCCGCGTTCGGCACCATCCAGATCATCTTTCTGGTGTGCCTGCATTGCCTGCTGCAGCAAGACGCGCCAATCCATCACATCCAGCTGCTTGGCCGGCTTGCGAACTGTGGCCTTGGCCGAATTCCGGTTCATGGCCATCCAATCACCCGATCAACACCGTCATGCATCCCAGCACGATCGTGCCGCCGTGCGCCGTGCTGTCGCCCATTCGAGCCGCGGGCTGCCCGCCGATCAGTACGGTGGGAGCCCCCATGATTATGCTGTCGGGCGGTCCAACACATACCGCCATATCACCCAATCGAGCTGCCGGCAGACTGCCTATCAACACAGTCGGTTTGCCTGGCGCCAGAATCGGTCCGCCGACATGCGGAATAATGCCGGTCACCATCGGGCATACGTGCATGTCCGTAAGGCGGGCTGCAGGTGGCATATAGATTCCCTCACTCAATCCAGATCGTGAAAAACGCGAGCGTGCTTGACCTCCGGCACATTCTCCCCTCACCGCTGCCAACCCGAAGGTCAAGGCTCCAGCGCAACCCGCTGGGAACCTGGCTCACAACAAGGGATAACCGTTATGGCGCTGCACAACCATGGCCACCCCCAGCCACGAACCGTGTCGCGGATGAATGATACGCCATCGCTCATGGTCGAATCCTGGCCGAACTGCCCACGTAGCGTTCTGCGCTCACCATGCCGAAATCAATAGCCGCCTGAACCACCCCAGTTCCGGTCAATTCATTGAGATCAAAAATCGTCTGGCAACGTTGTGCGTCGGCGAAGTCGATCATCACGAAGTTGGGCATGAACCGCTTCATCATGCCGCCTGAACCATAGCTATTGCGCATCATGTAAGCCGGCAGGTTGTCATCGACATATTCCGCCATGCCCTCAAGCCACAACTTCTTCATCCCGTCACCAAACCCACCACCGGCCCAGTTCGAACTGTCACGGGATTTGATGTTTCTAAGAAAGCCGGTGGACGTCCAATACATCATCCCCATCACCCGTGGATCACCACCGTTGATCGCGCGACCAGCATTGATGATGGTGGTTTGCTTGCCGACGTTTTCCTGGAGCTTCTTCTTGTCCGACTTGCCATTCATCGCGCTGGTGCCGCCTTTGCCGTGATACTGCATGCCGACAAAGTGGGGATCATAGGTTTTCTGCACGCCGTCCTTCTCGTACAGGCTCTTGATGCCGACGATGCCCCGGCCCGGCTGCGCGCCGCCGACTTCCAGCAATCCAGCACCCGAGAAAAGCACCACCACACTGCC
Organism: Rhodanobacter sp. AS-Z3; assembly: GCF_029224025.1. Taxonomy (NCBI): domain Bacteria; kingdom Pseudomonadati; phylum Pseudomonadota; class Gammaproteobacteria; order Lysobacterales; family Rhodanobacteraceae; genus Rhodanobacter; species Rhodanobacter sp. AS-Z3. The sequence continues at coordinate 3,312,929 of NZ_CP119392.1, forward strand.
CGCCAGATCACCCGCTGTCTTGAGATTGAGGTTCCCACCGCCGGTATAGATCGAATTGCCAAGAACATCAATGCACATGTCCGCAATCTTGTTCCAGTTCTTGCAATGATCAAACTTCAGGAACAGAAACTCGCTGGACTTGGTCGAAACAAACCTCCTGGCATCCTGCAACATGCCCTGCAGACCCTCACCCCAGGTTCCGGCCATCAACTGATTGCCGCCGACGACCTTGTGCATGCCCGGGCCATGGTAGGCCTTCAGTACACCGGAGCCCTTCAAGCCCGACGAGCGAACGGCGATTCGAAGGTCAAATATTCGAGCGCCGGCTGCCGCTTGCCCGCCAATATCCAGAGTCTGGGTCTTCTCGTTTCCTGACCCTGTGTTGATGCCGGCATCATGAGTTCCGGCAAACACCAGCTCGTTGATGGTTCTGTTTTGATAGTTGCGATATGAGACTGTCACAAACCTGCCTTCCCCTGGTTCTCACGCGCGAGGTCGAGACGGCGCGCTGATTGGTTGTTTCGCAGAAACTCGCGTACCAGACAGCAACAACGTGGCCGGTCCGCATCACATGGCGGGAGCTTCGGAAGGAGTTTGAAATCACACTCATCCGTAGCGCTCATCTCCGGCCGCTCCACACTGAACGCGATCGATCCCATGAAGTTCTGCCGCAAACTAGTGCTGGTGCGCCCTGGGGGGAGCAACTCTTCAACCCGTCCAAATTCGCAAGGTCACTCCTTTGGCAAGCTGCATGACTCTCCAACGCGTTCTTGATCAGTGAGCATGCCGTCCACAAGCAACCATCCAGCACCCTCCCCCTGCTCACGCGACCGAATCCATCACGCCAGATGCAGCTGCTTGAGCGCCTTGCTTTTGACACTGGCGAAGAAGCCCTTCTTCACGTGCGTGCCCTTATTCGATGCCAAGCCTTCCAATTGCAGGCGCGAGCTGGCGATGTTCTTGCTGGCGATCTTGATCAGCGGCTCGATCTGCTTCTTCTTCATTTCCTCGACGCGATCCATCCACCCCGGCAAACCGATGTCAGCGATCAAGATGTCCGCGACCGACGAAGTGTCCGCGCACGAAATCAGATAGCAGCCGAGCACCGGGCACTCGGCAAACACCGAAAGATCAAGCGCGTTCGGCTCTGCCAAGCGCCGATTACCCGCGCGCATGTCCTTGATGTCCAGACCAAGCGAAAACAGCTGCAAGCCAAGACTGGCGAGCGTATTGGCGACACCGATGGCGGCTGTGGTGACAGTGCCCAAGTCGGCGAACAGACCGCCAATTTTCGCACCTGTTGCCACGGTCTGTTGCGCCAACTTCACCGAGTGCTGGGCAAGATCACGTTTGATGATCATCTGCACGGCTTCTGCCCCGGCATACGGGTCACCCTTGCGGAAACCTTCCTTGTAATAGGTGCTCTTGTAGAGATTGTGACCGTCCTGTGCGACAGCTTTGCCTGCCTTCGCCAGCTTGACCGAACTGGTCACCACGCCAAGATAGGGCGTTACTTCCGCGATCAGATCATGCAGAACCTCCCCACCGATCGCCGCAATCACGTCGTGGATATTGTCCACGTCCGCACACTCGACCATGAAGTTCTCGAACGCCTCCTTCATCCCCGGGAGTGTTGCTACCTTGGTCGCCGCACTGCCCCCTTTGGCCAGTTTGCCTACCGATGACTTCATCGATTTGCCGGTCGAGAGCAGCGACTTCGCGGTGGAAAGTTGACCAGAGCGACCAAAGACCAGCTTGGTGCCGGTAAACATGTTGACGACGAGCTGACGGCGAGCCTTGGAGAGTTCGGCAAACGCCATGAGTTCTTCGCGGCTGATCGGTCTAGCGGACATCAGGATGGCCCTCCATTCGAAGAATTGCTCCGCACATCGCGGTGCGCAAAGCCACTGAACATCGAAACATGTTTCATAACCGCCCCATTTCGCAATCGATATCAAGTAGCGATGAATCCCCCACTCTTTCACGCCAAACAGAACAGGGAGCGAACCTGACCCTGCTTACAGACCCTGTTTACAGAAAAGGAGCGTGTTGATTGAGATTAAGTAGTCAAATGAACCTGACATTTCTTATCAGATGCTACTTGGTGCACTGGAAATCGTCGGCCGCGGCCAAGGCCGGCGTGGCTGCCTTAACCGCCTTACAGTAAAGCGACACAGCGGCCCAAGCGTAACTGTCAGCGTTATTCAGCGACTCAGTCAGATCGAGGTTCAGGTAATCGGGGTCATTCGCATAAGCCTCATCATCGGTGTTGAGGTATTTGTGAGTGGCCTCGTGAATGATCAGTTGCGCCAGGCTGATGTCGGTGAACTCGGTGGCCCGACCCAGCGGGACATGGATCTCGCCATGCCGGAATCCACAGGTGATGCCGCTGGACCAGCGAAAGCTTGCGGCGCGCCAAGTCATCGGGTCGAGGCTCGTCTTTTCTGCCGAGACATAACCCAACGTCCCATGATCGGCATTGGCAGGATCGACGCCCTTGCCACTTTTGATATCCCGATGATCTGCATCGATATCAATCAGGTAGATACCGGTATTCAGGTGAAAACTGATCGACAGCATTGCTCTGCGGATTTTCTCGATCACGGTGCGTCGGTCAGTCTGTAAAATCTTCTTCAGACGAAGTCTCTGGTTCACGACGTTGCTGTCCAGCGTGCCGCCGCCATCGTCGCCTGCAATAAGTTTGAAATGCGTCGCCAAAATGTCCTGCATCAGCTGCGATTCTTTCTTGCGCAGGAAGCAGATGCCAGCGAACTGGTCGTTTGCCTTACGGATGATTTGCTGGGCCCGGTTCGCCCCGGCGACCAGCATCGCGCGATTTGGGGAGCTCGGTCGATGACCTTCCTTGTAGCCCACCAGTAGCGATCCCGACAATGCCTCCATGCGGTCGGTGTAGCCGCGTCGTGGGTCCGCCGGCACGTGCATGCCGACAAGGTTTCGCACACGGACTTCGGCTTCGCGCAGCGCAGTCGTGGGCTTCTTGATACTGATATCCATGATTGACCTCTATGTCATAAAAACTGCAGACACCGGTTGCTATTGATGAGTGTGCGCAAGACCATTCCACCGCGGCGTTTTTCCAAGGCATCTGGGCTGCGCCAAGACGGCTACAATTCGGAATAACACGCACACCCACTCCGTAACGCCACTTCGGTTTCTTTGACTTTCATCCTCCGCGTCAGAAACCCGCAAGTGACGTCTATCTACGTCCAAGGAATAAGCAAAGCACCGCGAATCAAGCTTCCCCTCCTTTGCAATCAAGACTCACCCAAACCCGTACGAAAACTCCCCATCCGTCACCCCCACCTGCACCTTCGCCACCTCCTCCCCAGCAATCATCTTGGTCAGGAACGCACGCGAGATATCCGGCAACATGGAGTTGGTCAGAATCGCGTCGATCATGCGTCCGCCCGACTCGGTCTCGGTACAACGTTCGACTACCAGCTTCACCACGTCCTCGCTGTATTCAAACGGTATCTTGTAGCGAGCCTCGACGCGCTTCTTGATGCGGTTGATCTGCAGCGCGACGATCTTGCCCAGCATCTCGGGGCTGAGCGGGTAATACGGAATCGTCACTAATCGACCCAGCAGAGCTGGCGGGAAGATTTTCAGCAGCGGTTCGCGCAATGCCTTGGCCATGCCTTCGTGATCGGGCATCAGCTCCGGGTCTTTGCACAGACTGGCGATCATCTCGGTGCCGGCGTTGGTGGTGAGCAGGATCAAGGTGTTCTTGAAGTCGATGGAACGCCCCTCGCCGTCTTCCATCACGCCCTTGTCGAAGACCTGGAAGAAGATTTCATGGACGTCCGGATGGGCCTTCTCGACCTCATCCAGCAACACCACGGAATACGGCTTGCGACGTACCGCTTCGGTGAGCACACCACCTTCGCCGTAACCCACATAGCCGGGAGGCGCGCCCTTGAGCGTGGAAACGGTGTGCGCTTCCTGGAACTCGCTCATGTTGATGGTGATGATGTTCTGTTCACCGCCGTAGAGCGCTTCGGCCAGGGCCAGTGCGGTTTCGGTCTTGCCGACGCCGGAGGTGCCGGCCAGCATGAAGACGCCGATCGGCTTGTTCGGGTCAACCAAGCCGGCGCGCGAGGTCTGGATACGCTTGGCGATCATCTCCATCGCGTGGTCCTGACCAATGACGCGTGCGCCCATCAGCTTGGCCAGGTTCATCACGGTCTCGATTTCACTCTTGACCATGCGGCCGACCGGGATGCCGGTCCAGTCCGATACGACCGAGCCCACTGCCTGCTGATCGACCGACGCCAGAATCAGCGGATGCTCACCTTGCAACTCGGCCAATTGGCCCTGCAGTTCATGCAACTGCTTCAACGCGGCAGCGCGGTCATCGCCCGCCAGTGCAGCCTCACCTGCAGGAGCGGCTTCTTTCACCTGTGCTTCCTGGCTGGCCGACTCTTCCAATGCGCTGCCGGTACCCTCGACCGGCGCACTGGAACCACGCAACTTGGCACGGATCTCCAGAATCTTGTCGACCAGATCTTTTTCAATCACCCAGTTGGCTTCGAGCGTTTCCAGTCGCGCCTTCTGCGTTGCCAGCTTTTCACTGGCATTGGCTTCGCGTGTGGTGACATCCACACCCACATTCTTTTCACGGGTAATGATGCCCAGCTCGGTTTCCAACGCCTGGATGCGCTTGCGTGTGTCATCGACCTCCGCCGGCACGGCATGCTGACTGATCGCAACGCGCGCGCAAGCGGTATCCAGCAGGCTGACTGATTTGTCGGGCAGCTGGCGCGCAGGAATGTAGCGATGCGACAGCTTCACCGCCGCCTCCAGCGCTTCGTCGAGAATCTGCACTTTGTGGTGTTTTTCCATGACGCTGGCCACGCCGCGCATCATGAGAATCGCTTTCTCTTCGCTGGGTTCGTCGATCTGTACGGTCTGGAAGCGACGGGTGAGCGCGGGGTCTTTCTCGATATGCTTCTTGTATTCCGCCCAGGTGGTGGCGCCGATGGTGCGCAGGTTGCCGCGCGCCAGTGCGGGCTTCAGCAGGTTCGCTGCATCGCCGGTTCCCGCCGCGCCGCCGGCACCGACCAAGGTATGGGCTTCGTCGATGAACAGGATGATTGGCTTGGTCGAGGACTGCACTTCCTCGATGACCTGCTTCAGGCGATTTTCGAACTCGCCCTTCATGCTGGCACCAGCCTGCAACAGACCCACGTCAAGCACACGCAACTGCACGTCTTTCAACGGTGGCGGCACGTCGCCGATGGCGATGCGCATGGCAAAGCCTTCGATCACCGCGGTTTTGCCGACACCCGCTTCACCCACCAGCATCGGGTTGTTCTGGCGGCGACGCATGAGGATGTCGACCAGCTGACGAATTTCGTCGTCGCGGCCGACGATCGGGTCCATCTTGCCGCTACGCGCCTGCTCGGTAAGGTCGATGGTGAACTGGGCCAGCGCTTCCTGCTTGCCCATCTGCGCCGGGGACATCGCGCCACTGGCTTCACCGGGTGCCGAGCCGCCACCCATCCTGAAACCATCATTGGCCATCAAGCCGTCTTCAGGTGACCCGCCAACTACCTCGGCAAATTTCTCGACGAGCGCCTCCGGCTTGATCTTGTCAAACTCGGCGGAAATGTTGACGAGTGCGTTGCGCAAGTTGCGCGTGCGCATGCAGCCGACGATCAGGTAGCCGGTACGGACCTGTGCCTCGCCAAACATCAAGGTGGCGAACACCCATGCACGTTCAACCGCTTCCTCGACGTTGCTCGACAGATCGGAGATGGACGACGAGCCGCGCGGCAGGCGATCCAGCGCATCGGTGATGTCGCGCGCCAGGTTGGATGGATTCAGATTGAACTGCTTGACGATACGATGCAGGTCGGAGTCCTGCAGCTGCAGGATCTGGTGAATCCAGTGCACCAGTTCGACATACGGATTGCCACGCAACTTGCAGAAAACGGTGGCGCTTTCGATGCCGCGAAAGGCGAGTTTGTTGAGCTTCCCGAACAGGGCGCCCCGACTGATTTCTGCCATGGTGATCAATCCTTATTGCGGTTGTGGTCAATACAGACGTATCGAGTGAATCGATACAGGATCATGCGCCGAACGCATGACGATCATTGAACTGCAGCTACCTAACCGACAGGCTTGAGAATGACCTCATCGGCGTCGGCGTGGCTTTGACGTCCACCCATCCAGGTGGTCAGGCCCATCCTTACGTTGCGGCCCAGCTGGGTAACCGGCACGTCGGAATGCTTCAGGACAAGCTGAAGATCCCAGGCCTTTTCCTCACCCACATAGGTTTTGACAGCTGCCACCAGTTCATCAAGCGCAGTACCGCCGGGCAGGAAGTTGTTGAACTGTTCCCTGCTCAGAGGACCTAGTCGAAGACGAAAACGTTGCTGACTGCCCCATACGTACTCACCCGTAACTGCCGTGAGTCCCAGCGCAGCCACTTCAGTGGAGGCACCCAGCCGCAGATGTGCCGTGGGCGGCAGGCGCATCCACTCGGCAACAAACTCAACGACCGCCACCGGAATGCGAAAGAACCGTTCAAGCAACCCCTTCAGTCCCTCGGCATTGCGCGTCTGCTGCAGTAGGCGGCCGGCAAAGAAGCGCTTGAACTGGTCCGGCAGTGCGTCACGGGAATCCAGATTCGGCGTGGCCAGCCCTACGAACGCGCCCATGTAGTGCTTGAAGCGATCTTCCTGGGGGCGATCCAGTTGGACAGTCGGCTGTGCATCGGCCCAGCTGCGATAGAACAAACTCATCATGCGGTGATGAAAGATGTCCGCGAACGCACTAAGGGTGTGATCTTTCGCATTGATCTGGCGATCAAGCGCGTACTCGGTCAGATGCAGCGGCAGTGGCGCATTGGGACCAAACAAACCGAAAAACAGGCCGTACAGACGTGCGGGTTTGCCAGCAGAAGCGGGCTGATACCTGTCGATGGCGCGCGGCGCAAACGCCAAGGTCGGAGTCTGGCATAGGCGAACGAAGTCGTCTGAAGCCTTGGCCGAACGTCCCAACAGGGGACGGTCCGGATGCGCGCACTCAAGCAGGCGGGCAGCTTCGAGAAAGTCGAAGGCCTCCGGCTTGTCGCGTAGCGCATTTTCAAGCGCTACAGCGTCTGGCGCGTTCCCAGCGTGGCTGGCCATCGAGCAACCTCGTTGCGTTCCAATGTACGCAGAACGGTTTCGGTAAAGGAATTGACTGACACGTATCGCGCAAAGAATTGCTGCATCACTGCACCAAGCAGGAAAGCGCCGGTACCTTCGAAAGCGCCGTCGTCGCAGGTCAAGGTGATCTCAAGCCCCCGTCCGAACGTGATCGGTCCGGGCACGGGCACACGCCTTACGATCGCTTGCGAACTGACGCCCTTTACGCCTTCGATCTGGCGTAATGCACTGGAGTCGAATTCATCGCAGTACAGAGTCAGCATTTCGCGCAATGCCGCGGCGCCTTCGCCAACATTGTTTTCCAGCAGCGACACGTAATTCAGCTGAAGATGACTCAACAAACGCCACGCAGTTTCACCGGAGGCCACCGACGCGCGCGGCTTGGTAGGGCCGGCAACACACCGAATGGCATCGACCGGCGCGCCCGTATCCAGGGTGAAATCCGTTTTTGACTTCCCTACCGGCATCTGCAGTGGCAGGTCACGGTTGGTGCACATCAACTGCATGCCGATCTGTCGCAACTGCGTCGAGTAGGGTGCGTCGTTGGAATCAACCAGCGAAATGAACATCTCGTTGCCGACGTAGCTTGAACGAGCGCCTTGCCGCCGTTGCCGCGAAGAGAGCAGCCGAGGTTCGCGTCGAATCGCGTAGTACGCCGAGTGCTGGCTGTGCCAGGTGCGCTCATCACAACCATAGAATGGCAGGAAACGTTGTTCGGGCTCCTGCTTGTCGCCGAAGCCCTCGACCTGGCCGATGCTGTGGATCTCGAAATCCATTGGCCGCGTGCGATCGGCCAGTACGTGATATTCGGTCTTGCCTTGCTGCAAGTGGATGCGATCAGCACGGCGCGGAAACAGATTGATGGCTGGCGTGCAGAACAGCTTGAAGTTGCTCGCATCCACCGCGTTGTGCAAGCTGGCGACGCTGCGGTCGAACAGCACCACAATCTCGAAGGCGTTGCCCTGCGCGCGCGAAAGCACCGATTTGAGCTGGGTGAATTCAGCGAACAGAAAGCGCGCCGGGCAAGCAAAATATTCCTGCAGCAGTCGATAGCCACTGAATGACCGACCACTGTAGGGAATCAAGCCCTCGTCATCGGCGAAACCCTTGCGATGAATATGGCTGGCGTCGAAGTGGCGGCTGATCGGACCACTGCTGCCCTTGGACTGCACCAGATAACCCACCGCGTTACCCAGAATTTGCTCGTAAAGGCGCTTGGGCAACTCATCTGCACCGGCGATAAATACGGGCAAGCTGTCCAGCGCCAGCATGTTTACCTGCGCACCGGCTGCCACCTGGAACTTCAGACGCAGACCGGCGCGCACGGTCTTGCCGGCAGGTGGCACCACGCCCGCCGCAGCAAGCGCCGCCGGCGTCTCAAAATACTTGGCCTCGGTCAATTCCACCGGCCACAGAGTCACGTCATGCGCCGTGCGGTATTCGCAGGCGGTGCGGTCATCATTGGCCGTCTGACTGCGCAGCGACGTATGCCGCGCAACTTTGCAGCCGGCCAGTAGCGCACTTTCCTTCATGTCGGGCTGCAACTGCACCACGGCCATCGACGGGATGGGCGTCAGGTAATGCGGGTACACCATTTCCAGCAAGTGCTGGGTAAACACCGGATATTGTGCATCGAGCTTGAGTTGAACTCTGGCCGCAAGAAAAGCAAAACCTTCCAGCAGCCGTTCCACATACGGGTCGGCGCATTCGAAGCCTTCGAGCCCCAGCCGCCCGGCAATCTTGGGATATTCGCGCGCGAACTCGCCGCCCATTTCCCGGACATGTTGCAGTTCACGGTTGTAGTAGCGAAGGAGATGCGGGTCCATGGCCGTCAACCGAAACTGTCGGAAATGCGGAATGTACCCGTTTCAAGATCGACTTCAGTCTTCAGATACAGATTCAGCGGTATCGGCTGCGCCCACATCTCTGACTCGATATTGAATACCAGCGATTGCCGATCCATGCGTAAACTGTCCGTATTGACCGTCACCTGGAGTGTGTTGGCGGTCAGCCGTGGCTCAAACGCCACGATAGCCGCGCGAATGCTTCGCTGCAGCGCGCTGGTGTCAACGCCCGAAAGTGCCGAACCGGTAAGGTCAGGAATACCAAAATTGAGCACCGATGCCGCGACCTCTGGATAAGGCTGCAGATCTTCTTCGGCACAAAGATTTACTGTGTTGAGCAGCCAGGAAATATCCCGAGTGACGCATTCACGCAGCCGGTTGGCTGATATGACGCGCTTTTCACGGCTTTCTTCCTGCTTGCCAGGCTCACTGTCAGTAAGCCGGTCCAGCAATGACGGTTGCAATCGTTCCTGAGTGGTCAGCTCGGCCATTTGGCTGTCCCTCCCGCTCAGTCAACATTGAAAGTGATGGAGCGGATATCCAGCAGCGGGTATTCAGCAGCATCCGTGGCAAACATGCGCTGCCCTTCGCCAACGAAAAACTCTCCACCCAAATCAGTCCACTCGGTTTTGCGCGCCAACACAACGTCACCGTCCGCGGAAGTCTCCGCGCCGGGATAGCGACAGGGTATGAAGCCAACCGCCTGCCCGCCATTCGACCAGGTAATCTGCACCGGCGCCCAGACCTTGTCACGCAGATCGCTGGGCGGATCGAATTTCAGTTCACTGATTCGCGAAAACGGGACCCATGCGTAACCACTCTTGGTCATGATTTCAAGGCAGGGGCCAAAGCGTGGGTCGGCGTCAGCAATCCATTCGAAAGGTACGCCGTCAATGCTGCCACTGACCGCATCAGCCTCTTCAAACGCCTGCTCGCGCAGTACTGACGCCTGCGCATGATGGCCTTCACCATTGAGCTTCAGCGCCTGCAACAGCAAGGCAAGCCATTGAGCCGGCTCACCGATCACCACCGGTGCGCGCCGCCCACTCAACACTTCCGCACGGGCCTTCTCGCCTTCCAACGCCACGTTGTAGGCGCTGACCATCAAGGTCGTGCCTGGGTCCAGTTCACCAGCCACCTTGAGCTGGTTCTGCGCCCGTTCCCACTGCCCCAGCAATGACAGCAACTGGAACATGAAAACCCGGCGTTTGGCATCCGCCGGGTTGCTTCGCACCTGCACCGTAAGAGCTTGCAGCGCCTCGTTCAGCCGGCCTTCCTTGAGCAAATTTTCGGGAGTGTTGTCCACGTAATAGCCTTGGTTGACGAGAGGAACGAGAGCGCTGCAGCGAAGCGATCAGGCAACTTCTTGCATGTTGTACACAAAGTCCTTGGAACCGCCGTCCTTCGCACCCTTGTCATCCTGCGGCTGGAACGAGAACTTGAACTTGCCGAAGTGCAAGGTGATGTTCTCGGTGAGGCGATCCTCACCGCCGCTGCCGCCGGTCGAGTACGAGGTCACCAGGATGCCTTCGCTCATTTCAATGGTCATGAAATCAGTCTGCTCACCGGTAGCATTGGTGACATAGAGCCACGCTGTATCGATGCGACCACCCCGGCACACCGCGTCCAACAGCGCGTTGGAGCAGCTGTCGACGTACTTGGTGATGGAAATATCCTGAACGTGGGCCTTGCCACCGCTGGCGCCGGCGCCGCCGTGAAGATCTCCGGTGTTGCTCGCGCCCCACGACCAAGCGAGGATCGGTACCTCACCCTTGTGGTGCTTGTGCTTGGACGAGCCCTCGATCTTGACCTTGCCCGAACCGAACTTGATGTGCATGTCGAATGCCATGGAAATTCTCCTGGATCACCTGCTGATGGATGAATGACGCCGCCGGAGGAGCTCTCCGAGCGGTCGGTCCGTTGTTGCCACACTGCTTCAATGGGGACGTCGCCGGCCATGAGCCGCCTTGAGCACCTTCCGGAAGCGACCGTCCCCCGTCGCATTCCTGCTTCACCACACTTTTGACGAAATCAGGCGGCACCAGCCCAGACCGGCGCCGCTGTTCCGTTTTACGCTTTGGCCGCCGACGGCAGACGCGACACCAGCCGCAACGAGACCGTCAGACCTTCAAGCTGATAATGCGGCTTGAGGAAGAACTTGGAGGTGTAGTAACCCGGTGCTCCCTCCACTTCCTCAACCACGACTTCAGCGGCAGACAGCGGCTTGCGAGCCTTGGTTTCTTCGCTGGAGTTGGCCGGATCACCGTCCACGTAGTTCATCACCCAGTTGGTGAGCCAGCTTTCCACCTGCTCACGACTGCTGAAGGAGCCGATCTTGTCGCGCACGATGCATTTCAGATAATGCGCAAAACGGCTGGCCGCAAACAGGTAGGGCAGACGGCAGCTCAGTGCCGCATTGGCCGTCGCGTCCGGATCGTCATATTCCTCCGGCTTGGCCAGCGACTGGGCGCTGATGAAGGCCGCCATATCCGAATTCTTGCGATGCACCAGCGGCATCAGACCCATCTTGTCCAGTTCGGCCGAACGACGGTCAGTGATGGCGATTTCAGTCGGGCACTGCATGTCCACACCACCATCATCGGTGGGGAAGGTATGCGTCGGCAGGCCTTCGACCGCACCACCGGACTCGATGCCGCGAATACGCGAGCACCAGCCATACTCCTTGAAGGAGCGGTTGATGTTCACCGCCATCGCGTAGGCTGCATTTTGCCAGGTGTACTTGGACGCATCATTCCCGGAAGTGTCTTCCTCGAAATCAAACTCTTCCACGGGATCGGTGGCAGCACCGTAAGGCAGGCGAGCCAGCGTACGCGGCATGGCGAGCGCCAGGTACTTGGCATCGTCCGACTCGCGCAGCGAACGCCACGCGGCGTAGTCAGGCGTCGAGAAGATTTTGGCCAGATCGCGAGGATTGGACAGCTCGTTCCAGCTGTCCATGCCCATCAATGAGGAATTGGCTGCAGCAATGAACGGCGCGTGCGATGCAGCAGCGACCTGCGCGATCCCGCCGAGCAATTCCACATCCTGCGGGCTGTGGTCAAAATAGTAATCGCCGACCAGGCAGCCATAGGGCTCGCCACCCAACTGACCGTACTCTTCTTCATACATTTTCTTGAAGATCGGGCTCTGGTCCCAGGCGGTGCCCTTGTAACGCTTCAGGGTCTTGCCCAGCTCTTTCTTGGAAATGTTCATCACGCGGATCTTCAGCTGCTGATCCGTCTCGGTATTGTTCACCAGGTGATGCAGGCCACGCCACGCGCTCTCGAGCTTCTGGAACTCCTCGTGATGCATGACATGGTTGAGTTGCTCGCTGATCTTGCGATCAATTTCAGCAACGTACGCATTGATGGTCTGGGTGACATCGTCAGACACGATATCGGACTTGTTCAATACCTGCTCGGCCAGCGTACGAACGGCGGACTCGACTTCGTCCTTGGCACGATCGCTTTTCGGCTTGAATTCCTTGTTGAGCAGCGCGGCAAAATCACCCGCATCGAGGGTCTCGGTAGCGCCGCCCTGTTCGGCCAGTTTCTCGGTTGCCATCGTGATTACTCCCCGTCCTTGCTGTCGTCGCCGGGCTTTGCAGCCGACACCAGTGATTGCAGCAATGCCGGATCGTTGATGGCCTGCGCGATCAGCTTCTCGGCACCCGCCTTGCCATCCATATAGGTGCCAAGGTTGGCCAACTGGGTGCGTGCCTCGAGCAACTTGGCGATCGGGCCAACCTTGCGCGCCACGGCCGCAGGTGAGAAGTCGTCCATGCTTTCGAAGGTGACATCCACATTGAGATTGCCTTCACCCGTCAATGTGTTCGGTACGGCGAACGAAACGCGCGGCTTCATCGACTGCAGACGCTGATCGAAATTATCGACATCGATCTCAAGTGCCTTGCGATCCTCTATGCCCGGGAGTTCGGCATTGTTGGCACCGGACAGGTCCGACATCACGCCCATCACGAACGGAACCTGCACCTTCTTCTGGGCGCCGTAAACCTCAACATCGTATTCAATCTGCACGCGTGGCGCACGATTGCGTGCAATGAACTTCTGACTGCTTTGCTTGGCCATGCCTTGTCTCCCGGTAAATGCTCTTCCAGTTCGAACGAAGTGCTCAATTCGGCGCGGCGTAAATCTGTCGCGTCGCAGAAACGCGGTAAATCGACGTAAGTGAAACGGCGCGCCACGCTGCCCCTGCGGCCATCATCTGTCGCGCTCACCTTTGCTTATATCGGGTAATGCTGCGAGTGCTGGCTGGACAACCCAGACTACGCAGATGCTGCGCCGCCAGATATTTCCATCAGGCAGGCACAACATTAAATTCGAGTTATTAGCAATTTCTTAATGCCGCGATCTGCAATGGCGAGTGTCACCCCGGCACACAAGGGAGGCACTGAATAATCCATCGGATATATCCGATTTCGGCAAATGCGTTCGCTGCCCCCCCCCCCTTTCGTTCCATGCAGTGGCCAGATTCAACAGGGCCTCTTGCTTCCCCGTCCATATCATTTCTACTTCGGGCTACGGCCCTTTCGGCGTTCCAACCATTCCATCGGTCTGCCAGGTGTAGCAGTCAGATGTAGTGCAAATCCATGAACCGTCGCCGTCGCAGTGACGCCTGACGCCATCACCCGTTGCGCAATGAACGAAGCCCCTGAATCCAACCCGCCGAAGCGCTCCCAAACCTGCACTTCACACGAATCCTGAACCCTGTTGGTTCGCCGGATAACGTACATCCGTAACCGCGTGTCTGCAAGCTGAATTTGGCGCTGATGCCCACGGCTCACCAGAGCCGCCCGATAGAGTCCCGCGATCCAGTCTGCCGAACACGACAATTACTGCCTGTTGACACTCATCGAAAGCACGCAATGCCGGCAATTCGTGTAGGCATGAGCCATCAAGGGCCGCATCCTGGCTGCAACCATCTGCCGCCTCGCCGACTGCAACAGACAACAAAAAAGCTGCCCCTAAGGCAGCTTCTTGTTTGTGCAATGCTAGGTGGACATCAACCGACAAATTCTGTCCACCTGCGAAAGGTGGTGGGCGGTACAAGGATCGAACTTGTGACCCCTACCATGTCAAGGTAGTGCTCTACCGCTGAGCTAACCGCCCGTATCGCGCCAGACCAGCTACGCGAGCCGCGCAGTATACGGGAGCCAACGGCGCTCCACAATATCCCGTGCCGAACCGGTTCGCTGCTTCAACGCAATGACTGCTCGCGCAACTGATGGATCTGGTCACGCAGCCGGGCTGCGTCTTCAAACTCCAGATTCTGGGCATGCTTGTACATTTGAGCTTCCAGCTTCTTCAGCATGGCTGATATCTGTTGCGGACTCAGGCCGGCGTAATCGGCCGCTTGCTCGGCCACGACACCATGGCTGCGGGATGAGGTCTTGTTGCCGCGACGATTGCCGGTCTCGCTGCGGGCCCCCTCCATGATATCGGCAATGCGCCGCACCACGGTCTTCGGGGTGATGCCATTGGCTTCATTCCAGGCCAGTTGCCGCTCGCGACGCCGGGCCGTTTCGTCCATCGCCGCCCGCATCGAGCGGGTGATGTTGTCGGCATACAGGATCGCCTTGCCGCGCACGTTGCGTGCCGCTCGACCGATAGTCTGGATCAGCGAACCGGTGGAACGCAGGAAGCCTTCCTTGTCCGCATCGAGCACCGCCACCAGCGACACCTCCGGCATATCCAGGCCCTCGCGCAGCAGGTTGATGCCGACGAGGACGTCAAATTCGCCCAGGCGCAGGTCGCGGATGATTTCGCTGCGCTCGACCGTTTCGATGTCCGAGTGCAGATAGCGCACCTTGATGTCGTGCTCGGACAGGTATTCGGTGAGGTTTTCGGCCATGCGCTTGGTCAGCGTGGTGACCAGTATGCGGTCACCCATGGCAATGCGCTTGTGCGCTTCGCTGAGCAGGTCGTCGACCTGGGTCCGCACCGGCCGCACTTCGACCTCCGGATCAACCAGGCCGGTCGGGCGCACCACCAGTTCGGTCACCGCGTCCCCGGACTTGTCCAACTCATAAGGCCTGGGCGTGGCGGAGACATAGATGGCGCGTGGAACACGGGCTTCCCATTCCTCGAAACGCAGCGGTCGGTTGTCCATCGCCGAGGGCATGCGGAAACCGAACTCCACCAGGGTCTCCTTGCGCGAGCGGTCGCCCTTGTACATGGCACCCAGCTGCGGCACGGTGACGTGCGATTCGTCGACCACCAGCAGGCCGTCGGCGGGCAGGTAATCAAACAACGTGGGCGGTGGCTCGCCCGGCTCGCGCCGGGTCAGGTGGCGCGAGTAGTTTTCGATACCCTGGCAGTAACCGACCTCAACCATCATCTCCAGGTCGAAACGGGTGCGCTGCTCCAGCCGCTGCGCCTCGACCAGCTTGTTCTCGCGATACAGGTATTCGAGGCGATCCTTCAGCTCGACCTTGATCGTCTCGATCGCATTGAGCACGCTTTCGCGCGTGCTGGCGTAATGGGTGCGCGGATAAACGGTGTAGCGCTGCACCTTGCGAAGGGTCTCGCCGGTGAGCGGATCGAACAACGCCATTTTCTCCACTTCGCCATCGAACAATTCGATCCGCAGCGCCTCGGTTTCCGACTCGGCCGGAAACACGTCGATGACCTCGCCGCGCACGCGGTAGCTGCCGCGACGCAATTCCATTTCATTGCGCGTGTATTGCAGCTCGGTCAACTGATGGATCAGCTTGCGCTGGTCGATACGCTCGCCAGTGGCCAAAATCAGCCGCAGTGACAGGTAGTCCTCCGGATTGCCCAGTCCGTAGATCGCCGACACGGTGGCCACGATGATCGAATCACGCCGCGACAGCAGCGCCTTGGTCGCTGAAAGCCGCATCTGCTCGATGTGTTCGTTGATCGACGAATCCTTCTCGATGAAGGTATCCGACGCCACCACGTAGGCTTCCGGCTGGTAATAGTCGTAATAGCTGACGAAGTATTCCACCGCATTGTTCGGAAAGAATTCCCTGAACTCACCGTAGAGCTGCGCCGCCAGCGTCTTGTTCGGCGCCATCACGATGGTCGGCCGCTGCACCCGCTCGATCACGTTGGCGATGGTGTAGGTCTTGCCCGAACCGGTGACGCCAAGCAGGGTCTGCGAGGCCAATCCTGCCTCGAAACCCTCGGACAGGCGGGTGATTGCCTGCGGCTGGTCACCGGCAGGCTGGTACGGGGCGACAAGTTGGAAACGATCAGTCATCGACTACAGATGTGGGCGCGGTGGGCCATTTTAAATCAGCCCTGCTGACAGCGCGTGTCACCAGAGGCCGACAACCATGCGTCTGCCGGACTGCTGGAACGAACGTACCTGCGACCTAGCATCAAGGTCCCGGTCCACGCAGGGAGCGAAACCGTGACGACACCCCTAAACATGACGTTCTCGCGGCGCCATGCCGGCTTCACCCTGATCGAGCAAATCATGGTGCTCGCCATCATCGCCATACTGACCAGCGCTGCTACGCCACCGCTGCGACGGCTCATGAGCCGCAATGAATTGCAGGTTGCCCAAAGCAACTTCATCGGCGCTCTGCAGCGCACCCGCGAAGCCGCCATCATCAGCGGCAAACGCTCCGTATTCTGCCCCTCTCATGATGGCGGCAGTTGCAGCGACGTCACGCGATGGGAAAACGGCTGGCTGGTTGGACATGACAGCAATGGCGATGGCCAGCCGGACCACGATCCGCTGAACGTGGGACAAGGTCATCCCGGCAAGCTGATCATCCAGAGCAGCAACGGTCGACGCCTGGTGCACTTTCGTCCCGACGGCACCGCTGGCGGCAGCAACATCACCTTGTTGTTCTGCCAGCCCGCGCACCCGGATGCTGCGCTGGTGGTCGTGGTGTCCAACGCCGGACGTATTCGCGGCGGACATGCCAGCAGCAATCAGGCGCAAGGCTGCGCCAGCATGCACTGAGGCGAATGCGCGCACCCAAGCTCCGCATGAGGCTCGATTGACGCCGATCAATACGTGCCTTCCGCAAGACGCCCATGCTTTCTGGGCACCCGCTCGCGGCTATCGCCACGGCGTGCACGAATGGGCCCCTCGATGAGTCGCAGCCTTGCCGTTTCCCGAGCAGCAATTCATCAAGAGCATTCGTTCCCTCCACGCCCTACCCGCAAAGCGAAGGAGTTGATCATGTTCCAGCACATCCTGATTCCCACCGATGGTTCCGAATTGTCCCTGCGCGCGCTGGACACGGGTATCGAACTGGCGGCTCGCCTGGGCTCGCGCATCCATGCCTTTCACGTGATCGCCCCGTTCCCTGCGTCCACCTATTTCGCCGAATTCGTGCTGGCCAACGAACCCACCTACACGCAGGAAGCCACCGCCAACGCCGAGCGCTACCTGACTGAGGCGCGCCAACGCGCCGAGAAAGCGGGCGTCCCCTGCGAGGTCAGCCACGAATTCGACGCGCGCCCCTATTCCGCCATCGTGGCGGCCGCGCACAAACACCAGTGCGAGCTGATCGTGATGGCCTCGCATGGCTGGCGCGGCTTCGATCGCCTGCTGCTGGGCAGCGAGACGCACAAGGTCATCCTCAACGGCGACGTCCCCGTGCTGGTCTGCCGTTAAAGCGACGCTCAACTTCCACTGCCGAAACGGCGTGACACGATCATGAGCACGTCCAATCAGACAACCAACTACATCGGACTCACGCCTGACGAAGCGGCAGTCAGGCTGGCCACGCCCGGCCCCAACGTGTTGCCTGGCAGTACGCCAAGAAGCCTGACCAGCATCGTGATCGGCGTGTTGGTCGAGCCGATGTTCCTGATGCTGCTGGTTGCCGGAGGGTTGTATCTGGCGCTGGGTGATCGAGCCGAGGCCGCCTTCCTGTTGTCGTTCGTGTTCGTGGTGATCGGTATCACCTTGGCACAGGAGCGCAAGACCCAGCGAGCACTGGAGTCGCTACGCGAACTGTCGGCGCCCCGCGCGTTGGTGATTCGTGGCGGGCAGGAAGTCCGCGTTGCCGGCAGTGAAGTGGTTGTTGGCGATCTGCTGGTGCTGCACGAGGGCGACCGAATTGCCGCCGACGCCGTGCTGCTGGACGGCCACCTGGAAGTCAACGAATCACTGCTGACCGGTGAGGCGGTTCCGGTGACCAAGCTTCCCGGCACGGAGAAAGCGCAGTTGTTCGCCAGCACCGTGGCGACCAAAGGCGTAGGCGTCGCCGAAGTCCACGCCACTGGCGCAGCAACAGCCGTTGGCCGTATCGGCCAGGCGTTGATCGCCACGCAGGAACCCGAGTCGGGTTTGCAACAGGCTTCGCGCCGGCTTATTCGCAACCTGACCATCGGCGGACTGCTGCTGGCCGCCGCCTATGGCTTGCTCAGCTGGTTGTGGGATGAGCGCGGCCTGCTGGAAAGCGTACTGTCTGGCATTGCGTTGACCATGGCCATCCTGCCCGAGGAAATTCCGGTCATCCTCACGGTGTTTCTCGCTCTGGGGGCGTGGCGCATTTCGAAACAGAAAGTGCTGACGCGACGCGTGCCGGCGGTGGAGGCATTGGGCGCCATATCGGTACTGGCAGTAGACAAGACCGGCACGCTGACGCAGAACCGCATGCAGATAGCCGAGTTGCGCCTGCCCGACGGGAGTTCGCATGACGAGCAGGCCATGGATCTGCCCGAGTCGTTCCATCCGCTGGTCGAGTTCGCGATGCTGGCCACGCCGATCGACCCGTTCGATCCGATGGAAAAAGCCATCCAGCAGTTCGGCACACGCTGGCTTGCCGGCACCGAGCACGTTCACACCGGGTGGTCGGCCGAGTTCGAATACGGCCTGTCACCCGATATTCTGGCAATGACCCGTGTCTTCCGCGGTGATGCGCGCGAGCAGCACTTGCTGGCCACCAAGGGCGCGCCCGAAGCGGTAATCGACCTGTGCCACCTGCCGGCCGCCGACAGCGCAGGCCTTTTGCAACAAGTTGAGACGATGGCCGAACGCGGTCTTCGCGTGCTCGCCGTCGCTCGCGGTCAGTGGAACGGTACTGGCTGGCCGAATTCCCAACATGACTTCGACTTCCGCTTGCTGGGGCTGCTGGGCTTCGTCGACCCGCCGCGCCCGGAAGTGCCCGCGGCGATCGCCGAATGCCGGGCCGCAGGCATCCGCATCATCATGATGACCGGCGATCACCCGGTTACTGCACGCGCCATCGCCCGTCAGGTCGGGCTGAGCGATCGAGCTGAGGTAATCACCGGCGCAGAGATGGTCGCACTGGATGACTCGGCACTACGCGAACGCCTGCGTCACATCGACCTGTGCGCCCGGCTCAAACCCGAGCAGAAACTGCGATTGGTGCAGTTGTTGCGCGCTGACGGTGAAGTGGTGGCGATGACTGGCGACGGCGTCAACGACGCGCCCGCACTGAAAGCCGCCGATGTCGGCATCGCGATGGGTGAACGCGGCACCGACGTGGCGCGCGAGGCGGCTGCACTGGTGCTGCTGGACGACAGCTTCGCCAGCATCGTCACCGCAATCCGCCAAGGCCGGCGCATCTACGACAACATCACCAAGGCGACCCGCTTCGTGTTCGCCGTGCACATGCCAATCATTGCGCTGGCGCTGGTACCCACACTGCTGCACTGGCCGGCGTTGTTGATGCCGGTGCATATCGTGCTGCTGGAGTTGCTGATCGACCCGGCCTGCTCGATTGTGTTTGAGGCCGAACCTGCCGACGACGACATCATGCGACGACCACCACGAGCCCGCACGCTGTCACCGTTTGCACGCGCCAACCTCGAATACGCGGTAATCCAGGGGCTGGGCTTCGCCGCGATCCTGCTGCTCGGCTACAGCGTATTGCTCCAGCAAGGCGTGAGTGCCGAACAAAGCCATACGGCCGTATTCGTGGCACTGATCGCCGGCTTGTTCCTGCTGATCCTCGGCAATCGATCCGTTTCCCAGTCCATGTTGGCTGGCCTGCATGCCAATAACCCGTGGCTGCCACGCATGTTCGGCGGCGTGCTCCTGTTGCTGGGCCTGGTCATCGGAGTGCCATGGCTTCGCAACCTGATGCAACTTGATTTGCCGGACGGCGCCGCCCTGGTCGGCGCCGGCGGCATGCTGCTGGTGGCGCTGGGCTGGCTCGAAGTCTGGCGCCGCGTCGCGGGCCACATCGGCAAGTGGAACCTGCGGACACGCTGACGCACGCCAGACATCGCGACCAATCCAGCACTACTTTCAGTTGCCCATGGCTGTCATCTGAGTCGACCCCGCTCAACGGCAGCGTGGATCGGGCTCATCATCCCGAGCAGACGTTGACACCGAGCAACATGCCGTTAAGATAGTAAGTAATTACTTACTTAAATGGACCGGAAACGATCATGGACCAGCCCGGCAAACGCCTGAATGCCGATGACCGCCGCGCCGTCACGGTGGAAGCGGTGGTCGCCCTGGCCTCCGAACAGAATCCCAGCGAGATCACCACCGCAGCGATCGCCACCCGGATGAAGCTGACCCAGGGTGCGCTGTTCCGCCACTTTCCCAACAAGGATGCGATCTGGCAATCGGTCATGGAGTGGGTCGCCGATCGATTGTTGACGCGGATCGAACGCGCAGCCGCCGCCGCCAACTCCCCCATGGCTGCGCTGGAAGCCATGTATCTGTCACATGTCGGCTTCGTCATCGAGCATCCTGGCGTACCACGGATGATCTTTGGCGAATTGCAGCGTGCCGAAGACACCGCCGCAAAACTCGCCGTGCAGACCCTGATTCGCCGCTATGGCGAGCGTCTGTGCGCGTTGATCGAAGATGGCAAGAGCCGCGGCGAGATGGACCCACAGCTCGACGCTGCGGCGGCGGCAACGCTGTTCATCGGCAGCATCCAGGGTCTGGTGATGCAAGCCATGCTGCTCGGCGACGGCAAACAAATGCGCAAGAACGCGCCCGGCGCATTCGCGATCTTCCGTCGTGGCATCGCGAGCACACAATCGTGAAACGCCTGCCGATCCAGCGCCGCAGCCTGACCCTGTTGGCCGTGTTACTGCCGATCGCGCTGTTGTTTGTCTACGTGATCCTGCGTTCCGGCCCGCTGGCACCGGTCGCAGTCACCGTCACCGGGGTGGTGACGCGCCCGGTATCCCCGGCGCTGTTCGGCATCGGCACGGTCAAGGCGCGCTACACGTATCGCATCGGCCCAACCTTTGCCGGCCGCATCAAGCAGGTCGATGTGCAAGTGGGCCAACGGATCAAGGCCGGGCAGGCACTGGGCGAAATGGACCCGGTCGATCTCGACGCGCGAATTGGCGCCCAGCAAGCAACCATTCGGCGCGCCGCAGCGCAGTTGCGCGAAGCGGATGCTCGCCAGCGTTATGCGCAGACTCAGCTGCATCGCTACGAACAACTGTTACCGGCCCATGCGATCAGCGAAGAAGTGGTCGCCACCAAACGTCAGGAATTCCAGATTGCCGATGCCGCCCGTAACGGTGCACGCGAGGATCTGACACGTGCGCAGGCCGATCAGGCTGGCTTGCTCGCCCAGCGTGGCAACCTGCGGCTGGTGGCACCGGTCGACGGTTTGGTCACCCTGCGCGATGCCGACCCCGGCACCACCGTGGTGGCGGGTCAGGCGGTGGTGGAACTGGTCGATCCTCACAGCATCTGGATCAATGTGCGCTTCGACCAACTCGGTGCACAAGGCCTCGCCGCGCAATTGCCGGCCAGCGTGGTGCTGCGCTCGCGCAGCCAGACCAGCCTGCCTGCACACGTCATGCGGGTGGAGCCAATGGCCGATGCGGTGACAGAGGAAACCCTGGCCAAGGTAACCTTCGATACGCTGCCACAGCCGCTGCCGCCACTGGGCGAACTGGCCGAAGTGACAGTCACCCTGCCCGCCCAGCCGGCAGCTCCGGTGGTGCCGAATGCCGCCATCCAGCATCTGAACAATGCGCTGGGCGTATGGCAATTGAAGGACGGCGGCCTGCACTTCACACCGGTGGAGCTGGGCGCCGCCGATCTCGACGGCAACGTGCAGATCAGCAAGGGACTCAAGGCCGGTGATCGCGTGGTGGTCTACAGCGAAAAAGCGCTTAACTCGCATAGCCGCATCCACGTGGTCCAGCATCTTGTCGGAACCTCGCAGTGATCAGCCTGGCCGGCCGCGACATCCTGCATGCCTGGGGCAAGTTCGTGTTCACCGGCATCGGGTTGGGTCTGCTGATCGGCGTCACCTTGACCATGGCTGGCGTGTATCGCGGCATGGTCGACGACGGCAAGGCACTGCTCGACAACAGCGGCGCGGACCTGTGGGTGGTGCAGAAGGACACCCTGGGCCCGTATGCCGAATCCTCCAGCGTGCCCGACGATACATGGCGCGCGATCCGCGCCATGCCCGGCGTGGTCGAAGCCGCCAACGTCACTTATCTCACCATGCAGGTACGCAAGGGCGATAGCGATGTGCGCGCGATGATCGTCGGCATCGCCAACGGCCAGCCCGGCACGGCCGGCTGGCCGCCGTATCTGGTCGCGGGCCGGCAGATCACCCGCAGTCACTACGAAGCGGTAGCCGATATCGCCACCGGCTTCGCCGTCGGTGACCCCATTCGTATCCGCCGCAATCGATACACCGTGGTCGGCCTGACCCGTCGGATGGTCTCGTCCAGCGGTGATCCGATGGTGTTTGTTCCGCTGAAGGACGCACAGGAAGCACAGTTCCTAAAAGACAACGATGCGATTGTGCAAAGTCGCCGGCGCACCGCCGAAAACCCCGCCTTCAATCGCCCCGGCGTGCCGGGCTTGCTGGATGCGGTGATCGCCTCGCAAAGCGGCAATCCTTACGTCAATGCGGTGCTGGTCCGCGTCGCGCCCGGTCATGCGCCGGAAGCGGTGGCGCAATCCATCCGCCGATGGAAGCGCCTTACCGTCTACACCCGTCCGCAGATGGAAGGCATTCTGGTCGGCAAGCTGATTGCCACCTCGGCCAAACAGATCGGCATGTTCCTGGTGATTCTCGCGGTGGTCAGTGCGGCCATCGTGGCGTTCATCATCTACACGCTGACGATGGACAAGATTCGCGAGATCGCCGTGCTGAAACTTATCGGCACAAGGAACCGCACGATCGCCGCGATGATCATGCAACAGGCGCTGGTGCTGGGCATGATCGGCTTCGTGGTCGGCAAGATCACCGCGACCTTCGCCGCACCGCTGTTCCCCAAGTACGTGCTGCTGATCCCTCGTGATGCGGGCCTCGGCCTGCTCGGCGTGCTGGTGATTTGCGTGCTGGCCAGCCTGGTGGCTATTCGCGCCGCGCTGAAGGTTGATCCGGCCGAGGCGATCGGAGGCTGAGATGACCGGCAAAGGCATTCTCATCGAAGGCTTGAGCAAGCGCTACGGCAGCGGCAGCACCGCCGTCGACGCACTGAAGAACGTCAACATGCACGTCGCACCCGGCGAAGTGGTCGGCCTGATCGGGCCGTCCGGGTCGGGCAAGAGCAGCTTGCTCAAATGCCTCGGCGCGGTGATCGACCCAAGTGCCGGCCGCATGGTGCTCGGTGGCGAAGTGATCCTCGACAACGGCTGGAAAATCTCCGACTTGCGCGCCTTGCGCCGGGACAAGATCGGCTTCGTGTTCCAGGCGCCGTATCTGATCCCGTTTCTGGATGTCACCGACAATGTCGCCCTGCTGCCGATGCTGGCCGGCGTAGCCAACGCCGAAGCGCGTCGGCGCGCGCATGAACTGCTTGCCGCGCTGGACGTGGATCACCGCGCCGAGGCGATGCCAGCGCAACTTTCCGGTGGCGAACAACAACGCGTGGCGATCGCCCGTGGTCTGGTCAACCGCCCACCGGTGATCCTCGCCGACGAACCGACCGCCCCACTGGACAGTGTGCGCGCGCTGGCGGTGATCCGCATTCTCAACGAAATGGCGCAGCAGTTTCAGACCGCCATCATCGTGGTCACCCACGATGAAAAAATCATTCCCACGTTCAAACGCATCTATCACATTCGCGACGGCGTGACGCATGAGGAAGCCGGTGAAGCTCGCGCGTTTACATGACGCCACAGGATCTGGACGGCCAGATAGCCGGCCTTAACCTGCCGGATGCAGCGCCTGCGGCAGGGTCAGCCGAACTCGCGCGCCACCCAACGGTGATCGTTCAAAGGCAAGCTGCCCGTGATGCAGCTTGGCAATCGCCTGGGCGATGGAAAGACCCAGCCCACTACCCTCACCCACGCTGCCTTCAGGCCGGTGAAACCGTTCCACCAAACTGGCCGGGTCAGTCGTCGAAAAGCCGGTGCCACTGTCATTCACTTCAAGCTCGACGTGTTCCGACGAACCGCCCACACGCACATTGATCCGTCCGTGAGCCGGCGTATGCCGCAAGGCATTGTCGAGCAGGTTTTGCACCAGAATTCCGAGCAGGCCTGCGCTGCCGAGAACAAAGTCGTTACCGTCGTGATCCAGCGACAACTCGACCGAGCGCATCGCAGCAGGCTCGCTGATTTCGCGCAACGCGGCCTCGGCCACACGCACCAGCCGCAACGACCCGGCATCATCCAGTTCAGTCAGCTGCTCCACGCGCGCCAGCAGCAACAACTGCGTGACCAGTCGCTGCATACGATCCAGCGCCTTGTGTGCACGCTGCAGATGCTGCGCACGCGCGGTGGCGTCCTCACTACGGCCTGCAAGGTCCAGCTCCAGCCGCAGCGTTGCCAGTGGATGCCGAAGTTCGTGCGCGGCATCGGCGGTGAAGCGGCGTTCGTGCTCCAGCCCGAGCTTGAGCCGCTCAACCAGTTGATCAACCACCCGCGTGAATGACGCCAGCTCAACCGGCACCTGGTCATCGGTAAGTGCGGGAATCAACGGTACCGTGCTGGCGGACAGCCTGCGGGTCAGCCGACGCAGTGGCTTCAGACCACCACGCAATCCGACATATACGGTAGGCGGCACCAGCACCAGCAACGCCAGCAAGGCCAGCAAGGTCGGCGCGAGCAGTTTGCGCAGCAGTTCGTCGCGTTCGTCCAGCGGTGCGGCCACTTGTATCCAATACTGTCGCTCACTATCCCAGCCCTGGAATACCCGCCAGCGCCGCGTGGCGTAAGTCACCGTATGAAAATGGGAGTCACCAGATGCAAAGTTCAGTGCCGGCAGTTCGGCACTCTGCATCAGCAGCTGCCCCTGTGCATCACGCAGCACGATGGCCGGGCGCTGGGCGCTGGGATCGGAGTCGACGACCTGCTTGTGTGGAAGGCGCACGGCGTCGTCTTGATTCGGCGTGACCGGCATTACCGCGAACACGCTCGCGGTGGTGCGCACCAGCATCTGATCGAAAATTTCGTCGACCTCATGCACGCTGCGCCAGCCGATCCAGCTCACCGCAATGATCCATACCAGCACGATGCCGGCAACCAGCCGCACCACCAGGCGTCGGTTCAGCGACGGCCGCATCACGCCAGCTCGGCTTCAGGAGAACGGATGGCGTAGCCGATGCCGCGCAAGGTGCGTATCCAGCCCGGTCCCAGCTTGTGCCGCAAATGATGGATGTGCACCTCCACCGCGTTGCTGGCCACCTCCTGATCCCAACCGTACAACGCCTCTTCGAGCTGGTCGCGTGAGTAGGCGCGACCCGGATGGCGGATCAAGGTTTCCAACAAGGCGTATTCGCGCGCGGTCAGTTCCAGGGCTTCGCCATCGAGCGTGACGCGACGCGCAGCCGGCGTGACTTCCAGCGCACCCAGACGGATGGCCGGTTCGATCTGGCCGTCCGCCCGCCGCAACAACGCACGCAGCCGCGCGGCGAGTTCGTCCAGATGCACCGGCTTGACGACGTAGTCGTCGGCACCGGCATCCAGCCCGGCCACCCGATCCGGCAGCCCGTCACGGGCCGTCAGCAGCAACACCGGGGTGGCGTCTTTTTGCCGCCGCATGCCCGCAATGATCGCCGGGCCACTGCTGCGTGGCAGGTTCCAGTCGAGTATCGCGGCCGCATACTCCGTGTCGTTCAAAGCTGCCGCTGCCTGGGCGCCGTCGGTAATCCAGTCCACGGCATAGCCGAGCAGGCGCAGGCCATCGGCCAGCGCCTGTCCCAGTGACTGATCGTCTTCGGCTAACAGGATCCGCATGGCTTCATTCTTGTCGCGTGGCTGGGCGGCTCACTTGACTTGGCGCAAGTCGCGGCGCTTTTTTGCTGGCTGCGGCATCCTGCCCCAGTGCACGCTTGCGGCCGTGAACCATGGCCGCGATCAGGTTTTCACCGTAGTGCAAGCTCTCGCCAACGGCCGCCAACACATGCACGACCACCAGCCCCAGCACGCCGTACGCCAGCGCTTCATGCAGTCCCTCCAGCCAGCTATCGCCGAAGAACCGATCGGTGGTTTGCAGCCAGCCGGTGAAGGCCACCAGCAATACGCCACCTAGCAGTGTCAGGATCATCACCGCCGCGGCCGGGTTGTGCCCCAGTTGCCTGCGTGATCGCCCGGCAAGGCGGTCACGCAGGTAATGACGCAGACGATCGGGTCCCGGCACCCAGTTGCTGAAACGGGCATGGTGCGTGCCGATGAATCCCCACACCAAACGCACGGCGATCAATCCCAGGATGGCGTAGCCGAAACCACGATGAACCAGCTCACCCTCCTCGGTAAAAAAGTTGGCGAGGAACAGGCCTGCCAACGACCAGTGAAACAGGCGGACCAACGGGTCCCAGACCTTGACTGTGGCGTTCATGGGCTTGTCCTCGCGCGGATGGATGATCAGCCGCCCTTCTGCTTGACGATGCGGCCATCGGTCGGGTCGAAATAGATCTCCACGTTCTTGCCGGCCTTGTCCTTGCCATAGATTTCGTAGCAATTGCCGGTGACCTGGAACACCTTGATGGTGTAACCCTGATCAAGGACCTTCTGTTTCATCGCCGCTTCGGTCAGCCATTGCGCACGGGGCGCGCTGGTGCACTGCGGCGAGGCAAAGGCGGACGCCGACAACACGGCGGCAGCAAGCAACAGGGGTGCAATGACGATGCGTTTCATGGCGCTTCTCCGGTATCGGCATGATTGCCTTGGGTGCCATTCCAACCGCAGTGGCTTATGCCAGTCTTAAGAGGCTTGTCATCACGCACGCGTACATCGCCGATATCGATATCGGCGCACGAACTGTTGTCGGGTTAACAAGCGGATACTCGGGCGACGCAAGGATCGAATCGCAGCGTCTTCAACGGCCATCGTCAGGCAGATATCGCAGCACAGATGCGCGTATCTGCTGAGGCCACCAACAGCGATCAAGCCGCTACGGAGCTGGTGGCGCGGAACTCGCCGTTGCAGCCATCACCGCCCGGTCGCGCCCGGTATTCTTGGCTTCGTAAAGCGCAGTGTCCGCACGCTTGATCACTGCAGCCGCGTCATCGCCGGGGGCAGACTGGGCCACACCAATGCTGATGCTGACCAGTCGACGCGGCCACGCAAAATTGCGAAAGGCATCAAGCACCCGCTGCGCCACTTCGTTTGCCTTCGCCACATCAGTCGCCGGCAACAGCAGGGAAAATTCCTCGCCGCCGTAACGTGCAGCCACGTCGGACGGGCGCACCGCGGCAGCCAGCAAACGGCCGGTGATGCGCAACACCTCGTCGCCGGCCAGGTGGCCGAAGCTGTCGTTGTAGCTTTTGAACTTGTCCAGATCGAGCATCAACAGCGAGAACACCGTGTCGTGTTCGCGATGCCCCTGCAGCAGACTGTCGAGGGTATCGTCGAACGCCCGCCGGTTGGCCAGCCCGGTCAGAGTGTCGGTATCGGCATCGGTGCGCAGTTGGGTCGCTTCCATGCGCTGCCGTTCCAGTTTGTCCAGCAACAACGCCACCCACCAGATCAGCCATGCCACGGCGCTACCACTGACCACGGCCATCAGCGAAAACGCCATCACGTTTGGCAAGCCCAGCCAAGACTGGAACAACTCGAAAGCATAGGTAAACGCCACCGGCAGCAACAGCGCCGGCAACAATACGCGGCGCGAAAATGCGCCACCGAGCGTGGCCGCCGTGGTGACTCGGGTAAGTCCTACGGTGGGTGTTACCGATAGCCATCCCAGCGTGGCTAGAACCAATAGCAAGGCCGTCGGGATCGGCACCCTGCTGAAGGTGGAATCATCGATGCCTTCCCACGCAAGGCCGTGCGACGCCAGCCCGGTCATCGCAATCGCCAGCAGTGCAATCGCCAGTGTCTCGCGCAGCCACAACCAGCGACGCACGGATACCAGCAAGCCCACGCCGCCAAGCAACACAAACGCCACTCCAGCAAAACCCACCATGCGCCGCGGTGGCAAGCAGGACAGACAGGCCGCCGAACTGTCCGACCAGAGGTTGATGCCCAGACCCGCCGCAGCAACATATTCAATCAGTTCGACCGCACCCATGCCCAACACGATCATCGACAGCAGAGCAGCGAAACGAGCCCGCCATCCACGCTCGGTGTGGCTGAGCAACAGCGAGCTACCGGACAAGCCAAAGCCGATTGCCGTGCTGACGCTGTTCCACAACTCGCCCGGCACCGAACGGGCCAATCGCGGCAGATTCCACCACCAGTCTGCCAGCAAGGCCAGGGCGACCACGCACATCAGCACGCCCACGGCGCGCGAAAAGAACTGATAGCCCTGCACCACGCGCGGGTCTTGATGGAACGGCACTGCTGTCATGTCAACATCTCGTCCCCAGGGACCGGCAACCACAGATGCGCAGCTCAAGCCCAGCCATGGGCAAAACGCCGCGTGTTCGTCCCTGTCGGGTTGATCCGGGTCAACCCCATCCTTCTTGCAACCTGCCACAGTCTAACCACGAACCGTTCGGAAATTGCACCAGCGAGGCGTGCTTTCATGATCATCTACAGCTGCCACGGCGGCGCCAAGCAGGTTACCGGCTCCTGTCACCTGATCACCTGCAACGATAGAAAGGTGTTGATTGACTGCGGCATGTTTCAGGGTAGCGACGAGGTTGAGCGTGGCAACGCTGAACCCTTCGGCTTCGATCCGGCCGGCATTGATGTCGTACTGCTGACACATGCCCATCTGGATCACTGCGGACGGATTCCCCTGCTGGTCCGTCAGGGCTTTCGCGGACGCATCATTGCCACTGCCGCCACGCGCGAACTGGCCCGCATCGTAATGCTCGATTCGGCCGGCATCCAGGAAGAGGACGCACGGCGGGCACAACGCAAAAACCGTCGTGCTGAACCGGTGAAGCTGCCGCTGTACAGCATGGACGACGCGCTGCATGCGCTGGACTTCTTCGCTGCAGACGTCAGCTACGACGAAACCATACCGATCGTCGACGGCATCCGCGCGCGCTTCCTGGATGCCGGGCACATCCTCGGCTCAGCCTCGATTCTTCTCGACATCGACGACGGCACGCAGCAGCGCAGCATGCTTTTCTCCGGCGATCTCGGCAATCCGGGCCGACCGATACTGCGCGACCCGACGCCTGCGCCGGCCGCCGACTATGTGGTGATGGAGAGCACCTACGGCGATCGCCCGCATCGTTCGGTACCTGATTCAGTCGACGAGATGTACCAGGCGATTCGCGACACCGTCACCCGTCGCGGCAACGTGGTGATTCCCAGCTTTGCACTCGAGCGCACCCAGGAAATTCTGTATTACCTGCACCGCGGCTTGCGAACCGGTGCGATCCCGCAACACGTGCGGATCTTCCTGGATTCACCCATGGCGATCTCGGCCACCGAAATTTTCCGACGTCACCCGGAATGCTTCGACGTCAACTTCCAGCAGGAACTGCAGCACGGCGACCCGTTCGCCATGCCCGGCCTGCATTTCACCCGCGAGACGGCTGAGTCGATGGCGATCAACAACGTCGACGGCGGCGCCATCATTCTGGCCGGTTCGGGCATGTGCAATGGCGGGCGCATTCGCCACCACCTCAAGCACAATTTGTGGCGCGAGCGCAGCAGCGTGGTCTTCGTCGGCTATGCCGCCGAAGGCACGCTGGCACGACGCATTGTCGACGGTGCAGCGAGCGTGCGCATCTTCAATGAGGACATTCCGGTGCGCGCGCAGGTGTGGACAATCAACGGCTTTTCCGCGCACGCCGACCAACCGTCACTACTGGCGTGGCTGGGCGAGCAACCACGGCGCAAGGTATTTCTGGTGCACGGCGAATACGACCGCGGCATGCATGCCTTGCAGGAAGTGCTGGAACAGCGTGGCTTCCACTGCCAACTACCGGGCCCACATGAGCCGATAAAGATCGACTGAGCGGAGATGCCGTCCGAAGAAGGCGGAATTCCCTGCGGTACACGTACCGCAGTTACCCCAGCGAAATCAGGGTTCGACTTGACCTGCGTCAGGTCCCGGGTATCAGGCCACGCCTATATTCAAGCCGCTTCACCTGCGAATCCTTCGTTGGAGGGCTCGCCGTTTCTCGAAGCTTTCGACCATGTTCGAATCAATCTCGGGGGAACATCGCATGACGCATCGGATCACGGATCTGACGATTTCAGTACTGGCCTGCGTGATCGCCGTACTGTTGTCCTGGCCATTCTGGCGCAGCTACGCGTATTGGCCAGAGTCCCACCTGGCATGGTTGATCTACTTCGTCACCGGCTTTGTTCTTGCCGTTTACGTGTTCTACGTTTTCATCGGCAGCCTGCGCATCCTGTTCCTGCATGACACGCAGGAACAAGGCACCGCCGCCACAGACAAGGCGAAAATCTCATGAGCTGTGGAGTCGGCGGCAGCAGTTGTGAAACACCGCGACGCCGGGGGGCCTTTGTGGTGCTTGGCATCCTCGCGCTGGTCTTCGTTGTCCTTTCGATCTTTTCCTTCCTGAAGTCGCGCGGCCAGGTAACGCCTGACACGATCTCCTTCGGCCAGTATCAGGCTGCCGACGGCAAGCGTGTGTTTCAGGCCTACAACTGCATGGGTTGTCACACCATGGTCGGCAACGGTGCGTATCTGGGCCCGGACCTCACCGAGGAATACAAGCATGCCGGCCCGGCCTGGCTGGCAGCGTTTCTGCCAGCGGCCGGGGGCTGGCCGACCAAGGCATCGGTACACGCGCAATTGCTCGACCCCAATCAACTGGCTGATCTGGGCAGCGACTCGATCGATGACTATCTGAAGAAATTCCCCGGCGCAGCTCAGCGCATCGAGCGTCGCGGCGGTGGCACCTCGATGATGCCAAACCTGCCGCTGACCAAGGACGAGATTGGCCAATTGATCGCCTACCTCAAGTACACCTCGGCGATGAACACCGAAGGCTGGCCGCCCAAGGTTGAGGTGCAGGGGCTGGATCATCGCCTGCAGTTGGCGCATGGCACGATGCCCGCAGCACTCGCAGCGGCGCCCGCAGCATCCCCGACCGCGCCAACTGCAGCGGACCCGGCAGCGCACGGCGCACAACTGGTCAAGGACAACGGCTGCCTGGCTTGTCATGCCATCGATGGCAAACGTCTGGTCGGACCCGGCTGGGGCGGCTTGTACAACTCGAAGGTCAGTCTTGCCGATGGCAGCTCGGTCACTGCCGACGATGCTTATCTGGAGGAGTCGATCCGCAAACCCGACGCGAAGGTCGTCGCGGGCTATCCGGCCAGCGTGATGCCGGCCTATGCCAGCTTGCTCAAAGACGACGAGGTCAACGCCATCGTGGCCTACCTCCACACCCTGGAGAAGCAGTGATGCAGATCGAATACCAGACCCAAAGGCTCAGCCTGCGCTTCTTCATGTTGATGCTGGTGCTGTTCGTCATCCAGGTCGGCTACGGCATGTTGCTGTCGGTCCAGCAAGTTGACCCGACCGTGCTTGCCGGCGTGATGAATTTCAACGTCGCCCGCGCCGAACATCTCAACCTCGGCATCCTGTGGATTTTGTGCGGTTTCATTGGCGCCATCCTGTTTGTCAGCCCGCTGCTGTCCAAACGCGAGATGTTCGCGCCGTGGCTGATCAAGCTGCTGTTCTATGCCCTGATCGTGATTGTGCTGTGGAACATGTTCACCCTGCGGCTGGCCCAGGTTGGCATCGCCGGCTGGTGGCATGGGCAGCCGTGGTTGCAGCAAGGGCTGGAGTATCTGGAACCCGGCCGCATCGCCGGTGTACTGGTGCTGGTTGGTTTCGCGATTCTTGCCTTCGTGGTGCTGCGTACCTTCCCGCCGGTGCGTCAATGGAACGAAATCCACTGGGGTCTTGGCCTGGGCGTCAGTGCACTGATGGTGGTGTGGGTGTTTGGCCTGTTCTATGTGGCGCGACTGGACCTGCAGGAATACTTCCGCTGGTTCGTGGTCCACTACTGGGTCGAAGGCGTTTGGGAAGTCATCCACATCACCCTGGTCGGCTTCCTGCTGGTGCTGATGTTCAAGGTCGACATCAAGTCGGTCGGCTTTGCGGTGTTCTGGGGCGTGGCGCTGGTGTGGCTGTCTGGCCTGATCGGTAACGCACACCATTACTTCTGGATCGGCACACCGGCGTTCTGGCAGTTCTGGGGCTCGCTGTTCAGTGCACTGGAACCGCTGCCGCTGGTGTTCTGCTTCTGGCACATCTATCTGGATGCGCATACCAACAAGCGCCCGCTGGAAAATGCACCGGCGTTCTACTTCATCTTGGGCTCGGTGGTGCTGGAGCAGATCGGCGCAGGCATCCTCGGTTTCAGCATGACGTTCGCGCTGACCAACGTGTGGTCGCACGGCACCTGGATCACGCCGGGACACGGCCACCTGGCCTTGTTCGGCACCTTCGGCATGCTGGGTATCGCTGCGGCGTACTTCGCGGTGCCTATCATGCGCCAGGTAAACAACTACGACCAGCGACTGGGCAAGCTCGGCTTCTGGCTCTTGCTCACCGGCATGCTTGGCATGGCCTTCGCCTTCAACCTCGGCGGCACCGTGCAAATCTATGTCTACCGCATCCTCGGTCTGGACTGGTTTGGTGGCGACGTCGCGCATGCCATGGGCGTGTTCAAACTGCTGCTGCCGCTGTTCGGCGTCCTCTTTGCAGTGGGTGCGCTGGTGGTGGCTTATGACCTGATCACCCTGGGCCGTCGCATCAGCGCTCCGGCTGGCACGGACGCACATGGCGGTGCCGCCACCGTGCATCCGGTTACTCGCTGGGGTCGTCCACTGAGCGGTTTCGAAGCGGGCATCTGGTTACTGATGATGTGGGTGTTCGGTGCAATCATCACGCTCGGCTTGCTCAGCTTCAACCTGCCACGCGTCCGCGTGGAGGGTGACCCCACCCTGCCGTATCTGTTGGCCGGCATCGGTTACCCGGGCCTGCTGCTGGTGACCTTGCTGTTCGTCTGGCGCTTCCTCGCCTCGATGGAAGCACGCACCTACGCGGTCGAAACGCCGTCGCTATTGCGGATACTTCCCGCGCAAGCGTGAGCAAGGATTGACGTCGAATTCGACGACGACAGATGGACGAAGAAAGCTGCCGGCGAATACCGGCAGCCTTCTCCGTTTGCAAGCAACGCAGCCATGCCCACGTCTTGCACAAGCTTGGCCGATCACACGCCATGTTATTGTTCAGCCGCGTACCATGCCGGTTCCGCGCCTATCCGGGCGCGCGGCAGGCGCCGCTGAGGGCGTGATGGAACCAATCCCCGACGTGCTGGACCTGAACCAGCTTCGCCGCAGTTGCTCATCCTGTGCATTGAGCGAATTGTGTCTGCCCGCGGGCATCGACGGCGCCGATCTGGCCAAACTGGACATGGCAGTCCGCGACAAACGCACGCTTGAGCGCGGTGGCGCGCTGTATCGCGACGGCGATCCGTTCCATGCACTTTATGTGGTGCGCTCCGGCTCGCTGAAGACCTTCGTGCAAGACCACACGGGCGCGGTGCAGATTCTCGGCTTCCATCTTCCCGGCGATATCATCGGCTTCGACGCGTTGGCCACGGATCAACACGTCAGCCAGGCCGAGGCCCTCGAACGCAGCAGCATTTGTGAGTTGCCCTACGATCGCCTTCAACAAGTCACCGCCGAAGTACCGGCACTGCAGCGCCAGTTGATGCGTGTGATCAGCCGCGAAGTGATCGAGGAACACCGGCACACGGTGGTGCTGGGCCGGCAGCAGGCGCAGGAGCAACTGGCGATTTTCCTGAAGAGTCTGTCCGATCGCTACCAGCGACTGCAGCGCGACGGCACCATGCTGACCTTGTCGATGTCCCGCTACGACATCGCCAACTATCTCGGACTGGTGGTCGAGACAGTCAGTCGACTGTTCTCGCGCATGGAAGAAATGGGCGTGCTCGAAGTCAATCGCAAAGCGGTGCGCATTCGTCAGCCCGAACTGCTCGCCAGCCTCTGTCACGGCAGCAGCACGGCAGCGAAGAGCCGCGACGCCCGCTGAGCGGAAACGTTGGCAGCACCCGGCAGCGATCTTGCACACGCATTCCAACGAATTGCCCTGCCAGCAACGAGGCTGGGCATTCCCAACGCATGTGTGCCCAAAACAACACCGCGACAATTCGCGCACCGTGCCGCAGCCACAACTTGACCTGCATCAACGTCGCCAACAGCCACCTCCGCGAGCATGCGCGCATCTTTAAGGGAGATGCACCATGAGTACCACTCGAAAACTCTGGCTGGGATTGGCGGCGTTGCTCGTCACCTCCTTCGCCGTACTGCTGTGGGTCGGCAAGGAGGTCCATCAGCAGGCACCCCCGATCCCCACCGCAGTCGTCACCACCGACGGCCAGACCTTGTATACCAAGGCCGATATGGACGTGGGCCGCGAGGTCTGGCAGAGCATTGGCGGTCAGCAACTGGGGTCCATCTGGGGCCACGGCGCCCTGCTCGCGCCGGACTGGAGCGCCGACTGGCTGCATCGCGAAAGCATGGCCATGCTTGACCTGCTTTCCCGCGATGCCGGCCTGGGTCCGTACGACACGTTGACGGCACAGCAGCAGGCACCCCTCAAGGAACGCGTGCGGGAAGAGCTGCGTACCAACACTTACAACGCAGCCACCAACACCATCACCGTCTCGGCATTGCGGGCACGCGCGATGGAAGCCGTGGCTGCACACTACATGAGCCTGTTCAGCAACGACCCGGCCACGCACCAGCTGCGCGAAACCTATGCCATGCGCGAGAACACCGTGCCGGATATGGAGCATCGCCGCGAAGTCACTGCGTTCTTCTGGTGGACAAGCTGGGCCACGGCCACACAGCGGCCGAACGAGGCGATGAGCTACACGCAAAACTGGCCGTACGAACCGCTGGCTGGCAACTCGCCAACCTCGACCAGTTTCCTGTGGTCGGTCTTCAGCATCCTGTTCATGATCTTCGGCATCGGCCTGCTCGGCTGGCATCACGCGCGTCAGGTCAATCACGAACCGCTGCCAACCATTCCCACGCGCGATCCGTTGACCGAATTCAAGGCCACGCCTTCGATGAAGGCCACCGGAAAATATTTCTGGACCGTGCTGGCATTGTTCCTCGCACAGATCTTGCTGGGTGCCACCACCGCGCACTATCAGGTGGAAGGTCAGGAGGCCTATGGCTTCGCGCTGGCCAACTATTTGCCGTACAGCCTCACCCGCACCTGGCATACCGAACTGGCGGTGCTGTGGATCGCCACCGCGTGGCTGGCCACCGGTTTGTATATCGCCCCGCTGATCTCCGGCCATGAGCCGAAGTTCCAGCGCCTCGGAGTGAACTTCCTGTGGGTGTGCCTGCTGATCATCGTGGTCGGCTCGTTCGCCGGCCAGTGGTTCGCGGTGATGGACAAGATGGGCCTGCAGTACAACTTCTGGTTTGGTCATCAGGGCTGGGAATACACCGACCTCGGTCGCTTCTGGCAGATCTTCCTGTTCATCGGCTTGATGTTGTGGCTGTTCCTGGTCGGCCGCGCGTTGTGGCCGGCGATGGATCGCAACAAGGAAGGCGCCTCGATCGTCGGCCTGCTATTCCTGTCCACCGTGGCGATCGGCCTGCTCTACGGTGCCGGCCTGATGTGGGGCGAGCACACGCATATCGCGATGGTTGAATACTGGCGCTGGTGGGTGGTGCACCTGTGGGTGGAAGGCTTCTTCGAAGTGTTTGCCACCGCCGTCATCAGCTACCTGTTCGTTCGCCTTGGCCTGCTGCGCGTCACCACGGCCACCACCAACGTGTTGTTCGCCACCATTGTGTTCATGGCGGGCGGCGTGTTGGGCACCCTGCATCACTTGTACTTCAGCGGCACCACCACCGCGGTGATCGCACTCGGCGCCAGCTTCTCGGCACTGGAAGTGGTGCCATTGGCATTGATTGGCCTGGAAGCCTACGACACCTGGAAGAAGCAGCACGCGGCACCGTGGATGGCCCGCTATCGCTGGCCGATCATGTTCTTCGTGGCGGTGAGTTTCTGGAATCTCGTCGGCGCTGGCTTGCTCGGCTTCCTGGTCAACACACCGATTGCGCTTTACTACATGCAGGGGCTGAACCTTACCGCCACGCACGGCCACACCGCCCTGTTCGGCGTGTACGGCATGCTTGGCCTGGGCCTGATGCTGTTCTGCCTGCGCGGCATCAAGCCGGAAGCACAGTGGCGCGAGGGTCTGCTGCAGAGTTCGTTCTGGCTGCTCAATATCGGCTTGTCGATGATGGCCGCGCTGACCTTGTTGCCACTGGGCATCCTGCAATTGAAGGCCGTACTTGATCACGGCTACTGGTTTGCGCGATCCGCCGAGTTCATGGATCAGCCCATCGTCCACATGCTGGTGTGGATGCGCGTACCGGGCGACACCTTGTTTGCCTTCGGCGCACTGCTGATCGCGGTGTTCGTGGCGGCGCTGTGGCTTGCGCCAAAACGTCGCACTGTCGACGCTCCGCTGCCACAGGCCGTTACCGAAAGCGCCTGAGCACACGTCACATGACCCATATCAGGGCGCGTCGCGAGGCGCGCCCTGATCCTTGCAGCCTGCAGAAAGCCTTACGGAACGCCGGTGCTCGAGTTCTATCCGCAAATCAAATGGGTGCACATTATCTGCGTACTGGCCAGCGGATCGCTGTTCGCCATGCGCGGGTTGTTGACCCAGTTCGGCTACACCAACGCCGCGCAGTGGATGCCGCTGCGCTGGCTCAGTTACGCCATCGACACCAGCTTGCTCACCGCGGCGCTGATGCTGGTCAGCATCCTGCCCAGCGCCCTGTTCGCCAACG
This sequence comes from Rhodanobacter sp. AS-Z3, assembly GCF_029224025.1. Lineage (NCBI taxonomy): Bacteria > Pseudomonadati > Pseudomonadota > Gammaproteobacteria > Lysobacterales > Rhodanobacteraceae > Rhodanobacter > Rhodanobacter sp. AS-Z3. The sequence goes on from NZ_CP119392.1 coordinate 3,350,055, forward strand.
GCTGGCTCACAACCAAACTGGTGTTGCTGGTGTTCTACGTGGTGTTTGCCACGCTGGCACTGAAGCGTGCGCGCACGCCGCGCGCACGGCGTGGCTTCCTCATCGCCGCACTGGCCACCTTCATCTACATGCTTGGAGTGGCACGCATGCATCACCCACTTGGCTGGCTGCATGGATGGATCGCATGAGCCCCGCACAACCCTTCAACCATGACGAACCGCGTGACCACACGCTGGACGCCTGCTTCCTTGGACCCTACGGTGAGAACGACGCGCTGCTCGAAAAAATGATGGTCGAGTTCCTGCGCGACCATGTCTACTGGCGGCGCAATTTCCATCCGGAAGATCCACCGGCCATCGGCACCGGCGCCGCCCACCATCCGGACTACCTGGCGTTCGAATCGCGCATGCGACGCGAACTGCATCAGCTATCGGCGGCCCTGAAAAAATCGGTGCCGTTCCACAGCCCACGCTACATCGGCCACATGGCCTCGGACCTGCTGCTACCCGGGCTGGCCGCACAGATGTTGACCCTGCCCTACAACCCCAACAACGTCAGCGAGGACGCCGCACCGGTCACCGTCGACATGGAGGTGCAGGCTGGCCTGCAGCTGGCGCGCATGCTGGGCTATCCGCATGATCCGGCACAAGATGGGTGCGCGTTCGGCCACCTCACCTCTGGCGGCACCCTGGCGAACTATCAGGCGCTACGGCTGGCGCTCGCGTTGAAGGCCTTCCCGGTGGCGCTACGCACCGCGCAAGCACCCGAGCTGGAATTGCCCAAGGACGACTGGAGCGCGTTCAATCTGAGTCAGTCCGCCAGCATCGGATTACTGACCGCATGGCAGTCGTGGCTCGCCGTGCAGACGTCGGACGAGCGCTCCCGCTGGCTGCAACGCGTGGAGCGCGAGCGCATCGAGCAACGCGGGCTGGTCGGCTTCTTCGCCGCCCATCCGACACTGAAGGTGCCACTGGTATTGGCGCCGGTGACCGCGCATTACTCGTGGAGCAAGGGACTGAAACTGCTCGGCCTGGGTCGCGACCAACTGGAGTTGCTGCCCACCGAAGGCATGCGGCTGGACCCGTCCGCCTTGCACGCCACCCTGGAACGCTGCGCTCGCGAGCAGCAAGCAGTACTGATGTGCGTGGCGGTGCTGGGTGGCACCGAATACGGCACCATCGATCCGATCGATCAGGTACTCGCTGCGCGTGAAGTCTCCCGCGAACGCGGCGTGGATTTCGCGGTGCATATCGATGCGGCCTGGGGCGGCTATCTGGCCACCCTGTTCCGTAACGAGGACGGCTCACTGCGCTCACGCGAAGAAGTCGGCGCCGACTACACGCAGTTTCCCACGCCGGCTGTGCATGCGGCATTCGCCGCACTGGCCGCCACCGATTCAGTTACCGTCGATCCGCACAAGTTGGGCTATCTGCCGTACGGGAGCGGCGCCTTCATCTGCCGTGATCATCGCGCGATGGCCTTGCTGGCGGAGCGTGCCGATTACGTCTTCCATGGTGGCACGCCGAAAGACTATCTGGCGCGCTACCGCAGTCTCGGCCAGTTCATCCCGGAAGGCTCCAAATCGGGTGCGGCCGCAGCCGCGGTCTACGTTACCCACAAGGTGTTGCCGCTGGACCATGCACACTTCGGCCACCTGCCACGCGCCACCGTGCGCGCCGCCGAAACCTTCCATGCGGGCGCACAACGCTTCGCACTGGAGCTGGCCGACTGCGTGCAGGCGCTGGTGCCGTTTGCCCCGGACAGCAACCTGGTCTGCCTCGCACTCAATCTGCGTGGGAATACTTCGATTGCGGTCGCCAATGCCTTCGTGCGCGAACTGCACGACGTGCTGCGCTGTGACCCGCGTCAGCCACTGCAGACGAAGGAATTTTTCGGCTCGGTGACCACGCTGCGCCCGGACATGCTGGGGCCAGCACAGACGACGCGTATCTTCAACGCACTCGGCCTGGACACGAGTTCGATTGATCCGGACGAAGACCGCTTGATGATTCTGCGCCATACCTTGATGAACCCGTTCCTGATCGATCATGAGAACGGCATCAATTACATGGACAAATATTTCGAGTTCCTCGGGCGCCGCATACGCGTGTTGCGTGGCAGCACGAACAACCAGTCATGAAACCGGAATCCTTCATGGAAAGCCCGCTGCGGCTGATCAACTATCAACAGGATGCGGACCGCCGCTGGCTGCACGATGCGCTGACGAAACTGGCGCAGGAATCCGCGCGCTCGGCCGACACCCACCTGCTGAAGCTGAACTTCCCCGGCTTCCACGGGATCGACTTCTACTTCAAGGACGAAGCCGCGCACCCCAGCGGCAGCCTGAAGCATCGACTGGCCCGTTCGCTGTTTCTGTATTCGCTGTGCAACGGGCGACTGCGCGGCGGCCAGTCCGTGGTGGATGCTTCGTCCGGCAGCACCGCGATCTCCGAGGCGTGGTTTGCGCGTCTGCTGGGCCTGTCGTTCACGGCGGTGATGCCGGCCGGCACCGCACCGGGAAAAATCCGCGACGTGCAGTCGCTTGGCGGCATTTGCGATCTGGTCGACGACCCGGCACAGGTGCACGCACGTGCCGCCGAACATGCCACCGACGGCGCCTGCCATCTCGACCAGTTCGGCCTTGCCGAGCGTGCCACCGACTGGCGTGGCAACAACAACATCGCCGAATCGATCATCGGTCAACTGGCGCTGGAAGCCGAACCGGAACCGGCATGGATTGTGTGCGGCGCCGGCACCGGCGGCACTTCAGCCACGATCGGTCGTTACCTGCGCTATCGCCGACTGCACACCCGGCTGTGCGTGGCCGAGCCGGTTGGCAGCGCCTACGTGCGTGGCTGGCGCCATCGCGACGCGAGCGCCGTGGCCAGTCAGCCTACCTTGATCGAAGGTATCGGTCGCCCGCGGGTCGAGCCCGGCTTCATTTTCGACGTAGTCGATCGGGTCAGTGAAATTCCCGACGCCGCATCGGTTGCCGCTGCGTGGTTGCTGGAAGACCTGTTCGGCCACCGTTACGGCGGCTCGTCCGGCACCAACCTGGTCGCCTGTCTGCAACTGGCTGCCTCGATGCGAGCACGTGGTGAGCGCGGCAGTATCGTCAGCCTGTTGTGTGACCGTGGCGAACGCTACGCACAAACCTTGTTCGACCACGATTGGCTGCTCGCGCACAAGCTCGACCTCGCACCCTGGGATACCGCCTTGCGCAACAGCCTGGCCAGCGGCTGCATGCCGACAGTGCGATGAACCTGCCCGTTTCGGGAACGGCCAACTTCGCCCTGCTCGGCTACGGGCGTTTCGGCGAGGCATTCGCACAACTGCTGCTTCAGGCGGGTCATCAAGTAAGCGTGTGGGACGCGCAAGCGGAAGTTCCTGAAGCATTGGCTGCCGCGTCATTGAACGACGCCGTCAAAGACGCGCAATGGATCGTGCTGGCGATGCCCGTGCCAAACATGCGCGACTCACTGCATACGCTACGTCCGCTGCTGCATGCCGGTCAGATCGTGCTCGACGTGGGCAGCGTGAAAATGCATCCATGCGGCGCCATGGACGAACTGCTGGGCGACGCGATCGCGCATGTCGGCACGCACCCACTGTTCGGCCCGCTAAGTCTTGCGCGTGACGAGCGCCCGCTGCGCACGGTGATCTGCGCATCCCCTCGTCATCCGCAAGCTGCCGAGCGTGCCAGCGAATTGTTTGTCGCGCTGGGTTGCGAGGTCATCGAGCAAGACCCCGAAACACATGACCGCGCGATGGCCAAGACCCACGTGCTCGCGTTCTTCATCGCCAAGGGGCTGATCGATATCGGTGTCGACGACGGCATGCCGGTAGCGCCTCCCTCGTTCCAGGGCATGAAACACATGCTCGCCGCCGTACGCGGCGATGCCGGACACTTGTTCTCTGCGATCCAGCGTGAGAATCCGTTCGCTGCTTCGGCACGTGCGGAGTTGCTGGCCGAACTGCAACGCGTACACCAGCAACTGTTGGCAGAACTAAATGACGATGACCTCGCCATCCCCCTGCCGGACGCGTCAACAACCTGAGTCTCCACGACCTGTGCCGCGTCCTCCGGCGTCTAGCGTCGAAACAGCACGGGCAGCGAGTCAGCGCGCCTGCCTTGGCACATCCCACGTTCGCTGGCGGATACAGACCAAACTTCGCGTGGCGACAACTTAGTCCCCGGCATCCACTTTGGCTGGTGCCACCAGCCATCGCACTGCCAGCATGCCCAACTCGTAAAGCAGATACATCGGCACGGCCAGCATGATCATCGAGGCGATGTCTGGTGGTGTGATGAAAGCAGATAGGGCGAACGCACCGACAATCGCGTAGCGGCGGCTTTTGCGCAGCGTAGCAAGATTCACGACACCGACGGCAGCCAGGATCACTACGGCTACGGGCACCTCGAAGCACAGCCCGAAGGCAAAGAAAACCAGCATCACAAAGTCGAGATAGTGACTGATGTCGGTCATCATCTCGACTCCGCCGGGCGTCATTGCCGTGAGAAAGCGAAAGGCTGCCGGCAGCACCAGCAGGTAGGCGAACGCGCAGCCGACGTAGAACAACAGCAAGGCCGCAACCAGCAAGGGGCGCGCTAGGCGCTTTTCCTTTTGGTACAGGCCCGGACTGACGAATGCCCAGAGCTGATACAGGATCATCGGCATGCTGACCAGCAGGGCCACGTAGAAAGCCAGCTTCAATGGGGTCAGAAACGGACTGGTCACCTCGGTGGCAATCAGGTGTGCGCCGTGGGGCAAGCGGGCAACCAGCGGCTCCGCCAACAGCGAATACAGGCGATTGGTTACCGGTACCAGCGCCAGCAGCAAGAGCAGGACCGTAGCGACGGCCTTGATCAGACGCGAGCGCAACTCCAGAAGATGCGTGAACACGCCAGACTGAAGGTCCTCCGCAATCCCGCCAACATCAGGACTTGTCACGACAGCACCTCCGCGTGCGCTGCTTCGCGCCGGACCTCAGCCTTGTCGGATGGGAGAGCGGCCAACGCAGGTGTCGGCGCTACCTGCTCCAGCGAGACCGCCTCAGGCAGCGCCGATGGTTCCAGTCCGGCCAGCGTTGTTTGCACGGGCTTCTGCAGGTCATGCATGGCGGCGTCCAGGGCACCCTTGGCGACATCGCCCTGCTTCGCGACTTCAAGCGCCGCGCGCCTGATCTCCTCCACCTGCAGCTCGCGCTCCACTTCGGCACGCACGCTGTCCCAGCTACCACGCACGCGGCGGAGCACGGCGCCGGCGGTTCGGGCAGCGCCAGGCAGCTTCTCCGGCCCGAGCACGATCAGCGCGAGCACCGCGATGAACAATAGTTTGGTCAGACTGAAATCGATCACCAACTAGGCCTACCTGGATTTCACATCGACAGTTTCCGGCGTCCGCGGGGTGGGGCGGCTGTCGGCGGACTGCGGATCGGCGCGCAACAACGCGGCGTCATCGCGCGTCGCATCATCGTCGCCATTCAGGCTTTTCTTGAAACCCCGGATGGCCGCACCGAGATCCGGTCCAATCTTGCTCAGCTTGCCCGTGCCGAAAATCAGCACGACCACGACGGCAAGGATAAGTAGATGCCAAATGCTCATGGGTATTCCTGATTCAATGTGGGATGGAAGAAAGACAAGGAGGTCTGGAAAGTCGGCCACGCAAACGTGTCGACCTGCTGCATCTCAGTGCGCCCTGTCGTCAGCTACAGCGTGCTGATGCCCCGGGGCAGCCGGGTCTGTTTCGAGCGGATCCGTGTGCCTTCTGTGCAACAGATCGAAGTGTTCGTCCTGTGCTGCCAAGGGCGAGCCGGAAGCAGCATGAGGTGCCGCGACACATGCCTTGGCCAAGGGGGCAGCCGGCGAGCCGGGGACTGGACAGGCGCTCCCGAGCAACGAGGTCAGCTGAGGCGTCACCTCGGAAAAACGCAGCAACTCACCACCATGTGCACGCATGAAGGCATCCGCGTCCTGACGGGCGGCGAACGACGCGAACGTCGGACCCATCAAGCCGGTCAGCGGCTGCCACGCCACATACCAGGCCGAACGCGCATCGACGAAGGTCGCCGCCGCGTTCGAGGGATGCTGCCAGTTGATTTGCGCACTGTCCTGCACCAGCAGTTGCTGCAGTCGGGTCTGGTTTTCCGGATCCAGCACGTACGCAAAGAAGTCACGCGTCGAACCGAATTTCAGGGGCGCTTTGTATCCCTGCACCCACGCCTCGCCGCGCGGACCCGGCCCGGCATCGATATACATCCCGCAAACCGCACAGGCATCACCCTTGTCGATGTCCAGTGCGTCCTGTTGCGGCGGGGGCTGGTTGCTGCCGCAGGCCGCAAGCAACAGGGTGACAAGCACCGCCAGCAAGCCATCACGGGCAGCGAAGCGGGAAGGCTTGCGATGCCGATATGCGTTGTACATTTTCATACTTCCTTCCGGCGAAACAGGAACTGCGCCAGCGCAAACGGCGTGACGACCCACAGCAGCAGGGCCAGATAAAGGACCCAGAGCGGATACACGTGGGTGGCGGTCATACCCATGAACAGCTCGTTGCCGCTACCCGAACCCAGCGTGGTGAGATTGATCAGACGGAAGATGTCGATCGGGTTGAGGTAGAGCAGGCGCGGGAACACCGACTGCTCCCACGTGCTGCCGCCACTCAATACAAGCACGGCGAGCAGACACAGATCGAAGATGATCACCGTGAGCAGCCAGGTCACCAGCGCCAGACCCGCGGCCCGCGCCTTGTCGGCGGTGGTGACGCTGATCACGCTGGCCAGCGCCACGAAACTTGCACCGAGCATGGACGCGCTCAACACGAAGTTGCCGATACTCAGCCAGGCGGCTACCGAACGCGCCTCTGGCTGCATGATCTGGATGATCGCCACGGCCACGCCGAATCCCACCAGGGTGGCCGTGGCCAGCGCGGCGCAATGGCCGACGAACTTGCCGGCCACCAGCTCGGCTCGGGAAATCGGGTAACTGAGTACCAGCAACAAGGTGCCGTTGTCCTGCTCGCCAACCACCATGTCGTGGGCAAGCAGCAGTCCGATCAGCGGCACCACGAAGGCGGCCAGCGTGGTCAGACTGGCCAGGGTGGCATCGAACGACGTGAAGCCGACCTTGCCCGCAGCCGCTCCACCAAAGTAGGAGATGCTCAAGGCCAGCACGGTAAACAGCACGGCAACGGCAATCGTCCAGCGACTGCGAAAGTCGTCGCGGAATTCCTTTCCGGCAATGATCGCCATGCTGTTCATGATGTTTGTCCCGCGTCTCGTTTCGTGCTCGCACCGAGGTGGTCATACAATCGTGCCAGCGAAGCCTCCTGCACCACGATATCCGCAATCGCCGGGTCGGCAGCGAGCCGTTGCAGCAGCGCCAGCTTGCCTCCTTCGGCAATCTGGATCTCGAAGCGGCCATCGGGTCTGGCCAACTGGCTGAGACCGAGCTCGTCGGTCTGCCGCGCGAACGCCGCGGGATCGGCAGCGTCCTTCAGCTGCACCACCACCACGCCAGGAAGCCCCGATTGCTTGCGCAACTCGCTGATACTGCCCGCTGCCAGCATCTCGCCCTGGCGCAGTATCAGTGCGCTATCAATGTGTGGCTCAAGCTCGGCCAGCACGTGGGAAGAAACCAGCACGCTGTGTCCTGCGGCGCGCAGCTTGCCCACGATGTCGTAGAGCTCGCGCGTGGCCTGCGGGTCGAGACCGGCGGTGGGTTCGTCCAGCACGATCAACTCCGGCGAGGCCAGCAAGGCCTGGGCAAAACCGAGGCGTTGCCGCATGCCCTTGGAGTACGTGGAAACACGCCGGTCCTTCGCGTAGTCCAGACCCACCAGCTGCAGCAGTTCAATGGTCTGTTGTCGTGGCGCGCGCTTCAGGTTGGCCAGGTAACGGATCACTTCGCTGCCGGTAAGGTTGCCGTAAAACGCCACGCTCTCGGGCAGATAACCGATACGTCGACGCAGCGCCACCGCCTGACTGCCCCATGGCGATTGCCCCAGCACCTCGACGTGGCCGCTGGTCGGCTTGATCAGCCCGAGGATCAATTTTATCAAGGTGGATTTGCCGGCACCGTTGTGGCCCAGCAATCCGACGACCTTGCCCATTGGTACGGACGTCGATATGCCAGCCAGGGCAGCCACGCCCTTGTAGTGCTTGGCCAGCGAGGAGATTTCAACGGCGTGGTTCATCGGCGCTCGCTCGCAGTTTTTCGGGAATACGCATCAAGGGGTGACTGTCCTGCACAGCCGGTGGGGTGAACACCGGGAACGCGCGCTGCACGTAGCGCATCAGCAGCACGGACGGGCTGGACATCAACACGCGCGCGCTCGGGTACTTCCACAGCAACACATCGACGCCGTCGTTCGGCCGATAAGGCACATCACCGACGCCGTCGCCGTCGAGATCCCAGCCGAGATAATTGCTCCAGTAGTTGCCCTTGCCATCGACCGACCATTCGTCGGCCACGTTCTGCACGTACTTCACCTGCGTGCGATTGTTGACGAAGGCGTTGCCGTAAACGTGGTTGTCCTGCGAGCCGGCGGTGATGTGAACGCCGATTGGCGAGTCGGCCAGCAAATTGTCGTGAATGCGGTTGAACTCGGAGTTGTAGACGAACAGCGCCTTGCCCTCGGCGCCCTCCATCACTTGCCCATCCCCGGTGAAATCACCGGTGATGTCGCGGATCTCGTTATGGCTGATGTCACTGTAGGTGACATAGTTGAACAGGATGCCGTAGGTGGAATCATTCACCAGATGGTTGTCGATCACGCGCATGTGACTGGAACTCATCAAGGCCATGCCACCGACGTTGTTCGAACTGATATTGCCCTGCAGGGTTTCCTGCTTGGTATACATCTGGTGCACGCCGTACCTGACCTCATGGATATGGTTGTTGACGATCAGGTCGTCGTGGCTCACGTAGTCATAAATGCCATCGCGCGTTCCGGACACATCGTTGTCCCTGATCTCGCACCAGGCGTCGTTCCACAGATGGATGCCGTCACCGCGATCAGGCATGCGCAGTTCGGCGATACCGGTGATGACGTTGCCGATCACCCGCACATGCTGCGGGCCGTCCAGGTACACGCCGAAAAGGATGTCCTTGATCCGGTTGTTCTCGATGACCGCACCGTCCACATCCTTTTCGATATAGACGCCCGCATTCATCGCCGTGAGGTCACGACCGGAGTTGCGAATCGTCAGGTTGCGCAGGGTGACCCCGGCGACCCGGATTCGCACGACGTCGCCCTGGCCATCGCCATCGAGAATGGCGCCGGACTGACCCTCCAGAGTGACCGCTCGGTCAAGCACGAGATGTACGTGATGCACCCCGGGGGCGACCTTGATGACCGTGCCAGGTGCTGCCGCGGCAACGAGATGTTGCAGATCATCTTCAGCGTGAACCGTCGATGCCATGGCCATCGCCACGACGGCAAGCACCCACACGAACCAGCAAGCAAGGTATCTGTTCGAAGCCCGGCTCGAACCGTCCCGATAAGGTGCGCCTTCCGCCGCAGCCGAGTATCCGGCGGAAAGCGCACGATTCATCAGGCCTCCACCAGCATCCGGCCGCGCATCTCCAGATGCAGTGCATGGCAGAAGAAGGTGCAGTAGTACCAATGCACGCCGGGCTTGTCGGCGACGAAAGTCACCGACGAAGTTTCCTGCGGGCTGATCTCCATGTTGAGGTCGTAGTCGGTGAGGCAGAAGCCGTGGCTCAGGTCCTCGATGGTGTCGACGTTGGTGACCACGATGGTGACTTCATCGCCCTTCTTCACCTTGAAGCTGTCCAGACCGTACTTCGGCGCGGAACTGGTCATGTAGACGAAGACCTTGTTGCCCTCGCGGATGACCTTGCTGTCGCTCTCCAGGGTGACGCCGTGCTTTTTGGCCTGGGCAACCGTTTCGGCGAAGAACGGATCGTTGCGCTCCCACTTCCGCTTGATTTTCCCCGCCAGCATCTTGGCCGGGATGATCACCGCGTCATGCGGCTCGGAATAGACCGGCTCATCCGCCACCAGCACCATCTGGTCGCCGGAAATGTCGATCAGCTGATCAAGGTCGGGATGCAACGGGCCGGTCGCCAGGAACCGGTCCTTGGAGAACTTGTTCAGCGACACCAGCCACTTGCCATCGGCGTCGCGCGTCTCGCCCAGCGAGGTGTGGTTGTGGCCCGGCTGATAGGCAACATCGAGCTTCTGCCGCAGGTAGTTGGTCTTCTTGCCCGCATAGTCGTCGATCGCATCCTGGATGTTCCACTTCGCCATCTGGCTGTCGATGAACAACGTGGTGTACGCATTGCCACGCCCGTCGTAGGCGGTGTGCAACGGTCCCAAGCCCAATTGCGGCTCGGCCACCACCGCATCACGCGGGTCCTTCAGCTTGCCGGCGAAGTAGTCGTCGACCTTGCTCCACGCCATCAGGCTCACGGTGGGCGACAACTTGCCGTTGGCGGCGAAGTACTTGCCATCCGGGCTGGCGTTGAGGCCATGCGGACTCTTCGGTACCGGGATGTACATGGTCAGGTCCGAACCATGGCGACCATCCACCACTGGTACCTTGGACGTGCCGATCGTCTTGAACTTGCCTGCTTTCACCGCGGCCTCGATGCGCGCAATGTTGAACACCACCACCCAGTCGCGCTCGCTCTGCATCATGCCGGCCAGGTCAACCGCGCCTTCGCTGTTGTAGCAGGTGGAGGCGGCGTACTTGCCCTCGTAATCGCAATCGGTATTGTCCAGGTTGCCGTCGACAATGACTTGCCACGCCATCTCCATGGTGTCGCCATCGATGGCCGAGAACATGGTTTGGTATTTCTTCGGATCGTCCAGGTCGCGGCCGTCATTCGGGCTGGGAATCCGGAATTCCGCGTTGGCGAACACATAGCCGGTACGCGGTTCACGCTGCACGCGCATGCCGTGGATGGCCTGCACGTTCGGGATCTTGGTGATCTTGTCGCAACGCATGACATCGCAGCGGATGCGCGCCACACGGGTGCCCGCCTTGTCGTTCATGAACAGGTAGCGCCCGTCATAGTGACCGCCGGTCTGACTCATGTGCGGGTGATGCAGATCGCCACCGCGCGGGAACTTCTCGCCCAGCACGCGCTTGCTCTCGTTGGTGATGCCCCAGCCGACCGCGAAGTCGGTGTTGAACACCGGTATCCGCATCAACTCGCGGAACGATGGCAGACCCACGATGCGCATCTCGCCGGATTGGCCGCCGCTCCAGAAGCCGTAGTACTCGTCCAGCTTGCCGGGGGCCACCTCGTGGCTTTCCAACTTCTTTTCGTGGTCATCCGCATGCTTTTCGTGTTCGTCCGCATGGGCTTTGCCCGTCGCCGCGTGTTCGCCCGGCGCAGCGCGACCACAGCCGGCCAGCAAGACACCGCCCGCCCCGGCCAGCCCCGCCAGCGCACTGACCTTCATGAAATTGCGTCGCGACGCGCTTCCCGGCTGGCCAGGCAAGGACGCGACCTCGTCTTCGGTCAGTGCCCTGATCTGGCCGGCATTTTGTTCCGGGTTCTGGTCGTTGGTCTTGTCGCTCATGGCTGTCGCTCCTCAAAAGGTGATGGAACCCCAAACTGATCGCCGCGCTACTCGTGTACTTCCGCCGGCGTATCGGCATCTTCCGCACCCACCACGAATACCGGCGTCGGCAGCGGGCGCGACGCGCCCTCGCGCTTCTCGCGCTTCTTGCGACGCTCGACCAGTGGTGGACATTTGCGATCGTTGTTGTAGGTGACCTGGCAATCCAGGCAGTAGTGACACTCGTTGTAGTTGATCGGACCCAGCGGGCTGATCGCCCTCACCTCGCACTCGACCGCGCAGACCTGGCAGGGATGTCCGCACTCCTTGCGCCGACGCAGCCACTCGAACAGGCGCCAGCGCCCCGAAACCGCCAACCCGGCACCCAGCGGGCAGACGTAGCGGCAATAGATCTTGTTGGTGAAGGCCGCTGCGGCCAGCAGGCCCACGGCGAACAGCACGTAGCCCCACGACCGCATGAAGTGCAGCGTAACTGCGGTCTTGAACGGCTCGATTTCCGCGAAGCGCTCGGCCAGGCCCACCGACTGCAGCGACAGGCCGAACAGAAACAGCAGGATCACGTACTTGATCGCCCACAGCCGCTCATGCACGTACGACGGCGGCTCCAGTTGCGGCACCTTGAACTTCACCGCCAGCTTGTTGATTAGCACCTGCATGGCGCCGAACGGACACAGCCAGCCGCAGTACACGCCGCGTCCCACCAACAGCAGCGACACTGCCACGAAGGTCCACAGGATGAAGATCAGCGGGTCCATCAGGAACGTGGTCCAGTGGAAGCCGTGCATCACCGAATTGACGAAGGTGAGAATGTTGACCACCGACAACTGGGCCAGGCCATACCAACCAATGAACACCACGGTGTAGATCAGGAAGCCGACGCGGACGCGCTCCAGCAGCTTTGGCCGCTTGACCACCCAGTCCTGGAAAACCAGGATCAGCGACAGGAAGAACAGTCCGGCCACCAGCACGGCGATCTGGAAGCGCTTGGCGTACCAGATCTTCACCCACAGCGGTGCGTCATCCGGGATCGGACTGACCGTGGGCTGGGTGACGTAGTCGGCCGGTATCTGATAGCTGCCCGAAAACGTGTTGTAGATGCTTTTCAGCGGACCCACCTGCCGGTTCACCAGCAACTGCAGCGTCCAGGGTGCACCGGGATTGAAGCCTTGCCCGTGGCGCAGGATGAAGATGCCCTTCTCGTTGAACGACGGCATCCCCGCCAGATCCGGCTGGTCCAGCACCACGAAGTCGCTGTCCTTGAACAGGAACAGCTTGCCCGCCTGCATCACATGCAGCCGGTCGAACACGCCGCCGCGCACATAGCCGACGCCCTTGAACGAGTACAGCCCGTTGGCGACCACCGCGACGGCCTCGTCACCCGGCTTGAGGCCCTGCATCATGGTGGCGTAACCCGAAGCACCCAGCAGGTTACGACCCACCGTGGGCGGCGTGATATCCGCGTAGTAGAGATCGATGAACTCATCTTTCTCGCGACCAGCTACCGGCGCGGTGGGATCATCGATCAGGCCACTCTCCGGCTGGCCCTTGAACGCATCAGCGACCATGCCGCGATCAAGATGCAGTCGGCGAAACGCGCCATTGCCGGTCAGCTGCGTCCAGTCCGACGGTTTGAAGTAGTCGGTCTTGATCGTCGCCGGCGCACTGGCAGTGGGCTTGCGCCCGCTGACGAGATTCCGCGACACGGCCACTTCCAGCGCGGCGTTCATGATCGTCTCATTGACCACCATCGAGGTCACGGTGGCACTGCTGATCGCGTCGATCTTTATCGAGCCCGGCGCACTGCTGCCACCGACCACGATCTGGTCCTTCACGTTGTGGCCGATGTAGCGCGCCACAAAGTCGTACAACCTTTGCACCGGAATGCCGACCAGCAGGATGGGCTCGTTCTGCTGGAGCACCTTGGTGCCGAGAATCTTTCCGTTCTGGTCGATCGCCACCAGGATGTTGACCGGATCACCCGAGTACGCCGGCACCGGCGCCACCATCACCGACTCGAACACGTAACCGATCACCTTGTCGCCGTTGTAGACGGCAGCGGCCGGCGGCTTGCCGGTGATGTCATCAAAGCGCGTGGCGGCAGGGAAGTAGCCCTTCACCTCGGGGAATTTCTGATCGATGCCGGCCACCGCGTCCAGCGATACCAGCATCAGCAGGCAGGCCATGCCCAGCATCAACAGCCGGCTGCCAAAACGACTCGCGCGGCGACCCGAATTCTTGATCAACAGGGCGCGCATCAGACCACCTCTGCCTGGCCGGAAACCTGCGGCAGGTCGCGCGAACGCCAGCTGCTGCGAGCGTCTCTGGAAAAAACCAGCCACTGGTCGTTCTGCGCCGCCATCACTTCACGCAAGCGCGGCAGCGGAATCGAGGCAGCGGCCACGCTCATCGCATCGGCATCCACCGAGGTTTCGGCCATCACCGTGACGCTGGAATAGTTCAGTGGCGAGTAGCCGGTATGCGGGTTGATCACATGGAACAGTTTCTTGTCGGACGAATAGAAAATCCGGTAGTTGCCAGACGTGCCCAGCGCGGCGTTGCGCAGGGAAACGATGGACGCAACCTGATTGATCCTGCCCGGATCGACGATGCCGACATGCCATTGCCGCTTCAGGCTGGTGCCGGAGATCGCGCGCACGTCGCCGCCGGCATCGACCAGGGCGTACTCGATACCGGCAGCCTGCAATGCAGCGATGCCTTGATCGATGACGTAGCCCTTGGCCAGGCCATCCAGCGTCACCGCCATGCCGGGCTGACTGAAACGCACGCCCTGCGCATCCAGCACGATCCCGCGGTAGTTGATCAACTGATCGCGTTGAGCGATCTGCTCGCGAGCGCGGGCATCGAGTACCGCAGGCTGTCGCATCGATTCGAAATAGCGCAACACCGGCAACACGCTGATGTCGAAGTCGCCCTCGGTCACCGCCGAGATCGCCAGCGACCGCTGCAGAACCTCTCTCAACTCGGACGGCAGCTGATCCAGACGGCCGTCGCGGTTCAGACGCGCCACCGGGCTGACCGGATCAAACCGGGTCAGCACCGCCACGCTTTCCGCCATGCGGCGGAATGCAGCATCGATCGCAACGCCCGCCTGGTCGACGTCGTCCGACAGGCAGGTGATGGCCACGGACGTCTGCATCAGCGTCTGTTCCCGGCGCACCTCGAACAGATTGTGTTCGCGCCGAAGCACGAACCAACCCGCCCCGCTGACCAGCCCGGCCGCTGCCGCCACGCCGGCAACGGTCTTCAGGAGTTTTCGACGCGAAGGCGAACCCAAGCCTTCCGCTGCTACCGGAACATGCATGACATCAGCCTCCAACAGTTGTGGATGAATCGACCCAACCTTGCAGGTGAGGCAGTGGCCGCCTTGCTTCAGGCTTTCCGTGCATACATCACGCACCAGCCCTTCGGTGCGATGTCACCTTCGACGACCTTGCAGGTACCTTTGTCCGTCGCCGTTTTTCCGGGGATGAAGTGAATGCAGTTGTCGCACTGGTCCGCGCCATGCGGGGTGGCCTGATACATCGCCACGCTCTGGGATGCCTTGGCCGCCTGTGCCCGTGCGGCCCCGGCCTTCAGCAAGCCGGTAGCCGCAACGGCACCGACTGCGGCGATGGTGATACCGCTGCGGATCAGCGTACGACGACTTTCATTGATGTTGTCAGTGATCTCTTTCATGCGACTCTCTCTGTGGTGGCGGTAGAGGTTTAGGGCTGGACGGTCGGCAAGCGGTCTGCACTGGCGCTTCCGCTTTCACGGGCCAGCCAGCGGTTTCGGGGCGGCAGAGCTGGGCGTTTGCGGAGTGACACCGGCAAAGTCGGCGTCAACATCGACGCTGACGCCAAGCCGTCGACGCATGAGCGGACTGGTAGTGGTGTATTGCAACGGGACCTTCTTGCCGGGAGTCAGGTATTCGCCGACGGCGAACGCACACAATGCCGCTTCATGGAAGCCCGACAGGATCAGCTTCTTCTTGCCCGGATAGCTGTTGACGTCGCCCACCGCGAAAATGCCTGGCGTCGAGGTCTGGAACGTGGCGTTGTCGACCGCTAGCTGGTGATACTCCAGCGTCAGTCCCCATTCGGCGATCGGGCCGAGCGCGGGGTGCAGTCCCCATAACACCAGCAACTGCTCCGTCTCGATGCGCCGCACCACGCCGCTGCCCACGCGCACACGCACCGACTTGAGCTGATCCTCCGCTGTCTCCAGCCCCACGATGTCACCTTCGAGAAACTGCATGCGACCTTCATCGCACAGTTCCTGCATACGCTTGACGTGGGCCGGCGCTGCGCGGAATTTGGAGGACCGATGTACCAGCACAATGCTGCGTGCACGATCGATCAGCGCCAGGCTCCAGTCCAGTGCGGCATCGCCACCACCGGCGATGACCATATCCTTGCCGTCGAAGAATTGGGGATCCGTGACCTTGTAGTGCAGCGACTTGCCGACGAGGCTGGCAGCCTCCGGCATGTCGAGCAGGCGCGGCGAGAACGCGCCCAGCCCGCCGGCGATGATCACCACGCCCGTGTCGAAGCGCGTACCGGTATTCGTGGCAACTTCGAAACGGCCGGTGTCCATGCGCCGCACCAGCGAGACCGTCTCGTCCAGATGAAACTGCGGTGCGAAGGGCCGGATCTGCACTTGCAGGAGCTCGATCAACTCTCGCCCCGTGCACGCAGGCACGGCCGGAATGTCATAGATCGGCTTGTCCGGATAGAGCTCGATGCACTGACCACCGACCTGCGGCATCGAGTCGATGACATGCGCACTCAACCCGAGCAATCCGAGCTCGAATACCTGAAACAGACCTGCCGGACCAGCTCCGACGATAACCGCGTCGGTACGAATCGCCACATCATTCACTGAAATGCATACCTCACGCGAGTCCATAGCTTGTATGAAAGCCTGAGCCACAAAGACGCACGGACTCTTGACGCCAGTCAATTCCACTGGCTTCGTGGCGTGCGGCGTGATGCCGCATCAAGGAATGCGTTTCAATCGTCATCGCGAGGCATTTCAATTCGCTGCCGTCTTTGCAAACCAACACCTTCATCAGTGTCACAGCAGCCCTCATGGCCTTTAACCCTGATGTCGCGCGAGAAGCGTCAGCTGAAAAGAAACCACGCAGGCCTTTCGAACCACGCGCACTCGTCGGTAGTCGCTGGAGAGTGACGATAGGGCCGACAGCGCTGCTTCGGTAGGGTCGGAAACTACCCATAGGCCCGGCTCCGTCGCGGCGGAGAGGCCGCCGACCCTCGTCTGTCCACCCTCTGCTCCAGCTGCCCTGCTCGTTGGTGACGCCAGATGACCATTTGGTCGGTCCTTCAGACCGCGAAGCGATTCCAATCAACTTGCGCTTCGCCTGAACGACACATCTGCGGGAGTAGAGTCCGGCTTCACGCCGTCGACCCTCGTCTGAATGGCGAACCTGTCCGCCCACACAAGGAGCGAGTCGTCATGTATGCGACCCTGATGGTTTACCTGGACCCGTTTGCTGACAATGCGCACCTGCTGCACATCACTGCAGACTTGGCCGAGCGCCTTGATGCCAGCGTGCTCGGCGTTTCAGCCTGCCGACTGGTTGGGGTCGACTACGACGTCGGCGGGATTCCGGGCGGCGTGGTCGACGTGGGCCACGGCGAACTCATCGAGGCCATGGAAGCGGCCAGGCAGGCGGCGCTGGCCGTCTTCCAGGGATCTGGACGTCATATCGAATGCGAATGGCGTTCCATACTGCACCCCGGTCCGCTGGAAGCGTCCGTGATCCGCCAGACGCGCAGCGCCGATTTGGTGATTGCTTCGGCCAATTACCGCGAATCGCTGACACGCGGCACGCCCTATCTGAATATTGGCGATCTGGTGATGCAATCGGGACGGCCCGTGTTGATCATTCCTCCGGCAATCACCGAGTTCAAGGCACGCAAGATACTCGTTGGCTGGAAAGATACCCGCGAAGCGCGGCGTGCAGTGGCCGATGCGTTGCCATTGCTGCAAATGGCCGAACGCGTGGTGCTAGTTCAGATCGCCAACAAGAAGGACATCGAGCAGGCCGAACACGGCGTGGCAGATGTGGTGAGTTGGCTCAAGCGACACCAGGTGCCAGCGCAAGGCATGACGCTCGCCGAGCACGGGCGCAACGGGCCCCAGCTCGCTGAGGTCGCCATGACAGAGGGTATCGATTTGATCGTTGCCGGCGCCTACGGACATAGCCGCTTCCGCCAATGGGTGCTGGGTGGGGTGACCCACAATCTGCTGCTATATGGAGACTTGTCTGCACTGGTTTCGCACTGACGAGCAGTCGGCAGTGTTCTCATCGAGACGAAGCTCGACGATCGCGAAAAGTATTGCCTTGGACCGTCACGCGATCAAAACAGTACCCTGGCAAGCAACTGCAATTGCCCTGAATCAAGCTCCGCCTACAACATCAAGCCTAGGCCTCATTTGATCGTCGGGCCGCAGATAAAAGCGTCCAGCTCGCCATCTGAGTTTGTTGATCAATACACGAGTACGCTGCAACCATGACTCACGTAGTCACTGACAATTGCATCAAGTGCAAATTCACCGACTGCGTCGTGGTGTGTCCGGTCGATTGTTTTCACGAAGGCGCCAACTTTCTCGCCATCGATCCGGAAGAGTGTATCGACTGCACGCTGTGCGTACCCGAATGTCCGGCCGATGCCATCTTCCTCGAAGAAGATATCCCGGCCGGTCTGGAGCACTTCGTGCAGATCAACGCCGAACTGGCTCCATCGTGGCCGGTGATCGACGCGAAGATCCCGGCGCCCGCGGATGCCGACCAATGGAACGGCGTTGCAACGAAACTGCCACAGCTGCAGCGTTGATCACGAGTAGCTGGGTAACCAGTTGCTGTCACCGTTTGATAGCCAATCCTCCCAATCGAGAAATCTCATGGCACTTCATCACGCCGCATCTGGCGAAATTGTTGACGTTCGGCCGCTTGGCGAAAAGCTGAAGCAGGAAATCCCGGTTACCCTGGTCAAGACTCCACGCCTTCAGGTGTTTCGATATGTCCTGCTCGCGGGCAACGCGTTCGCTGAACACAAGGTGCGCGACGGGATCACCATTCAGTGTCTCGAAGGCGTTGTCGAATTCACCTCGCATGAGCGAACACAGCTGCTGCACGCGGGCGAGCTCGTCTACCTCGGCGGAGACGTCCCGCATGCTCTCAAGGGAATCGAGGACGCTTCGGTGCTGGTGACGATCGTATCGGGCAAGCTGGCATGAGAGACCTTCGGCACGGGCGAAGGTCTCCGGTACTTGCTCACTGCTGAGCGCGCTACAAAGGCATGAGCACGCAGCCGGATGTTCGGTGCAACGGGCTGCACGTTGAGGTCAGGACAAGTCGCACCCAGGCACGACTCAAGGCTCGTCGTGCATTTCCTGCATCGCCGGCGCTGGATTGTTCCAGCCCGGATCATTGAAATAGTGCGGATAGTGCGAAAGCGCTTCACGCATCTCGGCTACCGCCTTGACGTTTTTTGGATTGGACTGCAGCGCCTGTGCTGCACCAAGCAGCGGCGCCAGAATGCCGTGCAAGGCCTCGTCGGGTTCGGCACTCAGCTTGCAATGGGTGAACATGAAAGTCACCGCGTCCTCCACTTCCACAGCGCGATCGACTGCCATCGGCGCGCTCATGTGACCCATTTCGTAATGGCGCAGTTGGTCCACTGCGGTGTAGGCACGGCGAATGCCTTCTCGCAACGAAGCATCCGGTACCCAGTGCTGCGCCGGTGATGCCGCGGGTGTGGTAGTCGCCGGTGCAGCATGGTGCTCGTGCGTGTGCTGCGGTGCGGCCTGTACCGAAACAGCGAGGCCGAGGCCACAGGCCAGTACCAGAACGGTGCGAAGGTGTTTCATGCGGAATACTCCGGCAAGCGGCATGGATGCCGCGGATGGAACGATGCTAACCCGCGGGCACGCGTCCATGGCTGACCCACATCAACCGCAGCGTCACTGGCACTGCGACCAGCTGCCGCAGGCCGCGTGCGGGTCAGGCAGATGCGTGTCCTGCCACCCCACTCAGCCTTCGGGCGTCGGCAACAGGCTGTCCAGCACCAGCGCGGTCATCCGCGTCAGCCCCTGCTCACGCTCATTCGGCGGCATGTGGATATCACGCTGCAAATGATCGCTGACGGTCAGCACCGACAACGCCTGAAAGCCTTCGCGCATCGCCACGCCGTAAAGTCCGGCTGACTCCATCTCGATGCCGTGGATGCGGTGCGCCAGCATGTGCGCGGTCAATTGTGGATCACCGGCGTAGAAACAATCCGTGCTGAAGACACCGCCAAGACGCACGCCGATGCCACGTCCACGAGCTCCATCCACCACCGCCCGAGTCAGTTCGAAATCCGCGCAGGCGGCGAGGTCGTGGCCACCAAAATTCAGGCGATTGAAGTTGGAATCGGTCGATGCCGCCTGCGCCACCAGGATGTCGCCCAGCTCGATATCACCAACGCCACCGCAGGTGCCCACGCGCACGATGCGGCGCACGCCGAACACGCGCGCCAGCTCGGTGGCGTAGATCGCACACGAGGGAATGCCCATGCCGCTACCCATCACCGACACGCGCATGCCGCGATAGTGGCCGGTGTAGCCGAGCATGTTGCGCCGCGTGTTCACCTCGCGCGCATCGTCGAAAAGGGCGTCGGCGATATGCCGTGCACGCAGCGGATCGCCGGGCAGCAACACGGTGTCGGCGATCAGGTCAGGGGCTGCATCGAGGTGAGGTGTGGTCATGTGTCGGCCATCAATCGGGAAGCAGGAAACTGCGACCTGCCGCCAACGGCGGCAGCCCCAGATGCGCGGCCATGGTCTGACCGATGTCGGCAAAACTGCTGCGCTGGCCGACTGCGCGCGCACCGAGCCCCGGCCCATGCACCAACGCAGGAATGCATTCACGGGTGTGGTCGCTGCCCGGCCAGGTTGGATCGCAGCCGTGGTCGGCACTGATCGCCAGCAGATCACCCGGGCGCAGCGCGTGCAGCAGTTCGGGCAGTCGCGCATCCAGTGCTTCCAGCGCGGCGGCGTACCCGAACACGTCACGACGGTGGCCATACACCATGTCGAAGTCGACAAAGTTGGTGGCGATCAAACGGTGGTTGCTGGCTTGCGCCATCGCCGTCAGCGTGGCGTCGAACAGCGCATCGTGGCCATAGGCGTGGATGACGCGTGACACGCCGCAGTGGGCGAAGATGTCGTCAATCTTGCCAATCGCAATCACCTCGCCGCCATCGGCCTGCAAGGCATCGAACAGCGTGGGCGCCGGTGGCGGCAACGCATAGTCGCGCCGGTTCACGGTGCGGCTGAAACCGGCGTCCGCGTTGCCGGTGAACGGCCGTGCGATCACCCGGCCGATGTTGTAGTCCGCCAGCAAACCACGCGCCAGTTCGCATACGCGATACAGACGCTCAAGTCCGAACGCTTCTTCATGCGCGGCAATCTGAAACACTGAATCGGCCGAGGTGTAGACGATCGGGCGACCACTGCTCAGATGTTCCGCACCCAGCCGCTGGATGATTTCAGTACCGGAAGCATGGCAGTTGCCGAGCACGCCGGGCAGCCCGCCCTGTTCCACCAACGCTTGCAACAGTTCAGAGGGGAACGAGTCCTCAGCCTGCCCGAATACGCCGAACGGTTCGGTCAACACCACGCCAGCCGTTTCCCAGTGACCAGACGGTGTGTCTTTGCCGCGCGCACGTTCCACCGCGTGGCCCCACAACGCTTCCGGCGCAGGCATGTTTTCAAATCCGGCGGCGGCCCGACCATGCGCTGCGGCGTGCGCCTGTGGCAGGCCCAGTCGGGTGAAATGTGGCAGACGCAATGGGCCGCGTGCTGCAGCGGCGCAGGCGGCAGCAATGTGTCCAAAAGTGTCAGCGCCGGCGTCACCGTAGTCAGCCGCGTCGGGCGCAGCGCCGAGCCCCAGCGAATCAAGCACCAACCAGATCACGCGACTCATCCCACACACTCCGTCGGCACGTGCCAATGCCACAGCGGCTCCAGCGGCGGCGCCTTCAAGGCAAGGCGAAACGCCTGACGCACGCGTGCCTCGACCCTGCCCGCGGCGCCTGCATTGCGTGCATGCACGATCGCCAGCGGCTGCCCTTGCTCGACCGCGTCACCGCGCCCGATCACCTCAGCCAGGCCCACGGCATGGTCGATCGCCTGACCCGGATGGGTGCGCCCGCCGCCCAGATCCACCACCACCTGCCCCAACGCACGCACGTCGACTGCCGCGATATGACCCGACATCGGCGACAGCACCGCCTGCTGCACCGGCGCCGCTTCAAGATAGGCTTCGGGACGTTCCAGCAAATCGGCCGGCCCACCCAACAGCGACACCATGTGGGCAAACCGTTCCGCCGCCGCACCCGACGACAGCGCTGCGCGTAGCCGGCTGTCTGCATCGGCCCGGTCATGACAAAGGCCACCCATGCCCAGCAATTCGGTAGCCAGCTCAAGCGTCAACGCGAGTAGTCGCGGGTTGTTGCCACGACCGCACAGCAGGTCGAGTGCCGCGCGCAGTTCCAGCGCATTGCCGGCTTCGCGACCCAGAACCTGATCCATGTCGCTGAACACCGCGCGCATGTCCAGCCCGGTGCCGCGTGCTGTCGCCAGCATGCGTTCGGCCAGAGCCCGCGCTGCAGCCATGCCCGGCAATTGCGCACCGTTGCCGGTCTTGATGTCGAGCACCAGCGCCTGCGCGCCACCGGCCAGCTTCTTGGACAGGATCGAGGCGACCATCAACTCGGCTACGTCCACCGTGGCGGTGACATCGCGCACCGCATACAGCCGACGGTCTGCCGGTACCCAATCGGCGCCTTGACCGACGATCGCGCAACCCGCCGCGTGGACCACCTCGCGCAAGTGCGCGGTGGTGGGATGCACGTTGTACCCGGCAACGCTTTCCAGCTTGTCCAGCGTGCCGCCGGTGTGGCCGAGACCACGTCCGGAAATCATCGGCACATAGCCGCCACACGCGGCCAGCAGTGGTGCCAGCAACAGGCTCACGCCATCGCCCACACCGCCGGTGGAATGCTTGTCCAGCACCGGGCCAGGCAAATCATCCCAGCGCAGTTGCTGGCCGGAATCGCGCAGCGCCAGGGTAAAGTCGCGGCACTCCTCCACGCCCATGCCGCGCCAGGCCACCGCCATCGCGAACGCGCCGACCTGACCTTCGCTCCACGTATCGTTGCCGATACCTTGTGCAACCGCGCGCAGCTCTGCCGGCTCGAGCCGTTCACCGTTGCGCTTGCGACGAATAAGACTGGCGGCGGACAAGCCATTCATGCGACGGACGATGCGATCGTGCACAGTTCGCCGAACAGTGCGCTGGCACCGATCCGGAAGTGCGCTGGATCACTCCAGCCCGCGCCCAGCCGCGTCTCAGCCATCTGCAGATACATGGTCGCGTCCGCCAGCGTGCGGATGCCGCCGGCGGCCTTGAAGCCACAGCGACCACCGTCGGCGGCAATCGCATCGAGCATCACGGCCGCGGCGGCCGGCGTTGCATTGACCGGCACCTTGCCGGTCGAGGTCTTCAGAAAATCCACGCCTTCTTCGAGACCGATCGCGCACGCAGTACGGATCAACCCAGGCGTCGCCAGCACGCCGGTTTCCAGAATCAGTTTCAGCACCACGCCATCCGTGCACACCGCACGGCAAGACCTGACCACCGTGCGCACGCACGCTTCGTCGCCATCCAGCAGGCACCGATACGGCAACACCAGATCAATCTCGTTGGCGCCCGCACCCAGCGCACGCTGCGTCTCGCGCTCCACCCTGGCCGGGTCACCCGCCCCATCGGGGAAATTCACGACCGTGGCCACCTTTACCGTCGTGCCCTGCAGGCAACGGCGTGCGGTGGTGATGTGCTCGGGGTAGAGGCAGACCGCGGCAGGCAGGCATGGGGCCGCCGTGGCGGATGCACACAAGGCCTCGATCTGCGCCGGCGTGTCATTCTCGCCCAGGCTGGTCAGGTCAAGCAGGGATAACAGACGCAGTGCCAGGGCACGCGGACTGGGGGCATCGATGGACACGGGCTACTCCACGGATCAGTTCCCGTGAAGCGTAAGACACTCGCAAGGCCCCTCCCTTGATCTATGGCAAGCCGATCAGAAGGTGTAGCGCAATACCGTGAAGTAGTGGCAACCGGTACCGGCCAGCACGAACAAATGCCAGATGAAGTGGCTGTAGCGAACGCGCTCGTGCAGCAGGAAGAACACCACGCCCAGGGTGTATGCGAGCCCGCCAGCAAGCAGCCATGCCAGACCACCCGGCGCCATGTGCAGCCACAGCGGGCGAATGGCGATCAGCGCCGCCCAACCCATCGCCACGTACAGCGCGGTGGACAGCCGATGGAAGCGTGCGCCCACCGCCAGCTTGAAGATCACACCCAGCAAGGCCAGCCCCCAGATCACCCCGAGCATCGACCAGCCCCAACTGCCGCGCAGGACACCCAACGCAATCGGCGTATAGGTACCGGCAATCAACAAGTAGATCGCCGCGTAATCGAAGCGCTGCAACAGCTCCTTGATGCGCTGATGCGGTATGGCGTGATACAGCGTGGACGCCAGATACAGCAGCACGGCACTGGCGCCGAACACCGCCGACGCCACCACCGCGGTGGTACTGCCGCTGTGCCATGCGGCAATGATCAGGATCGGCAGGGCGGCCACCGCCAGCAGCAAGCCGAGGCCGTGGCTGATGCTGTTGGCGATCTCTTCGCCGAGCGTGGAATCACGCGAGAGTGTTGAAGCCACTGGCGAAGACATGCAGGGGGAAACTCTTGGAGGAATGGGCGGCTGCCACGAGGTCAGCCGCCGCTTTGCAGACTCAGACCTTGGCAAATACCAATGTGCCGTTGGTACCGCCGAAGCCGAAGCTGTTCGACATCACCGTAGCCAGCTTGGCCGCCCGACTCTCGCGCAGGATCGGGAAGCCCTCGGCACGCGGATCAAGCTCGTCGATGTTGGCCGAACCAGCCATGAAGCCGTCGTTGAGCATCAGCAGGCTGTAGATTGCCTCGTGCACACTGGCTGCACCGAGCGAATGGCCGGTCAATGCCTTGGTCGAAGACAGTGGCGGCACCGCCGTACCGAACGCCTCACGCACCGCGTTGAGCTCGATGATGTCGCCCAGCGGCGTAGAGGTGCCGTGGGTATTCAGATAATCGATCGGCGCCGCCACATTGGCCATCGCCATCTGCATGCAGCGCACCGCGCCTTCGCCCGACGGGGCGACCATCTCGGCACCGTCCGACGTCACGCCGTAACCCACCAGCTCGGCATGGATGCGTGCGCCGCGTGCCTTGGCGTGCTCGTACTCTTCCAGCACCAGCATGCCGCCGCCACCGGCGATGACAAAGCCATCACGGCCGACGTCATATGGACGCGAAGCGGATGCGGGGGTTTCGTTGCGACCGCTGGACAGCGCGCCCATCGCATCGAACTGCGAGGTCATGCCCCAGTGAACTTCTTCGCCACCGCCAGCAAACACCACGTCCTGCGCACCATGGCGGATCAGGTCAGCCGCGGCACCGATGCAATGCGCCGACGTGGCGCAGGCGGCAGAGATGGAATAGGTCAGGCCGAGAATGCCAAACGCAGTCGCCAGCGTCGCCGACACCGTCGAGCACATCGTACGCGGCACCATGTACGGACCGATCTTGCGCACGCCCTTGTTGCGCAGCAGGTCGGCCGTTTCAATCTGCCACCGTGGCGAACCGCCGCCGGAACCGGCAATCGCACCGATACGCGGATGACGAATCTGTTCCAGCGCCAGCCCGGCATCGGCAAGGGCATCGCGCATGGCCACGTAAGCGTATGCAGCGGCATCACCCATGAAGCGTTTCAGCTTGCGGTCGATCTCGGCGTCCAGGTCGATCTGAGGCACACCGGCGACATGACTGCGCAAGCCCAGTTCCTTGTACTCAGGCACTTCATGGATACCGCTGCGGCCTTCACGCAACGCACTTGTCACGCTGGCCAGCGTGTTGCCCAGGCAGGACACAATACCCATGCCGGTTACTGCGACACGACGCATCTCAAAAACCCTCGGTAGTCTGGAACAGGCCGACGCGCATGTCGCTGGCCTCGTAGATCAGGCGGTCATCGACGAAGGTCTTGCCATCGGCAATCACCAGGCGCAGCTTGCCGCGCATCACGCGACGGATGTCAATTTCATAACGCACCACTTTCGCCGTCGGCATGACCTGGCCGGAGAACTTCACGTTGCCCACGCCGAGCGCGCGACCACGACCGGGTTCACCCAGCCATGGCAGGAAGAAACCGCTGAGCTGCCACATCGCATCGAGGCCAAGGCAACCGGGCATCACCGGGTCACCGATGAAGTGGCAACCGAAAAACCACAGGTCCGGATGGATGTCCATTTCGGCATGAATGTGACCCTTGCCGTAAGCACCGCCTTCTTCGGAAATCTCCGTAATGCGATCGAACATCAGCATCGGAGGCGAAGGCAGACGCGCGTTGTCGTCACCGAACAGTTCGCCGCGACCGCAGGAGCGCAGCTGTTCGTAGTCGAAGGAGGAAGGACGTGTCATGGGGTACTCGCGGGGTGAGGAAAGCCAAGTGTGCCAGTTGGATGGCTTTCTGTCTTGACACCCATCAAGTATGGCTCGCGCCGTACGCACGCGCATTGAGCGTGAAACTCGCCGCGTGATGCCATTGTTTCAATGCGGGCAGCCCCGATCCTCGCGCCAATGGGCGCCCAGGGATTGCCGCCGCAACCGCATGGCGCGCAGCAAGGCCTTGGCCAGACGTGCCTGCCAGCCAGCCGGGGCCAGCGCGGTGCAGATGCGCCAGGCATCGCGCAAGGAGGTGGATTCACGCACCGGGCCGGCCGCCTGCCACAGCAGTTCATGCAAGACCGCGAGCTGTGCAGCGGGCAGGCTGTTGCCACGTTCGACCAGTTGCATGGGTTCATCACGGATCACCGGCGCATCCGCGTTCGCCAGCAAACGGCCCAGCCGACGTCCACAAACCACACCCTCCAGCAGCGAATTGCTGGCCAGCCGGTTGGCGCCATGCACACCGTTGCAGGCCACCTCGCCCACCGCATAAAGACCCGGCACACTGGTGCGCCCGTCAGCGTCGGTGGCCAGACCGCCCATGTGAAAGTGTGCCGCAGGTGTGACTGGCAGCGCGGCAAGCCGTGGATCAAACCCGTGCGCCAGACAAGTCGCCAGCACGGTCGGAAAGCGTTGTTCCCAATCACCAGCCACAGCAGTGGCATCGAGCCACACCCGTCCACCCGCCGCCCGCACGGCAGCCACGCGCCGCGAGACCACATCACGCGGGGCCAGATCACCCTGCGGATGAATGCCGGCCATCAGCGCATGGCCGTGGTCATCGAGCAATCGTGCGCCGGCACCACGCAAGGCCTCGGTAACCAATGGCAGACAGTGACCCGGCACATCGAGCGCGGTGGGATGGAACTGCACAAACTCCAGGTCGCGCGCCTCGGCACCCGCCGCAAGACCCAGCGCCAAGCCGGCACCATCCGCGCCTGGCGGATTACTGGTACGCGCATACAAGGCGCCGATACCACCGGTGGCCAGCACCACGGCGGCCGCCTCGACCTGTTCATGGCGACCGCGCTCATCGCAGGTGCGCACGCCGACCACGCGTCCTTCCTGCATCAGCAGACCATCAACATCCACGCCACCACGCCACTGCACATGCGCGGCCGCCTGCGCTTGCGCACGCAACGCAAGCACCAGCGCGGCGCCACTGGCGTCGCCGCCGGCGTGCACGATGCGTGCTTGGCCGTGTCCGCCTTCACGACCAAGCTGCAGATCACCAGCGCTATCGCGATCGAATGCCACCGCTTGCGCCTGCAGCCACGCAATCGCCGCAGAAGCTTCGGCAGTCAGCCATTGCACCATCGCCACGTCGTTATGATGGGCTCCGGCTGCCAGCGTATCGATGGCATGTGCAGCTGGCGTGTCCTGCGGATCAAGCGCTGCGGCAATGCCGCCCTGCGCCAGCGCACTGGCGCTGCCGCAGCCATCATGGGCGCGACACAGCAAGCGCACCGATGCTGGCCCCGCCGACAACGCGGTTGCCAGCCCAGCCACACCGCCGCCGACCACCACGATTGGCAGGTGCGCGTGTCTCACACGCTTTCACGCCGGCCCACCGCCAGCATGCGTTCCAGCGCGGCACGCGCACGCAGGCTGACATCGGCAGGAATTTCGATCACATGCTTCATGTCGCGCAAGCAAGCGTAAATGTTTTGCAAGGTAATCCGCTGCATGTGCGGACACAGGTTGCACGGCTTGATGAACTGCGTTGCCGGGAATTGTGAGCGCAGGTTGTCAGCCATCGAGCATTCGGTGATCAACGCCACGCGAGCCGGCTTCTCACGCTCCAGCCACTTGCCCATCGCGGTGGTGGAACCGACGAAATCGACTTCGGCCAGCACCTCGGGCGAACATTCCGGGTGCGCCACCAGCTTCGCGCCGAACTGCTCGCGCGCATGTCGCGCCTGTTGTCCGGTGAACTTCTCATGCACCTCGCAGCGCCCATGCCATAACACCAGCTCGACTTTCGTCTGGCTGGCGACGTGGCGCCCCAGGAATTCATCAGGCAGGAAAATCACCTTGTCCGTGCCGATCGACTCGACCATCTGCACGGCATTGGCCGAGGTGCAGATCGCATCGGACTCGGCTTTCACCGCTGCAGAGGTATTCGCATAGCTGACCACCGGCACACCCGGGTGCTGTGCGCGCAAAGCCCGCACGTCAGCCGCAGTGATCGACGAGGCCAGTGAGCAGCCGGCTTCCAGGTCCGGAATCAACACGGTCTTTTCGGGCGCGAGAATCTTTGCGCTCTCGGCCATGAAGTGCACACCGCACAGCACGATCAGGTCGGAGTCACAGTTGGCGGCTGCCTGAGCCAGCCCCAGCGAATCGCCGGTGATATCCGCCACGCCGTGGAAGATTTCCGGCGACTGGTAGCTGTGCGCCATGATCACTGCGCCGCGCTGCTTCTTCAGCTTGTTGATCGCGTCGATCCACGGCAGGTGCAGCGGAATTTCCAGACACGGCACCAGCGGCTCGAGGCGTTCGGCCAATGCCGCATATTCGTGTTCGAGTTCGTCGCGCCAGACCGGCACGGGCAAGGTTGCGAGGTCAGTCATCGTGGTCGTTGATCCAGGGAAAAGCGCAACGCGTCAGACGAGCTCGCCGCGCGGTGCGGAAGGGTCGGCGCAGGAAAAACGCGCTGCGCGAGTGATCGCCATGCGCGGACCCGGCGGTTGCGATGCTAGCCGCGGCAGCCAGCGGATCGATGCAAGACGTGGCCGTGCTGTCACAAGTCTCGGTGACAACAAGCACAATGCAATGGCAGCAGGATGGGTCAGCTGGTACATGGTGGCCGGCATCATGAGGGCAGCTACGGTAGTGACGCCTTGACCCAGATCAACGGCGCGCGCGCAAAAAGTGATTGGCGCGCCGTCGCACACCGAGCAGCGTCCAGGAAAGCAGACCCCAGAGCAGAACCAAGGCCACGCCCGCCATGCGCGCCAACCATACGGACGGCCAAATCACGGCCATGGGCAGTAATAGCAGCGGAACATGCGCGAGCAACACGCGATGCTTGTCCACGTCTGGCAGCAAGCGCTGCACGCCCGGAACCTGGACGCCACGACCACACTGTCGATGCAATTCGATCCAGCCGATGAAGGGCACGATTTCCAGCAACATGGCAATCACCAACAGCGGTAACGCCAGACCCAGGCCAAGCGCACCAGCAAGCATCCCACCCGGCAGAATCGGCAATGCCACAGCGGCAAGCGCCAACGCCAGCATTCCGGCGCGCCAACTGTTTACCAACGGACCCCGACGCAAACGCGCGGAACGCCACTGCAGCCAAAGCACCGCGCCAGCAAATAGAAGTACGAGCACGCCAACCCCGATAGCCAACCATCCCGCGCCGCCGATCACATGCCACCACGCGCCAGCACCTAATAGTGAAACCGCACCGGCCAACCATGCCGCCTGTACCGGCACGGGCACGGTACCGGTGCCCTGAAACATCGGCATCACCACGCGAGCCACGCTGGCCATCAGCACCACCACCCAGCCCAGCACACCCCAGCTCGCATGCACGTCGGCTAGCCGCACCAGCGGAAGGCTGATTTGTCCAGCCAGCCCCAGCGCAAGCAGGCAGCCGAGCACGGCGGTAGCGAGTGCGAACGCTAGAGCGGTACCGAAACCCGCACGCAACAAAGGTTGGCCAACCGCCGTAAGCAAGCCCGGCACGACCATCCACGCAAGGGTGACGAAGGCCAGCGCCAGCACCATCGCTGCCCCGAGCAACAGCAGCGGCCATCGCTGGTGCATGCCGATGACCAGCAACAGCGCGCCAAGATTGAGCAGACCATGCAGCCACCAACCGCAGCGCACCCCGCCACGCAGCGTCACGCCACCCGCGGCAGGAAGGAACTGCAGGATGCTGCCGAACATGGCATTGCCAAGTACACCAAGGGTGAACACGTGCACCAGCGCCAGCGTGGCGGGTTGCCAGCGCATGCGCAGGGCGGCATCACCGTCGACGATCAGCAGCAGGCCAGCCAGTACACCCCACAGCGGCACCGTGAGCAGAAAGCGCCGCGGCAGCGAGGCGATCGGCGCCTGCTCAAGCCGCAGCTTCGTCATCGTCTGCCGGACAACGGATCAGTACGCTGGCTCCGCCGGTCGGCAGCAGCGCGGCAGTAACCTGCAACCCACGCGCCTGCAACACATCCAGCAACGGAGTCGGCAACAACGGCGTGAGCACCTGCAACGACTGCCCCGGCTGCAAAGCATCGGCGGCAGCCAGCGCACGTATCATCGGCTCAGGCGAGGGTAATCCGCGCAAGTCGAGTTCGAGCAACAAGGTGCCCTCGACTTGTCCATCAGTGAGTGAGGTTTTGTGCATGCTGCCATCTGAACGCGGAAGCGCTGCGGGCGCGCTGACCTGGATCAACCCACCCGCAGCTCAGTGACCCTCTGCTCAGCGAGCGCTGGCCAAACCACGTGTGCCGCGCCACTCCAGCTGCAACCAGACTTTCGCGCTGTCACGGCCAAAGCCGTCAGCCTGATAGTTGCCTACCTTGACCAGACCGCTAAGGCCGGTGGCCAGCGGAAACGCCAGTGAGGCATCCCATTCACTGCCATAGCGACCGCCATGATCGGCATGATAGTCGTGCCACACCACGGTCCACGCCAGCTTGCTGCCAACGCCGGCCGAACCGAAGTTGCCATTGACGCCGACATAGCGATCATTCAATCCACCCGCCGGCGTGACATTGAACTGGTCGTCCCAGCCATTGAATCCGTGCAAGGTAGCGAGTGGCGTCTGCAGCGCATGCACGCCGTTGCCACCCAGATGTTCCCAGCCCGCCTTTGCGGTGATGCCGGACTGTGTCCAGCTCGGTTCGAGCAACCAGTAGCTGTGCGAAAAACTCAGCGGGTTGTTGGCATAGTCAGTTTGCCGCGCACCCTCCACCGTCCAGCCCAAACCGTTACCGTCGCGCAGGGCCTTGCCGGTCCAGCGCAGGCCGTAGGTTGCGCTGGAAGCGCTGGCCACGTCACGGTCCTCGTGCAGGTAGGCGTAGCCCGTCCACTGCTGCGTGCCCCGAGTCCACGCCGCATTCAGCAGGTGGGTATTCAATTTGCGCTCGCGCGCCAGAGGATTAAGCGCGTCATCACCGGCGACCCGATGCACGCGGTCAAGCCAGTCATAGCTCACCGTCAGTGCTGACAACGGCTGCCATTGCAGCGCAACGGCATCGAAGGTTTGTTCGTGCTGACGCCAGCCACTGTTGCCGACCCATCGTTGGTTGTCGATGAGCAGGCGCTGACGACCCACCGTTGCACCGAACTGACTACCCTGCCAGCGCACCCAGTACTGGTTGAATTCGCTGCCCTTTGGGTCGGTAACCGCGGGATACAGGCTGCGCCCGTTCGCTCCGCTATTGTAATGATCACCGGCACTGGCGACGCCCGCACCTTCCAGCAAACCGCTCCAGCCGTTACCAAACTCCGCATGCAGGCCAAGCCGCACGCGCAAGGTATCTGCCGTCGCGTTGCGGGTGAACGCATCATCATCGACCTGCTCATCGCGCAGACGGGCATCCCACTGCAGTTGCAACGACGGCCCGGTCGCCGCGACCGGTGCGGCCATGCTGGCGGGCTCTCCGGCAGCCCATGCCGGTGCGGCCACAACAGCCATCAGACAGGCCATGGCAAGGCGGTTTCTCGTGTGTTTCATAGTGTTGCTCCCTTGTAGTTGGCGGCAGTCTCTTCCCGCAGCAACAGACACGAGCTGACTTCGATCAAGTCATCTGCAGGCAGATGGGCACTGTGACAACGCGCCGCGCCGCGCCTGAAACGACAACGCCGCCCACCGGGGCGGCGTTGTTTTCATCTCGCCGTGATCTGAACGTATGGACGTCCAGACGTGGCGTCATTTTGCTAACGATCAGTGCCCCGCGGGAGCCGCCGGAACCACCGCCGCACGCGCCGTGGCAACTTCGTCCTTGCTGACCTGCCCACCCGGGTTGCCCCAGCTGTTCAATACGTAGGTGAGAATGTTCGCTACTTCGTCGTCGTTGAGCTGACTCATCGGCGGCATCACCGAATCGTACTCGTTGCCATTGACCGTGATCTTGCCGGTCAGGCCATGCGTCACGATGGTCATGGCACGCTTTGGATCAGCCGCGAGGAAGGACGACTTCGCCAGTGGCGGGAACACGTTGGCCAGACCTTCGCCATTCGCCTGATGACAAACCGAACAGGTGCCGGTGAACAACTGTTTGCCTGCGGCGATCTGATCGGCCTTGGTCAGCGTGCCGGCGGCATGCGCGTTTGCGGCGGTGGTCACTGCCTTCAGGTTCGGCTCCGAACGGTCACCCAGGTAAACCGAGTCCACTTCCTTGCCCGAATAGATCGACTTGTCTTCCGGGCCGTCCACCTTGAGGATGCCCAGCGCACCCTTGTTGAACGCACGGAAGATCGAGTGGTCGACCAGCACGTAGCTGCCCGGCACGTCTGTGTGGAACTCCACCAAGGCCGCGCCACCGGACGGAATCAGCGTGGTCTGCACGTTGTGCTGCGCCACCGTGCCGCCTTCCGGCTGCACCTTGTCGAAGATCTCGCCGATCACATGGAAGCTGGACACCAGGTTCGGGCCACCGTTGCCGACGAACAGGCGCACCGTTTCGTTGGTTTTTGCGGTCAGCGCATTGTCGCCGGTGAGCGAGCCTTCCTTGCCGTTGAACAACACATAGGTCGGACGCTCGTCGATCGCCTTTTCCATATCGAAGGGCTGATGACCTTTCTCGCGGTACTTGCCGGTGGTGTAGAAATCGCCCTGCATCACGTAGTACTCGTGATCGACCGGCGACAAGCCCTCTGGCGGCTCAACCAAGATCAAGCCGTACATGCCGTTGGCAATGTGCATGCCCACCGGTGCGGTGGCGCAGTGGTAGATGAAGATGCCCTGGTTCAGCGCCTTGAAGGTGAATTGCGACTCATGCCCTGGCGCGGTGAAGCTGGACGCGGCGCCACCGCCCGGTCCGGTCACACCGTGCATGTCGATGTTGTGCGGCATCTTGCTGTTCGGCGCGTTCTTCAGGTGGAACTCCACCGTATCGCCTTGGCGCACGCGGATGAAACTGCCCGGTACGGTGCCGCCGAAGGTCCAGAACGTATAGCTGACGCCTTCGGAGATCGGCATTTCCTTCTCGATCACTTCCAGCTCGACGATCACCTTCGCCGGGTAGCTGCGATGGATCGGTGGTGGCACGTGCGGCGGGCTGGTCAGCACCGCGTGGATCGGCTCGCCGATCGGTGGACCGAAGTCACCGTGGGTAGCCGCGATCGCGGCCGGACTGGCATCTGCCTGGCCCACCGGCGACACCGAGGACGACTTGCCTGAGCAGCCGGCGAACACCAACGCGCTTGCCGCAACAAGGGCGAGGAACAACGAACGTGACATGGGTTTCTCCCTGTGATTTCTGATCGAGATCGTAGGGAGTCGCGCCAAACCGCGCTTGACGCAAGTCATGTCCGTTGCAAGAAAACAGCGCGTGCGTCAAGCCGCCACAGGCGCGAAAAAAATGCTCAGCGCGAAAGCAGGTTTCGGCCCATCTGGCGCAAGCGTTCGGGGTCCCGCAGCACCAACTCGCGGCCCTCCAGTTCGATCAATTTCTGATTGCGGAAACGGCTGAGCACCCGGCTCACCGTCTCGGCCGCCAGCCGCAGATAATTTGCGATGTCTCCACGCGACATGCTGAGGTAGAACCGCGTGCCGGAAAAGCCGCGTTCCTCATAACGCGAGGCTAGATCGGTAAGAAACGCAGCCATGCGCATGTCGGCGTTATGGTCACCCGCCAGCAAGGTAGCCATGCCCAGTTCCTTGCTGATCAGCCGAAACAAGCGTTGCTGCACCGCCGGCATACGCGTGGCAAGAGCACTCATGGCGGGGAACGAGAACCGACAGAAATAGGCCGTATCCAGTGCCACGGCATCGCATGGGAACTGGTCCGGATAGATCGCGTTGAGACCGATGACTTCGCCCGGCAGATAAAAGCCCAACACCTGCTCGTGCCCCTCGGCGTCGACCATGCGCGTTTTCACCGTACCGGCGCGCACCGCAAAAATCGAACGGAACGGATCGCCGGTACGGAAAATATGTTCACCGGCATGGAATGGCCCGACGTGTTCGACCAGACAATGCAGCTCCAGCAACTCGGGCTTGCCGTAACCCTCGGCAATGCAGGCACCGGAAAACGCGCAGGTGCGACAGAAATGCGTTTCGTCGCCGTCGTCGGCAATCGGATTGGGTGGCTCGGGCAGGCGGCCTGCCGGGTTGTTGCGGCGCATGGGAGACCTTGGAAGTCGCGCGAGTCAAACCTGGCGCGCTGACGGCAGGATACAACCGGCACGCCAACGCACTGGGAATATATCGCGATGATACGCACTGGCGGCAGCAACGGCAGCGCAATCCGCCGGGCATGTCGTCGCACCACCACGCCAGCGCCCGCTTTTCCTCGCCAGAAAAGAACAAGGGCCGGCATTGCTGCCGACCCTTGTTTGCATTTGGCGCCCGAAGTTGGACTCGAACCAACGACCCCCTGATTAACAGTCAAGTGCTCTAACCAGCTGAGCTATTCGGGCGTGAGCTGCGTAGTTTGCTGAGCAGGTCGCTGCCTGTCAAGCCATCATGCGCGATTGCTGCAAATTTTTTCAGCCAGCAAGCACCCGATAGCATGGCTCGTACGCAGAGCCGCCGGGAAGCTTCATGCGGTGTTGCGCAACAAATGCCTGCAACAGCTTGTCCAGTGCCTGCATGATGTCGGCATCACCGTCGATAACGAACGGACCGTTCTTCTCGATCGCCTGCACGCCCTCTTCCTTCACGTTGCCAGCGACGATGCCGGAGAACGCGCGGCGCAGATCCGCCGCCAGTTCATGCAGCGGTCGACCATGCCGGATCTGCAGTGCGCGCATGGCCTCGTGGGTTGGCCGGAACGGCTGCTGGAATTCCAGCGGAATCTGCAGCGCCCAATTGAAGAAGAACGCATCCTTGGTGTCGAGCCGGTTGTGACGGACCTTGTCCAGGCCCTTGATCATCGCGCGCGCCACTTCCTGCGGGTCACCCACGACAATCTGGTAGTGCTGCGCCACTTCGTCGCCCAGGCTAAGCCGCAGGAAGCGGTCGATCTGCTCGAAATAGGCGGCCGACTGGGTCGGTCCGGTGAAGATCAGCGGGAACGGCGTGCCGGCGTTGTCCGGGTGCAGCAGGATACCCAGCAGATACAGAATTTCTTCGGCCGTGCCGACGCCGCCAGGGAACACGATGATGCCGTGCCCAAGGCGCACGAAGGCCTCCAGCCGCTTCTCGATGTCCGGCATGATCACCAGGTGATTGACGATCGGATTCGGCGACTCGGCCGCGATGATGCCCGGCTCGGTGATGCCGATGTAGCGGTTGTGCCGGCGACGCTGCTTGGCATGCGAGATCGTGGCGCCCTTCATCGGCCCCTTCATCGCACCCGGGCCGCAGCCGGTGCAGATATCCATCCCGCGCAGGCCAAGCTGATAACCGACCAGCTTGGTGTAGTCGTATTCTTCGCGCGAGATCGAATGGCCGCCCCAGCACACCACCAAGTTCGGATCCACCTGCGGCCTCAAGATGCGCGCGTTGCGCAGGATCTCGAACACGCCCTGGGTCAACGCCGCGGACTCATCGAGGTCGAAGCCGACCTGCTCCATCTGGGTTGAGACGTAGACGATATCGCGTACTACCGCGACCAACAGCTCGTTGATGCCGCGGATGATCTGGCCGTCCACAAAAGACTGTGCCGGCGCGTTGGTCAGCTCGATCTTCATGCCGCGATCCTGCTGCAGCACCTGGATGTCGAAATCGGGGTATTGCTCAAGAATCGCCCGCGGGTCGTCGCTGACATTGCCTGAAGTCAGCACCGCCAGCGCACAGCGTCGCAACAGTGCGTGCAGACCGGAACCGCTGGCGCCACGCAGACGGGCCACTTCGTGGCGCGACAGCACGTCCAACCCACCGATCGGCGAAATGCGGGCGCTCACAACGCCGGCTCTGGCGGGCGCGCCCTTGTAGGTGTCATTCATTCGATTACTTCTCCCTGGCCGTTCCATCACGGCCGACCCGCTAGCTTCCTGCGTGAACCACGAAATGGTCAAGCATAAAAAAACCGGCGCCTTCGCAGGCGCCGGTTGCGTTTCAGATCAAGGCGCCGATCAGAACGTGTACTTCACCGTCAACTGCACCGCCCAACGCTGAGCCAGATCGCTCGGGAAGGTCGAGGTCGGTACCTGCTGCGGGCTGTAGTGGCCGTTGCTATCGATGTAGTTGCTGCACTTTGCGGCACCACCACAGCTGATGTCGTAGATGTATTGACCGTTGGCATCCACGCCATAGAAGTCAGCCAGATTGCGGTAACCCGGGAAGTTGGCGCGCTTCTCGATACCCCAGTGCTTGTTCAGCAGGTTGGTGAAGTTGTACAGGTCAAGCTTGATCTTGCCCTTGTTGCCCTTGAACAAGCCCGGAATTTCCTGACTGAAGCTCAGGTCGATCTGGTTGAGCCAGCCTGCACGGTCGCCGTTGCGACCAGCGACACCACCCTGATGGTCCTTCAGATAGTCATTCGACTTGATGTAATCGTAGAACTGCTGAATCAGCGCCGGATCGGTACCCGCACGGAAAGAAACCTGACCCGGGTTCGGAATGAAGACGAGGTCATTACTGACGCCGTCACCATTGGCATCGTTGCCGAACGTCCAGCTGTACGGCGACGCGTTGTGGCCGTCGTAGAACAGGCTGGCACTGGTGGCGTAGTTACCGAAGAAGCGATGCTGCCAGTTCAGTCCTGCGATCACCCGACGCGGGATTGAATAGCTCGACGAACTCGCCTCATTCTCGTTCGGGTTGAAAACGTAATTGTTGTTGTAGGACGACTTGGCAACGCTGCTGGCACCCGGGTTCACTTCCGTAGCGCGACTCCAGGTAAAGCCGACCATGCCCGACCAGTCAGTCGAGAACGGCTTCTTCAACGACAGCGCAAAGCTATCCGCACTGCCACGACTGGTGTTGGCCAGATTGATGGTGCCGTCGGAGAAAGCGCCATTGGCAAGGTAGCGTGCGATCTGACCGGTTGCCTTCGGATCGCCCAGCGGATTCTTGTAATAGGTGAAGCGGCCATCCGGCAGCACGCCGGTCGGGGCTCCCACGTTCAAGTTCTGATAGAGAATGCCATCACGCACCTTGATGTGCTGATAGTCCGCGGTAGCGATCAGACCCCACCACGGCAACTCTTTGTCCATGCCGACACTGAACTTCCAGACACTGGGAATGCGGAAGCCCGGCGAGAGGGTGTTGACTGTCTGCTGCCCCGAACCGACCACACCGTCCGACTGGTTATGCGCATCGGGAGAGAAAGCCGGCAAATTGACATTGCAGGGTGCTTTCTGGGTCGGACCGCAATTGAACTGGGTCTGGGTTGCGCCCGAATTGGAATAGATGTTGCCAATCCACACGCCCGGCGGGTTGGAGATGAACAGGCCGGCACCACCGCGCAACTGGGTCAGGCGTTCGGTATCGAAGTTGTAGTTGAACGACAGGCGCGGCTGCACAACTCGGTTGCCATCGATGTTGACCTGGTTGGTCGTACCGAAACCACCCTTTGCTGCCGTTCCCGTTTGCTTAACCGGGTTGTAGCTGCTGGCGATCGGCGCCGCCGCGAACAGCGGATTGTAAGCCGGCAAGTCACTCATCAACGGAACATCGACGCGGATGCCGTACTGGACCGACAGGTTGTTGGTGACCTGCCAGGTATCCTGCAGGAACACGCCCCACTGCTTGAGCTGGAAGTTGGCCGCGGCATCGGCAAGATTGCCGCTGGTCGGACGGCTGTAGCGATACTGGTAGTAATTTCCGGCAGCAAAGTTTTGCAGGCCGCTATTGGGACTGGTCTTCAGATCCTCAAACGTGTAACTGCCGAAATAGTTCTGCAGGAACAGGTTGTAGGCAGTGTCCCTTTCATAGTCAAAACCACCCTTGATGGTGTGATCCCCGGCATAGTACGTGCCAGCCCACGCGGCATTCAGCGTCTTCACGTCCAGGATGTTCGCCTGGTACGAATAGTTGGTACCGAACTCCACGGCTGGGCCGTTGTAGTTCACGGGATACACCGTGATATCCGGCAGGTCGCCACCCGCGACCGGGCTGCTGCCCTTGTGGAACTTGGCGTACGAGAACGTGGTGTCGGTCGAGAACGAGTCGGACCAATCGTCGTAGAAGTGCAGCGCGTAGCTGGTGTTGTTGGTGGCAGAGTTGTACCAGCCACTGGAAAGCACCAGTTTGCTGCTGGTGCCACCGATAGTCGGCTTGCTTTCCTTCGTCTGGCTGTAGGTGAAGCTGGCACGATGGCTGTCGCTGATGTTCCAGTCGATCTTGCCGAGATAACGCTTGTCGGTCAGATCCGTGCTGCCACCACCGGCGGTACCGATATCCGTGATGCCGTACTTGCTGGCTGCAATGGCGCGCACCTGATCGATCATGTCCTGGGTCAGGCCACTGACGATGACGCTGGCGCCACTGCCTTCCGGACCATAGGGACTGCCCGAACCGACCTGCTTGCTCTTTTCGGCAGACAGGAAGAAGAACAACTTGTCCTTGATGATCGGGCCACCGACGGTAGCGCCGCCAGTCCACTGGCGATCAAAGCCATTGAACGTGGCATCGCTTTCGTTCTTGCCGATCATGTTCTGGTTCTGGAACACGTAGTAGACCGAACCATGGAAATCGTTGGTGCCGCTCTTGGTCACCGCGTTGACGGTGGCACCCACGCCGCGACGGGTGGCAACGTCATAGTTCGCGGTCGAGATGTTGTATTCCTCGATCGTGTCCTGCGAGATCGGCGTACCCAGGGTCGGCAGGCCGTTGGCATTCAGACCGAACGGGTCATTCGCACTGACCGAGTCCACCGTGATGTTGTTGTAGCGGCTGTTCTGACCGATGGCCGAGAACGAACCGGCAGCGCGATCGGTAACCACGATGCGCGGATCGAGGCGCACGATGTTCTGGATCGAACGATCCGGCGTCGGCGTCGCTTCGATTTCGCGGCTCGACACATTGGTCGAAATACCCTTGTTGTCCGGCGAGAAGGTCTGCGCCAGCGAATTGGCCGAGACGGTCACGCCCTTCAGATCCACTGCGGACTGAGTGCTGGCGCCGCCCATGGTCAGGTTGACCGCGGATTCCTGGGCCAGCTGCAGGTAGACATTGTCCTGCTCGGCCTGAGCCAGGCCGGCCTTGGAAACGGTCACATCGAACGGGCCGCCGACGCGCAAGCCCTTCGAGGCATAACGACCGTCAGGACCGGTGGTGACGATTTTGGTGGTGCCCGACGGCTCATGCACGATCTGCACGGTGGCACCGGCAACTGGCTGGCCGCTCGCGTCAAGCACGCGGCCGCTGATCGAAGAGGAGGTGTCCTGCGCCATGGCAGGTACCGACGCAGCCAGCAACGAAGCAATGGCAAACGGCAGGAGTTTGGTGCGAATTCGGCTATTCATTCTGGATCGACCCTCAGGCTCGCAACGAAAGGAAAACTTTGATTTGAGGGTCAAAAACGCACCTCGGCCCGGCAAAAGCCGGGCGCCGTATCGGCACGATCCGTGACCCCTGTTTTGATAACGAGCGATCCCAACAACCACCTGGATCGCAAGAACATCTGTGCACGCGATCCACTCAGTCGCGGCTTTGTTAAATGATTTTAACGACATTGTATGGCATTTCTGTTGCGTTTACACGCCCCGAATGGCATCTCGCCACTGCCAGAAGCAAAGCTCAATGTGCTTTAAAATCAGTTACATATTGTCATGCAAGCAAATTCTTGCGGCACCCTGCAGGGCCCTGAGTGATATTTCGGCCATGCCGAAATCGGCGCGCGTGTCGTGATATCCAGCAGACTTGGGCCGAGCTGCTTCCGCAGGAATTCACAGCCTGCAAACAGCTATACCGTGGGAGGCCGCTGGCTCTGCGAAACCGACCGTCTCAGATCGCCATGTGCAGGAACGCCGCCACGCCGGCCATGAACATCTGCACCGAGAGCGCAATCAACAGCATGCCCATCACCCGCTCCAGCGCCGTGAGCACGCTTTCACCGAGCCAGCGGAACAAATAGGTGGCGCTGAGCAGGATCAGCGCGCTGGCCAGCCAGGCCAGCAACAGGGCGATGGTCCAGTCGGCGGTACGACCAGGCTGGGTATTGGTCAGCAGCAGCAACGCGGCCATCGCCGAGGGGCCGGCCACGCCAGGTATCGCCATCGGCACGATGAACGGCTCGCCGCCACCGGACTTGCCGAAGATGCCGCTGCCGTCGGCCGGCGGAAACACCATCTTGATGCCGATCAGAAACAGCACGATGCCACCGGCAATGCTGATCGACTCCTGCTTGAGCTGAAGCAGGCGGAGGATGTACTGGCCGCCGAACAGAAAGGCCAGCAGCACGCCCAACGCAATCAGCAACTCGCGCACCATCACGTGGCGGCGACGCTTCGGCGGCACGTCCTTCAGCAAGCTCAGGAACAGCGGGATATTGCCCAACGGGTCCATGATCAGGAACAGCAGGATGCCCGCGGATAAGGTGGTCATCTGCGATTCCATCTCGACTCCATTGTGTGCAAGACGCCTGAGCGTCGCCGTTGAGTAGCGGACGCTTAGTCTGTCCGCAAGTCCATGATCGTGCCACGCGCAGCGCTGGCCTGGGCGCTCAGCAAATGGATGACCGCCGCCGCGGCGGTATCCGGCAACGGTCGCTGCAGGATATCCTCGCCGAAGTATGCCATTTGCCGCAGCGCGGTGCGCATGGGCGCGGGCAGCAAGGCATGCACGCGCAAGGCACCGGCGTCATTTTCTTCGTGCAGGATCGCCGCGAAGCGTTCCAGCGCCGCCTTCGACGCACCATAAGCGCCCCAGTGCGCGCGCTGCAGCAGCTCGGGGTTATCCAGCACGAACACCACGGCACTGTCGTCGGCCTGGGTCAGCAACGGCAGGCAGGCCTGGGTCAGCGCGAACGGTGCATTGACGTTGACATGCATGGCGCGCAACCAGGCGTCCGGCTTGTGCATGGTGATCGGGGTGAGACCACCGAAACTGACGGCCGCATGCACGATGCCATCCAGACGTCCAAAGTCGCGCTCCAGCCCTTCGGCCAGCGCGGCGTAATCCTTTGGCGTGGCCACTTCCATATCCAGCGGGTGGATGACCGGCTCGGCCAGGCCTTCCGCCAGCATCGCATCGTAAAGTTGTTCAAGCTGACGCTTGCGCTTACCGGTGATCACCACGGTGGCGCCGGCGCGTGAAGCGGCACGAGATACCGCGCCGCCAAGGCCGCCATAGGCGCCCGTAACCAACACCACGCGACCCGCCAGGGTGTCACTCGCTGGCTGCCAAGCTGTCGGCAAGTGTGAAAAAGGCAGCATGCTCACCGTGCCACTCCGGCGACGTCGCTGGCCATGCGCGAGAGCTCGCCCGCCGCTTTCAGTTCTTCGATGATGTCGCAGCCGCCGATCAGCTCGCCCTGGATAAACAGTTGCGGGAAGGTGGGCCAGTTGGAAAAATGGGGCAAAGCTGCACGGATCTGCGGATCAGCCAGCACATTGACCGCATGGAACCCTGCCCCGGCATCTGCCAGTGCCTGGGCCGCGCGGCTGGAGAAGCCACACATCGGAAACTTCGGCGTGCCTTTCATGAAAAGCACGATGGGATGCGCGGCCAGCATCGCCTTGATTTGCTCGTTGATGTCCATAGTTCGGTGATTCATCTTTACAATGCAGGCAGAGCGCTATTGTATCAGCCAGCTGTCGGCTGCCGCCCACTGCGCCGACCTTTTCCCCCAGCCAACGTCAAGGAGCCTCATCATGGCGATCGAACTTCCCCCGCTTCCGTACGAAAAAAACGCGCTGGAGCCGCACATTTCCGCTGAAACCCTGGATTTCCACTACGGCAAGCATCATCAGGCCTATGTGACCAATCTCAACAAGCTGATCGAAGGCACCGAGTTTGCCGACGCCTCGCTGGAAGACATCATCAAGAAGTCATCCGGTGGCATGTTCAACAATGCCGCGCAGGTGTGGAACCACACCTTCTACTGGAACTCGATGAGCCCCAAGGGTGGCGGTGAGCCCAGCGGCAAGCTGGCGGACGCG
The DNA here is from genome assembly GCF_029224025.1 of Rhodanobacter sp. AS-Z3. Lineage (NCBI taxonomy): Bacteria > Pseudomonadati > Pseudomonadota > Gammaproteobacteria > Lysobacterales > Rhodanobacteraceae > Rhodanobacter > Rhodanobacter sp. AS-Z3. The sequence continues at coordinate 3,392,403 of NZ_CP119392.1, forward strand.
ATCAACAAGGCGTTCGGCTCGGCCGACAAGTTCAAGGAAGAATTCAGCAAGTCCGCCGCCGGCAACTTCGGCTCGGGCTGGACCTGGCTGGTGCAGCGTCAGGATGGTTCGCTCGCCATCGTCAACACGTCGAATGCGGCCACGCCGATCACCGGCACTGACAAACCACTGTTTACCGCCGATGTGTGGGAGCACGCGTACTACATCGACTACCGCAACGCCCGCCCGAAGTATCTGGAAGCGTTCTGGAACCTGGTGAACTGGGACTTCGCGGCGAAGAACCTCGCCTGAAACCTGCGCGTCTGAAACAAGAAAGCGGAGCCGGTAGCGGCTCCGCTTTTTTTGTGCTTCATGGTCTGCGCCTGATCAACCGAGCCGGTCATCGGCCAGGTGATAGTGCGGATCTTCGGCAGCGTTTGATTCGACCATCCCGCCAGCCTTGAGCAACAACTCGGCGCAGTCCGGACTCAGATGGCGCAGGTGCAGGCGCTTGCCCAGCTTCTGATAGCGCTCGGCCAGCGCATCAATCGCCTCGATGGCCGAGTGATCCATCACCTTGGCGGCACCGAATTCGACAATCACCTGCTGCGGATCGTCCTTCGAATTGAACAGATTCTGGAAGTTTCGCGTCGAGGCAAAGAACAACGTGCCTTTCAATTCATAGATGCGCCGACCCTCAGCGTCGACACGCGTCTCCACCTCGATCTGACTGGCATGCTGCCAGGCAAATACCAGCGCCGAGATCACCACGCCCAGCACCACCGCCACCGCCAGGTCGGTAAAAATAGTCACCACCGTAACCGCCACAATCACCAACGCATCTGCCCGCGGCACCTTGCCCAGTACGCGCACACTGCCCCACGCAAACGTCTTGGCCGAGACCACGAACATCACGCCGATCAAGGCCGCCAGCGGAATGCGTTCGATCAACGTCGAACCGAACAGGATGAAACTGAGCAGGCCCAGCCCGGCGACAATGCCGGACAGTCGATGTGTGGCTCCCGCGCCGACATTGATCATGCTCTGGCCGATCATCGCGCAACCACCCATGCCACCAAAAAAGCCAGTGACGATGTTCGCCGTACCCTGCGCCAGACATTCCCGATTGGGTTTGCCGCGGGTATCGGTCATCTCGTCGATCAGGTTCAGGGTCAGCAGCGACTCGATCAGGCCAACCATCGCCATGATCAGCGCATACGGAAACACGATCCTCAGCGTGTCGAGATTCCACGGCACGTCAGGCAGATGGAAGCTGGGCAAGCCGCCCTTGATCGAGGCGAGGTCGCCAACCGTGCGGGTATCAATGTCGAGGAAGTTGGTCAGCAGCGCGACCGCCAGGATCGCCACCAGCGCCGACGGCACCGCCTTGGTCACGCGCGGCAGCAGATAGATGATCACGATGGCCAGCGTAACCAGCGCAAGCATCACCCATAACGCCCGACCGACAATCCAGTGTCCCTGCTGCTGGAAGTGCGGCATCTGGGCGAGAAAGATCACGATGGCCAGACCGTTGACGAAACCCAGCATCACCGGGTGCGGCACCATGCGGATGAACTTGCCCAGCCGCAACACGCCGAACAGCAATTGCAGCAAACCCATCATCACCACGGCGGCAAACAGGTATTGCACGCCTTGCTGCACTACCAACGCCACGATCACCACCGCGATCGCCCCCGTGGCACCGGAGATCATTCCCGGCCGACCACCCAGCACGGCCGTGATCAGACACATCATGAAGGCGGCATACAAACCAGTCAGCGGATTGACGTGGGCGATCACCGCAAAGGCAATCGCCTCGGGCACCAGCGCAAATGCCACGGTGAGACCGGACAGCGTGTTGTTCTTCGCTTGCGCGAATGAAAGAAGCATCAACAGTTCCTGCAGTGATCGTTGCCGCAGCGGCATCCAACGACGCCGCGCCACCAGTCAACCGGATTCAGCGGTCACATATGGCACCCGATGACCACGGTGCCGAGAAAACGCCGGGGACACCTGCCACGCCGGCGGAAAAACTTCGGCCATGGTAGTGACATCACCCGGCCGGTTTTACTGTGCTTTACGACAATGCGTCGATGGTGGGGCGAACCTGCGCCTGACGCGCCAGCGTCACGGCCAAGGTGTCCAACCGATCTGCCAACACCGCAGGCTCGGCCGCACACACCGTGGCATGGCCGACCTTGCGCCCGGGTCGCGATTGCTTGCCGTAGTCGTGCCAATGCGCGTCGGCCGCCCCGAGCACGCCAACCGGATCAGGCAACTCGCCAATCCAGTTGAGCATCGCCGACTGTCCGCGTGCGCTGGTGTCACCCAGCGGCATGCCAAGCACGGCCCGCACATGGTTTTCGAATTGACTAGTGCATGCACCTTCGATGGTCCAGTGACCGGAGTTGTGCACGCGCGGCGCCATCTCGTTGCCCAGCAGTTGACCATCCTTGACGAACAGCTCCAGCGCAAACACCCCGACATAGCCCAGCCGTTCGGCCAGGATGCGGGCCAGCTCGGTGGCACGGCCCTGCAGCACATCAATATCCGGCGCAGGCGCAAGACTCATCGACAACACGCCGTCGACATGCCAGTTGCGGGTGAGTGGCCAGGTGCGGAACTCGCCGTCGCGACCGCGTACGGCGATCACCGAAAGTTCGCGTTCGAACGGTACGAAGGCCTCGAGAATCAACCCGTGCGCCGAAGCCTGGGCGCCGAGCGCAGCCCACGCCGCATCAGCATCGGCCACCTCATGCAAACGGAACTGGCCCTTGCCGTCATAACCGAGACGCCGGGTTTTCAGAATCGCCGGTGCGCCGACTGCAGCCAGTGCCTGATCCAGTTGCTCGCGAGTATCCACGGTCATGAAGTCCGGGGTGGGCAAACCGCACTCGCGGAACAGCGTCTTCTCGTCCAACCGATCCTGTGCGACCGCCAACGCGTGAGGCGCCGGAAATACGGCGACACGCTCCGCCAGCCAGCGTGCGGTCTCAGCCGGCACGTTCTCGAAATCGAAGGTCACCACGTCGACCTGGGCGGCGAATTTTTCCAACGCGGCGTAGTCGGTCCAGTTCGCGACTACCAGCGGAGCGACCTGTCCGGCGCAGGCATCAGCCGCGCTGTCCACCACCAGCGTTTTCACGCCCAGCGGAGCGGCCGCCAGCGCCAGCATGCGGGCCAACTGGCCACCGCCGAGTACGCCCAGCACGGGCTGCTTGCGCTCGCTCATTGACGTGGGTCCGGCTGTTCCAGCACGGCCTGAGTCTGCCGCGTGCGCCAATCATCCAGCGCACTGGCCAGGGCCGGATCGTGCAAAGCAAGTACCGCGGCGGCCAGCAGGCCGGCATTTACCGCACCGGCGCGACCGATGGCGAGGGTCCCCACCGGAATGCCGGCCGGCATTTGTGCGATCGACAGCAGTGAATCCATGCCATTGAGGGCCTTCGACTGCACCGGCACACCGAATACTGGCAAGCGAGTTTTCGCCGCCAGCATGCCGGGCAGATGGGCCGCCCCACCCGCGCCGGCGACAATCACCTGGATACCGCGCTGCAGCGCCTGCTCGGCATAGCTGAACAGCAAGTCCGGCGTGCGATGTGCCGAGACCACCTGGACCTCATGCGCCACGCCCAATTCGGTCAGCACAGTGGCCGTGTGCTGCATGGTTTCCCAGTCCGAACGCGACCCCATCACGACGCCAACGCGCGGCTGCATGCTTGTTCCTGTCATGGCCGGAATGCCCAAAAACGGCTATTGTACGGGCTTTCACTACCTCGGCACACCCAAGCAACCCATGGACAAGCGCCTGCTCGATATTCTGTGCTGCCCCGTCAGCAAAACGCCATTGCGGTCGCTGGCCAAACGCGAACTTGACGTACTGAACGACGGCATCAGCGCCGGCAAAGTTGACACCGTCGCCGGGGTCAGCCTGCGCGAGCGCGTCAGCGAAGGCCTGATCACCATAGATCGCAAGCTGATCTACCGGGTTGAGGACGGCATTCCGGTGATGTTGCCCGAAGAAGGTATTGGCACGCTGCAACTGAGCGACTTTCCGGCGGTCTGAAGCCTTGTTCATGTGCTGAAACGTGTACCAGCGCATGACACACGAGCCTTTTTTGGCTTATTGTCGTCACCTGCGCGATCCGATACAGGTATCGTAGCGCGTCATGTTCCTGGGGTTTGGCGATGAATGAAGCCACCGATCCATCCCGAGTCGTCAATCTGGCCCAACGCATGGCTCCGGCCAGCGAACGCGTCGGTGAACTGCTGAGCTCCGTTCGCAGCATCGCCAACAAGCACTTGCACCAGTGGATTGGCAACGCGTTCGAACACGTCGACGATGCCTTGTTCGACCTGGCTGAAAAGGCCGAAAACAACGCCACCCAGATGCACTACTTCGACGGCATGCGCGAAGTACGCAAACAGCGTCCATCGGTGGAGCGCCAGTTCCTGGCCGCCATCAGCCGCTGCATTGCAGAGCTCGCCCACCCGCCCAAGGCGCCAGCGCCGCCCGCCGTGGGGCCGCAAGGTGGCCTGGAACTGTCACTGGTCGCGGACAACGAGCTGGAAGAATCGCTCGCCATCACCAGCATGATCGGCAAGAACGAATCGCGACTTTCGCGCGACCTGTTTTCGGTCAATCAGCGACTGTCGGTCATTTGCGGCGGCACCAAGGTCGACGAGACCAACAACCCGGTGGCGCCGGCAATCCTCAGCCAGTCGTTCCGCCAGGCCCTGCATGAACTCAGCGCCGACATGCGCGTCAAGCTGATCATCTACAAGTTGTTCGACCGCTATGTGCTGTCCTGTCTGGAAGAACTTTACCGGGACATCAATGACGAACTGGTGCGTGCCGGCGTGCTGCCGCAGCTGCGCCATGAGATTTCCCGTGGCGGCAACGCCCGGGCCGCCGGCGCGAGCCACCAGGCTGGTAGCGATCAGGGCGACAACCCAACCAGCACCGAAGACGGCGGCGAGATTCCCAGTGATCTGCTGCAGACCTTGCATGCGCTGTTCAGTGCGCGCCGTCCGGCTATCGACGGCGCCGGGGTGGGTGGCACCAGCTCGTCTGGTGGTGTGAACCTCTCCAGCGGCCCGTTGCCATCGGCCAACGAGTTGCTCGGCGCACTGAGTGTCCTGCAAAGCCAGATCGCCAGTACCGGGCCGCTACGACATGCGCATCCGGACGATGCGACGGAATTGAGTCGCGAGGTGTTGCAGCTCAAGGGCCAGCTGATGGCGCAGCTTGGCGCGCTGCGCGGCGAAAAGCCCAGCAAAGTTGCCAACATGGACGAGGACACGATCGACTTGGTCGGTATGCTGTTCGAGTTCATCCTGGAAGACCGCAACCTGCCAGCGACCATGCAGGTGATGCTGGCACGCCTGCAGATTCCGTACCTCAAGGCGGCGATCCTCGATCGCAAGCTGTTTGCGCATCGTCAGCACCCCGCGCGCCGGCTGCTTGATTGCCTGGCCGAACAGGCCAAGGGCTGGTCGGAGGAGTCCGATCGCGACCAGCGCCTGCATGACAAGGTCAAGTCAATCGTCGACCAGTTGCTGCATGATTTCGACGACGACATGAGCATCTTCGAGCGACTGCTGACCGATCTGCAACAGTTCCAGGAGATCAACAAGCGCCGCTCCGAAGTGGCCGAACAGCGTGTTGCCGAATCCACCCGCGGTCGCGAAAAGCTTGAGCAGGCGCGCCGTCGCGCGGCACGCGAAATTCTCGACCGTATCGGCGAACAAAAACTGCCGCCGCTGGTACGCGGCGTGCTGGCTCGGGCCTGGGCGAACCATCTGGTTCTCACCATGTTGCGCGAGGGCGAGGATTCGCCACAATTCAAGAGTGCGCTGCGCTTCATCGACGAGTTCATTGCCAGCACGCGTACCCCGCCTGATGCCGCAGGCCGACAGGTGTTGCGTTCGATGCTTCCCGGCATCGAACGTGCGTTGCGTCTTGGCCTCGCCAACGTGGCGTTCCAGGAACAGGATGTCGAACGCCTGCTCGCTCAGTTGCACGCCTATTACCGGCAGCAGCTCGGCGATGCCGCGGAGTCCACCGACGTGGTCACGGTCGAGGAAGACGCCGCCATGCTGGCGATTCCCGACAACATTCAGCCGGTCATCGAGAGCGCGCGCGCCGCTGAAGTCGAGATGGACGAAGACGTCGCCGAAGTCCCGCTGGATAGTCCGGAATGGCATCAGGTATTGGCGCTGCAACCCGGCACCTGGCTTGAGTTCTGCATGCCCGACGAGGCGATGACGCGGGCGAAGCTGTCGTGGATCAGCCCGATGAGTGGCCGCTACCTTTTCGTGAATCGTCGTGGCCTGAAAGTGGCCGACTATTCACCGCGCGAACTGACCGAACTGATGACCGGAGGTCAGGCCCGGGTGTTGGCTGCGAACGCATTGTTCGATCGCGCCATGACCGCCATCGTCGACAAGCTGAGCCAGACCGACGCTTCCACCCCGCCGGACACCGCCACCGAATGAGCCCGGTTCCCTCGCTGACAGCACCTGCTGCCGATCAGATCGCACTGGATATCGAACGCGCCCTCGCCGAAGATCTCGGCGAGGGCGACGCCACCGCCGACCTGCTTCCGGCAGACGCCCGGGCGCACGCCGAGCTGACCTGTCGGGATGCGGCAGTCATCGCCGGCACGGCGTGGTTCGACGCCTGCTTCCGCCGGATGGACCCCGCCGTGCAGATCGCCTGGCTGGCCCAGGACGGTGACCATGTGCTACCCGGCACGGTCATCTGCCGGCTGTCCGGTCACGCCAGGTCACTGGTCACCGCCGAGCGTTCCGCACTGAATTTCCTGCAATTGCTTTCCGCTACCGCAACGCTCACCGCCCGTTACGTCGCGGCCGTGGCGGGTACCCACGCACGAGTGCTGGACACACGCAAGACCATTCCCGGTCTGCGCGTGGCGCAGAAGTATGCGGTTCGCTGCGGCGGTGGTCACAACCATCGCATGGGCCTGTTTGACGCGATCCTGATCAAGGAGAACCACATCATTGCCGCCGGCAGCATTGCCGCTGCAGTGACGGCGGCGCGCCAGGCGCATGCCAGTTTGTTGCTGGAAATCGAGGTGGAGAATCTCGACGAGTTGGAGCAAGCCCTCGGTGCGGGAGTTGACCGGATCATGCTGGACAACTTTTCCCTGGCAGACATTCACGAGGCCGTGCGCCGCACGGCAGGAAACGTTGCACTGGAAGTTTCCGGCAATGTCGATCTGAATACGATCGGCGAATTCGCCCGCACTGGCGTCGACTTCGTATCCGTTGGCGCGCTGACCAAGCACGTCCATGCTGTCGACCTGTCGCTGCGCCTGCAGCTGGTGTGATTGGCGTTGCGCACAGCAGCCGGCACATCCTGCCGGCTTGCGGATGGTCGATGGCACCCACACACTGTGCTCATGAGTGACGCATTCAATCTGCTATTGCTGCTGGGCCTGGTCGCGATCGTGGCACTGTGGCTGAAGCTCAGCCGGGCGCGCGAACGTGCGGTGTACGAGGCTCGGCGCCAATGCCATCAGCACGGACTGCAATTGCTGGACGAAACAGTCGGTTTGCGCGCGCTGCGCGTGCGACGCGTCAACGGCTTGCGCCGGATCGAACGTTGCTACGGCTTTGAGGTGAGCATCGACGGGCATGATCGCGAGTCGTGCCGACTGTGGATGCTTGGCGATGCCGTCACCAGCCTCAGCCTTCCGGTCACCGAGCGACTACCGCACGAGCAAGCCACCGACCGCGCCTCTACCAGCAATGTGCTCCCGTTTCGCCCACGCCAGAATGACCGTCTGAATTGACGGCGTTGCGCGGGATCGCCCTATTTCACCACGCGAAGATGCGGCGCGCCGCGTGCGGGCTTGGCGCCTGCGGCATCGCTGTCGCTGGTCGCGGAAACGGTGTCATCAGACTCGGGCGCAGGTGGCGGGGTTGGTGGATCACCACCGTCTTCTTCGGCGGGAAACATCATGCCCTGGCCATTTTCCTGCGCATAGAGCGCCAAGACCGCGTGCACGGGAATCTGGATCGACTGGCTGACCCCGGAAAAACGTGCCTGAAAACCGATCCAGTCGTTGCCAAGGTCAAGATTCGCTACCGCCCTCATCGCGAGGTTAAGCACGACCTGTCCGTTCTTGATCACCTGAGGAGGCACGCGGACACCGGGAAAACCGGCATCCACCAGGATATACGGGGTTAGTTCGTTGTCACTGATCCAGTCATAGATCGCCCGCAACAAATACGGACGATTGGAACTCATGGGAACGACTTCATTTTTGCTCATGGTCTTGCCGCATCGCCTTTTCCTGATCGGTCATGCTGCGCGCAAAACCCTGACTGTGAAACAAACGCTCGCCATAGTCGATAACCGGTTTGCCTTGTTTGCCCAAATCCACCCCGAGCCACGGCAATCGCCAGATCACCGGTGCGACCAGGCAGTCGAGCAGACTCATTTCCGGGTTCAGGAAAAACTTTGCTGCCTTGAACAGCGGCACTGCAGCAAGCAAATGTCCGCGCAGACGCTTGCGTGCCGCATCCGCAGGGCGGCCACCGGAGCGAATGATGTCTACCTCGGTCAGCCAGTCCTTCTCGATGCGTACAGCTGCCACCCGCACACGGGCACGCGACTGCGGGTCGATCGACATCAGCGGCGGGTGCGGGTAACGCTCATCGAGGTATTCGCAGACCACTGAACTATCAAACAAGGTCAGATCACGGTCGACCAGGGTCGGCGTGCTGGCATACGGGTTGAGGTCGATCAAGTCTTCCGGCGGATGGGCCGGATCAACCAGTACGCGTTCGTAGCTGACTCCCTTCGCTGCCAGTACCAACCGGGCACGATGACATTGCACATCATCGGCGGTGGTGTAGAGCGTAAGTACGGTACGCGAGCGAGCGCTTGGGACCATGCGATTCCCCATCGGTGAGACGACTGCGGCGGCTCAGGGCCGCCGCAGTCGGTTGATGCCATCCGCTATCAGTGGACGTCCTTCCAGTATTCCTTCTTGAGCATGGACGCCAGCAGAGTAAAGAACGCCAGGAACAACAGCACCCACACACCGTAGTGATGACGCTCCAGCGCGGCCGGTTCGGACGCGTATTCCAGGAACGTCGTCAGATCGCGGCTGGCCTGCTGGAACTGTGCCGGCGTCATCTTGCCCGGCTGAGAAAGCACCAGCTTCTCGACCTTGGCATCCTCTCCCGGCTTGGCCTCGGACATCACGGCCGTCTGCGTACCCTGCAACTCCCACAAGGGGAACGGCATCGAGGCGTTCGGGAACACTGTGTTGTTCCAGCCCACCGGACGACTCGGGTCCAGATAGAACGAGTTCAGATAGGCGTTGACCCAGTCCGCGCCCTTGGCGCGAACTTCCAGCGACAGATCCGGCGGTGCCTTGCCAAACCACTTGGCCGCCATCGTCGCCGGCATGTGGGAAACCACGGTTTCGCCGAATTGGGCGCCAGTGAAATTGAGGTTCTCCATCACCTCTTTTTCGCTCAACCCCAGGTCGCTGCCGATCCGCTCGTAACGCATGTACTTGAGCGAGTGACAGCCGACGCAGTAGTTGAAGAACAGCTTGGCGCCGCGCTGCAGCGAAGCCTGGTCCTGCACATTGGTGCCGGCGGGCGGCAAACCGCCCTCTTCCGACGCCTGCACCGACACGCTGCCGACGATCAGACTGAACGCCAACGCCACCGGGAAGATGTATCGCTTCATTAGCAGTTGCCGCTTAGTCATGCGTCGTCACCCGTTCCGGAACCGGCTTGGTCTTTTCCCAGCCGAAATATGTATAGGCCCAAAGGAAGCCAAAGAACCCGAAGTAGACCGCCGTCATCACGCGACCGAACAGGTTTTCCCAGAAGGTGACGTCGATATCACCAAACCAGACCGGCATGACCTCGGCGGTAACACCCGCACCAACCGCACCCAGCGAGATGAAGGACACCACGAACAATCCCAGCGCCACCTTGAAACCGAGACCGCGGTAGCGGATCGACTTCACCTTGCCGCGATCGAACCATGGCATGCCGAACAGCACGGCGATGGCACCGAACATCGCGATCACGCCCCACACGGCCGAGCCGAGGAAGGACGGGATCATGCGCACGATCGCGTAGAACGGAGTGAAGTACCAGACCGGCTTGATGTGCGAAGGAGTCGCCAGGTTGTTCGCCGGAATGAAGTTGTCGTGTTCCAGGAACCAGCCACCAAAGGTTGGCGCAAAGAAGATGATGAACGCGGCAATCATCAGGAAGAAGCCCACGCCGACCAGATCCTTCACCGTGTAATACGGGTGGAACGGGATGCCATCCGCCGGCTTCAGCGCGTCCCAGCGATTGCCCTTGGGACCTTTCTTGATTTCCACGCCATCGGGGTTGTTCGAACCCACTTCGTGCAACGCGGCAATGTGCAACACCACCAGCAACAGCAGCACGATCGGCAATGCGATCACGTGCAGTGCAAAGAAGCGGTTCAACGTTGCATCGGCCGGCAGGAAGTCGCCCATGATCCATTCCACCAGCGTGTTGCCGATGTACGGAATGGTGCCGAACAGCGAGATGATCACCTTCGCGCCCCAGAACGACATGTTGCCCCAAGGCAGCACATAGCCCATGAACGCCTCGGCCATCAACACCAGGAAGATCAACATGCCGAGCAACCACACCAGCTCGCGCGGCTTCTTGTACGAGCCGTAGATGATGCCGCGGAACATGTGCAGGAACACCACCACGAAGAACAGCGAAGCGCCGGTGGAGTGCATGTAGCGGATCAGCCAGCCCCACTCCACATCACGCATGATGTACTCGACCGAGTTGAAGGCTCCCGCCGCACTCGGGTTGTAATTCATGGTGAGGAAGATGCCGGTGACGATCTGGTTGATCAGCACCAGCAGCGCCAGCGAACCGAAGTAGTACCAAAGGTTGAAATTTTTCGGCGCGTAATACTCGGTCATGTGCGCGCGGTACATCGGCGCCATGCCGGGTGCCCGCTCGTTGACCCAGTCACCGATACTCGTGAATACGTTGGCCATTAGCCAGCCTCCTTCGGATCCACGCCAATCTGGATGGTGCTGTCATCAATGAAATGATACGGCGGCACCGGCAGGTTCTTCGGCGCCGGAACGCCCTGGAAAACGCGGCCGGCCAGGTCGTAGCGCGACTTGTGGCAAGGGCAGTAGAAGCCACCCTTCCAGTCCGGATCGAACGGCTCGGGCTTGATCTCCGGCACAAAGTCGGGGACGCAGCCCAGATGCGTGCAAATACCGATCATGACCAGCCATTCCGGTTTGATCGAGCGCGCTTCGTTCTGCGCGTACTTCGGCTGCTGGTCGGCGGAGGCACCGTCGGACTTGGGGTCCACCAGACGCGAGTCCACCATTGGCAAGGTAGCGAGCTGGGCCTTCGTGCGGTTGAGCACGAACACCGGCAGACTGCGCCACGACACGGTCAGCAACTGCCCGGCCTCGATCTTGGCCAAGGATTGGGTAACCGGAGCACCAGCGGCCTTGGCGCGCGCGCTGGGTTCCCACGACTTGATGAAGGGCACAGCTGCCGACACGATTCCTATGCCACCAACCACCGCAGTGGTTGCTGTAAGGAAACGGCGGCGGCCGTGATCGACGACTTCGTTCGCCATCAGGCTCTCCGGATTACATTGTTCGGCATTGGGGCACAGGCATTTTGGTGCCTGCAAAAATCGCGTTAGTGTAGCGTCAGGCCCCGCCCCGTACAATAAACCGCATCGCGGCAAAGTCCAGCCGCGGCACCCCTCGTCACGATCGCCGGAACCCGACCTCCGACATGAAACATGCCGCCGGCACGCTTTTGTTCATTGCCCGCTTCGCCATTCTCGGCCTGGCGATGGCCTTCGTGGTCGGCCTGTTCTGGCCCGGCAGCGGCGAACGACTGCGCGCGCGCGTCGGCCTTGCACCGCTGGATCACGCGGCCGTCAGCCAGCCGCACGTAGCTACTGGCCCGGTCTCCTATGCCGACGCGGTCGCGGCGGCTGCTCCCTCAGTGGTCAACATCTACGCCAACAAGATTGTCACCGAGCAAGCGCTGCGCATGTATGACAATCCCCTGCTGCAGCAATTATTCGGCGGCCAACCCACAACTTATCAACACCGGGAACAGACCCTGGGCTCGGGCGTGATCGTCAATGCGCAGGGCTACGTGCTCACCAACAACCACGTGATCGCCCACGCCGCGGACATCCAGGTGCTGTTGTACGACGGCCGCATCGCCAAGGCCAGCCTGGTTGGAGCCGACGAGGAATCCGACCTGGCCGTATTGAAGATCGACGCCAGCAACCCGCCCGTCATACCGATTGCCACTCAGCCGCCCCGTCCAGGCGACGTGGTGCTGGCGATCGGCAACCCGCTCGGCCTCAACCAGACCGTCACCATGGGTATCGTCAGTGCGATCGGACGTCAATTGAACAGCTCCAGTGCCGAAGACTTCATCCAGACCGACGCGGCCATCAACCTGGGCAACTCCGGCGGCGCACTGGTCAATGCCGAGGGACAGCTGGTCGGGATCAACACCTTGCTGATCGGCAAGGCTGCCGGCGCCGAGGGCATCGGCTTCGCCATACCGGTGGCCACCGCAAAGAAAGTGCTGGACCAGATCATCGCCACCGGCCACGTCGTGCGCGGCTGGCTGGGCGCCGATTACGCTTTCGTCCCGGTAGCCGCCAACAGCGGCTTGCCTGCTGCTGCTCGCGGCGTCCTGGTCACCACGGTCTATCCAGGCAGCCCCGCCGCTCTGGCAGGGATACAACCCCGTGACATCCTGCTGCGCATTGGCAGCAACGATATCCTCGGTCCGGCAGATTTGCGACGCTACGAAGCCGCACTGAAGCCGGGCAGCAAGGTTGAGGTATCCGGTTTGCGCAATGGCAGCCCGTTCCATCTCGAAGCCACCGTGGCACAACGACCGGTGATGGAGTCCAGCAACGCGCCCATCGGCGGCGCGGAATAGCAAGACCCGTCAGCCCGGGGTGCGCGAGGCCACTGACTGGTGAATGGCCGCGCCATAGCGCTTGCGCAAGGTACCGACTCGCTCCACGTACACCTGCGTCTCGGCATACGGCGGCACGCCCTTGTAGCGCTGTACCGCACCGGGACCAGCGTTATAGGCCGCCGCAGCCAGCCGTTCATCACCGTTGAAATCATGCAGCAGCAGGCTGAGATAGCGCGCGCCGCCACGGATGTTCTGGTCACTGTTGAACGCATCCAGCACACCCATGTCGCCCGCCGTACCGGGCATCAGTTGCATCAGCCCCTGCGCGCCCTTGAGCGACATCGCGCGCGGATTGAACGCACTTTCGGCATGGATGATCGCGCGCAGAAAGGCCTCATCGACGCCGTACTCGATACTCGCCGCGCGAATGGTGTCCGCGTAGGCGGTGAGATTGAGCGACACACTATTCCAGCGCACAGTGGAATGCAGGTTGCAGGCGACACACGTTGAGATATAGGTAAACAACATGGTCACCGCATGACCGGATCGGCCCACCTGAGGCAGATTGGTGTATTCGACGCTGCCGTCGGCACGCACGATTCGATAAACCGCACCGCGCAATACCTTGTCGGCCGATGACTCCGCGGCCGGCCCTGTCGCCGCGGCGGCGGGTCTCTCGTGATAACTCCACTGCCCGGGCGGCGCGGTCGACGAACCACCTTTGGCGCCAACGGCGGCGAGCTTGCCCACCGGAGTCGCATTGGTTTCGACCGTTCCGCGCACGTCGGCCAGCGAAGTCGACGCAGCCGCTCCGGCCGACAGCTTGCGGCCGGAGGTGAGCACGGCGGCACTGACACCCGTCAGCGAGGTGCGTGGCGGTGGCACCGTGGAGCGCTGACGTACCGGCTCGGCGGTATAGCTGCGCATTGCCCGGCAACCGTGATATCCGGCCTTGCTGCTGCTGTACACCGCCTCGCCGTTCGCACCGGTGCATTGATAAAGCACACCGGCATGAGCTTGCTGCCATGCCAACAGCCCACACGCCAGCGCGACCCCGCCAAGGATCGTGCGTAAAGGTGAGCGGCGAAGCCGTCGAGCGACGATTCCCCCATGACATGCGGCGTCAACCATGGACGCAGTGTGCCGCCACGCGCCGCCAGCGCCAAGTGTGCGCCGGCGATTTCGTGCGCCACGCAGCGTTTTCCACGGCAATCGCGCAAGTTGCCGCAGTGACGGAAGCCAGCTGCAAGTGCTTGATCCTTCATGTCGAATTAGTGGCAGGCAGACCTCCGCAAGGGTAAACTGCGCGGTTCACACGGCTGCGTGCCGTGTCTCACGAACCACGGTATCCCCAGTCATGAGCGGCAACCCGACGCCTCCAAAACTCTTCATCAAGACCCACGGCTGCCAGATGAACGAGTACGACTCGGCCAAGATGGCTGACGTGCTGAAGGCATCGCACGGCATGGAGCTGACCCAGGACGAGTCGGAAGCGGACGTGATCCTGATCAACACCTGCTCGATCCGCGAGAAGGCGCAGGAGAAAGTCTTCAGCCAACTCGGCCGCTGGAAGCAGCACAAGAAGGACGGCAAACCGGTGCTGATCGGCGTCGGTGGCTGCGTGGCATCGCAGGAGGGCGAGGCGATCGTCAAGCGCGCACCGTATGTGGATCTGGTATTCGGCCCGCAGACCTTGCACCGCCTGCCACAACTGATCGACCAGCAGCGCAGCAGCGGCAAGCCCCAGGTAGACATCAGCTTCCCCGAGATCGAGAAGTTTGACTGCCTGCCCGAGCCGCGCGCCGAAGGCCCGACCGCGTTTGTGTCGATCATGGAAGGCTGTTCGAAATACTGCAGCTACTGCGTGGTGCCATACACGCGTGGCGAGGAACTCAGCCGCCCGTTCGACGACGTGATCGTTGAAGTGGCCAAGCTTGCCGCGCAGGGCGTGCGCGAAGTAAACCTGCTCGGCCAGAACGTCAACGCGTATCGCGGGCCGACCTTCGACGGCGGCATCGCGGACCTCGCCGTGCTGATTCATGCCATCGCGCAGATCGACGGCATCGGCCGGATCCGCTTCACCACCTCGCATCCGCTGGAGTTCTCCGACTCGCTGATCGAGGCCTATGCGAACGTGCCGCAGCTGGCCAACTACCTGCATCTGCCGGTGCAAGCCGGCTCCGACCGTATCCTCAGCGCGATGAAGCGCGGCTACACGGCACTGGAATTCAAGCAGAAGATCCGCAAGCTGCGTGCGGTGCGGCCGGACATCTGCGTGTCGTCCGACTTCATTGTCGGCTTCCCCGGCGAGACCGAGGAAGACTTCGCCAAAACCATGAAGCTGATCGAGGACATCGGCTTCGATCAGAGTTTTTCCTTCATCTTCTCCTCGCGCCCAGGCACGCCCGCAGCTGGCCTGGTCGACGACACCCCGGCCACAGAAAAGCATGATCGGTTGATGCGCCTGCAGGCGGCAATCAACGCCAACGCGAAAGCAATCAGCGAGGCGATGGTCGGCAGCGTGCAGCGCGTGCTGGTGGAAAAGCCCAGCACCCGTGATCCCAGCGAACTGATGGGCCGCACCGAAAACATGCGTTACGTGAATTTCCCCGGCAACCCGCGCCTAATCGGCCAGTTCGTCGACGTGGAGATCACCGAAGCAATGGCCAACTCGCTGCGTGGACAAGTGAAACTCACCGATGAGATCGACGCCTGAGAGCTTCGTTCTTGTAGCAGCGCACCCTGTGCGCGACGCTTTCGTCGAACGTTGCCAAGAGCATCGCGCACAAGGTGTGCTCCTGCACCGGCCAACCATCGCAGCATAGAGGTTCCATGACCAACGGCATCAACCAGCGCGACTTCACCCTCGAGCCCGAAGACAACGCTCGCCTCGCCAATCTGTGCGGGCCGTTCGACGAACATCTGCGCCAGGTCGAGCTGCGCCTGGGTGTGGAGATCAACCACCGCGGCAGCATCTTCCAGGTGCTCGGCGAGGACGCCACCGCCCGTGCGACCGAAAAGATACTGCGTGCGCTTTATGCCAGCACCGAAGACGAGGCATTGACCGGCGCGAAGGTCAACCTGCATCTGGCCGAGTCGGGCGTCGACGCGATCAGCGATGACGCAGATGGCACCCAGGAAGTGGTGATCAAGGTGAAACGCGGCGTGATCAAGGGCCGCGGCCCGAATCAGGCGCGCTACCTGCACGCGATCACCAGCCACGACATCAACTTCGGCGTGGGCCCCGCCGGCACCGGCAAGACCTATCTGGCGGTAGCCAGCGCCGTGGAGGCACTGGAAGCCAACCGGGTACAGCGCCTGATTCTGGTGCGCCCGGCGGTCGAAGCCGGCGAGAAGCTGGGTTTCCTGCCTGGCGATCTTTCACAGAAGGTCGATCCTTATTTGCGCCCCTTGTACGACGCGCTTTACGAAATGCTCGGCTTCGAAAAAGTCGCCAAATTGATCGAGCGCAACGTCATCGAAATTGCCCCGCTGGCGTATATGCGCGGACGCACCCTCAACGACTCGTACGTGATTCTCGACGAGGCGCAGAACACCACGGTCGAGCAGATGAAAATGTTCCTGACCCGCATCGGTTTCGGCACGGTAGCCGTGATCACCGGCGACGTCACCCAGGTCGACCTGCCGCGCAGCACGCGCTCGGGTTTGCGCCAGGCCGTGGAGGTGTTGCGTGGTGTGAGTGGCATCAGCTTCACGTTCTTCACCTCGCGCGACGTCGTGCGCCACCCGTTGGTGGCAAAGATCGTGCGCGCGTATGAGGCGTTCGAGCAGAGCGAGGGAGACGGTGCGTGACCTCACATCAGGACAATCAGCGCAGGGAGCGGCCTGCCATGTCGTCGCCTGCATCCTTCGGCCAGGGCAACTTCCACATCGGCTACGCAATCCCTCGCGCAGGCATCCCCGCCGCAAACAGTTTTCGCCGCTGGGTGCGCGTCGCTCTCCATGGCGCAAAACGCCGCAAGCCGGTGGAGCTGTCCATTCGCATCGTCGACGCTGATGAGGGCCGAGCGCTCAATCTGCAGTATCGCGGCAAGGATTACGCCACCAACGTGCTGTCATTTCCCGCCGAACTGCCGCCTGGGGTGATGCCGTCCTTGATCGGCGACCTGGCCATCTGCGCGCCAGTGGTGCTGCGCGAGGCCACCGAACAGGGCAAGTCGCCGCGCGATCATTGGGCTCACCTGACCGTTCACGGGGTGCTGCACTTGCTCGGTTACGACCATCTGGAGGATGCCGAAGCCGAGGCGATGGAAGCTCTGGAAACCCGCATCCTGGCGGGTCTTGGCATCGCCGATCCGTACGTTTGAACGGCCCGGCTTCCGCTCTTCACTGTTGCACGTTGTCACACCTCGACACCGACGCCCTGAAGCGTCCGATTTTTTCCGCTAGAATCAGGCTTCCGCCCGCTTTCGGGCCGAAGCCCAACGAGTAATGAGCGACGACCCTGGCAGTACCAGCGGCCCGGCCCACCGAACCTGGTGGGATCGACTGGGCCACATGTTTTCCGGCGAGCCACGCAACCGCGACGAACTGATCGAGGAGTTGCGCTCTGCCCAGACCAACGGACTGCTGTCCGTGAACACCCTCACCATGGTCGAGGGTGCGATCAAGGTCACCGAACTGAGCGTGGACGACGTCATGGTCCCGCGCGCGCAAATCGTGATGCTGGCCGCCGATGCGGCGCTGTCTGACATCCTTGCCGCGGTGGTGGTATCCGGCCACTCGCGCTTCCCGGTGCACGGCGAGGACAAGGACGAAGTTCTCGGCATTCTTCTGGCCAAGGACTTGCTGAAGTACTTCGGTTCGGCCGAGCATTTCGATATCCGCTCCATCCTGCGTCCAGCCGTGTTGATTCCGGAGTCGATGCGGCTGAACGTGCTGTTGGAAGAGTTTCGCCTGACCCGCAATCACATGGCCCTGGTGGTCAACGAGTACGGCGGCGTGGCCGGCCTGATCACGATCGAAGACGTCCTCGAGCAGATTGTTGGCGAAATCGACGACGAGCACGACGACGAGGAAGAGCCCGAGCTGATGCATGAGCAGCCTGGCGGCGACTGGCTGGTCAGCGCACTGACTCTGATCGAAGACTTCAACGAACAGACCGGCGCCAGCTTTCCGGACGAGGAATACGACACCGTCGGCGGCATGGTCACGTCCGAGTTCGGACATCTGCCCGAAGTCGGTGAAGAAGTGACCATCGGCGATTATCTGTTCCACGTCACCGAGGCAGACGATCGGCGGGTGCAGGGTTTCCGCGTAGTTCGGCAATAAGCCCTGCCGAACTACGCTCTCAGGACGGGCACTGCCCGCCTTGTGCCGGCCTGTACCGTTCATCGACAGCCGGCGGGCAGTGCCCGCCCTACGCCACTGAGTCAGTCCCGTTCAAACGGGCGGCTTCTGCAGCATCGAAACACAACAGGACAAGGTTGAACTCATGCGACAGATCGGTTTCGCGCTCTTGTGGCTCACGCTGTGGCTAACCATTTCACCAGTGCATGCGAGTGTGGCCAATGCGCCCGGCGCCAATCTGGAAGTGTCGCTGATCACCTACGGCCCAGGCGAAACCTATTGGGAACGCTTCGGTCACGACGCCATCGAAGTACGCGACACCGCCTCGGGCGAGGCGATCAGCTTCAATTACGGCGTGTTCGATTTCAACGAAGCGAACTTCTTCGTCAACTTCGCCCGCGGCCGCATGCACTATCTGATGGATGCGGCGCCGACCAGCGCCGATGAACGCTACTACGTCGAAGCCGGTCGTTCGATCACCCGCCAGCCACTGGCGCTCGATGCGAACCAGGCCAACGCACTGCGGGATTTCCTGCTGTGGAACCTGCGCCCGGAAAACGCCGGCTACAACTACGACTACTACGCAGACAATTGCACCACGCGCGTGCGCGATGCACTCAACCGTGCACTGGGCGGCGTCCTCGTCACCCAACTGAGAGCCCGTGCCGGCGGGATGACTTACCGCCAGCAGACCGATCGCCTGATGAGTGCGCAACCCTGGCTGATGCTGGTGCTGGACCTCGGCTTGGGGCCGTATGCCGACCAGCCACTCAACGCCTGGCAGGAAAGCTTCCTGCCCGAAGTACTGCAGGAACAGCTGCGCCAGGTGAAGCTGGATGACGGGCATGGCGGCACGCGCCCGCTGGTGCTGGGCGAACAGGTGGTTTCGGCAAACCGCTTGGATGTGCCGCCGCGGTCGCCACCCGATCTGCGCCTGTCGTTGGCAGCCGCCGGGCTGTTGTTTGCTGCGCTGATCATGCTGGCTCGGCGCAACTGGCCGACGGGTTACGCGTTGCTCGGCACCCTCTACCTGAGCGCCGCCGGCTTGATTGGTGTCGTGCTGCTTGCACTGTGGACCCTGACCACGCATCACTCGGCCTGGGCCAATGCCAATCTGCTGCTGTTCAACCCACTGGCATTCCTGCTGTTTCCCACCCTGTGGCGAGCACGTCGCGGCCTCGCAGCCTCGCGTTTCATCGACGGAATCATCGCCCTGCAGTTGCTGGCCTGCATGGTCGCGGTCTTGCTGCATGTACTTCCCGGTACGGTGCAGCAAAATCAGCCGTGGCTGCTGTTCGCACTGCCAGTCTGGCTTGCCCTGGCGTGGAGCTTGCGCCGCCACCGCTGATTCGCGTTGCCCCGCCTGCTGCCGCGGGGCATCATGCAGGGATGAACCTCACTGCTCCTGCCACCGAATCTCCGCCACCCTCTGATCAGCCGATGGTGGTCAACTGCATCGCCTATCGACAGGATGGCAGTCGCATTGGTGACATCACGCTCGATGCCATCAGCGATGTCATGGCTGAACCGGACACCTTCGTCTGGGTTGGACTGCACGAGCCGGATGAAGAGCTGTTGCTGAAAATCCAGCAGGAATTCAACCTGCATGATCTGGCCATCGAGGACGCACACGCCGCGCACCAGCGCACCAAGATCGAGGCCTATGGCGACTCCTTGTTCCTGGTGGTGCAGACCGCGCAGTTGATCGACGGACATCTGGCTTTCGGCGAGACGCACATTTTCTTCGGGCCGCGTTACCTGGTCACGGTACGCCATGGCGCATCACTATCCTACGCACCCGCCCGACGCACCTGCGAGAACACGCCAGAATTGCTGGCAAACGGACCCAGCTACGCGCTCTATGGCGTGCTCGATTTCATCGTCGACAACTTGTTGCCGATCGTGCGCGACTTCCGAGAGGAAGTGCAGCAACTCGAGCACGACATCTTCGGCGAAACGTTCAAGAGCAGCACGATCCGCCGGCTGTATGACATGCAGCGCGACCTGATGACCTTGCGGCTGGCAGTAGCGCCGTTGCAAGACATCGTGCAGCAGTTGATCCGGCTGTACCCGAACCTGATTCCCGAAGAGCTGCGCGCCTACTTCCGCGACGTCTACGACCACGCCTTTCGCGTCAACGAAGCAATCAGCGCCATGCGTGAAATGCTCACCGCAGCGATCAACGTCAATCTGTCGCTGGTCAGCCTGCGCCAGAACGAGGTGATGAAAAAGCTCGCCGGTTGGGCCGCCATGCTTGCCGCACCTACCCTGCTTACCAGTTG
The DNA here is from genome assembly GCF_029224025.1 of Rhodanobacter sp. AS-Z3. Lineage (NCBI taxonomy): Bacteria > Pseudomonadati > Pseudomonadota > Gammaproteobacteria > Lysobacterales > Rhodanobacteraceae > Rhodanobacter > Rhodanobacter sp. AS-Z3. The sequence continues at coordinate 3,412,952 of NZ_CP119392.1, forward strand.
GTACGGCATGAACTTCACCCACATGCCCGAGCTTAGCCGGCCATGGGCCTACCCCGCGATGATCGTGGTGATGGGCTGCATCGTCGGCGGCATCTACATCGGGCTGAAGCGCGCCCGCTGGCTGTAGTTGGGGGCAGCAAGCCAGCCGACGGTTGTCGCCGGAGTGCGGAACCGCGAACATGGAGAACGCTTTCCATCATGACGCGCTGACCAATGAACGAATCCGCCAATCGCATTCCCGCCGACGCCAACGCACCGGTGGAAACCCTTTACGAAGGCCGTTGGCTGAGTTTGCGCAAGCGCGGCCGCTGGGAATATGCCGAGCGCAACAACCCCGGTGGCGCGGTGATCATTCTGGCTGTGACGCCCGAAGACAAGGTGCTGTTCGTCGAGCAGTACCGCGTGTCGATCCTGCAGAACACCATCGAGATGCCGGCAGGCCTGGTGGGTGACCTGCCCGGACAAGCCGACGAAGACATTCTGCTGGCCGCACAACGCGAGCTGGAAGAAGAAACCGGCTATCGCTGCGAACGCGTGGACTTCATTCATCGAGGGCCGTCGTCATCCGGCATGAGCACCGAGATGATCGCCTTCGTGCGTGCCTGGCAGTTGGCGAAAGTCGGGCCTGGCGGCGGCGACGATAGCGAAAACATTGTGGTCCATGAAGTACCGCGCGCCAGCGCCGGCGCCTGGTTGTTCGCCCGCGCGGCGGAAGGTTATTCCATCGATCCGAAACTGTTCGCCGGACTGTGGTTCATCGAAAACAGCTGAGCACAAGCGGCGCTCAGCCTTGCCAGAATCACGGCTCATCGTGGCCCGCCTCATATTCGTCGAAAATCCGACAATTTCGGCAAATTCAGGATTACTTTGGGTAAAAGCCAGCAAAAAAGCGCATGACTCGGCGAACCTTCATGCCAAAAGTGTGAACTGGTTCCTAAAGTTGAGACCACGGCAGTCGATGACGAAGTACCCACGTCACAATGTCACTGGAACCTCTTCGCCCATGAAAACCTTGCTCTTCTCTTGCGTACTCCTGTTGGCGCCCGTTGCTGTCCACGCCGAGTGCACCGCCAAGGACTTCGCGATCACGGATTTCAAGCCGGCAGCCGGCGCTGCCGCAGGTGGTCGGATGGCCATGCCCGGCAATCTGGTGAACAATTGCGCCACCGCCTCGGCTGCCCAGATTCGCATTGAAGTCAAAGATGCGTCCGGAAGCGTAGTCCAGTCCAAGCAGGTGTGGCCTGCTGGCACGTCCAATCTCGAGCCGGGCAAATCCACGCATTTCGATCTGGGGCGCCTGTTTCGCTATCAGCCAGGCATGGCCAGCTTCACCGCCAGCGTAGTAGACGTGCGCACCTGGTGAATTGACCCGCATGCAGACAGCAAAAAGGCTCCGGAAGGAGCCTTTTTGCTGTCTGTGCCGGCGTTTCTGCCGAAGGGGGGGATGAAGGCAAAACGACGCGCCTCGTACGACGGCGCAGGCAAGTCACCGGGAGGGGAGATCCGGGTGAACAAATGCCTCAGTGCAGCACGAACAGCTTGTCGAAACCGGCCACGCGCAAGGTTCCTCGCAGCTCACTGCCGGCATTGACGATACGAATATCGGCACGATCGGCACCGGCATGTTCGCGTAGCAGCAACAACATGCCCAAGGCCGAACTGTCCATATGGGTTACCTCGCCCAGATCGATAAGGTAGCTGCGTGCCACCCTGGCTGGGCCCAGGCAGGCGTCGTGAAACGCCCGATGGACGCTGAAATCAAAGCGCTCGCCCAGTTGCAGGGTGATGCAATCTTGTTCGCTGTCGTGATGAACGATCATGGTGCTGTCCTTCAAAAGAGTTCGATCTCGCCGGCATCCATCGAGCTTTGCAGCGCCGGGCCGCGAGCACGCAACCGTGCCTTCTCGCGCTGCACCGCCAGGCGGCTGCGCACACGCTGAGCGCGTTCTTCCAGCGCATCGGCTTCCAGCGGCACACAGGCCAGTTCCTCGATGTCACGCGTGCACTCGGCGGTGACTTCCTGGAGTTCCACCAACCGCGTACGCGTCTGCGCGATCAGCTGGCTCAGAATGTCCTCGAACTGCAGCGAACGAATGGTAGTGGAGACATCGCTACCCAGTCCGCGGTTGATCTCGACCACCTGGTCAGCAACGGCACTGGTACGGGCGTCACTCTCGGTGACATGGGCCATCATCGCGTCGATGTCCCCCTTGGCCGACAGCGCAACATTCAGATCCTGCGACGCCATTGCACCAACCAGACCGCGCAACTGCTCCATCGCGCTACGAGCGCGTTCGACATGGCTGCCGATTTGTTCGTTGAACTGATTGGAGTTGCTTGCGAGGTTGCGGATTTCGCCCGCTACCACCGCAAAGCCGCGGCCTGACTCTCCGGCACGAGCGGCCTCGATCGCGGCGTTCAACGCCAGCAGATTGGTTTCTTCGGCAATCGTGTTGACGTTCTTGAGCAACCCGAACACGGCATCCATTTCCTTCGCCATGCCGTCAATGCGATAGACGATGCGCAAGCTCTCTCGCGACATCTGCACAATCATGCCAACGAAGTGCTGCAGCAGGTCACCGGTACGCGTGGCGAAGTCCTGAATCGAAACGCCGCCATCCTGCACATCGATGATCTGTTTCAGGAGCGACTGCTGCATCGCCGTCTTGTTCGAAAGGCCGTCAAAGCCACCGCCAAGTTCCAGCACGGCATCGCGCAACAGGTCCAGTCCCTGATGCAACTCACGAGTAGCGTGACCGAGTTCATCAACCAACGCACCCCGGACGTCTTCCAGCGCCTCGCGTACCGGTCCCGCATTATTTCCGGGCATGGCCCTTGGCGCAGCCGATTGGGCCGTGTGCTGCGAGCTTTCGAGCATCCACACGACAGTCAATACGATGACCAGCAAGGGCGCCAGCCATACCGAATGCCAGATCAGGGTCGCGAGCAAGGCCAGCACACTGGCGATACCAGCGCGAAGCGGAAGCCTGGCAGGGAGCAAGGAGGTGAGAGTCATGAGGTGATCCCTGGTATCAGCCGCGCGCAGCGACAAGATGGGGTTGACGCGTCAAGGCGAGCAGACGCGCTGCAATATTGTCGAGTGGCTGCATTTCACTGGCGGCGCCGAGCTTCCAGGCGGACCCGGGCATGCCCCAGACCACCGAACTTTCTTCGTCCTGCACGAGCGTGGCCGCACCAGCCTGGCGAAGCTCAAGCAGACCGCGGGCGCCGTCGTCACCCATGCCGGTGAGCAGCGCGGCAATGGTGGCGGCACCGGCGCTGGCCGCCATCGAACGGAACAGCACGTCCACGCTCGGCTTGTGCCGATTCACCGCCGGACCGTCATGCAGGCGGCAGACGTACTTGGCGCCATCCCACATCACCAGCAGGTGCTGGCCACCGGGTGCGATATAGGCATGCCCGCTCTGAATCGGCTGACCGTCGCGTGCTTCACACACCTTCATCGCCGAACAACGATCCATACGCTCGGCAAACGGGCCACTGAAAGCCGCCGGAATATGTTGGGTCACCAAAATCGGCGGAGCATCCGGCGGCATCGATTCCAGCACGACGCGCACCGCTTCGGTACCGCCGGTGGAAGCACCGATGGCGATAATCGGACTGCCGCCGCGCGAACCGGCAGTCTGCGCGCGCGGCAACACGGCGTCGGCGGTCAACCGCGGTGCCACGTCCATCCGGGTGACGGTGGTACGTGCTCGCGGCTTGGTGCGCGCCGCGTGTTTCACCTTTTCGCAGATTTCCTGCGCGCTCTCACCGAACCGGCTGGCCAGGTCATGATCGGGCTTGGCGAAGAAGTCCACCGCGCCAAGCTCGAGCGCACGCAAGGTCACCTCGGCACCCTCGACCGTCAACGAGGACACCATCACCACCGGCATCGGCCGCAGCCGCATCAGGTTTTCCAGAAAGGTGAGTCCGTCCATGCGCGGCATCTCGACGTCCAGAGTCAGCACGTCGGGGTTGAGTTGCTTGATCTTGTCGCGGGCAATCAGCGGATCAGCCGCCGTACCTACCACTTCGATGGCCGGATCGCAGGCAAGCATCGTCGACATCAGCTTTCGCACCAATGCAGAATCGTCGACTATCAGAACTCGCACTCTTTCCATTGCTTTCCCGTGTCGCCTTGCCATAAAAGCACGCCGCCCGCCGAAGCGAGGCGCCGCCGTGTTGAAGTCACTCTGAAGTAGCGCTAGAAAAGCTCAACCTCACCCGTTATCGGATCATTTGCCAAACGCTTGAGGTAACCCTTCTCATCAGCCACCAGTGCCACGTCGTCCTTGCGTCGCAACTGGCGCACGCGCGCCCGACCACTGTGCGGAAAGAACTGCACCTGCCGCGGATAGATATCACCCAGGTCAGATGCCACCAGGGTGAGGTTCTCGGTAGCGATATAACGCTGCGCAAACTCTATGTTGCGCTTGCCCACATCGCTCATCTGGGCCAACACCCTGCCGCCACCAAATATCTTGACGCGCATGTCGGCACGCTGACCACCCGCCTTGATGATGGAATTGATCAGTTGTTCCATGGCGTCGCTGCCGTACCGAGCAGCGCGACCGACGGTGGAGGACCAGCTGTCACGCTCACCCACCGGCTCGGGCAACATGAAGTGGTTCATGCCACCCAACCCACGGCGCGCGTCGTGAATGCAAGCCGAAACGCACGAACCCAGCACTGTACTGACCAGCTCTTCCTGATCACTGACGTAGTACTCGCCCGGCAACACTTTCACCGTCACGCAGGAATGGGTTGGGTCCCAGAACCGCCGCAGATGCTCAAAGCCGGGCGGTGCCGGGGAAACCACCGGTGTTGTCCGGCGTTCGGCAAGCCGAATGTTCATCAACGATTTTTCCGGTAAACGGTGCGACCGATCAGCTCGAAATCATCGTTGATCCCATGCAGCGACTCGCTGTGCCCGAGAAACAGATAGCCCCCGATCGGCAGCAATTGCGCGTAGCGCTTGAACAGCTTCTGTTTCGTCGGCTGGTCGAAATAGATCACTACGTTGCGGCAGAAAATCGCGTCGAACGGCCCACTCATCGGCCAGTCATGCAGCAGGTTGAGCGGCTGAATGGTGACCAGTTCGCGCAGCCGGGGATGCACACTGGCCAGACCGTCGAACTCACCCGAGCCACGCAACAGCCAGCGACGGCGACGCTCGTCGCTGATGCCAGTAAGTCGATCCACCGGATACACGCCTTTGCGCGCAGTCTCCAGCGCCTGCGGCGACAGATCCGTGGCAAGAATCTTTGCGTCGACATTGGCGGCGCCGCGCTTTTCCAGCGCCTCGGCGAGCACCATGGCCAGCGCATACGGCTCTTCGCCGGTGGAGCATCCAGCCGACCAGATGCGCAGACGGTCTCCACCACGGCGCTTGTGATCGATCCAGCGCGGCAGCAGTTCGTCGATCAACAGATCGTAATGGTGCATCTCGCGAAAGAACGAGGTGACGTTGGTGCTGATCACGCTGGCAAGCTCGCCGAGCTCACCCTCCGGATCGTTGCGCAGAAGCTCGCAATAGCTGGCAAAGCTGGGCAGGCGCAGCGCTCGAAGACGGCGGAACAGGCGTCCCTGCACCAATTGTCGTTTGTGTTCACCCAGCGAAATACCCAGGTGGTCGTAGACGAACTGCCGCAGGAACGTGAATTCGGCATCACCCAAGGCCGGGCCTTTGCTTGCCGCCGATTCATCGTCAAGCGTAGCCGTCGTGGTGCTCATTCAGAACTCCTTCCACGCACCGCCACTGGTTTCGGCAACGGCTTTCCGGGCCGGTGCGGGCGAGGATTTGCGCACGGCGGCAAGCACAGCCTCGGTGGCAACCACCGCGCTGCGCGCAGCGCCTGCAGAGGAAGCAGAAACAGCGACGTCATTCTCGCCCAGCTTGAAGAAGCTCACCTGGCGACTAAGCTCACCAGCCTGCTCGTGCATCTGTCGCGCCGCGGCCGAGGCCTCTTCGACCAGCGCGGCATTCTGCTGGGTCACTTCATCCATTTGCATCACCGCATTGTTGACCTGATCGATGCCGGCAGATTGTTCCTGACTGGCCGCTGCGATCTCGGCAACGATGTCGGTCACCTTTTTCACGCTTTCCACGATGTCGGACAATGCCTTGCCGGATTGGTTGACCAGTTCCGAACCGGTACGCACTTTTTCCTCACTGTCGTTGATCAGACTTTTGATCTCCTTGGCGGCGCCTGCGCTGCGCTGCGCCAGGCTGCGCACCTCGGACGCGACAACCGCAAAACCTCGACCCTGCTCACCGGCACGGGCAGCCTCGACGGCCGCGTTCAAAGCCAGCAAGTTGGTCTGGAAGGCAATCTCCTGGATCAAGCCCACGATGTCACCGATCTTGCGGCTGGACACATCGATCTCGCCCATGGCCGCAATGGCCTTGGCCGCCACCTGACCACCCAACTCCGCCTGTTCGCGCGCACCGACAGCGAGCTGATTGGCGTGGCTGGCATTTTCCGCATTCTGCTTCACGGTGGAGGTCATCTCCTCCATCGAAGACGCCGTTTCCTCCAGACTGGAGGCCTGTTCCTGAGTGCGCGAGCTGAGGTCGTCATTGCCACGCGCAATCTGCTGGGCTGCGGTACTTACCGCTTCGGCGCCCTCGTGAACCTCACCCACAATGTCACTCAACCGCTCATCCATGACCCGGAAGGCTTCGATGAGTTTGCCCAGTTCGTCATTTCTGACAACCTGGATTTTGTGACCCAGTTGTCCCTGCGCAATGGCGTTGGCATAACCGATCGCCCGGCTCAGCCGGGTGGTGATCGAGCGAATCAGCAACACCGCGAGAATCAGCGCCACCAGCAAACCGGCCAGCAATGACGCCACGGTGATATTGCGCACGAATTCGTAGGATTTCTGTTGCTTCAGGTAAGTCTGCTGCGCAATCGCGCGCTGCTGCTCGTTGACCTTCTCCAGCCGGCTCTGTCGGTCCAGCATCAACGGCCGCAACTGCATGTCCAGCAGATCGGGCGAGCTTTCGTCCTTGGCCGCCAGCGCGTCGAGCAAGTCCTTGCTGTTGGACTTCATATCGGCATCGGTTGCCGTCCAATCCTTGTACAACTTTTCCACCGAGCCATCCATCGGAATGGCTTCAAGCTTCTTGCGCGCCTGCAGGATGTCGAGCTGCGCCTTGTTGAAGTCGTCGATCTTCTGCTTCATCTGATCAGGCTGGTTGATCAGCGTGGTAGCCGCACCCAACGCGATGTACGACAACAGCGACCGCCCGGCGATGATGGAAACCAGATTCGCTGGCACCAATTCATCTTCGTAGATCTTTCTGGTTCCGTCATTTTGCATCTTCATGGCGCCAAGGCCGATCACCGCCCCCACGATCAGCATGACCCCAAGCAACCCCAGCACACTGATAAGGCGGACCTTGACGCTCAACGTCGGCAATGTGGCAACACGCGTCAGAATATTCTTGATCTTCATTGATCTTCCAGGTTCAAGCGGCAACTTCGACTTCCTGGACGTGCGATAGCGCAGCGTCCAGTTTTTCAACCTCGTCAGGACGCATCAGCTTTTCCACGTCCAGCAGCATCACCATGCGCTCGACATGGGTTGCCAGACCCTTCAGGTACCGGGTTTCCACCACCGCGCCCATGTCCGGTACCGGCTTGATCGCTGCCGGGTCGATGTCGACCACGTCGGACACGGCATCAACCACGATGCCGAACAGGCGTTCGGCCACGGCCACAATGATGACCACGGTGCTGTCGCCATAGGCTTCGCGCTCCAGACCGAAACGCAGACGCAAGTCCATGATCGGGACAATCGCGCCACGCAGATTCAGCACGCCGAGCAGATAGGCCGGCGTCTGGGGAATGCGGGTGACCCTTGACCAGCCACGAATTTCCCGCACGGACAGAATGTCGACGCCGTATTCCTCACCCGCCAGGTTGAAGGTCAGTTGCTGCACGGTCGGCGCCGTGCCCTGGTCGTTCTCATACATGGAAGGGTCACCTCATGAGGGGCTTGCGAATGCGATTTTCCCCAACTGTGTCGGCGAGAAAGCCCGAAACTTGAGTACGCATCCCGACGCTGCCGAAAGCTGGCTGGGCAGGTCAAAATGCCCATTCGGTCCACAGGCCTGCTTCGTTGCTGGTACGCATCAGGTTTCCGGCGCTCTCCAGTGCGTTGTGCTTGAGAACCAAGGCCAGCCGCAGTTTCTTCAACGGCTTCCACTCCACGCCGGCATCGGCATAAGTAGACTTGCGCGACGGGGTAAGCAGGCGATTCGGCTTGCTGTAGTCGTAGCGCGCAAACACGCTCCATCGGGGTGCTATCCGCAGGCTCGCCCAGCTCGACCAATTGCTTGCCCGGTCGCTTTGCACGGTGTACAGATTCGCCCAATTGCTGGCATAGGCGTAACGCGCACCAAAGCGCCAGATGTCATCGGCATACGCCGCCATCAGGTCGATGCGACGAGCAGTGTGGTACAGCGGCCGCAGAGGATCATCGTTGGCGGCCAGTTGGCCATCGTAGCCACCCAGTGCCAACACCGTGTTTTTGCTGGTGTGCCACGCCAGCAGCGCCTCAACGTCGGCGCGATGACCGTGAGTGGGCTCTTTGTAACCACCGCCGCTCACCACCGACACAGCCAGATCCACTGTCGGCGCCAGCCGGGTTTTCAAGTGCACGCCCCAATCCGCCACGCTGTCGATTTTTTGCATCGATGTACCGATCGAATCAACGTAGCGATAGCCATACCATTGACTATTGAAGGCCAGCAGCGGCATGTCGTCGACGCCGACGCGTACCACGGTGGCAGGGCCAAACTTGCGCTGCACGTAGAGGTGCTTTATCCAAAAATCGGCATCGGGATGGCCCCGCAGCCAGTTGATGTCGGTGGTGAGGTGTGCCGACCAGACCGGATCGAAGGCATAGTCCGCATCCAGATAGAGTCGCTTCAGGTCAGCATCCGGCGCGCTGCCTTGGGTATGTGCGACATGGTTGTTCTGCTGCAACTGACTGATGTCGGCAAACAGCTTGCCACCGAAGGTGAAGTCAGCTGCGTGGGTACTTGCGCAGGTCAGGCTCAACACGGAGACAAGCACCAATGCTGAAACTCCGCGTCGGGCTGATGGCGGCAAGGTATGCATGGAAATTCCTTGATTGCTTGCCCGTCGTGCCAGCGCCATCATCGATGGCCAGCTTGTCCGAATTACGACCGGCGGTGATTCAGCAGCGATGGCCGCACCAAGCTGCCATCGCTTTACCGAAATGTTCGATCATGGGGTGTCGACTCAGAACTCAGTCCATGCGCCAGATGAACTAGCGGCCGCCTTGGCCGAAGCCGGCCGCGAGGCTTCTGCGCCCTGCCCGGCGGCAGCCTTGCGCGGCAGTGATGCCACGCGAGGCGCCGCGGAAGAAGCCACCACCGCCAGCGGCAACAGAGCCGCCTCGGCTGTTCCGTCCAAACGGAAAAAGGTCATTTGTCGCTGCAGCTCGCCGGCCTGATCCTGCATGGCGCGCGCCGCTGCCGAGGCCTCTTCGACCAACGCAGCGTTCTGCTGGGTCACCTCGTCCATCTGCATGACCGCGCGGTTCACCTGGTCGATGCCGGTGGATTGCTCCTGACTGGCCGCGGCGATCTCCGCCACGATGTCGGTAACCTTTTTCACGCTGTCCACGATGTCAGCCAGCGCCGTGCCGGACTGGTCCACCAGTTCACTACCTGCCTGAACCTTTTCGACGCTTTCGTTGATCAGCCCCTTGATTTCCTTCGCTGCCGACGCGCTGCGCTGAGACAGATTGCGCACCTCGCTAGCTACCACGGCAAAGCCGCGGCCCTGCTCACCAGCACGGGCCGCCTCCACCGCCGCATTCAACGACAGCAGGTTGGTCTGGAACGCAATCTCGTCAATCAGGCCCACGATATCGGCGATCTTCCGGCTCGACGCGTTGATCTCACCCATCGCGGCCACCGCCTGTGCCGCCACCTTGCCGCCACGTTCGGCCTGCTCGCGGGCGCCACTGGCCAGTTGGCTGGCAAAACTGGCGTTCTCCGCATTCTGCTTCACGGTGGAGGTCATCTCCTCCATCGACGCGGCGGTCTCCTCAAGGCTGGAGGCCTGTTCCTGCGTACGCTGGCTCAAATCATCATTGCCCTTGGCGATCTGCCGGGCTGCCGTGCTCACCGCATCGGAACCCTCCTGAACCTCGGCGACGATACTGATCAGCTTGTCGCGCATTCGCACCAACTCACCCAACAAGCTGCCTTCGGCAAACGTCTTGCCGCCGTCATCCTTGTTGAGATCTCCATTGGCTATGCGTGCCGCCATGGAAAGGGCGAAGTCGGGTTCGCCGCCAATGCTCTTGCGAATGCTGCTCATCGACAGCCACACCAGCAAGGTGACCAGGAAGGCGATCGCACCTGCTTCTGCCAGGTGAACTTCAAGCGATTCCCTGAACTGGGCGTTGATGTCGTCGTAATACGCCCCAGCGGCCAGGTTCAGGTTCCACGGCTTGAACAGTTGTGAATAGGTAACCTTGTCCTTGGTGCTGCCATCCGGCATTTTCTGCACATAGGTGATCAGATCGTGGCCAGCCTTGACGTCACCCTCGGACATGAGTCGATAGTGCTGCATGCCGTTGGCGTCAGTCTCTGCACTGACATCCTTGCCAGTCCAGTTCGGGCGCAGCGGATGCATGCGCATGACCAAGTCGGTGTCGAACACGAAGATGTAGCCGGCACCCTTGTTCCAGCGCATCTCGCTGATTTGCGCCAGCGCCAGCTTCTGGGCCTCGACCTCGCTGAACTCGCCTTTGACGGCACGCTCATGAAATCCATTGGCTACAGACGAGGATGCCTCGATCGTGCTGCGCAACGTGTCCTCGAGCCCTTGCATCTGCCGGGCACGAGTGGCAAATGCGCCAAGCACCGTGAGGGTGACCAAGCCGGCTATCACCGCTGCCACCACCAGCGCCACCCGCGCGTTGAGACTCATTCGGCTGAACGACCAACGCTTGAGTGAACGCATATCGCAGACCCCTCGAAACCGCAGGAAACCAACACTCGAACTGGCCGAACCTATCGAGCCGGGAAAGACCGATGCGTGGGCATAGAAACGTCAGGCACCCCGAAAACGCCAGTAGCAAAAACACGTGCATCAAAAACAAGAAGGCTCGGGTCAGAAGGGCATCACGGCGATTTCGAGCACCAGAAAAACGCAACGCCACGTTCAGGCCACGACACTTTCGTCACCGCCGCCCCCGTTTCACCGCGCCGTGTTGATGAGCGCGATCAAGCGGCCTTGCTTCGCTGCTGACCCAGACGTACCACTCCACTGACATCAACGATCAGCGCAACCGATCCATCGCTGAGAATGGTGGCGCCAGAAATACCCTGGACGCGCTGGTAATGCGCCTCCAGCGACTTCACCACGGCCTGTTGCTGACCCAGCAAATCATCCACCAGCAAGCCGACGCGCTTGCCCTCTTCCTCGACTACCACCACGATGCCTTGCTCGATGTTGGTAATTGCGTCCTGGCAACCAAACGAGCGGTACAGACGCATGATCGGCAGGTAGGATTCGCGAAAATGGAACACTTCGCCGCCACCGGCGATTTTGCGGATCATGTCGGGCTGCAGGCGCAGCGATTCGATGATCGAGATCAACGGCACGATGTAGCGCTCGCCACCCACCGCCGTGACCAGACCATCGATGATGGCCAGCGTCAGCGGCAGCGAGATGGTGAACACACTGCCCTTGCCGGTCTGGCTGCGCACACCGACGGTGCCGCCAAGATCGCGCACATTGCGTCGCACGACATCCATGCCGACGCCACGTCCGGAAAGATCGGTAGCCTGTGCCGCCGTGGAGAAACCCGGCTGAAAGATCAGTTCCGCCACTTCGGCGTCATCGAGTTCCTGGCCGACCCGGATCAAGCCGCGCTGCTCGGCCTTGCTGATGATCGCGGCGCGGTTCAGACCCGCGCCGTCGTCGCTGATCTGCACCACGATATTGCCACCTTCGTGGTAGGCATCCAGGCGCAGCGTGCCGGTTTCCGACTTGCCGGCGGCGCGACGCTTCTCGGGTGACTCCAGGCCGTGATCGATCGCGTTGCGCACCAGATGTACCAGCGGGTCGCCGATCTTTTCCAGCACCGTCTTGTCCAGCTCGGTGTGTTCGCCATGCAGTTCCAGTTTGACCTGCTTGCCGAGCTTGTTTTCTAGATCACGCACCAAGCGCGGGAATCGATTGAATACCGAGCCAATCGGCAGCATGCGTATCCGCATCACGCTTTCCTGCAACTCACGCGTGTTGCGCTCCAGCTGCAGCAGACCTTCGCGCATCCGCTCCAGCTGCGATGGGTCGAAGTTTTCGGCGATGTCACTGAGCATGGACTGGGTGATCACCAGCTCGCCCATCATGTTGATCAGGGCATCCACCTTGTCGATGCCTACGCGAATCGAGCCGCCATCGCTGGAGGCCGAGGCCGTCTCACGCACCGCCCGCGGTGTCGAGCCCGCCTTCGGCGCCACCGCAGCAGGTGCCGCAGGCGCCGGCTCAGCGGCCGCAGTCGCCTCCACCGGATCGATGGAAAGTTCACAGTCGCCGTCGACCCAGTCAAATACCGCAGCAACGTCTGCTCGGGTTACTGACGCGTGCAAGCGCAGCTCCCAACCCAGGTAGCACTGACCCGGGTCGAGCTGGGCCAGTTGCGCGGGTGCCGCTTCAACGACAAAGGCGCGCAGCACTTCCAGCCGACCCAATTGCTGCAATTCCCGAAACAGTCGCAGCGGGTCATTACCGGTTTGCAACAAGTGTGGCAAGGCGATGAAACGGATGTTCCAGGCTTCCACCTGAGCGGCCTTCGGTGCAGCAACCACGGCTGCCGCTGCGGGCTCTCCACTGACGAGGGTATTGAGCTCGACGCGGAGCGCCTCGCTTTCAGCGTCCGCCACAGGTTCGCCACTGCGCGATCGCGCCAGCATCGCGCGCAGACAATCCACCGATCGCAGCAACATGTCGATCAGTTCGGCATCCACGCCTCGCCGCTCGCTGCGCACCTCTTCCAGCAGCGACTCCGCCACGTGAGTGAACGCCGCCACGTCGGTAAAGCCGAAGGTGGCGGCGCCGCCCTTGATCGAGTGTGCGGCACGGAAAATGGTGTGGACCAGTTCGGTGTCGGTCGATCCCGAGTCCAGTGCCAGCAACGCCACTTCCATCGCGTCCAGCCCTTCCTGGCTCTCTTCGAAGAAGGTCTTGTGGAATTGACTCAGATCGACGGTGCTCATGGGTGTTCCTCAGCCCAGGACGCGCTTGACAGTGGCCAGCAACTGCTCCGGATCGAACGGCTTGACCAGCCAGCCGGTAGCGCCGGCTGCCTTGCCTTCCATCTTTCTTTCGGTATGCGATTCAGTGGTCAGCATCAGGATCGGCACGCCCTTGTAGGCATCCAGCGCGCGCAACGCACGTACCATCGAAATGCCGTCCATCACCGGCATGTTGACGTCGGCCAAAACCAGCGCGAACGCGTTTTCACGCGCGGCATCCAGCCCCAGTTGACCATTCTCCGCCTCGGTCACTTCGTAGCCGGCGCCGCGCAAAGTGAAGGCCACCATGCCACGCATCGAAGCCGAGTCGTCTACCGCAAGAATCTTTGCCATGCTGCCACCTCGCATCAGGCCGACGTTGCCGCCGGCAGGTTCAATAACTGTTCAAGACCGAGGACGCCCGCCGCCTCGTCCAGGATTTCATGGGTGCCGCGCCATACCAGGGTGCCGCCGTGTTGCTCCAGCTCACGCCGGAACAGCACCAGCAACTGGAGCGCCGCGGTATCCACACGCTCAAGCTCCGTCGAATCGATCACGATCTCGCCGGCCTGCAGTACCGCTTCCAGTTGCGCCTTCAACGCCGTCTGGGCACCCAAACGGCAGTCGGCCGGAAGCCGGATGACCGAGATGGCAGCACTGTCTGCAGCCGAAGCCGTCACGGGCGGATGATCCGCCGCATGCAGTTTTTCCGTTCGCTTGCCGCCCATGCCAATGACTCCACGCATTACAAGCATGCGCTTGCTCATCGTTTATCGACCGATCACCGATTCGCTTTAGCGGGACTTTGAAGTGCCACGTCGACAGACGTGGCACACCGGCGAAACTTTGCCTTGAATCCGCACTCAAGTATTCCGGGATTTGGCCGATGTATCCTCGATCGCCCTTTTGCCGCCCCGCGTCTAACGCAGGAACCCTGCTTGAACATCCCTCCGATAAGTATTGCTGCGCTTACCTGGGCTGGTGCCGCTTCCGGCACCACGGCGCAGAGCTGGCGCATTGGTACCGTGCTGTCAGCCCGACCGCTGGGGGTAAATCCGCAGGGGTTGCTGGTGTTGCAGGTTGGCGCAATGACGGTTGAGGCGGATGTGGCGCACGCCCAGTTGCCCTCCCAATTCCAGGTTCGGGTGCTCAACATGGGCGCGCAACCCCAGTTGGAGATCCTCTCGCAAAGCCCGGACCCTACTTTCCAGCGCATGCTGCGTGAACGGCTGCCGCAACAGGACAGTTACGCCCCGTTGCTGGCTACTCTGTCGGCCTTGGCCCAGCGCCCTGCACTGCGCCAGCTGCCGCCAGACATCCGCACCGCACTTGCCGTGTTGGAGCAAGCGCTGAGCACGCCTGCAGAGGTTACCCGCGGGGAAGGATTGCGGGAGGCGATCCGCAACAGCGGCATGTTCTTTGAGTCCGGCCTGCTCGCCCCCCAAGGCAACGGACAACCGGCAGCGGGCGCCGATGACTGGAAAGGCGCCCTGCTGCGCCTGCTCGGCTTGCTCGACAAGCGGGTCGCGACGGCACCGCGCAACCCGAACGCCGCCGACAGCGCAACCGACAAAGGAACCACGGCACCGCTTCATCCCGACCGCGATAACGTCGATCCGCCGCTGCTGCAACGCGGGCTGCAACCCCAGGCGAGGCTGGGCCTGCCGCAGATGGCTGATGACGATGTAACGGCCCTGCTGAGCCGCTTGCATGGCGATGCCAAGGCCGCACTGGCACGGGTCGAGGTAGCACAGCTGGATGCCAGCGCCCATCCAGCCACCGCCTGGATTGTCGAGATTCCCGTGCGTGGCGAGGATGGCAATGATGTGCTTCAGGTAAAGCTGGAGCACGGCGCCGATGTAGTTGATGGCGCGCCGAGCTGGACCATGGGCTTTGCACTCGACCTGCCCGCACTCGGCCCGGTTCAGGGTGAGCTGCAGCTACGCGAGCCGCGCCTGTCGGTACGGTTGTGGGCAGAGCGCGTCGACACAGCGCAACGTCTGGAACAACAGTTCACCCCATTACGTCAGCGCCTGGCCGCGTGCGGCGTGCTGCTTGACCAGTTGAGCTGCCAGGTAGGCGTGCCGCAAACCCCGGGACGGAGCAGTGCACTGCTGCTGAAGGCAATCGCATGAACAGCCAACCACCTCTGCGCCGGGTCAGCCTGCGGCTGGCCAGTAGTAACGATGAAGTCAAACCGATGCAGGAACAGTCGCTGGAACTGCTGTTTGCGCGAGCCAGGGAAGCCGGCATACCCCTACACCATGACGCCCAGATCGCTGCACTGCTCGCGGCCTTGCGCCTGCGCGACGACGTACCGGTTCAGTTGTACGCTTCCGCCGCGTCCGTGCTGGCAGCCATTTATGACGCTGCCGGGGAATAGCTCGGCCGCGTTCGATGCCGGTGGCGACCACAACCCGCTGTCATCAAGACTCGTTGCAATCAGGACTCGCTGTAATCAGGACTCGCTGTCATCAGGAATTGGCGGGATGCATCTGCATGACCAGCCGGGCCTCGTCGCGAGACAACCCGCAACGGCTCACCAGATGTTCGAGGTCGGCGCCTTCGCGCGCCAGTTGCTGCGCCAGTTCATAAGCCTGATGCGTGGGCGGCGGTGGCGCCTGTTCGATCTGCTGCATCTGCTGTTCGATCTGCTGCATCTGCCGCTCCACTCGCCCCAGCGCGGTGACCAGCATTGAAGTGGGCACGTCGGTACAGGCTGCTTGTGAGGTCTCGTGCGACAACAAGTCGATGCGTTGCTGCAACTGCATCGATTGCCGCCACAAACGCAACAGCAGAGCCGACTGCAGCACCGCCAGCAACAGCAATACGGAAACGCCTAGTTCAAGCCACATGACCAGCGTCTCCGCGCAGTCGACACAGTCGGGATACGTCGAGCATGGCCACAAAACCACCCTGCCAGGACATCACGCCCGTTACCGGATCATCACTGCGGCTGGCTCGACCCGGCGGTGGCGGCTCGATGGTGATGCCATCAGTACTCAGCAGCTCGCCGATGGCGTCCACCCGGACGCCCACCAGATGGCCACCATGCACCAGCATGACAATGCGCACGCGGGTCAGATCTTTAGTGGGCTGCGGCACACCCATCCGCCGGCAACCATCCAGTACCGGAACGATCCGTCCACGCAGATGGCGCACACCCAGCACATCGTCAGGAGCACCCGGCACCGGCGTGACATCACCGTCACGAATCACTTCGTTCACCGCAATCAGAGGCACGGCGTAAAGTTGCGCGCCGATTTGGAACGACAGCCATTGCCGGCTAGCCTGCGCAGAGGCGGACTCGATGGCGCTCATTCAGGCATCCTGCGGTCATTGAAAAAAGTCATCTGGATTCTAGCGGTCCGGACCGGCACGTCGCGGTATTGAACGAGACGTTTCCACAACAGCCGCTGGTGAATGTTCGGCAGACTGCGCCTCAACCGCGATGTCGGATGGCGTAGTCGGCAACCTGGAGCGAGCGATGACCACGGGTGGCAACGTCGGGCGGGCCAATGCCGCAGGCAGATTGTCGGTTACGGGCGTCGGCCCTGGGGCAGCGGCAATATCGTGCAGATCGTTGGCGTCAGTCTCTTCGCGCTGAGGTTTCGTCTGGTCATTCATCACCACGACAATTACCCGCCGATTCTGGTTACGGCCTGCCACGGTGGCATTGTCGGTCACCGGCCGCACTTCACCCCAACCGATGATGCCCAGGCGGGCGGGGTCGACGCCGCTGGCGGCAAACAGACGCGCCACGCTGGCCGCCCGTGCTGCTGACAATTCCCAGTTCGACGGAAACTGCAGCGTGTTGATCGGAACATTGTCGGTAAAGCCTTCCACCCGTAACGGATTCGGGAATGGCGCGAGAATTGTGGCCAAATTACTCAGTACCGCGTTGGCCGTCGTGGACAGCTGAGCCACCCCGCTGGGAAACAGAATGTCGGTGCGAATTTCGATCTCCAGCCCATCCTGCTTGCGCCGCACGACCACCATCTTCTGCTCGATCAGCGGCTGCAATGCCTGGCGAACCTGATTTTCGATTCGCTGGAGGTTCTTCTGCTCCAGTTTGTCGTTGCCGACGCCGGGACGGCTGCCTGCACCGGCTACCGGTGGCGGCCGCAACGCTATCGGCAGCGCAACCGGGCTGACCGCCGCGCCGGTTTGCTTGACCGACACTGCCGCCGACGTATTCACCTTGCCCGGCGTGGCCGGCGAGGGCGCGGCAGTGCTGCCGCTGGAACCATTGAATGCCTGTATGAGTGAATTGGACATCACCCGGTACTTGCCTTCATTGACCACCGACACCGCGTACATCACCACAAAGAACGCAAGCAACAAGGTCATCAGGTCGGCATAGGGGATGGCCCATGCTTCGTGATTGAGGTGCTCCTCGTGCTTGTGCTTCCTCATTCGATGTAACCCTGCAGGCGGGTCTGAATCTGCCTTGGATTGTCTCCTTGCGCGATCGACACCAGCCCTTCAATTAAAATTTCGCGCATGAGGGACTGCTTGCCCACCAGCGCCTTCAGCCGTGCCGCCATGGGCAACATGAACATATTGGCCAAGGCCACACCATAGATTGTGGCGACAAATGCTGCCGCAATACCGTGACCCAGTTTGCTCGGATCAGACAGATTCTGCATGACCGCCATCAGGCCCATCACGGCACCGATAATCCCCAGCGTGGGTGAATAGATGCCGGCGTTCTCGTAGACCTTGGCACCAGCCAGATCGATCGCTTCGCGGGTGCTCATGTCGACTTCCAGCACGCTGCGAATGGCGTCTGGCTCGCCACCATCAACCAGCAATTGCAAACCTTTGCTGATGAACGGGTCCTTCTCGACCTCAATCTGTGGCTCCAGCCCGAGCAGACCCTGGCGACGGGTGATTTCGCTCCAGCCCACCACCCGGCTGATCAGGTCATGCGGCCGATGCTTCGGCGTCTGGTAGACCATTTTCGCCATCGACAGCGCACGCTTGATTACGGTGCCCTGGTTCTGCACCAGCAAAGCCGCCAGCGTGCCGAAGAACACGATCACGAAGGCCGCCGGATTCCACAGCGCTTCCACTGTTGAGCCCTTGAGGATGGTGCCAAGAATGATCACCACAAACCCTAGGATCGTACCGGCGGTGCTTATTCTGTCCATGGCCATCAGCCTTCCAATTGCAGCGCAGCAAACAACTCACCCGTGCCCGCAACCAGGCCAGCCAGATCCATCACCAGCGCCAGCCGGCCATCACCGGTGACGGTGGCACCGGCGATGCCGGAAACGTCCACGAACAACGGACCGAGCGGTTTGACGATGACGTCTTCGCGACCCAGCACTTCATGCACCATGCAACCGATGCGCTGATGGCCAATATGCAGCACCACCACATGCCGCGCCGCACCCGGCTCAACTCCGACCCACAGCGAAAGATCCGCCAATGGCAGGGCGCGACCGCGATGATCAGCCACGAGCCGGCCATCCAGCTCGCGATCCTGACCCTCGGTCAGTTCGAATACCTCGGCCACGTTGCCCAGTGGCAACGCCAGCAAACGGGTCTCCACGCGCACCATCAGCACCCGCAAAACAGCCAGCGTCAGCGGCACGGTCAGTTCGAGCTCACTGCCCTTGCCCAGTCGCGACTGCACGCGCAAGGTGCCACCCAGTTCGGCTACGCGGGTCTTCACCACGTCCATGCCGACGCCTCGACCGGAGATGTCCGATACGGTTGCCGCCGTG
The DNA here is from genome assembly GCF_029224025.1 of Rhodanobacter sp. AS-Z3. Lineage (NCBI taxonomy): Bacteria > Pseudomonadati > Pseudomonadota > Gammaproteobacteria > Lysobacterales > Rhodanobacteraceae > Rhodanobacter > Rhodanobacter sp. AS-Z3. Next base: position 3,431,978 of record NZ_CP119392.1, read on the forward strand.
CTGAAGCCGGGCCTGAAAATCAGTTCAAAGCATTCGTTCTCACTCAAACGTGCTGCCTGGGCGCTGTCGATCACACCTTTTTCGACGGCCTTGCGGCGCAGTACTTCCGGGTCCATGCCCTTGCCGTCATCGCTGACGGAAATCACGATGCGCTCGCCACGCTGGCTGGCCGACAGGCAAATACGGCCCTTGCGCGGCTTGCCCATTTGCTCGCGGTCGTCCGGCATTTCAACGCCGTGATCCAGCGCGTTGCGCAGCAGATGGATCAGCGGATCGGCAAGCGCCTCGACCAGGCTGCGATCCAGATCGGTACCCTCGCCCTCAAGCACCAGCTCTATATCCTTGCCCAGCTGTCGCGCCAGATCGCGCACGATCCGCGGGAAGCGTTGAAACAGGCGACCGACCGGCTGCATGCGCATGCCCATGGCCGCGCCCTGCAGGTCGTCCGTCACCCGGTCCAGCTCGCTGGCTGCGGCAGCCAACGTGTCGTCACCGAGGCGGGCCGCCAGGCTCAACAATCGATTTCGCACCAATACCAGTTCACCTGCGTGATTGACCAGCAAGTCCAGTCGCGCGGTATCCACACGTACCGAATTTTCTGCCGCCACGGCTTGTCGAGCAGCCGGTGCGGGAGCGGCATCCGTCGGTGCCGATACGGCTGGCGACTCGGGAGCCGCAGCGGGCGCCGCCACATTCGAGATGTGCTTGCCATGCAGCGAATCCAGCAGCGCCTCGAATTCATCATCATCGATGGTTTTGCTTGCTGCCGGCGCAATCGCCACCGGCGCCGGCTCGACTGTGCCAGGCACGGCATTGCCGTACATGCTGTCCAGCAGCGCTTCGAATTCGTCGTCGTTGATCGGCGCACTGTCTGCCACCGGTGCTGCCACCGGCGCCGCTGCCACTACCGGGGCAACGACGCGGGGCAGCAACGATTTCAACAGTGCCGGCGGCGGCATCTTCAAGGCCGTATCGGCGCTGACTGCAGCCATCATCTCGTTGAGCAGATCAAGCGACTGCAACAACGCATCCATGTGATTGGCGTCCAGCGCAACCTTGCCGTTGCGAGCTTCGTTGAGCAGATCTTCGGCATGGTGGCAAAGCAGCACCATCGGCTCCAGCGCAAGAAAGCCAGCGCCACCTTTCACCGTATGGAACGCCCGAAACACCGCGTTCAGCAATTCGCTGTCACGTGGCGCTGTTTCCAGCGCCACCAGCTGCTCGCTGAGGCGCTCCAGCAATTCGCCGGCCTCGACCAGAAAATCCTGGCGTAGCTCGAGGTCGAATTCGGCACTCATCGGGACCCGGTCCTCAAAATCCGAATTCGCTGAGCAGCCGATCGGCCTCTTCCTGACTGGATATCTTGGCCACGCTGGCAGGCATTTCGCTGCCAGCCAACGCACCGGTCAAGCGCACCAGTTCCAGCAAGGTCGATTCCACCGTGCCGATAAACCCATCGACTTTCTTGATGCGCTGTCCGGTCAGATCCTGCCACGACTGCGCCACGACCATGTCGGCAAGACCGTCGCGACAGTTGGCGGCGAAGGTGGTCGACTCACGTGCCAGCGCGGTGGCTGCCGCGTCGGGAGACTTTTCAAGCAGAGTGACGGCATTGCCGATCAGCGAATCCGCCTGAGGACTGATCCGTTCGGCAAAATCGATGGTGCCATGCGCGGCCTTGCTGCTCAGCTCCAACGCTTCCTGCAGATACAAACGGGCATTGGCAACGTTACCGGGGAAGCCTTCCTGGGCAAGATCACCACCCAAGCGGCGCACGGCATCGTGCAGGTCGCGGGCGAGCTGGCCGAGTGCGCGGAACATGTGCTGTTCGCGCTGACGCACCATCACGTCGAGGGCGTGTTCGAAGGCTGGACCTTCGGGACTGTTCAGCAGGTCGCGCAACTCGACGGGCAGATCTTCGCTGATCGCGGTGTCATTCGTGGTGCTCATGCTGTTGCCCCGCTGGCGGCAATGCGCTCGAAGATCTTGGTGAGCTTTTCCTTGAGCGTATCGGCAGTGAACGGCTTGACGACATAGCCATTAACGCCAGCCTGGGCGGCTGCGATGATCTGCTCGCGGTTGTTCTCGGCGGTGACCATCAACACCGGCATACCCTTCAGCGACGGCTCGGCACGGATCGCCCGCAGCAAGTCGATGCCCGTCATGTTCGGCATGTTCCAGTCGGTCACGACCAGATCAAACGGATTGTTGCGGAGCATGACGAGCGCGTTCTCGCCATCGTCGGCCTCCTGGATCAACGTGTTGGTGAAGCCAAGTTCCACCAGCAAGTTGCGAACGATTCGCCGCATGGTGGAAAAATCATCTACCACCAGGATTTTCATGTTCTTGTCCAACGCTCTCTCCACATGCGCTACAGGGCCATTCGCGGCCCTTGAAATGGTCAGATGCCGCGGCTGATCAGCCGCGCCAGCCGGTAAGTCTTGCGCGAAGCCGGAGCACGGACTGCCCATGGATCTGGCAGACACGTGATTCACTCACCCCCAGCACCGCGCCAATTTCCTTCAGGTTCAATTCCTGCTCGTAGTACAACGACATCACCAGTTGCTCGCGCTCGGGCAGGCTGGTGATCGCTTCGGCCAGCGCATCCCGCATGCCATCACGCTCGATGCTGTCCTCGGGACCCAGACTGCCCTCGTCGGCAACATCCATGACTCCACTTTCTTCCCCGTCATCCGAGGCGGTCAGGCTGAGCAAACGCACACATGCCGCATCGGCCAGTACCTGGTGATATTCCTCGGCACTGATGCCGAGCCGTCGCATAACCTCCTTCTCATCCGCTTCCGCGCCGGTTTCCGTTTCGACCTGACGAATCATCTCCGCCACTTCGCGAGTCTTGCGATGCACCGAGCGGGGAGCCCAGTCCGTGCGTCGCAACTCGTCCAGCATGGCGCCGCGTATGCGAATACCCGCATACGTCTCGAAACTGGCCCCTCGATCCTGGGCAAAATTTCGCGATGCTTCCAGCAAACCGATCATTCCCGACTGAATCAAATCTCCCACATCGACACTGGCTGGCAGCCGCCCCATCAGGTGATAGGCGATCCGTCGTACCAGCGGCGCGTGCCGCTTTACCAGTTCATCGGCACTCTCACGGGAAACCTGTAGATATTCCGATGCCACGCTCATTTTGGTACCCCATCAGCCGGTACGGTCCGACCGCCAAAAAAGGCGATCCGGTCGAGAGCTGTGCGGTCCGGTTCCGCCCACTTATCGACCAACTCTGCCAATTTCTTGAATGCCTGCGCCGAATGGCTCGACGGCCACAGGTCGACGACGGCACATTGCCTGCGGATAGCCTGCCGCAGGCGCTCGTCATGCGGTATCCATCCGCTGAAATCGATCACCACATCGAGAAACCGGTCACTGACCCGCGCCAGCTTCTGATGCAGCAACCGCGCATCCCCCTCGTTGCGAACCATGTTCGCCACCATGCGCACCCGTCGAACACCGAAGTCACGGTTGAGCACCTTGGTCAATCCATACGCATCAGTCAGTGATGCCGGCTCGTCGCAGACCACCAGGATCACCTCGGAGGCTGCTGCAGCGAACATGGTGACGTTGTCGGAAAGCCCGGCCGCCGTATCCACCAGCAGGTACTCGGGCGGATGGGCCAGTTCATCGAAGGCGCGGATGATTGCCGCGTGCTCGCCATTGTTCAGCTGAGCCAGGCGGCGCGTGCCGGACCCGGCGGGAACGACCTGCAAGCCGCGTGCGGCCGGCAGCAGCAATTCCTCCAGCGTGCACTCACCGTCAAGCAGGTGACCGATATGACGCGACGGGGTCAGACCCAGCATCACGTCGACATTGGCCAGCCCCATGTCGGCGTCCAGCAGCATCACGTCGTGGCCGGCGATCGACAGCGACATGGCCAGGTTCACCGCGACCGTGCTCTTGCCAACGCCACCCTTGCCGCCCGCCACGGCAATCGCGCGACAAGGCGTGCGGTTGCGGCCATCCAGCAGACTGCTGGCCTGATGCCCGGGTTTTGGCAAAGCCATCGGTGCCGGAGCCGCACCCGCCGAAGCTGCCAGCATTTGTTGCAGCCCGGCTGCCTGATCCAATGCTATTTCGCTCATGCGCTAGCCACCGCGAGACCAAAACGTTCGGCCATCAGGTTATCGTCGGGAACGTTCCCCTTCAGTGATTGCGCGGCGCGGCAAACCAGCACGCGCGCATCAGCGGCGGAAATATCCTCGGGAACGCGCTGGCCGTCGGTAGTGTAGTCCAGCACCAGCCGGTGACGGATAAGCACCGACAGCGCACCGCCAAGACTTGGTGCCTCGTCCAGCTTGGTCAAGATGACCGACTGCGGCTTCAGCGGCAGGTAAGCGCGTACCGCATCGTCCAGCGACTGTGCGTGGGTATTGGCCGCCAGTACGAGAGTGGAACGCAGCTCCCTGGCATCGACGAGAATGTCCAGCTGCTGATTGAGCCGCGGGTCACTGTAGGCAACCCCGGCGGTGTCGATCAACACGGTGTGGTGACCGCGCAGCATTTCCAGCACCTTGCGCAGGCTGTCGCCGTCGTAGGCCGGATAGACGCGCACGCCCAGCAGGCGGCCGTAATGTTCAAGTTGTGCGGCAGCGCCAATGCGGTAATGGTCGGTGCTGACCAGCGCCACCTGGTTGGCACCGTGACGCATCACCGCGCGAGCGGCCAGTTTGGCGATGGTGGTGGTTTTGCCTACTCCGGTAGGGCCGACCAGAGCGGTGACGCCAGGCGTGTCATCGGCCAGACCGCGTCCACTGACCAACAGGCGGCGGCTCAACATGCCCAGCGGCAAATAACGGGCCTGCTCGGCATTGATCTGCTCAGGCAGCTCATCCACCAGCACGCGCGCCACGTCGGCATCAATGCCGATGCGGGTCATCTCGCGCAGCACTCTGGCCTGCAGCGGCTGGCGGCGCTCCATGTCGTTCCACGCCAGACTGGACAGCTGCAGCTCCAGCATGTCGCGCATGTTGCCCAACTCACGCCGCAGTTGCGCGGTGTCTTGCGCGGCGCGTTCCATGACGGGACTGGTCTCTACCGGCTTTGCCGCCGACTGAGCGGCGGCAGCCTGTGCGGCCATCGCACGTGCCACCTGGGCAACCCGGGTGGCGCTGGGTGCAGGCGGCTGCGAAATAGTGCTCGCTGGCAGCGGTGGCGGAGGGGGCAGCATGGGCGGCCTCGATGCGACCAGCGCGGCAGGCAGCGCCTCCGCCGGCGTCGTGGATACCGCCTCCACCTCTGCCGGTGAACCTTGACGCGAGGCCTCGCGCATCAGCGCCTCATCGTAATCCAGGGCAGCGATGATCTCGATGCCATCGGCAATTCGCCGGGTCGACAGAATGACCGCTTCAGGCCCCTGCTCCTCGCGGACATCGCGCATGGCCTGGCGCATATCGGCGGCTACGAATCGTTTGATCTTCATGCTGCGTTGCTCCGCCGGACGGCTGACCGGCTCAGGCGGTGGTTCCGCCGTGGGGAATGCTTGCTTGTGTACTGTGTGGCAGTGGCCATGTCATCGGTCCTGTTCATCGCCCCAGCGCCTGGACCAACCGCACACGACGGTTGTCAGGCACCTCGTTGTAAGCGAGTACGTGCAGGTTCTGTGCCACATGACGGGTGAAGCGTGCGAGCCATGGCCGAAGTTGTGGTGCAACCAGCAAAACGGCTGGTTCACCACTCATTTCCTGACGACGCGCCGCGTCGGCGACGCTCTGCTGCAAACGATCAGCCAAACCCGGTTCCACGGCTGCACCAGCCACGCCACCACCACCAGAAAGCGAGTTCAACAGGATCTGTTCCAGCTCCGGAGCCAGCGTAATCACCGGAACCTCGGTGCCCAGGCCGGTGATCTCCTGCACGATCTGGCGGCCCAGCGCGACGCGCACGGCGGCGCTCAAGACGCCGGGATCCTGACTCTGACCAGAGTGCTCCGCCAAGGATTCGACGATGCTGCGCATATTGCGGATGGGTACGCGCTCGGCCAGCAGGTTCTGCAACACCTTGACCACCACGCCCAGCGACAGACGCTTGGGCACCAGGTCCTCGACCAGTTTGGGTGCAGTTGCGGCCAGACGGTCCAGCAGTTGCTGCACGTCCTGGTGACTGAGCAGCTCATGCGCGTGGTTCTGCAGGATGTGCGACAGATGGGTCGCGATGACCGTGGCCGGATCGACCACCGTGTAACCGTAGCTTTGCGCCAGCTCCCGCTGGCCGCTCTCGATCCACACCGCCTCCAGACCAAAAGCCGGGTCCTTCGTGGCAATGCCTTGCACGGTTCCGTGCACCTGCCCGGGATTGATCGCCATGAGGCGGTCGTTGTAGACCTCTGCCTCGCCCATGGGCACACCCATCAAGGTGATCCGGTAGGCGTTGGGGCCAAGATCAAGGTTGTCGCGGATATGCACCGCGGGCACCAGAAAGCCCAGCTCCTGCGACAGCTTGCGGCGCACCGACTTGATTCGCCCCATCAGTTCGCCGCCCTGATGAATATCGACCAGCGGAATCAGCCGGTAGCCCACTTCCAGGCCCAGTGGATCGACGCTGGCCACGTCCTCCCAACCCAACTCCATGCGTTCCGTCGGAGCGCTGATCGCCGGCATCTCGGCCACCACTTCGGCCAGGCGCTCGCGCGTCTCATTCTGGCGTTTGTGCAGCATCCACGCGGCGCCACCACAAACCATACCCAGCAACAGGAAGGCCACATTGGGCATGCCCGGGATGACGCCCATGACGCCAAGCACCACCGCCGCCACACCCAGCGCGCGCGGCTGACCAAACACCTGGCCGATCACCTGCGTGCCCATGTCCTGTGACTTGGAAACACGGGTAACGATGATCGCCGCGGCCACCGACAGCATCAGTGCCGGCACCTGGGCAACCAGGCCGTCACCAATGGTCAACAAGGTATAGGTTCTGGCCGACTCACCGGCCGACAGCCCGTGCTGCATCACGCCGACAAAAAAACCACCGATGATGTTGATGAACAAGATCAGGATGCCGGCGGTGGCGTCGCCACGCACGAACTTGGACGCACCATCCATCGAACCGTAGAAGTCCGCTTCCTCGCGTACTTCCTGGCGGCGTTCGCGAGCCTGCTCCTGGGTCAACAGGCCGGCGTTGAGATCCGCGTCGATCGCCATCTGCTTGCCGGGCATCGCGTCCAATGTGAATCGCGCGGTCACCTCGGACACACGCGTGGCGCCCTTGGTGATCACCACGAAGTTGATCACCACGATGATCGCGAACACCACCAGACCGACGGCGAAGTTGCCGCCGATGACGAACGCGCCGAACGCCTCGATCACCTTGCCGGCGGCGCCGGGGCCGTCATGACCATGCAGCAAGACCACGCGTGTCGAGGCGATGTTCAGCGCCAGTCGCAGCAAGGTGGCCATCAGCACCACGGTGGGGAACGCAGCGAATTCCAGCGGCCGCAACACGTAGACCACCGCCAGCAGGATCACCAGCGACAGCGCGATGTTGAAACTGAACAAAATGTCCAGAATGAACGGTGGCATCGGCAGCATCAGCATGCCGAGCATCGCCAGCATCACTATCGGAGCGCCAACGCCCCGTCGTGCCAGCTGTTTGAAGTTACCCAGGACATCCGCACCCGTCATGGTTTTGACTCGTCAAGCGTCTCGATAAGGGCCCATCAGGTCTGGATCAACCTCGGGCCTGGGAGCGGCCGGCGGGCTCTCACCCTGCGCCACGGCTTGCTTTAGCTGATAAACATAAGCAAGCACCTGGGCTACCGCCACGTACAACGAGGCAGGAATTTCCCGGCCCAGTTCTGTCGTGGCATACAAGGCTCGTGCCAACGGCGGCGATTCCACCGTTGGAATGCGATGACCGGCTGCCACCAGGCGGATCTGGCCGGCCAGCACGTCGATACCCTTGGCGATGACCCGGGGCGCGCCCATGCGTCCATCGTCGTAACGCAGCGCCACGGCGAAGTGGGTCGGGTTGACCACCACCACGTCCGCCTTGGGCAATTCTTCCATCATGCGGCGCCGCGACTGCGCCTGCTGCACCTGGCGAATGCGTCCCTTCATTTCGGGGTTGCCCTCGCTCTCCTTCATTTCATCGCGGATTTCCTGCTTGGTCATGCGCAGGTTCTTGGCGTGGTCGTACTTCTGGTACAGCGCATCGATGGCACCGATCAGCGCGAGAATCGAGCCAAACCACAACGCCGCCCGGCCCATCAGACCGATCGACTGGGCGATACCAGCGGTAACCGAACCGCGACCGGTGGCCTGCAATTCGCCCTGCCAGTGCCGCAGCAGCAGCGCCAGCACCAGACCAATGAACAACAGCTTGAGTAAAGCCTTGCCCAGCTCGACCAGTCCGCGCAGCGCGAAAATCTTGCCGAAACCCTTGATCGGATCAAGCCGCTCAAACTTCGGCTGCAGCGCTTCTGCGCTGAAATTCAGGCCACCCAGCAGCAGCGGTGCGGCCAGCGTGGCCAGCATCGTGGCGATCGCCACCGGCCCGAACAGCAGCAAGGCCTCGTAGATGGCCGCGTGCAAGGTGCGCCCGGGCAGCGCGTCGGAAAACAGCGCGTCACGGGAATAACCCAGCCCCAGCTCGAAGATCCGCTGCACATGGCGCAAACCGCTCTGACCACTGTTCATCAACGCAGAAACGCCGGCCAACACCACCAGCGCACCCGACAAGTCACGCGATCGCGGAACCTCGCCCTTCTCGCGAGATTCGCGCAGGCGTTTTTCGGTAGGTTCTTCGGTTTTCTCCTGGTCGCTGTCCTCTGACACGGCATCAGCTCCCGAACAGATTTCGCATCAAGGACCACGCATCGGCCTGCAAGGCCTCGACAGCGCCAGGCAGACTGCGCAACGCCAGCCACAGGGCAATGAAGCCGAGCGAGACGGTGATCGGAAAACCCACGGCAAACAGGTTCATCGACGGTGCCGCGCGACTGATCGCGGCAAAGCCGATGTTCACTACCAGCAACGAGGTCATCGCGGGCAAGGCCACGCGCACCGCGCCGGAAAACAACTCCCCGGCAAACGTCAGCACCGCGTACAGCCCATTGGTACTGATCGCCGGCACGCCCGGAGGCAAGGTGTGGAAGCTGTCCGCCAGCAGCGCAATCAGTTGCAGATGACCATTCATCACCAGGAACAACAAGGTCGCCAGCAGCAGATAGAACTCGCTGAGAATGGTGGAGCTGCCGCCGGCCTGCGGATTGATTACCGAGGCAAAACCCAGGCTCATGCTTTGCGCCACCAGTTCACCGCCGAAAGACACCGCATCGAACACCAGCTTGAGCACGAAGCCCACCGCAGCGCCAACCAGTAGCTGGCCGACCAGCGTCGCTATGCCGGCGCCGCTGAGTGGATCAATGGTGGTCGGTGCCAGCGGCGCCAGCACCAGGGTCAGCATCACCACCAGCCCAAGCCGGACCCGAGCGGAAACCACCTTGGCGCTGAAGATCGGGGCGATCAGCAGCAGGCCGCTGACCCGAGCCAGCGCCCAGTAAAAGCTGCCCAGCCATGCCGGCAGCAAGGCCAGATCCAGCGCAGTCATCTGATTGCGCCAGGCAGGCTCTGGATCAAACCGGTCGTGAATTGCACCAGCATGCGCAACATCCACGGCCCGGCGATCAGCCCGACCAGGGCCATGGCGATCAACTTGGGAATGAAGCTGAGCGTCATTTCATTGATCTGCGTGGCGGCCTGAATCACGCCGATCAGCAGGCCGACCGCGAGCGCAGTGAGCAGCAACGGCGCGGCCACCATCATCGCCACATACAAGGCTTGCTGGCCAATCTCCATGACTGATTCGGGCGTCATGCGCACACTCCCGCGTGGTGGGTAGTCAGCGAAGCCCGTTCAGCCATCGACGGCGGGCGGATGCTCACGTGTAGAAACTCCCTGCCAGCGTTCCCAGCAGCAGCGTCCAGCCGTCCACCAAGACGAACAGCATGATCTTGAACGGCAGCGAGATGATCATTGGCGAAACCATCATCATGCCCATCGACATCAGCACGCTGGCCACCACCAGATCAATGATCAGGAACGGGATGAACAGCAAAAATCCCATCTGGAATGCGGTTTTCAGCTCGCTGGTAAGAAACGCCGGCATGGCGACCTTGAACGGCACATCGGCTTTGCTGGCATAGGGCTTTTCCTTGGCCAGGCGGGTGAACAGCTGCAGGTCCGCATCGCGTGTCTGGTCAAGCATGAATTGCTTGAACGGCATCGACGCGGCCGGCAGCGCCTGTTCGGCAGTGATCTGGCCGTCCATATACGGTTTGACGCCATCGTCGTAGGAACGCGTCAGCACCGGCGACATCACGAACAAGGTGAGAAACAACGCAAGGCCAAGCAAGACCTGGTTCGGCGGGGTGGACTGCGTACCCAGCGCCTGGCGCAGAAAGCCCAGCACAATGATGATCCGCGTAAACGAGGTCATCATCAGCGCGATCGCCGGCAGCAGGGTCAATGCCGTCAGCAACGCCAGTGTCTGCAGCGACAGCGTCCAGTTCTGCACCCCGTTCGGCGCATTCTGCACGTTCACCAGGGGTATGCCCGGCGGGCCTGCCAGCGCAGCCAATGGCAAAATCAGCAGGGTGAGCGCAACCATCCAGCGCCAGTGTTTCATGTGCGCGGCCTCCAGCGTGCCAGCAGTTCGGCAAAGGCCGGTTGCTTGCCCGCAGCCAAGTGCGCAGGCGGAATAACCTCGTCCGGTACAGTGCCATCGTAGACATGCAAGGTCTGCATGCCCGCCGGCCCCATGCCAATCAGCAGCCGCTTGCCGTCAGCCTCCAGCAGCAACAGACGGTCACGCGTGCCCACCGCAAAAGACTCAATGCAACGGATACGCCGCCCACCGGCGCCAGGGCGACGCTGCATGCGGCGGCTCAGCCACCCAGCCAGCAAGATCAACGCAATGATGCCGACCAGGCTGAGCGTCACCCGCGCCAGCTCGGCACCGGCATTGAACTCCGGAACAGCCGCTGGCGCAGCGGCGAGAATGAGTGACAGGCTGATCATCAGCGCAGCTTTCGCACCCGCTCGGCAGGGCTGATCACGTCAGTCAGCCGAATGCCGAACTTCTCATTGATGACCACCACCTCGCCATGCGCAACCAGGGTGCCGTTGACGAATACATCCAGCGGCTCGCCGGCTGCGCGATCCAGCTCCACCACCGAACCTTGATTGAGTTGCAGCAAATTACGGATGCTGATACGGGTGCGACCGACCTCCATGGCCAGCGTCACTGGCACATCGAGGATCATGTCCAGATTGACCTCACCGGCCTCGGATGTCGCCGCGCTCAGTGCATCAAATTGAACGCGCTCGCCAGCCTCGGCTGCGGCACTTTCTGTGGACTGGTTCATGCTGGTTTCTTCTCCAGGGATGGAATGCCGGCCGCCGGCTTTTCGCGCCGCGCGGTCTGAGCGTGAAAACGAATGGCGTTGCGACCGTTGGACTGACCATAACGGCCGCGGAATACGGGTACATCCTCGGCGTAAACCAGCGCGAGCTCGGGCAGCTGAATCGGAATTACGTCGCCGGGACGCAGATGCAGGAATTCACCCAGGCTCAGCCGCGTTTCCAGCAGCAACGAGCTCAGGTCAACCTCGGCGTCGAGCACTTCTTCCTGCAACAGTTCCGCAAAGCGACCGTCGCCATCCATGCGGTCGCTCTGCACACCCGCATCAAGCAAGGTGCGAATCGGTTCGACCATCGCATAGGGCATGGTCAGGTGCACATCGCCGCCGCCGCCATCAAGCTCCACATGGAAACGTGAAACCACAACGGTCTCGGTGGGGCTGACAATGTTGGCAAACTGCGGGTTGATTTCCGAACTGAGATATTCAAACTCCAGCCCCAACACCGGTGCCCAGGCTTCGGCCATCGCGGTGAACAATTCAGCCAGCATGATCTGGATTACGCGGTTCTCGGTGGCGGTAAAATCACGCCCTTCGATACGCGCGTGGTAGCGGCCATCGCCGCCGAAGAAATTGTCGATCACGGTGAATACAAGGCGCGGCTCGAACACCACCAGCGCGGTACCGCGCAGCGGCTTGATCTTGACCAGGTTCATGTTGCTTGGCAGCGCCAGGCCATGCACGTACTCGGCGAACTTCACCATTTTCACGCCCAGCACCGAAACCTCGCAGGTCTTGCGCAGCACGCTGAACAGCCCGGTGCGGAAGAAGCGCGCAAAACGGTCGTTGACCATTTCCAGGGTAGGCAGACGCCCCCGGACAATGCGGTCCTGCTGGGCAAAATCAAAATTGACCACCGCACCGGGTGGCAGCGGCTCGTCGCCACCGGTGGCAACGGCACCACCCGTCACGCCATCCATCAGCGCGTCAATTTCGTCCTGGGAAAGCAGGTCACTCATGCGCGCGAACCCCGATTATTGAATGACGAAACTGGTGAAATACAGGGCGTCGATTCCGGGGCGACCAAGCCGCTTCTCAACGATCTTGCGTACCGCAATCAGGGCGTCCGCCTGTAACTTCTGGCGGCCCGCGGCCTCACTGACAATTTCGAATTTCTGGCTGCTGAACAAGGCGACCAGGCTGTCGCGTACCACCGGGTCAGCTTCCTTGGCCACCCCGATCGCCGCCGCGTCATGCGACATCAAGGTCACGCCCACCTGCAGGTAGCGCAATGCGTCGCCGTCGCCTTCGCGAAAGGTCACCACAAAGGCCGGCTCCAGCGGCAGATAGATCTCCGGCTTGACCTCGCCCGCGACTGCCGCCTTGGGATCCTTGGCGTGACTGGCTGAGCGCGACATCCAGAAATATCCACCACCCAGCCCGGCCAGGACCAGCACCACCACGACAATAAGCAGTGGTTTGCGACTGCGCTTTATGGGCTCAACTTCAGCGCCTTCGGGATCTACATCATTAGCCATGAAAACCTCTTGCTGCATTGAACGAAAAGAAGGCGCCGGCAATGGCACCAGTGACCAATGCAATCCACGTGCCACAGATAAAACACGCTTCAGCATCAAATACTTGAGCCGTACCACACCACCACTCGGCACGTTATGGCGTTTTCTTGACGACCGCCAATCAAACATCGCGACGCAAACACAGCATGTCGCCGAGCCCACCGCGCTGAAAAAACTTCCGCCCGGATCAGACTACTCCGGGCGGTGGGCGGGGTGCGCTGTGAGCGCAAAACCTCAGGCGAAGGCGTCGAGCAAACCGATCTGACTCAGCGGCGTGACCAGACTGGCACCATGAACTTCTGCCGCATCCGCCACGCCGCCTTCGGACCTGGCCTGACTGCCCCGATCACCTTGTTGCTGCTGTTGACCGACTTCGGCATTGCCCAGCGAAAGTCCGTGCTGAGCCAACATGTCACCAAGCTGCGGCAAGCTCTGCTGCAACGCGGTCACCGCACCGGGGTGCTGTGCCTGAAAGCTGACGTCAACCCGACCGTGGCTCACGCTGATCTTCAAATCAAGCGAACCCAACTCTTCCGGATGCAGACGGATACTGGCCTGTTTCACGTCGTGACTGACGAACCAGGCAACCTGCTGACCCAGCTCCTGGGTGAACGCCGGAGTGCCTACCGGTGAGGCCAGCGGAACACTGACCGGCGCAGCCGGCGCAGTGGCAGCGGGCATGGTCGACGCGGCCAGCAGCTGCGCCGAGGCCGCATCCGACGAGGCCGACGCGTGCAAGTCCTTGTGGTCCGCCAGCAGGCCGTCGATGGCTGCGTGCAGCACGGGCATGGCAGCCGCAGTCGAGGCCGTATTGCTCAGCATCGTCGTCACATCCACAACGGGAAGCAGCACGGCAGTACCACGTTCTGCACTTGCCGCGGTCGGCTTGGCTGCCGGAGCGGCTACAGGCTGACCAGCCAGCACCTTCCCAACGGCGGGCCCGATCATCGCCAACATTGCACCTACCAGCGCGGAAGCGCCCTGTTGGTTGCCGTCGGTGGACTTTTCGCCAGCCGAAGGCTCCTCTGCAGTCGCCGTGGCGGAAACCGGCGCTGATGCCAGCACCGCCGCAGCGGTTGCTGCCGGCGAACTGGCAGCGGCGGCGGCCTCTGCCTGGGCCGCCGTATCGGACGGCGCAACCAGCTCGACTTTATCCGACTCGCGAGCTTTGCTGGCAGCCTCCGGGTGACGCATGTTTGGACCCACCGGTGACGGATCGTCACGGCGATTGCGACCGGGGTCGGGCCCGCGCTGTGGATGCGACTCGTGCGCTGAAGGGGGCTTCTGCGCGTTGGTGTTGCGCTCTTGATGCGCAGCATGCAACTGCTGTTCGAATGGCTTGGCTGCCGGGTCTTGCGGCGCGCTCCTTGCTGCGCCCCTGGATGCGGCAGCAGCGGCCGACGGTGAGTTGACGGCGTGGGCGGTCATGGCTGGAGTGCTCCTGCTGTGGACAACGGACTACGACTGCAAATACGCGCCGCCGAAACAGCTTGGCGACGTGGGGGATGGATGACGACGCGCCGTATCACGTGCGCCTCCGCTGGAAGCGCTCATCCATTTCGGACTGCTCATGGCGATCTTCGGCACGGCGCTCGAATTCAAGATGCTGGGACACCACCGTGCCCAATGCACTTTCGCGCGCATGCGTGTGCTTCCAGTGATCGCGAACGTGTTCCAGCTGACGCTGGTGGCGCGCCACTTCGGCAACCTGCTGGGTGATGGCCTGATCAATGCGCTGGATGAAACCTTGTCGATTGAGCATCGCGCTGACGCTTACCAGGGTATCGCTGCTGGTGGCATATTCCTCACGATAACGATGCAACTCAGCCAGCTGATGCTCGGCTTTCGCCAGCAACTGCTGTTGCGCGGCAAAGCGACTCAAGGCGTCTTCGCTACGTTGTTTTGCCTGGTCTACCGCAGGCTGCAATCGGCTGGCACGTGATTTCATTCGCGCACCTGTTCGGCAAGTTCGGCCAGCGCCAGAATCGCCTGCTCCAGCGTCATCGGCTCATCGACTTCCTGCTGCAGGAAGGCACGCAATTGGGGCCACATCTCGATCGCCAGATCGACCTGCGGGTCGGAACCTTTTTGATACGCACCTACGGCAATCAGGTCACGTTGCTGGCGATAAGCGGAATAGACCTGGCGAAACCGCTGCGCCGCGCGCATGTGCTCGCGCGTGGCCACGGCCGGCATTACACGGCTGATCGAAGCCTCGATATCAATGGCCGGGTAGTGACCCGCTTCCGCGAGATCACGCGACAACACGATATGGCCGTCCAGAATCGCGCGGGCAGCGTCAGCAATCGGATCGTGTCGGTAGTCGTCGCCTTCCGTCAACACCGTGTAGAAAGCGGTGATTGAACCGCGCCCCTCCGCATCGTTGCCGGCGCGTTCAACCAGCGCAGGCATCATCGCGAACACCGATGGCGGATAACCTTTGGTCGCCGGCGGCTCTCCAATCGCCAACGCAATCTCGCGCTGCGCCTGGGCATAGCGGGTCAGCGAATCCATCAGCAACAGCACGCGCTGGCCGCGATCACGAAACCATTCCGCAATCGCGGTGGCGTATTGCGCACCCCGCAGTCGCTTGAGCGGCGGCGCATCAGCGGGCGCTGCCACGATCACCGCACGGCGGCGGCCTTCTTCACCAAGCGTCTGCTCGACGAATTCCTTGACCTCGCGGCCACGTTCGCCAATCAGCCCCACCACCACCACATCGGCGTTCGTGTAGCGCGTCATCATGCCGAGCAGCGTGGACTTGCCGACGCCGGAACCGGCAAACAAACCAAGTCGCTGCCCGCGTCCCACGGTAAGCAAGGCGTTGATCGCCCGCACGCCAACGTCCAGCGGCGCATCAATCGGCTTGCGCGCCATCGGATTGATCGGTTCACGCTTGAGCGCGGCATGTTCGTTCGAATCCAGCGGACCCAACCCATCCAGCGGCACACCATCCGCACCGACTACGCGACCCAACAGGCCCGCGCCCACCGGCAAGCCGCCGCTGCTTGCGCACGGCCGCACGCGAGCGTTGGGCAGTACGCCATGCATGTCGCCCACCGGCATCAGCAACAGCCGTTCATCGGCGAAGCCGACCACTTCGGTATCCAGCTTGTGACCATCGGCCGTGTCGACAAGACAGCGCGCACCTAGCGCCGCTTCGCAGCCTTCCGCCTCCAGCGTGAGGCCGACCACCCGCCGCAGGCTGCCTTCCACCGCCAGCATGCTCGCGCGTTCCACCCGCTCGCGGCGAAGCGCCAACTGTTCCTGCCAGCGCAGCTTGCGTGCCCGTTCGGTGACGTCGGAATTCATGCGTCTCCCTCGTCCGCAGCGGCCTCGTCGCCAAGCAACGCGTCAATGACTGCCGCCAGTCGCGTTTCCACGCGTGCATCCAGGCGGGAGCGCTCACTTTCGAGCCGGCAATCACCACGAACCAGACTGTGATCACCCAGCAATTGCCAATGCGGTTCGGCTGTACCCAACTCTTGCAGCAAAGCCAGATCCTGTGGATTGACATGGATGCGCAATTCACGCGTGGCCATGGGCAGCGCCCTGGCTGACTGACGCACCACATTCGCAATCAATTCCGGTGAAGTTTTCAGTTCATGCATGACTACCCGGCGTGCGATCACGCCAGCCAGCCCGGCCAGTTCATCCGCCGCCTGATCGTCAAGCAGCTGCAGCGGACGCGCTGCCGCATCGTAAAGTGCCTCCAGTTCGGCCATGCGCTGGCGCAATTGCTGCTGTGCTGCCGCGCGACCTTCAGCGAGACCTTCAGCCATGCCAGCGGCGTAACCTTCATCGCGCGCCTGCTGCTCAAGCGCTTCCAGGTCGCGCACTGTCGGCTGAGCCGGCCCACTGGGCGCAGCCGCCATGGCCGCGCGGGAGCCCACTTCCGGCAACTCCCAGCGCTGAAAATCCTGATCGGCGGCGTTGAACATGTTGGTCATCAGACAAACTCATCGCCGCCACCGGCCAGGCTGAGCTGACCGGCATCGGAAAGTTTGCGCGCGATACCCAACACTTCCTTCTGCGCGGCATCGACTTCGCTCAGACGCACCGGGCCTTTCACCTCGAGGTCGTCGCGCATCATGTCGGCGGCACGCTTGGACATATTGGCAAAAATCTTCTCGCGAATTTCCGGCTCGGCACCCTTCAAGGCGGTGATCAAGGTGGCCGACGGCACTTCGCGCAGCAGGGTTTGCATGCCGCGATCATCCAGCCCGACCAGATCGTCGAAGACAAACATCAGGTCTTCGATCTTTTCGCCAAGCGCCTCGTCGTGCGTGCGGATGGCCGTCATCAACTCAGCTTCGCGACTCCCCTCCATGGCGTTAAGGATGGCTGCGGCAGCCTTGAGCCCGCCGACATTGGCGGACTTCAGCTTCTTGTTGTTGCCGGAGAACTGGCGTTCCATGATCTCGTCCAGTTCATTCAGCGCATGCGGTTGCACACCGTCGAGCGTGGCAATCCGCATCACCGCATCAGAACGCACGCGCGGCGGCAGATAGCCGAGCACTTCTGCCGCCTGATCCGGCTCCAGATGGGCCAGCACCAGCGCAATGATTTGTGGGTGCTCCTGGTTGATCATTTCGGCAATGGCGCGACTCTCCATCCACTTCAGTGACTCCAGGCCCTTGCTGCTGCGGCCAAGCAGGATGCGATCGATCAGGCCGCCCGCCTTGCTTTCGCCTAGTGCATTGACCAGCACCTTGCGGATGTACTCCTCGGTGCCCACGCCGAACGAAGTCTGCTGCCCCATGTCCTCGTTGAGCCGATCCAGCACGCCCTGCACGTGCTCACGCGACACGCTGGACAGCGCAGCCATGGCGGTACCGATGGTTTGCACGTCACGCGCACTGAGATGCTTGAGCACCTCGGCGGCATCCTGCTCACCCAAAGTAAGCAGCAGAATGGCTGCGCGCTGGGCGCCGGTAATCGGCGCTTCCTGTTGATTAGCCGCCATCTTCGCTCACCCAATTCTTGACGACCTGCGCCACTTGTTTGGAATTCTCGCCAACCATCTGACGGGCCAGGCCAATGCGTTGCTCGTATTCCAGCGTGGGGCTGGCGTCGGGTAGCCGGGCGGCCTGACCGGCCTTGGGCTCATCGTGGTCGCCATCAACCTTCACCGATATCCTGGGCATCGGCGCCGGCAATGTCTTGGCAGCCGGTGCAGCGCGCGTCACTCCTTTGAGCAATGGACGCACCAACCCAAAGGCCACCAGCAAGGCAATCAACACGCCCAGCGCCTGCTTGATCAGGTCCATCATGCCGGGCCGTTCCCAGATTGGTATCTCGGGCAGCGCATCGATAGCGGCCGGCCGATGAAACGCCTGGTTCACCACGCTGACACTGTCACCGCGGGCGGCATCAAAACCCACCGCGTTCTTGGTCAGCTCGGTCAGTCGCTGCAACTCCTCAGCGCTGAACGGCACGCCGTCATTGACCGGTGGGGCCGCAGCGGCGCTGGAACTCTTTGCCGGCGCCGCGACTTTGTTGGACAGCTTGTTGTCCAGCACCACCGCTACAGTCAGGCGTGCCAGCCGGCCGGCCGGGTCGCTTACATGGCTGATGGTGCGGTCAAGCTCGTAGTTGCGCGTGGCGCTGCTTGAACTGTCACCGGCAACCGTCGTGGTCGCCGCCGTGGCCGATGCTGCGCCGTTCTTGCCGGCAACTTTCGCTGCCGCCGTGCCGGCATCGGGATTGGCCGCCGTGGGTTGCGCCACCAGGGTTGGCGGCTGGTTGCTCAATGCCCCGGGAATGCCGCCCGCACCGCCGCCAGCGCTGTGTTGCTCACTATTGGTCTGCTCGCTACGCAGCGCCGGATGGTCGTGTCCGAAGGTTTCGGTAGCCTTTTCCTGCTGGCTGAAATCAAGATCTGCATAAACCTGTGCACGCACCCGGCCCGGCCCCACCAGCGGCGTCAGCAACTCCTCGATGCGCTGGGCATAGGTGTTCTCGATGCGCGTAGCCATGCGCAGGCGATCATCACCCACGGCCGACGGACTGTTCGGGTCAGAGGTAAGCAGCTGACCTTGCTGATCAACCACCGACACCTGATTGGCATCCAGTCCCGGCACGCTGGAAGCAACCAGGTGCACAATGGCCGCCACCTGACCGGCATCCAGTTGGCGGCCCTGATAAAGCGTCACCAACACTGATGCGCTGGCTTCACGATTGTCACGAATGAACGCGGACGGTTTGGGTAGCGCCAGATGCACACGGGCAGCGCGTACTGATTGCAGTCCCGTGATCGTCGAGCTCAGGTCCGACTCCAACAGTTGCTGGTATCGCGTGCGTTCGGCCAGATCGCTCATGCCGAACGGCGAATCCGTGGCTGGCATCACGCCGCTGTTGGCGGTGCCTTGCGGCAGACCTTTGGCCGCCAGTTTCAGGCGCAAGGCCGCCAGATCGGCGGCAGGCGCCATGATCGAGGCACCATCACTACTCAGTTGAAACGGGGTGTTGCTGGTCTGCAGTTCCTGTGCAACGGCAGCGGCGTCTTTCTGATCAAGACCCGCATACAACAGGCCGTAGTTCGGCCCGCGCGACCACAACACCACCGCCACGCCAAACGCCACGGCCGCAGCAATCGCCACCAGCAAAACGGCCTGACGCGCGCCCGGACTGCGGACAAACTGCCTGAGCGGATCGGGTCTGGCGCCGTTGTCGTTGTCACTGACTGCGATGGCGTTATCTGCCATGGTGTTGCTCGCTTGAAAAGTACGAAATCAAGATCTGATCGAGCCGCATCAGACCGGCATGTTCATGATGTCCTTGTAGGCATCGACCAATTTGTTGCGTACTTCCACCACCGTGCGCAGTGACAAATCCGCCTTTTGCACCGCAATCATCGTGCGGCCAAGGTCAGCGCCGGGATCACCACGCTCAAAACTTGCGGCCATTCGGCCCGCTTCCATCTGGGTGCGGCCCACCGCAGAAATCGACTGTTTGAGGATCGACGAGAAATCTGACGGCTTGCCCAGAGTTTCCGCACCGATCGGCGCCAACTTGGGCGCAATCTCCGCAGGACGCACCTGCGCCGTCATCTGGCGCATTTGCGAAAGCAGGTTATTGACATCAATCGTGCTCATCTCGACATTTCCTGGTGACGGATTTCCGGCACATGGCGGGTTTTCAAGAGATGGCTGCATGAGCCGTGCCAACGACTATGCCCAGCCGGCAAGGGCAGCAATTCGGCTCTGGATGTGTGACGGGGACCGCTAAGAGATCAGGCGGCCAAACTGCTGTGCAGTCCGTACTTGCGCAGCTTTTCCACCAGCGTGGTGCGCTGCATGTGCAGCAATCGGGCAGCATGGGCTACCACGCCGCCACTGACGTCGAGCGCCTGGCGGATCATGCAAACCTCGATATCGGCCAGGTGATCCTTGAGATCCAGGCCATCCTCCGGCAGCAATCGCTCCGAACCATGGCTTGCATGCGCCGCGTTCTCACCAACCGTTTGCGTTTCGGCATCCATCATCGCCAGCAGCGCCGCGCCATGCACTTCGCCCGCATCCAGCGGCCCCCGATATTTTTCCGGCAGGTCGCTGCTGCGCACCTCACCGTGCGGAAACAGAATCGCCATGCGTTCAACGAGGTTGGACAGTTCACGCACATTGCCAGGCCAGGCATGCGCATGCAGCGCCTGCATCGCCCCGGCACTGAAACGCACCAGGCTCAAGCCTCGACGAACAAGGCGCATGTTGAACTCGGCAATCAGCGTCGGCAGGTCTTCCAGTCGCTCGCGCAGCGACGGCAATTCCAGCGGGAACACGCTCAAGCGGTAATAAAGGTCCTCACGGAAGCGGTCCTTGGCAATGGACTGCTCCAGATTGCGGTGCGTGGCGGCAATGATGCGCACGTCGCAGCGCTGGGTCTTGTTGCCGCCGACGCGCTCATAGGCACGTTCCTGCAGCACGCGCAGCAACTTCACCTGCATCGGCAAGCTCATGTCGCCGATTTCGTCGAGGAACAGCGTGCCACCCTCGGCCATCTCGAAACGCCCTTTGCGTGCGCTGATGGCACCGGTAAAGGCGCCCTTCTCATGGCCAAACAATTCGCTTTCCAGCAGTTCGGCCGGAATCGCTCCGCAATTGATCGCCACGAATGGCTGATGACGACGGGGCGATTGCTCGTGGATCGCACGTGCAACCATTTCCTTCCCGGTGCCGGACTCACCCAGCACCAACACGCTGGAGTCAAACGGCGCCACCTGGCGAATCAAGGCGTTGACCCGCTGGATGGGCTTGGCATTACCCACAAAACGCTGACCACCTGACTGGTCACCTAGTAGTCGGGCGTAAAGATTGCGCATGGCTTCGGTCAGCTTCTCGTAGCTCAGCGGGAAGCTCAGCGTAGCCAGACGATTGGCGAAGGGTGATTTTGAGGCTGTGAGTCGCTCGACCCAGGGAGATTCCTCAGCCAGCAGCATCGGCACGTGGCCGGCATACTCACCCAGCAGGGCAAGCTGGCGCTCGGCTTCGGAGACATCGGCCACGCCGCCGACGTAAACCGCCCGCCAAGCATGGGACGCATCGCTGGTAGCGGCACAACTGGAGCCATGTTGCGGGTGGTAGCCAAGAAAGTGCAGCGCCGCCATAACCACGTTGACTCGTTCTGCATCTGACTCAATGACTAGAAAATCGTATTTCTGCATCGCACTTCTCCGCACTGCATCTATAGGTTCGGTCTTGCTTGCCGCACGACCGTTTTCCATCGGTGCCAACGATTCGTCGTTGGCGTAATGGACCATGAGCAACAATGGGGCCAACTTTGACGCCACTGCGACGGCGAAACGTCACGCGTCGAAACTTTCTCCCTGGAAAGGCTTCTCGATGCGTTCAAGTGGATTGATGTAAACATCTGAAACGAAAAGTTTTTTGCAGACTACGGCGTAGAATTCGCCGCCCCCCCGGGCAGGAAAGACCGTATGACAAGAGTTCACAAAACGGAGCCGATCCACGCGACAACTTTCCGTTATGCCAACTGCGTCACACGACATCTACAACATACGCCGGGGGATTCAAGCTGGCAACTGGCGCGCACCTGCCACTTTGCGTCGGTGATGGCGAAAAACTAGTCGCTCAATTGCGTCACCCAAGGCATCGTTTGGCATCAAAAAGCATACAAACGTTCGACCGTCGTCAACTTGACGTTCCGCCTTTGCCGGTAGCTCCAGCGGCAGGCTTGGGCAATTGTCGAAGCGCAGGCTCAGCAACAACGCCTCAGCGGAGGCGGGCACCATTTCGCTGGGAATGACCGCGCCACGCGCATTGAAACGGATCAGGCGCTGCACCGGCAATTTGTCGGTCGGCGTCAGCAGACGATTCACCACATCCACCAGCGCCGTGAGCTTGGCATCCATACGGCGAATTTCCTGCAGCAGAGGATTGTCGTCGTCGGCTGGTTCAACCCGTCGCTCTTCCAGGGCGGCAATCGCCGCCAGCGTATTGCCGTTGCGCTCAACCAGCGCCACCGCCTGCGCTTCCGGAACCGGCCAGACCAGCGGCGTCACCGCTACATGCAGCAACTCCTCGACACTGACCAGTTGTTCGAACTCATTCCAGTTGACCGTGCTCATGGTGCCCCCAAAGCATCCGTTGTTCGGGCGCCCAGGCCGATGCGGGCGTCATGCTGCGGTGCTGATTCATTGAATCACACAATCTCTGGCAGCGCTCCACGGCGGCGCCGGCTGTGGCGCTGAGGACCACGGGCTTCACGCGGCTGGCGGACCACACACTGTAATGGCGCCGTCAATGCCCCGACGCTTTTCACTCGCCGTCGTGTTGCTCAAACAGGCATCCGCCGCGGACTCGCACCCTTCGCAATATTGGCGTCACTGGATTCCCGCTTTCGCGGGAATGATGGTGACTGGAAGGAATACCGGCTGCTGGCAGGCATCGCATAGCGGGCGCACGCAATGCAGCACTTTCTGCCCACTCAATGCATCGGCGATGGGCAACCAGACGAAGTGAGGAGGGTCGCGTTGAAGTCGTACCACTCAGGGCTGTTCGTATGCCGCTATGGCGCGCGCACGGCCGCGGTCGTCCTGCCACTGCGCGGCCACGGCGTCACGAGCGGTGGCCAATAGCACTTGCAACTGGCGATCACTGGCCAACACTTCACCTATCTGGGCGCGACTGACGTCGTCAGCCGGGTGTTCACGGTGCAACAACGGCTCACGCTGATCTTCCAGCCGCCGCAATTGTTCCCAGTCAGATTGCTTGGCAGCCTGCAACATCGCGTGCGTCATGACCAACGCCTGCGTCAACGGCGATTCGGAATCGCTGGCTGACGGCTTCATGCTCACGCCGTTGCCACGCCACCGGCGTGCGCGGGTGCAACCTGCACCCACGTGTCGCGAACCTGCTGCATCAGGGCGCTGACCTCATCGATGATGTTGGCATCGTCATGCATATTGGCTTGCAACAGACGCCGGCTCATGTACTCGTAGAGCGAGTCCAGTCGATCCACCAGCGCTGGCTCCACCTTGCGATCCAGTGAATCGCGCAGGCCACCGATGATGTCAATGCAACGACTGATGGTTTCACCCTTGGCCGCGATTTCCCCACGCATGATATGAGCGCGAGCCTTCACCAGACGCTCCAGCGCGCCGTCCATCAGCAGCGTGATCAGGCCATGCGGGCTGGCTGACTCCACACCGCCGTGCGAGCGAACTTGTTGATACGCGTTGGCGCCGTAACCGAATCCCATGATCGTCTCCGTAGACTTACTTCTTGTTGCTGTTGTTCAGCGCATCAAACTGTTGTTGCAGATAGCTGCTGGTGCTGTTGAGCTTGCTCATCAACGTGTCCAGCGCGGTGAACTGCGCCTGGTAACGCGCCGTGAGATCGGCCATGCGGTTGTCCAGCGTGGCCTGCTGCGCGGTCAGATCCTTCAGTTGGGCGGCAATACTGGTGGTGCGATTGGCCAGCACGCCAGTGCTTCCCACCCAGTTATTCAACTGGCTGTTCAACTGTGCGGCGAAACCGTTGTCGCCGCCGAACACGTTACCAACCTGCTTGCCGCCGTCACTGAGCGCCGTACTCAACTTGCTGCTGTCCAGCTTCAGCGTGCCATCCACCTGCAATGAAATGCCGATGGAAGAGAGTGTGGTGCCGTTGGCCGTGCCGCCAACAATGCGCGACAGCGTGCTGTTGATGCTGTTCAGCGTGGCATCGCCAATCATCGCGCCGGCGGTGCCGCTGGTGGCGTCGTACTTGGTCAGGTTCTGGTAGATACCCACAAAACTGTTGTAGGTGCTGACCAGATTGGTCAAGGCCGAAGTTGCCTTGGAGCTGTCGTTGGTTACCGTAAGCGTGCTGGTGCCGGCGGCAACCAGGTTGAGCGTGAGCCCATCGATAGCCGTGCTGACGCTGTTGCCGGCACTGGTGCCGGCCAATCCGTCGATCGTGTAGGCGGCATCGCTCGCTGCTGTGATCACGGACAGGGCGTTGCCACTGCTCGCGTTCACGTCATAGTTCAACGCGGCCAGCCCGCCATCACCGCCGCTGCTGCTGACGCTGAAACCATTGGCGGCGCCGGTACGGGTGCCACTGAGTACGAGGTGCGCGCCATCAGTACCCGTGACAATGGTGGCGCTGATACCCGGATTGTCGCTGGCCTTGTTGATCGCATCGCGCACCTGAGCCAACGAATTGTTGGTGCTGTCGAGCTGCAGGCTCATCGACTGGGCGCCCACCGCAAAAGTCAACGTACCGGTACCGACCTTGGCGTTGTTGTCGACAAACGCGCCGGAAGAAGTCTTGAGCGAACTGGCGAGGTGATCAACCACCACTTCATAGCTGCCGCTGACCGGATTGCCACTGCTGCTGGCACTGAACACTTTGGGGTCGCTGGTACCTACCGAGCGGGCACTGAACGCGCTGCCGTCGGTGAGCGAAGCCATCGCTGATTGCAGCGCCGACAACGCAGCGCCAACCTGCCCCAAACCCGAAAGCTGGGTGTTGGCGTTATTCGACGCATTGGTGATCTGATTCTGCTGCGGCGCTTTCTTGGCTGCCACCAGCTTGTCCACCAGCGAGGCCACATCGATACCGGAGCCCACGCCCATGGATGTCAGCAAACCCGAGGTGGGTGTGGTGGAACCGACGGTAATGGCCATGAGCGTGTTCTCGTGTAGATGAAGAAGTGGCGGCGTTATTCTGCACTCACTCCGGGATCAAACCATGATTGCAAAAGCCTTGTCACACGTTGTGTCAGCGTGCCGGGCCAGTCGTCCATCTGTACACGGTCCAATTGTGGGATGGCAAGAAACACTGAAACCGCGCCCATTTTAGGTATCGGCAGAATCGGCATGAACTTGATGGTGTGGATCGCGTGATTCCTGAACGTAAACTCCAGGTACGACGAAGGGGCCGCGTGATCAACGCGGCCCCTTCGAGATCAAGCGATTACTGCAACAGCTTCAGCACACTCTGCGTGCTGGCGTTGGCCTGCGCCAGCACCGAGACACCAGCCTGTTGCAGGATGTTCGCGCTGGACATGTTCGCGGTTTCCTGGGCGAAGTCGGCATCCTGAATCTGGCTGCGCGACGAGCTCAAGTTCTGCGAAATGGTCTGCAGGTTGGCGATGGTCGACGTGAAGCGGTTCTGCACCGCACCCAAATCACTACGCATCGAGCTAATGGTGCCCAGCGCAGAATCGATGCGGCTGATGGTGTCGTTGGCACCGTTGACCGACTTCACATTGGCGGTGGCAAGATCACCACCGATTCCAATCTCCGTGGTCGCAAAGCCAAGGTTGCCGGCACCCGAGCCACCCTTGGTACCGCCGACCGTGAGCGCTTCCTGCGAGGCCAGATGCAAGGTGCCTGTAGCCGGATCAGCAAAGGCCGATACGCCGCTGATGCCCTTGGCATTGATGGCAGTAGCCAATGAAGCAGCGTCCTTGAACGTGCCTTCGATACCCACGGCCGAACCCGAAGCGGTCTTCAGGGTAAGGTCGCCCGTGCCGAGGACAAGCGGAGTCGCATCGCCCACCGCTACTGCAGCCGTACCTGCCACGACCGCGCCCGCGCTGCCGTTGGTGATACCCGTCACTGCCATTGAATCCGCACCAGCGGTGACCGCCGTGAGCTTCACACCCGTGGTGCTATCTGCGGACGCGGTGTAATGACCACCAGCAGCAGTAAGAGCGGTATTGATTGCCGACACCAAACCGGTCTGATCAGCCTGAGCCGAAACACTGATGTTTTCGCCACCAATCGTGAAGGCTGTCGCTGCGGTCATGGAGGTGATGGTCACCACAGACGTGCCCGCAGTTGCAGCTACAGGCGCAGACGCAGTAAAGACACCCGACGCAGCGCTGGTTGCCGAAGCAATCTTGCCAACGTCGCTGGCACCGGCGCCCTGGCTCAGATTGACCGAAATCGTCTCGCCGACATTGGCGCCGATCTGGAACGCGGCGCTACCAAAGCTACCGTCCAGCACGTGGCGGCCGTTGAAGGTGGTCTGCTGCGAAATACGGGTAATTTCCGACAGACGCTGCTGCACTTCGGCGTCCAGCGCGGCGCGGTCGGAATCGGAGTTGGTGGCATTCGCGGACTGGACGGCCAGCGTGCGGATGCGCTGCATGTTGTTGGTCACCTCGTTCAACGCCGACTCGGTGGTCTGCGCCAGCGAGATGCCGTCGTTGGCATTGCTGACTGCCTGGTTCAGGCCGTTGATCTGGGTGGTGAAGCGGGTGGAAATGGCGAGGCCGGCGGCATCGTCTTTCGCGCTGTTGATGCGCATGCCCGAGGACAGACGCTCGATCGCGGTGGCAAGCTTGGTCTGCGTGCTAGCCAGATTTTTCTGGGCATTCAGGGAGCTGATATTAGTGTTGACGCTCATGACCATGGGAATATCTCCAGAGTGGGTCTTTGATGCCGGTGGCCGGCGGTGATTGCCAGCGGGGATTCATGTGGGGAACACCGCCGCCTCAAATACGTTTTCGACCCGACTTCTGAAAACTTGAGAGATGTCAACGCAAATAATCAAATAATTTTGAACCCTGAATTTTTGTGAAGGTTTGCTGCGATGCCTGCAAGGCCGTGGTCTGCGCACCGAGCTGGCTGATCGCGTCGTAATAATTCACGTCCTGCACATCGGAAAGCGATGTTTTGTACTGCAGGGTCAGGTCGTCGTTGAGACTGCTCTGCTGATCGAGCGTATTCATGCGCGCACCGACCAGGCCGCGCGTACGCGTAAGCGTATTGATCGCCTGATCGAGGTTGGCGAACTGCGTGTTCAGCGCATTCTGCATGGGTGCCTTGCCACCATTGGGCGTGTTCAGCGCCTTGATGATGTTGTCCATCGTGGTGAACACGTCCTGCTTGGTGGACGCACCCAACGCAAACGTATCGCCTGCCGCAGGTGCACCACTGAAGGCGACCTGGGCACCACGAAAGGTGATGCTGCCATCGTTGGCTGGATCGTAGCTGCCGCTGTCGAGCACGGCGCCACCACCATCATGAATTTCGTACGCATTCGGCGCAGTGAAGACGATGCTGTAGCTGCCGCCATCCCACGCCGATGGATTGGCTGCAGGATTGGTGACATTGCTGGAACCCGCCACGGCGGTGCCGGTATTGGTGGCTGCCGCGCTAACCGCGAAGGTGCCGTTGCCGGTGGAAATGTTCATGAAGATGTCGCTGCCGGCATCACCGGTAGCCACCTGCAGACCCGGACCGGCTGCGACCATGCGCTGACCGTTATCACCGAGATAGTTCACGCTACCCTGCGAAACAAACGGCTGGGTGCCGGTGCGGTTGCCGGCAAAAATGTACTCGCCCTGGCCATCGGTGCTGTTCGCCTGGCCCAGCAACTGCTGCCGCAACTGCGACATTTCGGCGGCGATATCACCGCGGCTTTCATCGGTCTGGCTGCCGTTGGCAGCCTGCAACAGCAGCACGCGCACACGCCCCAGCACGTTGTTGGTGTTGCCCAACGTCTGGTCTTCCAGACCCAGCCGCGCATTCGCCGAAGAGATGTTGCGTTTGTATTGCGCGGCGTCGGAAATCAGGTGTGTCATGTCCAGCGCACGTGCCGAACCAATCGGATCATCGGACGGCTGATTGATCCGCTTGCCGGTGCTGATTTGTGTGCTGAGCCGGGACAGATCACTCTGGCGATTCATCATGTCGCCGATGGACTGTTGCTGCATCCAGTTGGTAGAAACGCGCATGACTTACCCCGACCGCACTGCACTGAGCAGCGCACTGAAAATGGTGTTGGACGCACTGATGACCTGGGCTGACGCCTGATAGGCCTGCTGGTAACGCACCATGTTGGCGGCCTCCTCGTCCAGGTTCACGCCGGAGACGCTTTGCTGCTGACCCATGGCCTGGCTGTAGACGGCGGTTTGCGTGGTCAGGTCGTCTGCTGCCAGCGCACCGGCGCTGCCGACCTGGCTGACCAGCTGGCTGTAGGCGTGACCGGTGCTGGTGATGCCACCGTCGAGCACACCGAGGTTGGCTACCTTGCCGAGCATCAGCGCGTTGCGGTTGTCGCCCTGCGCGTTGCTGTTGGCCTGCACGCCAAAGCTGTAGCCGGCTTGTGGTGCAGCGCTGAACTTCATGCTCCAGCCGTTGGCGACCACGGGCTGACCGGGCGTGAAAGTTTGCGACGGACCCCCGTTGATGCTGTAGGTGGTAGGCGAGGAGAACACGACGGTGGCCGCATCGAACAGGTTCGGGTTGCTGCCGTCGCTGATGCTGACCGTCGGCGACGGGATGCCCGCGCTGGCCGGGGCCGTAGTCACCACGAACGGTGCCGCAGCGGCGATCTTGTCGGGGTTGTTGATGGCCAGCGAGAAGCTGGCCGCGGCACTTTGGCTGGGTTGTATGCGAAAACTGTCACCCGCACTGGCTGCGCCACCTATCACCAGGCTCAGGCCAGCGGCGGTAAACGGATCGGCGGCGGTGCCGCTACCACTCAGCGTCACGGCGGCACCGCCGTTGGCGTCACTCATGCTCCATGCGGTTCCGTTATAGCGCATGAGGTAGTCCTTGCCGGTCAACGAACCGATGTTGCTGATGCTGGCATCCAGCGTGCCGGTTCCCGTGTTGGTCGACGCGGCCTGCACGACCGGACCGGCCACGTTGAAGAACGTGCCACCGACCGCACCCTGCAAATCCACGCCCTGCGCGTGCTGGGCATTGAACGCACTGGCCATCGCTTGGGCCGAGCGACCCAATTGGGCTTGTGCCGGATCGAGCACGTTGCTGCGGAATTCCAGCAACGCACCCAGCGAGCCGCCGCCGATACGGCCGCTGATCACCGCGCCCGTGGTGGCGCCGGTGACTTCCTGACGGGTGGCATCGTAGACATTCGGTGTCGAACCCAGCGGAAACGCCTGGGCGCTGGTCACCAGAGCCTGGCCATTGCCGGTGAAGATGCTGATGGTGTTGTCGTTCTGTGGCACCACCGTGACGCCTACTTCGCCGGCCAGCTTCTTGACCAGCGAATCACGCTTGTCGAGCAGATCAGAGGGCGGCGTACCGTCCGACGGCGTGGCACGAATCAGCCCGTTCAACTTGGCGATCGCTGCGCTGTCGGTATTGATCGAGCCGACGGTGTCGGTGATCTGTCGCTGCACCTGGCCAGACAGTTGGTTGAACTGATCCGACAAGGCATGAAAGGTGCTGACCACGCCACCGGCACGCGCCAGCAAGACCTGCCGCGAGGCCGCGTCCGATGGCGTATTGGCCATGTCCTGCACGGCGCCGTAGAAGCCGTCCAGCGAGGTCTGCAGATTGCTCGAACCCGCCAACTGGTTGTTGATCTGGCTGGTCAGGCTGTTCATGGTGGTGGCGCGGCCCTGGCCAGAACTGGCCGACCACAGCGAGCTATTCAAGAACTGGCTGTAGGCGCGTTGTACCGCCTGCGTGTCGACGCCGGTGCCGACGTAATAGCCGCCCACGGCTTCAGGCTGCTTGGTCTGGTACGACACCAATTGACGGCTGTAGCCGTCGGTGTTCACGTTGGCCACGTTGTGGCTGACCGTACTTAGCCCGACCTGCGCTGCAAGCAGGCCGGATACGCCGGTCGAAAGCATGTCAGCCATGGGAAATCCTCGACATCCTGGACACCGCGTAATTCACGCGGCAAGTGTTGTGGGTATCGGCGACCACGCCGTTTCCTTGAGTCCACACGCGGACGGCGGCCGAAAACAAGCTGCCGGCGCGGGAAAATTCGCGCATTGACAGGCTATCGAAACCTTTGCAGGCACGCTGTGAACACGGGCAGCGGCGACGCGAGCGCGGCGCCGAGCGGAACGAACAGCGGTTCATGCCACTCACTCCGCACCGCTGGTCGCTTGCAGACTGGCCAGCGCGGCGCGCATTTCCGGGCTGTTGGCGATGCGGGTGATCTTGGCCGCATAGGCGGGGTCGGTGGCATAACCACCTTGCACCAGGCCGTGCGCAAAGGCGGCAATGTTTTCGCCATGGCCTAGCGCCTGCGCATAACGCGGGCTGTCGCTAAGCATGCGCGCATAGTCGGCGAAGGACTCGGACGGTGAGTCATAGGCACGAAAAGCGTCGCGCCGACGCACAGCCACGCCATTTTCGTATTCCAGCGTGGGCACGCTGACCTTGTCGCCCACCCAACTGTTGCCAGCCTTTATGCCAAAAAGGTTATTGCTGCTGTTGCCATTGGCGCGACCGGGCAAGTGCTTGCCCCAACCGGTTTCCAGTGCCGCCTGCGCCAGCAACGCACGCACCGATACGCCCAGCTTCTTGGCCGCTTCGGCCGCATGCGGCGCCAGTGCACGCACGAAGCGCACGGGGTCACCGCCTGGCAGCACATCAGCCACGGCACCAGCCGCATCCAGTGCGCCACTGGCCAGGCGACCCAGTGTGTGCTGCCACGATGAACCGGCATCGGTGGCCGCCGGCACGCCGGGCATGTCCAGTCCACGGGACAAGGTATCGCCGCCGGCTGGCTGATCGGCGCCCAACTGCAGCAGCGCGCGCACGTTGGCGCTGATCACATCGGCAGTCGGCAACGGCCGTGGTTTGGATGAAGCTGCGGCCGCATCGACTGGCGCGTCTTTTCCGCCAAGCTGACGCACCAGCATCTTCGCGATGCCCAGTCCGTTCTTGCCATTGGCCAGCGTCAGCGACAATTGCTGGTCGAACATGTCGCGGTACGAATCCACCTGCTGACTGCCGGCAAGGTCGCTACCCATGCTGGCATTCGCCTCACGCATGGATTTCAGCATCATCTGGGTGAAGATCGCCTCGAACTGCTTGGCTACTGCCGGCAGCGCACTCTTGCCGCCGTCGCTGCGTGCCTGCGCACGCAATTGCTGGAAGCCGGACAGTTCAGTCCAGGTATCGAGGGCGGGTGTGGCGGCATTCACGGGCGTCATGATTTTGTCACCTTGATCAGATCACAACGAGGTCTGCATGAAGCGCGCCAGCCTGCTTCAGTGCCTGCAAAATCGAGATCAGATCGCTGGGCGTGGCCCCCACCTGATTCACCGCGCGCACGATCGTATCCAGACTCACGCCGGGGCCGAACTTGAACATGTGCGCGCCGTCTTCGCTGATCTGCACGCTGCTGCTGGGCACGATCGCTGTCTGGCCCTGACTGAACGGCGCCGGCTGGCTGACCAGCGGTTGTTCGCCAATCGTCACCTGGATCGCGCCGTGCGCGACCGCCGCGGCAGTCACCCGCACATCCGAACCGATCACCACGGTACCGGTGCGCGAATTCACCACGATCCGTGCCGGCGCATCACCGGGCTGTACGTCAAGATTCTGGATATCACCCAGCCACGCCACTTTCTGTGCCGGGTCCTGCGGACCACGCACCGACACCGTGCCGCCATCCACCGGCTGCGCGGTACCGGTACCGTAGGCCTTGTTGATTGCTGCTGCGATACGCGAGGCGGTGGTGAAGTCAGCGGTATTCAGGTTCAGCATCAAATCACCGCCACTGGCGAAGGACGAAGCCACCACGCGCTCCACCGAGGCGCCGTTGGGAATCCGTCCGCTGGCGGAAATATTCACCTGCACACTGGAGCCGCTTTTGCCCGAGGCACTGATGCCACCGACCACCACACTGCCCTGCGCCACCGCGTAGACATTGCCGTCTGCACCGCGCAGCGGCGCCATCAGCAACTGGCCACCACGAATGCTCTTGGCGTTGCCAATCGAGGCCACCGTGACATCGATCGTCTGACCGGGCTTGGCGAAGGCTGGCAGATCGGCGGTAACCATCACGGCGGCAGCATTTTTCAACTGCGGTCGCGCGTTGGCCGGCACGGTAATGCCGAACTGCTGCAGCATGTTTTCCAGGCTTTGCGTGGTGAACGGTGCCTGCGTGGTCTGGTCGCCCGAACCATCCAGACCAACCACCAGTCCGTAGCCGATCAACTGGTTGCTACGCACGCCTTGCACCTGCACCAGATCGCGGATCTTGTCGGCGTGGGCAGGCAGCACCGTAAACAAGGCCACCGCCAACACAAGCCCGGCCTTTCGCAGGAGCCCGCTCGCGGGCGATGCCTTTGCCCGGAGATGCCGACGAAAAAGCATCGCCCGCGAGCGGGCTCCGACGACGGCGGTGGTGGATCGGAGCGTGTTCATCAGAACGGCATCCATTTGGAATTGAAGAAGCGCGACAGCCAGCCGCGCGAGTTCGCGTCAGCCAACGTGCCGCGACCGGTATAGCTGATGCGTGCATCGGCAACGCGGGTGGACGGCACCACGTTGTCCTGACCGATGTCCTGCGGGCGCACGATGCCGGAAATACGTACCAGTTCCTGACCCTGGTTGATGGTCAGCCATTTCTCGCCACGGATCATCAAATTGCCATTGGACAGCCGCTGCGCCACGGTGACGGTGATCTGCCCGGTGAGCTGATTGCTCTGGCTGCTGGAACCGGCGCCATCAAAACTACGCTCGCCATCCAGGCCGATGTCAGCGACCTTGCCGCCGATAGACAGTGAGTGCCCAAGCACGGTAGGCGAGGCGATCTTGGCTTTGTCGGTCTTGCTGGTCGTGGTGCTGGCTTTCTTGGTTGCCTGGGTGCTTTCGACCAGCGCCACGGTGAGGATGTCGCCTACCCGATGGGCGCGCGGATCGGTGAACAGCTCCATGTTCTGCGAGTCGTGATAAATCGAGCCATCGGCTTGCACCGGGGCGACCTGCTGCGCCATCGGCGGCGTTGGCGCCCACGCCGCGTCGTCGCGTGCACGCGGACCACTCGCGCATCCAGCCAGCAAGGCCAACGCGCAGGGCAGCATCAAAAATCGCAGAACAGTCTTCATCACGGCGTTTCTCAGGTTTTATTGGTGAGGAACTGCAACATGCCGTCCGCAGCGGAAACGGCCTTGGAGTTCATCTCGTAGGTACGTTGGGTTTCGATCATGTTGACCATCTGCTCGACCACGTTGACGTTCGAGCTTTCCAGCGCGCCCTGCGCCAGCGTGCCCAGGCCATTGAGGCCGGGCTGACCGATCTGCGGCGAGCCGCTGGAGGCGGTTTCCAGATAAAGGTTGTCGCCGTTCGGCTGCAACCCGGCCGGGTTGATGAAGTCGGCGAGCTGCACGGTGCCCACCTGCTGCGTCGCTGCCTGCCCCGGCAGGCTCACGCTGACCGTGCCGTCGCTGCCGATGGTGATGCTTTGTGCGTTGGCCGGAACGCTCAGCGCCGGGTCCAGCGCGTAACCGTTGGCGGTGACGATCTGGCCGTTCTGATCCATATGCAACGAACCGTCACGACTGTAGGCAATGGTGCCATCGGGCATGGTCACCTGCAGGAAGCCGCGGCCCTGAATGGCCACGTCCAGCGAGTTGCCGGTCTGCTCGATGTTGCCCTGGGTGAACAACTTTTCGTTGCCCACCACGCGCACACCGGTGCCCAGCATCAGGCCCGAAGGCGCCTGCGTCTGTTCGGTGGTCTGGCCGCCTGGCTGACGCAGGTTCTGATAAACCAGATCCTGGAACGCGGCACGCGCGCTCTTGTAGCCGGTGGTATTGGCATTGGCCAGATTGTTCGAAATGACGTCCATGCGCGTCTGTTGCGCATCGAGGCCGGTCTTGGCTACCCACAGGGATGAAAACATGTCGATGGACTCCGTCTGGACGTCTGGACGTCTTTATGAATTTGTGTGCGAATCGCACGGTGAAGATCAGCTCAACTGCAGCAACCTGGTGGTCGACTGCGCGTTTTCGTCTGCGCTTTTGATGGAACGAATCTGCAACTCGTATTGACGCGACAGCTGGATCATCTGCACCAGCGTCTGTGAAGGGTTGACGTTGCTGGACTCCAGCGCGCCCGACTGCAAGGTGACTGTTTCATCAGCGGTCGCGGTGCTGCCGTCGTTCATGTGCATCAGGCCGTCGCTGCCTAGCGAGAGCTGGTCAGCGCCGGGATTGACCAGTTTGATGCGCCCGACCGCGGCAATGGTTTCCGGTGACTGCCCCATCGGCACCACCGAAACGGTGCCGTCGGTACCGATGCTCATGTGGGCGCTAGCCGGCACGCTGATCGGGCCGCCACCACCCATCACCAGGTTGCCGCGGGAGTCAGTCAGCAAGCCGTCCGGGGTCAGTCGCAACTCACCGGCACGCGTATAGCCTTCACTGCCGTCGGCACTCTGCACCGCCATCCAGCCCTGTCCTTGCACGGCCACATCCATGTCGTTGCCGGTTTGCAGCAGGTTGCCCTGGCTTAGATCAACACCAAGGCCGTAGGCGACGCCGTTGACTCGCGTGGGCAAACCCTGCCCCTGCACCGGCAACGGCCGGAATGCCGAAAGCTGCGCCTTGAAACCAACGGTGTCGGCGTTGGCCAGGTTGTGCGCCACCTCGGACTGCTCGCGCATCATCTGCGTGGCGCCAGTCATGGCTACGTAGAGCGAACGATCCATGGAGAAAATCCTCTGCGAGTGAGTGGAGAGAAGTGAGAAAGACGAAAAGGCCGCCTTCTTTCACTCCTCACTCCTCATCACTCATTTCTGTTAGTTGCGGATGTTGATGATGGTCTGGGTCAGCTGGTTGTCGGTCGAAATCACCTGCGCGTTCGCTTGGTAGTTGCGCTGCGCCTTGATCATGTTGACCAGTTGCGCGGTGAGGTCGGCGGTATTGGAGGCTTCCAGTGAGCCAGCCTGAATCGCGCCAAAGGTGCCATTGCCGGCCACGCCCATGACCGGCGTGCCGGAGTCGTAAGACGCCGCCCAGTTGGTGTTATCGAGTTGACGCAGACCTTGTTGATTGGAGAACTGCGCCATCGCCAACTGGCCTAGCGAGGTGGTCTGACCGTTGGAATATTTGGCCTGCACCACACCCTCACCGGACACGTCGATACTCGACAGCGTGCCAGTGGGATAGCCATTCTGATTGATCGCGGTTACCGCATAGGCGTTGCCGAACTGGGTTGAGGTGCCCATGTCCAGGGTCAGCTGCAAGGGGGTCGATCCCGGACTGACCACCACGGCGGGGAACGCCAACTTGCCGTTGGCGGGGGCCAACAGTCCGCCACTGCTGTTGTAAGTGAGCTGCTGCGCGGGGCCGACCGATACGCCATCAACGTAAAGGTTGGCATTCCACGTGTTGGCCGCCGCATCCTTGACGTAGTACACGGTGCCGTTGTGGGTGGCACCTAGCGAGTCGTACACG
Source organism: Rhodanobacter sp. AS-Z3 (assembly GCF_029224025.1). Classification (NCBI taxonomy): domain Bacteria; kingdom Pseudomonadati; phylum Pseudomonadota; class Gammaproteobacteria; order Lysobacterales; family Rhodanobacteraceae; genus Rhodanobacter; species Rhodanobacter sp. AS-Z3. Next base: position 3,467,558 of record NZ_CP119392.1, read on the forward strand.
GTAAACGGCGTGGACTGGTTGTAGCTGGTCGGATCGTTGAGCGGATCGAATGGAGTCAGCGGCGCCGTCGCATCAGAGGGCAGATTGACTGACATCTGTACGGTGTCGGTGGCCTTGGCCGCGTTCTGCGCGGTAAGCAATTGCAGATCGACCATGGTGCTGTTGTCGAAACCATTCGGCGTCGGCGGATATACCTGCAGGCGCTGCTTGTTGGCATTGGTGACGAAGCCGTTGGCGTCTTTGTGAAACGCGCCGGCACGGGTATAGGAATAGCCCTTGCCATCCTTCAGGGTAAAGAAGCCTTCACCGCTGATCGCAAAATCCAGGCTGTTGTTGGTGGTCTCGATGCTGCCAGCGGTGAACTGCTGCGCCACATTGGTCAGGCGTACGCCACTGCCGACCTGGCTGGAGCTGAGGTTGGGGCCAGCGGCGCTGAACAGCTCGGCGAACTCGGCACGCGAGCCCTTGAAGCCGGTCGTACCGGTATTGGCGATGTTGTTGGCGGTGACCTCAAGATCCTTGGAGGCTGCGTTGAGACCGCTCAGTGCGATATTGAAAGCCATCTGGAAAATTCCTCTGTATTTGAGCCCGCGGGGCTCATCAATTGATCTGCGCGACCTGACTCAGCAGGACCCCACCAAAACCGTCCACATCCAGATAAGCGCCGTCAGCGCCGGTCATGCCCACGCCATTGACGCGACCGCTCACGTAGGTATTCACCGCGGTGTTGCCCACCTGTGCCTTGAGGCCATAGGCCCCGTTGGGCAATGCGCTGCCGTCATCGCCCTTGCCATCCCAGTGGAACGGAGCCAACCCCTGCTGCGGCCGGCCCATGTTGATGGTGCGCAACACGTTGCCAGCCGAATCGGTGACCTGCACCAGCACGTCGCCGGCGTCCGCCGGCACGTTCACCGCACCGTCCAATCCCGCGTCCTGCAACGTGCCCGCCGCTGACGGCACGACCACGCTGCGACCGACCATGCTGCTGGCCTGCAACAGTTGATTGCCCTGCATCGACTTACTCAAGGCGTCGAACGAGGTCTGCAAGGCCTGCGTGGCCGACACCTGGTTGATCTGCGCCAACTGGCTGACCATCTGCGACGAGTCGGTCGGCTTGGTCGGGTCCTGATTGCGCATTTGCTGCACCAGCAGACTCAGAAAGTCGGCCTGGTTCATTGTCTTGTTGGCCTCCTTAGTAACAGCCTGCGTCGCGCTGGTGGCAGGTCCACCAATGGCTATGTCGCTCATGTCGCGTTCCTCGAAAATGCTTGCTGCTTGTTCATCGGGAAAAGGCTCACTTGCCCAGATCCAGCGTTTTCTGCATCAGTTGCCGCGCGGTGTTCATCACCTCGACGTTGTTCTGATACGAGCGCGAAGCCGAGATCATGTTGACCAGCTCGTCGACCGGATTGACGTTGCTGGCATAGACGTAGCCGTCCGCATCCGCCAACGGATTGCCGGGTTCGTAGCGGCTGGGAATGGCCGCCTGGCTTTCGGTGACACCGAGCACCTGCACGCCTTCGCCCACGGCATTCTTGTTGCCGGCATCCAGCTGATTTTTTATCGTGGCAAACAGTGGCTCGCGCGAACGGTAGGCACCCTGCGCCGTAGTGGAGACGCTGTCGGCATTGGCCAGGTTGCTGGCGACGGTGTTCAATCGCGTCGATTGCGCAGCCATGCCGGAGCCGGCCACATCGAATATGGAGAAGAGTGACATCGGCTTCAGCCCCCGGAGATGGCAGTACGCAGCATGTGTATCTGCGCGGTAATGAAGGACAGACTCGCCTGGTAGTGCACGCCATTGGCGGCAAACGCGGCCTGTTCGACCTGGGCGTCGACGGTGTTGCCGTCCATGCTCGGCTGAGTCGGCCTGCGATAGGCCACGTTGTCAGCAAGCTGGCCATCCGACCCTTGCGCCAGCGAACCAATCTGGCCGGGCGTGTCGGTTTTCAGGGTTAGCTGGTCGCTCTGGCCGCTGGCTGCAGCGAGCACCTTGCGGAAGTCGACATCACGCGCCAGATAGCCGGGGGTGTCGGCATTGGCCAGATTATTGGCCAGCACCTCGGTACGGCGCTGCCACAGGTCAAGCGCCTGGGTGTGTATGCCAAATAGATTGTCGGTGCCTGGAATCATCACTTCGCTCCGCGTGCAGTTGCCGCACGAAGCGAAAGGCAAATTGCATGCCAGCAAGAAGAAGTGATTGATTACGTTGCATTTTAGTGCGCGGAAGGGTGGCCACCAAGGGGCACATCACGCAAGAAGACGGTTTGTTGACGCCTTGGCGACAGCTGGCGAAGGTGTCAGTCTGCTGACGCCTTCGGCGCGGTCGGGGCTGCTGCAACCTCTGGCAGCAACTCCATCACGGCCTGAGCCAGCAGGTCGGGCTGGAACTTGGCCACGAACCGATCGGCCTTGACCTCCTTGATCATGGCCTCGTTGAACAAACCACTGAGCGAACTGTGCAACAGCACCTTGAGCTTGCACAGGCTCGGCGTCTCGCGAATGGCACGAGTAAGCGCATAGCCATCCAGCCGCGGCATCTCGATATCCGATACCACCAGCTCGATCTGGCTCGCCGGGTCGCTACTGGCCAGATCAAGCAGCCGCTCCAGCGCCTCGCGGCCATCTCCGGCCACCAGGCAATCGATGCCCATTTGCTTGAACAGCGCCACCAGCCGACGCCGGGCAATACCCGAATCGTCAACTACCAGCACCCGGCGCATCGCCAGCGAACGGGTGGTTGCCTCTCGCTGCAGCTGGCCTGAAAGCTCGGCCGGTGCCGAGTCAATACTAGCCAGCACGTGTTCCACGTCGACGACAGCGAGCAGCGCACCATCTACACGCGTCACCGCATTGACGCGCGAACCGAAGCCCAACGAAGGGGCCGGCGCAGACATCGCTTCGCCATCGCAATGCACCATCCGCTGCAGATCGGCAACCAGGAAACCTTGCATCGACCGACTGAACTCGGTGACCATCAAATGAGCGGAATCGACATCGCGCAACGGCGGATAACCCAGCGCAGCGGCCAGATCGATCACCGGAATGGTTTGCCCACGATAATCGCAGCTGCCCGCAATCAGGTCGTGCAAGCCCTGCATGCGCTCCATCGGAGGCCGCCGCAACACCTCGCGCACCTTGAACACGTTGATGCCGAAGAGTTGCTCGTCGCCCAATCGGAACAACAGCATGGCGATCCGGTTATGACCGGCCAAGCGTGTCTGTCGCTCCACTTTTTCCAGCAATGAGCCGCTCATGCGGCCTCCTCGGATACATTGTCGCAAGCGCGACCGTCAGCAAGGTCTATCGACCGCACACACAGCGGCTTTAGCGCAAATCGTGGCACGTTGATTGCTTTCTCAAGTTTTGACGTTTTTCGACGATGTAACTTCAGTTCCCTCTATAGAAGTTGATGCCCAACCCATGAGCTTGATCTGGAATCAGCATATCGCCGCACTGGTAGAGGCCGCCGCCCAGGGCAATGACGCCGAAGTGGCCGTCTTGCGACGCAAGTATCCGCGCGCCGCGCAAGCGCTGGCGCCGTTGCTGGCCCGCGTTGCCAGCCGACCACCGGCAGCGGTGGCAACCCAGACGATGGAGCAACAAGGCCTGGTACTCGGAGCTGTGCAGCAACTGGCGCGCGAACAGGCCGCGATGGAAAAGGCCGCCGCCGACAGCCGCAGCGGCGTCGATCGCTTGACGGAGGGCAGTGCCGGGATATCGACGGTACTGCAACAAGTCGGTGCCGATCTGGACAAGGCCGGCCAGGCTGGCGCTGCCGGCACCGGCGGCATCAAGGAGCTGGACGGCCAGTTGCGATTGATGCGTACCGCACTGACGGCCATGAATCGCAACCAGAGCAAACTGGCCGAACAGGTGGCGCAGATCCGCAAGCTGACCGGGACGGTGCAGGAAATTGCCCACCAGACCAATCTGGTTGCGCTGAACGCAGCCATCGAGGCTGCCCGCGCCGGCGATGCCGGGCGTGGTTTTGCGGTGGTCGCCGACGAGGTCAAGCAACTTGCCGAGAAGACCGCGCAGACCACCACCGAAATTGAAACCGTTACCGGCTCCATCGGCGACTTCTCGCTGCAGCTGGACGGCGACGTGAATCAGGGCCTGCAACATCTTGAGCGCGCCCAGGCCAAGGTCAGCCAGTCGGGCAGCTTGCTGGACGAAGGCAGCGCCACCTTGCAGGCTGCCGGCGAACGCATTCACGGATTGCAGCAAGGGCACGACGCCCAGCATGCACGCGCCACTACCACCCAAACCGCGCTCGGCGCGTTGCAGCGCCGCAGCAGCGAGGCCCGGCGTCAGGCCGAGTCGCTGCATCGCGCAGCACTGCTCGCCCATCGACTGGGGCTGGACTGGATGGAAGGCGCCAGTGGCAACGACGCCGCCAGCCTCAGCCTCACCGTGCGCGAGTCCGCGCTCAACCTGCGTCAGGGGATGGAACTGGCCTTGGTAGACCCGGCGGCGCTGGATCGGCGCTGGTTCGACACCAGTGCACTCATGCGCAGTGTGGATCGGCTGGTGCTGCTGCGTCGCGGTGCGGCAGCGGCTCCCGCATTGAAGGATGCCGGCACCCAGTTGGGCGAGCAGAGCAGTCGTTTCGTTACCCTGCTGGGAGAAGGCCAGTTGGCCCAGGCCGGTGAACTGGTGCAGAAAATTGAAGCCGGCCGAGACGCGTTGTTGACCCATCTTGGCGCGCTGCTGGCTGACGCATGATCAAGCAGCTTTCCAGCGCGTTCGCGGGACTGGCCTTGCTCGCCTTGACGAGCCTGCCTGTCGTGGCGTCCGCGATGGATGGCAACAGCACACCATTATTGACCGAGATACGCGCCACCGCTGAACAGGCCGTACGCGAGCATTACGCCGCCCCGGCCGGTCGGATCGAAGTCACGACCGAACCGTTGGACACGCGATTGCAGCTGGCCGCATGCACGCAGCCACTGCATGCACTCATTTCCGACCAGACACAGCCGCGCTCCCGCATGACGGTTGCGGTGCAATGCCCGGACAACGGTGGCTGGACCGTCCGCGTGCCGATCCAATTGCAGTTGTTTCGCAATGTGCTGGTGAGCAGCCGCGCACTGCTGCGTGGCGACGGCATCCGTGTCACCGATGTCCATGCCGAAGAACGCGACGTGACCAAACTTGGCTACGGCTATCTTGAGAACCTGGATCAGGTCGCGGGCCGATCGCTGGCGCGCGCCGTGGCACGCGGAACCGTATTGAACCCCGCCACGCTGGGCGGGCGGCGGATGGTGCGCGCAGGCGACCACGTACAAATGCTGGCGCAACTGGACGGCGTTCAGGTGCGTGCCGACGGCATTGCCCTGGGCAGCGGCGACAACGGGGCTCGCCTGCGGGTACGCAATGCCAATTCGGGCCGGGTGATTGACGCCATGGTGAGTGCGCCTGGTGTGGTGGTGGCCTTACCATGAATGCAGACACATTTATCATGTCGCTGTCGATCTTTTGGCGCAGCCCTAAAGTTTCCATGGAATCAGCCGATCACTAAAGTACAGGGCAATACCCAGTGGAATTGAAACCATGAATACGACCATTACAAACAATGGCTTGCCGAAGCTTCAGCCGTCCAGCAGCAAGGCTGCCGGCAAGGCCGATGGCAACTCCTCCGCCAGTGCCTCCGCCGCGATCGATGGCGGCGCAACCTCGGCGAACGGGATCGATCAGCTCAAACTGACCGACTCCGCACGGGCACTGCAGGAAGCTTCCCGCCAGGGCGATGCCTCCCCGATCGATGGCAATCGCGTCGAGCAGGTGCGGCGTGCGCTGGCCGATGGCAGCTACAAAATTGATGCTGGCCGGATTGCCGACCGCTTGCTCGCCATGGACAACCAGCTCGGGGGCATCGGCAAGGCATGAACACTGTGCTGCAGCACGAACTGAACGATGCCCTTGCGTCCGTTCTGGACGACATGCAGCGAGCGACTGACCAACTACTGGCCGTGCTGGAGTCCGAGCGTGCTGCGCTGGTCAGCGGCGATCCCAAAGCACTGGACGAAGCCGGTACAAACAAGCAAACCATCATGCAGCAGTTGGAACAGCTGGATGTCGAGCGTCTGCAACTGAGCCGTGAGCAGCCGTCCAGGCAAGCTGCGCTGCAGCCCGAATGGACCCGCGTGATGGAGTCGCTGGCGCGTTGTCATGCACTCAACCAGCGCAACGGAAGCACGGTCAACCAACGGTTGATCCAGGTGCGGCAGGCACTCTCCATCCTGACCGGCCATGTCGGTGAAAGCGCCATCTATGGGCGCTCGGGAGAAATGCGTGCCAGCTTGCGTTCGCAGGTGCTGGCAGCGGCGTGATTCGGGCATGTAACATCGACCCCTGCCCCCTGTCCCCACAGGCCGCTCCTCCACCGATAGCGAAGCTGCCTCCCCGCGCTCGCACCGACAGCGATGACCGATCATGAGCACCCCACGCAACGTCCCTTCCAGCACCTCCTCTCTGCATGCTACGGGTGGCCAGGGTTCCACCGGAACACCGTCATCCACCCCACTGCCGGTACTGCGTACACCCATGCTCGATCGCGAACGCAATCTGTTCGCTTATGAAGTGCTGTTCCACCGCGAACCGGGCGATGAAGAAAGTCTGTTGCGCAGTGTTCTGTCGACCATCACCGATGGCTCGATGACGCGACTGGTTCGCGGCAATCGTGCGTTTCTGAATCTGCCAGCGGAATTGCTGCCCGAAGATTCCGACGTTTTGCTGCATCAGCCACGCCTCGGCCTGGTATTGCAGCCCTCGGTGGCCAATGATCCCGAATTGATGAAGCGTCTCCAGCGCATGGCTGAGCGTGGCTGTCAGTTTGTTCTTGAGGCCGGCGATACCGACCTGGAAGCCAGCCTGTCTTTGCAGGGCTTGCTGCAGATGGCGCAGATGGTCCGACTGGACGCCAGCCAGCTTGAGCCGGACGTGATGAAGGCGCGCACCGAGTCGCTGCATGCTCGGGGTATTCGCGTGGTGATCGGTCACGTCGACGACCATGAAACCTACGAGCGCTGCCTTGCGTTGCCCGTGCAGGCCATCCAGGGCCGCTATTTGCTGATTCCCCAACCGGTTGCCATTCCGGTGCTCACCGCCAACCGCATGAGTATTCTGCGTTTGATGGGCGCCCTGCAGGAAGTCAATCCGGGCCCAGTGGAATTGGGCGCGATCATCCGCGACGACGCCGTGCTGAGCTACAAACTGTTGAGCTGCGTGAACTCGGCTTATTTCGGCCTGCCGCGTCAGTTGAAGTCGGTCGAGCAGGCAGCGATCTTCTTCGGCGTGACACGCATGCGCAACTGGATCGAGACGATGTCGCTCTGCGGCCTGGACGACCAGCCGCCGGAATTGCTGCGCGCAGCCATGATCCGTGCCCACATGTGCGAAAAGCTGGCGACCGGCATGCCCGACGGCGGCCCGCAAACCGCGTTTACCGTCGGTCTGTTCTCTCTGCTGGACACCCTGATGTGCGCGCCGATGGAGTTCCTGCTGAGCCATTTGACGCTGGCGCCGGAAGTCAGCGGCGCACTGATGGATCGCAGCGGTCCGTTCGGCGCCCTGCTGAAAGAAATCATTACCTGGGAAGCTGGCGAAATGACCAGCGAGCGCGCTGCGCCGCAACGTATCCTGCGCATGGCCACGGTGTATCTCAGCGCAACCCAGTGGGCCGATCAGGTGTTCGCCTCGGCAGGCGAAAAGCACAAGACCTCCTGAGCGTTCGCCGCTGAAGCAGACGCAGCGCTTGCTGCGTCTTGCCGCTCATCGAGAGCTGAAGGTTTGCCTGCCTTGAGCACGGCCGCTGACCCGGCAAAAACTCAACGCAGGCGGTACAGTCGCCAGGTCACCAGCGCCAAGCCCGCCAGCACAAACGCCAACCAGCCACCCATGACGGTCGTGTCAGCGTGCAGCCAGAGCACGCTGGCAACCGCGCCGACGGCCGCGGCGCCAAGACCCGCCGCAAGCTGCGGATCACCACGACCACGTTTGGCTGCGATCAGCGCAAACGCACCCAACGACGCCAGCACTACCGACAGTAGTCGCCAGGTCCACACAAACTCGGGCGGCACCGGCAGGTCCGGGAAGATATCCAGCACCGGCACATTGCCCAACTGCACCACGTAACCCTTGCCATCGGCCGCGTCGGTCGCTGCCACCAGTCGATCGCCGTCGATGCGTCCGACGAAAGTCATCTGCTGCAACGGCACCTCGTCCCAGCTGACACGCACATCACCAAGACGCGGATCACCCGGCTTGGCGCTGGTTACCAGATAGTTCTGGTATCGCGTAAAACTTGCTGCCAGATTGTCTGGCAACGCGGTGATGTCGGGCGTCAGCCGGGATGTACCGGGCATGCCATGCAACAGGATCGGCCCGAGCTTGAAGCCGCCAACCTGCACCAGCCCCGCATCGAACTGCTTGCCGCTGACCGGAAAACCCACCGGATTGGCGTGCCCCTTGCGATCGACAAAGTGGCCCGCGTCCAGCAGGTGATCCACCCAATCCAGCTCATAGTGCACGCTGTCGCCAACCTTGATCTCGCGCCACTGGAACATCTCCACGTGACGTACCAGCACCG